>JAJPKM010000013.1 GCA_021323735.1 Gammaproteobacteria bacterium
CGCAGCAACCTGCGATCGATGCAGCGCCGGCCGACCCTTGTGCAGGCATTCTGGAAACAAGTTGATTTGTTCTGAATATGTCACTTATTTATGCAAGACTCAATAGTCAGATCTTGCCCGACCGACTTAACGACTTTGTGCGGCATTACGAAAAGCCCAAATCTCGCAAAGCCCTTACGGCTGAAAGCTATCGTATCGAAGACTTCCTGCAAGGATTGAGCGCGTCCAGCCACGGTCAGACAATAGTTGATCGAGAAGCAGCCATTCCCCATTTCGATCAGCAAAAGGCTATTGTCGAAGCAGCGCAAGCTCGTTTTAAGAGTTCTCTATTCGACATCAAGCAGCTTATGCAGGCCGATCTGTTGGACTCAGAGCTAGACGCCGCACGAGAACTCGCATCTCACAATTTTCTCCGTGCCGCGGGCGCGGTCGCGGGAGTAGTTCTAGAGAAACATTTAGCGCAGGTTTGCACCAACCACGGACTTACTTCTTCCAAGAAGCATCCGACAATTTCGGATTTTAACGATGCGCTGAAAAACGCCAACGCCATTGATATCGGAGCTTGGCGGTTCAACCAGTTTCTAGGCGATATCAGAAATCAATGCGATCACGGCAGAACGCCCGAGCCAACGTCAGTACAGATCGGCGATCTCATTGAGGGCGTGAACAAGGTCTCCAAGACAATTTTTTAGCTCCTACAATCTGCAACGCTATTGACGCAATGCCGAGGCGCCTTTTATCTTGCGGTCGCTGCGCTACATTCCCGGCGCGGCCATCCGGATGGCCGGGGCTGCTCGCCCACGCGGTGGTGAATAGCTACAAGTTACGATCACCTGCCCTTATATATAGTCGTGGTCGCCCAATATCCTAACCACGCATCAAATTGAAAATAATGTGCACGCATGCAGACGGAGAGGTAGGGTGGCCAGAGAGTCGGAGGACATTCGGATGTCGGACTACGATTTCGCTGAACTCAATGACAAAGAGTTTGAAATTCTCTGCACTGATTTGATTGGTGATGAGCGTGGGCATCGATTCGAGCGCTTCAAGCCCGGAAAAGACGGAGGCGTGGATGGGCGTTATTTCGCCGAAGATCGCAAGGAAGTCGTCCTGCAGTGCAAGCACTGGCCTGGCACACCAATCGAGCAACTCCTGTCCACACTGGAGAAAAAAGAAACCCAAAAGGTATCGAAGCTCAAGCCCCAATCGTACATTCTGGCCATATCAAAACAGCTTTCCAGGCTTGATAAACAGGCCTTAAGAAAGGCATTCGGGCCCTTCATCAAACGCGAGGACGATATTTACGGTCGCGAGGACCTGAATCAACTTCTAAGCACCCGCCCTCATGTATTGAAACGACATACAAAGCTTTGGCTCAAGAACGCCGAAGTCCTAACGTCAATATTAAATTACGCCATTCTTGGACGTAGCCTTTACGCTGTGGAGGCGATGTTGGCTGCCGCGCGCACCTACGTCAGAACAAACAGTCATCTCGCAGCAGTGCAGATCGCCGAAGCGAACGGCGTTGTAATCCTTTCGGGCGAGCCTGGAATCGGCAAAACCACACTCGCGGAACAACTGTGTCTTGAATACATCGCGAGTGGGTTTACATTATACAAAATTGCGGATGACGTTTCGGGAGCCGAAGCCGTCTTTCGAGCCGACGACAAGCAAATCTTTTATTTTGATGATTTTCTTGGGCGCAATTACCTGGAGGCGTTTCGAGGTACAACCGGATCGCAGATCGTCAATTTTATAAACCGCGTTTCAAAAGCCAAGAGCAACAAGCGGTTCATTCTGACATCGCGAAGTACGATATTGAATCGAGGAAAATTCGTGATGGATTACTATCGACACGAAAACATCGAAAACAATGAATACATCCTGACGATCAAATCACTTACACAAATGGATCGGGCGCGAATTTTGTACAACCACATATGGTTCTCCGTTCTGCCCCCTGAATATGTGGAGGAAATTTATAAGCACAAACGTTACCGAGATATCGTCGGGCACGCTAATTACAACCCGCGCCTCATCCAGTTCATAACCAATCACGATCGCCTGAAAGAGTGCGCGCCCGATAAGTATTGGGGCTGTATTGAGCAACATTTGGACAATCCAGCCGAAGTATGGGAGAACCCTTTTTCGTGGCAACTTGAGCCGAACGGTCGCATTCTCGTCCTGCTGGTTGCCACACATGGGAGGGAAATATCCGAAGAATCGCTCGGGATGGCCTTTGCGCGATTCGCCTCCTCAGCTGCTACTCAGCACTTGATGGGTGGCCTGGATTTCCTCGGCACGGTAAAACAGCTTACGGGCTCATTCATTTCAAGGAGAATCAGGGACGGCGGGACACCGTTAATTGATCTTTTTAACCCATCTATCGGAGACTATGTTCTTCGGCGTTTTGCGTCGGATGCAACCGCCCTTTTCTTCGCGATCAAAAGCTTGCGATCACTTCCTCCACTGAAAACGCTCCAATCGCAAGTAAGGGATGAAGTGATATCAAAACATTCATATTCCTCGATCACAAATGATTTGCTTGCGGATATGTGTGAGGGGGCATTCAAAGGCTTCACTGTCGATTACATTGCAGAGATTATTATCTTAAACATTCCTTTCGTCGAAATCGATCATAAGCGGAAACGCCTAGTCAAAACCGCTATACAGGCACTCGTGCTAGACGACCTGCCATCCGATTGCTCAACGATCTCATACGTTTACCAATGGTCTATCGGCCAAAACATAGTTTCGGAGAACGCAATCTTTGATTTCATTGTCGCCGCAAGCAAAACTAACCGAGACGAAGAGGAGGTTCGTTCGTTAGCCAACTTGTTAGGCGATTTGGATCAGGCAGATCCTCAGTGGACCGACGCACACGATGCGCTGCGTGATTGTGCAGTCGAGTGGATGGCGGATAGCTTGCCCTACTATGTCGGCGACAACGACATTTTAGCTAGCGTTGGGTTTGAGGAGTATCTATCCGCAGAACGAGCCGTCGAAAGCGCTGTCGAGGAAAAACTGAAGGAGTTTTCGGCCCTGCAATTTACAAATGCGGACGTAGAGTCGGCAACTTCTAAATTTGATGCACGCGAAGCTCTCGACGACCGGTACACAGGCAGCGCCACGCAGGAGAGCTATTCATTCAGTAATGTCGGGAACTCGCTGGAGAGATTCGACGATATCGACGATTTATTTGAGCGTGGATAGGGATCAACTATTTATCGTTCTGAGGTGTGTTCTTCGCTCGCGTTGAGTAGTCAGATCGATCACATATTGTAAAGCGGGACGGTCGCTCGCGCGGGGTAGATACCGCCTGCCATGGGCCACAATGTGGCCCAAAAGTAAGCCGGAGGCTATCCTGCATATCGCCCTAAATGCAGCGAAACTCAAACAACCGTTCCGTCGAAACTCAATAGTCACACCGCTTACGAAGCCCTCCGTCCGTATCGACGATCACGCCAGTGCGGGGCGTTGCTCGCTACGGCGCAAACGAGATTTCTGCGCCGGCTGGACCGTCAGGCGCAATCCAAAAGCCGCCAAGATCACCGCGAGGGTATCGAGCCGAGGATTGCCCCGCTCGGAAAGTGTCCTGTACAGCGTCTCGCGGGAGAGCCCGGTCTTGTCGGCTAGTGCGGCCATGCCTCCCACGGCGTCCACCACGGTGCGCAGTGCAACGGGTACCGCGCGTGCGTCAACGTCCTCTAGCATGGCTTCAATGTACGCCGCGACCTCGGCCTCGCTTCGCAGGTGATCCGCTGCTCTGTACGGGCGGCTTGGGGAGGCGGGCTTTGTAGTCTTTCCAGTACGCATGGGCTGACCATTGTAGCCTAAAAGCTACGACCTGGGAGAATGGACCGTTTAGGCTGGTGCCGCAAAGAGGATTACTCGGCGCTATGCGCCTCGCCCCTGCGGGGCCACCCTTCGGATGTTCAAATCGCCTGCGGCGATTTGTACTCGGCGCTGCGCGCAAGCCCTGGGTGGCCATCCATGGCCACCCGTGCGACGCATGTGTCGCACCCCTTCGGGCGTTCGCCGCCGCTGCGCGGCGGCGTCGAACCGGCTTTTTGTCTGTCAGGGGTTCGAATAGAAGCGTCGAACGCTCGGCCCCGACGAACTTCCCCATACTTTTTTGTAAATTGGTGCCGCAAAGAGGATTACTCGGCGCTACGCGCCTCGCCCCTCGCTGACGCTCGGGGCCGCCCTTCGGGCGTTCGCCGCCGCTATGCGGCGGCGTCGAACCGGCTTTTTGTCTGTCAGGGGTTCGAACTAACGCGCAGAGCGGCACTGACCGGCGAGCGTCAGTAAAAATTTTTGTAAGGTTGGTGCCGCAAAGAGGATTCGAACCCCTGACCCACGCATTACGAATGCGTTGCTCTACCGACTGAGCTATTGCGGCATTTTCGGAAGGGCGGGCATTCTAACCCGTGGCGTCGCCGGACGTAAGACTGCTGCCGTGGCGGGCGACGTCGCGCAGCGCCCTGGGCAGGGCGAATATCACATGTTCCTTGCGGCCGTCCAATTCGGCGGCGACTTCCCCGCCCCATTGGCGTAGCTGCGTAATCACGCCTTGGACCAGGACCTCGGGTGCGGAGGCCCCGGCGGTCACGCCGACGGTTTTGACGCCCTCGAACCATTCCCGGCGGAGATCCTCGGGTCCGTCGACCAGGTATCCCGGCTTGACGTTCTTGTCGGCCATTTCGCGCAGGCGGTTGGAATTGGAGCTGGATTTCGACCCGACCACCACCAGAACCTCGCAGCGGCCGATCAGGTCCTTGACGGCGTCCTGGCGATTTTGCGTGGCGTAGCAGATGTCTTCCTTCACCGGGGCCTTGAGTTCGGGGAACCGGACGCGCAGCGCGGCCACGATCGATGCCGTGTCGTCCACCGACAAGGTGGTCTGGGTAACAAACGCGACGTGGCGGGGATCGCGTACCTTCAGGACCGCCACATCCTCCACCGTTTGCACCAGGTAAATCGAGCCGCCGAGCGATGCGTCGAATTGCCCGATGGTGCCCTCCACCTCCGGGTGCCCGGCGTGGCCGATCAGGAACACTTCGCGCGCCTCGCGGGCGTAGCGCGTGATCTCCATGTGCACCTTGGTGACCAAGGGGCAGGTGGCATCGAACACATTCAGCGAGCGGCGCTGGGCTTCTTGCTGCACCGCCCGCGGCACGCCGTGGGCGCTGAAAATCACCGTGGCGCCGTCCGGCACCTCGTGCAGCTCTTCGACGAACACCGCGCCGATGGTGCGCAGGCGGTCCACCACGTACTTGTTGTGCACCACTTCTTGTCTGACATAGATGGGCGCGCCGAACAGCGTGACGGCACGCTCCACGATATCGATGGCGCGATCGACGCCCGCGCAAAATCCGCGGGGATTAGCGAGTAAAATTTGCATCAGGTTTTCGTCTTCCTTCCAGCAAGGCATCCAACAGCAGACAGGCGGCACCGACCGTAATCGCTGAATCCGCCACGTTAAAGGCAGGAAAATACGCTCGATCCCAGTGAAAGTGAATGAAATCGATGACATGCCCCAAGCGGATGCGATCCAGGACATTGCCGAGGGCCCCGCCCAGCACCAGCGCGAGCCCGCAGGCCAGCAGGCCCTGAGCCTTTTCCCGGAGGCGCACCAGCCACACGATGATCCCGATGCTCACCACCAGCGCAAGCCCGATGAACACCCAGCGCTGCCAGCCGGAGGCCGAGGCCAAGAAACTGAACGCGGCTCCGACGTTGTGCATTCGGGTGATGTCCAGTACCGGCAGCACGCCGATGCGCTCGAATTCGCCGAAGTGCTCGGCGATGTAGTACTTGCTGGCCTGGTCCGCCACTACCACGAGCACCGACAACAACAGCCAGCTCGCCGCCCGACTTTGCTTGATCTGCGTCATGCGAAATGGCGCTCCTCGCCCGGCCCCTCGACGTTCAGCACGCAGCGCGCACAAATTTCCGGATGATTCGCATGGCTCCCAATATCCGCGCGAAACTGATAGCAGCGCACGCATTTCGGGTGGGTACTCGGCTTGACCTCGATCCACACGCCCTCTTGCGTCGCCTTGACGGCGGACTCGGGGATCGTGGTGGCCGGCGCGATGCGCGCCTCGCCGGTGATCAATAAAAATCGCATTTCGTCGCGCATCGTGTGATAAGCCGGTGCCAGTGCTTCGGGCACGAACACCGTGACCTCAGCCTCGAGCGAAGAGCCCACCAAACCCAGTGCCCGCAGCCGCTCGAGCTCGCGCGCCATGTCGGCCTTCAGCGCGATCAGCGAGTCCCAATCGATGGCGGAGCTGCGCTCGGCTCCCGCGGGAAATTGATGCCAGGCATTGAAGAACACCGACTCATTGGGGATGCCCGGCAAGTACTGCCACGCCTCCTCCGCCGTGAAGCTCAGTATCGGCGCCAGCCAGCGCACCATGGCCTGCGCCAGATGGTTGAGCGCGGTCTGCGCCGAACGCCGCGGCGCGCTGTTCGCGCCGGTGGTGTAGAGCCGATCCTTGATGATGTCGAGATAGAAACCGCCCAGTTCGACCACGCAGAAGTTGTGGATCTCCTGGTAGATCTTGTGGAACTCATAGTTACGGTAGGCCGTGACCACGTCGGCCTGCAGATTGAAAGTCTTCGAAATGATCCATTGATCGATGGCAACCAGATCATCGAAGGCCACCGCATGCTCCCGAGGATCGAATCCATGCAGGTTGCCCAGGAGAAAACGCAGCGTATTGCGCATGCGCCGGTAGGAATCCCCGATGCGCTTGAAGATCTCTTCCGAGACGCTCATTTCATTCGCGTAGTCGGTGGCCGCCACCCAGAGCCGGACGACATCCGCACCCAGCGTGCTGGTCAATTTCTGCGGCGCCAGAATATTGCCTAGCGACTTGGACATCTTGCGACCGTTCTCGTCCACGGTGAATCCATGGGTGAGCACGCCGCGATACGGTGCACGGCCGTGCATGGCCACCGAGGTGAGGAGCGAGCTGCCAAACCAGCCCCGATGCTGGTCCGAGCCTTCGAGGTACAGATCGGCAGGCGAGGTAATCTCAGGCCGAATGACCGACACGCCGTGGTGCACGGTACCCGAGTCGAACCAAACATCCATGACGTCGGTGGCCTTCTCATACTTGTCCACCTCATCGCCCAGCAGAGTCGCAGGATCCAAGTCGAACCAGGCATCGATCCCGTCGCGCTCAACCAACATGGCAACTTCGGCAATCAGTTCGTGGGTGCGCGGATGCAATTCGCCCGAGGTCTTGTCGACGAACAGCGGGATGGGCACTCCCCAGGTTCGCTGCCGCGACACGCACCAATCCGGCCGCGCGGCAACCATGCTGGCAATCCGCTGCTCGCCCCAGCCCGGCATCCAATCGACATGCGAAATCGCTTCCAATGCCGCTTTGCGCAGACCCGCCTGTTCCATGCTGATGAACCACTGCGGCGTGGCGCGAAAGATCACCGGCGTCTTGTGGCGCCAGCAATGCGGATACGAATGGTGATACGGCTCATCCTTGAGCAGACGGCCGTTCTCGATCAGCACCTTGATCACATGGGCGTTGGCGTCGAACACCTGCTCGCCGGCAAACAACGGCGTCCCCGGGAGAAATCGACCGTCGCCGCCGACCGGATTGTCGATTTCCAGGTTGTAACGCCGGCCTACGATGTAGTCATCGAGACCGTGTCCGGGAGAGGTGTGCACGGCGCCGGTGCCCGCATCCAACGTGACGTGATCGCCCAGAATCACCGGCACCTGGCGGTCATAGAAGGGATGCTGCAGGGTCAGCAGCTCGAGCGCCTCGCCCTTGGCCTGCGCGATGATGACCCAGGTACTCACACCCAAGGCGCTCATCACGGATGCCACGAGTTCATCCGCCAGCAGCAGCCGCTCGCGTCCCTCGCCTAAATCGAATTCCACCAGCGAATAGGTAAATTGCGGATGCAGCGCCACCGCCCGATTGGCCGGCAGCGTCCAGGGTGTCGTGGTCCAGATGGCCAGCGAGGTCGGTTCGTCGACCAGCGCCTGCCGCTGTTCGGCCGATGTGCCCATGCGCCGGCAGAGATCCGCATGATCCAGAACATCGAATCGCACGTAAACGCTGGGCGAGGTCTTGTCCTCGTATTCCACTTCCGCCTCCGCCAGTGCAGAGCGGCAGTTCAAGCACCAGTGCACGGGCTTGAAGCCCTTGTACAAGTGCCCGTTCTTGATGATGAGCGAGAAGGCGCGCAGCTGTTCCGCCTCGAATCGCGGCGCCATGGTGAGATAGGGATGATCCCAATCGCCCAGGACTCCGAGGCGCTTGAACTCTCCGCGCTGCAGGTCGACCTGCTTGATGGCATATTCACGGCAGGCGGCGCGAAAGGCCTTGGGGCTGATTTTCTGGCCGACGCGGCCGTGCGTCTTCTCCACCTGCATCTCGATGGGCAGGCCGTGGCAGTCCCAGCCGGGCAGATACGGCGCATCGTAACCATCCAGCGTTCGCGACTTGACGATGATGTCCTTGAGAATTTTATTGAGCGAATGACCGAGGTGCAGCGCGCCGTTCGCATACGGCGGGCCGTCGGTGAGGATGAAGGTCGGACGCCCTTTCGCCACTTTACGGATCTTGCCGTAGATGTCATCCCGCTCCCACGCCGCCAGCATGCCGGGCTCGCGCTTGGCCAGATCGGCTTTCATGGGAAAGTCGGTGGCCGGGAGATTTATCGTGCTCTTGTAGTCAGTCACCATCAGTCACTCTTCACCTTCGATAATAGATCGCGCGCCTGAGCCGCATCGATTTTCATTTGCTCGGTCAGCGCATCGAGAGAGTCGAATTTGACCTCGTCGCGCAGCTTGGCGACGAATTCAACCTCGATTTCCCGTCCATACAGCTCACCGGCGAAATCAAACACATGCACCTCGAGCAACACATCGGTGCCATCGACGGTGGGCCTGGTCCCGAGACTGGCCACCGCCGCCATGGCGTTGCGCTCAATGCCAAAAACACGTACCGCCATCACGCCCTGCACGGGCGGTTTGCGGCGCATGAGCCGCAAATTGGCGGTCGGAAACCCCAGCTTGCGGCCCAATTGCCGGCCGTGAATCACACGGCCGAGCATTCGATAGGGGCGGCCCAACAGGCGCCCGGCGCCGACAAAATCGCTTTCGCCCAGGCGTTCGCGAATCGCGGTGCTGCTCACGCGCACGCCGTCGAACACGAAGGGCGCGATCTGCTCCACCCCAAAGCCGTGCGCCCCGCCCGCCGCTCGCAGGCTGTCGATCGTGCCGCCGGCATTGCAGCCATAGCGAAAATCATTGCCCACCACGATGTGCCGCGTGCCCAGCGCATCAACGATCAGGTCATCGACGAAGCGCTCGGGCGTCATCTCCCGAACATCGTCATCGAAGCGCAAGGTCACCAGGCGATCGACCCCCTGCGCGGCCAGCGCCAGGAACTTCTCCCGCCAGCGTGTCAAACGAGGCGGCGCGCCCTCGGGGTCGATGAATTCTTTGGAGCTCGGCTCAAATACCAGCACCGTTGCCGCCGAGCGCAGTTCCGCGGCACGCGCCTTGAGCGCACCGATCATCCTTTGGTGCCCTAAATGCACACCATCGTAATTGCCCACGGTAAGTACGCAGCCTTCAGGCGTACGCGAAATATTATGAAGACCGCGAACTAGTTCCATGGCGAAAGGCTGTGATTATACTCAGGTTCCCGGCCGCTTGAGTGGTCAGGCTCGAGGCGCTGTCCTCAGCCTAAGTCCGTCGCCCGGCAGGCGCCTCTCTCGCTCTGCCGGCCAACGGACACCCTGCAGCCGCGCTTCTACCCGCCACCCGCCGCACCCTCGCGCCGATTGACAAGCACGGAGCCAATCGGCAAGCTACGCGGCTCTTTTAAAGGAGTCTCTCGCTTGGCGAATACGAAATCTGCTGAAAAAGCTGCCCGACAGTCGACGGTGCATCGCGCCCGAAACGACGCGCTCACCTCGCAGCTGCGCAGCGCCATCCGTAAGGCGACCTTGGCGCTCAAGGCCGGCAAGCATATCGAAGCCGCGAAGGCGCTCGATGAAGCCACCCCGGTGATCGACAGCATGGTCAACAAGGGCATCATTCATCGCAACAAGGCAGCCCGCCACAAAAGCCGCCTGACCAAGCAGGTTCGCGCGCTCGCCAAGTAAAACCCCGGCAGGAGCGACGGAGCTTGCCTGAGCACGGACGGGTTTATTATAAAAAAGCCGGCAATGCCGGCTTTTTTTATGCGCTTCACTCCGCGTCGGCCGCCACTTTCGCAGGCGCTCGCGGGTGCTCTTCCAGGTAACGCATCACGGCTTGCTTGAGCTCTTCGGTACCCTCACCGGTGGCGCCGGACAGGAGCAGCACCGGACCCTTCCAGCGCAAACGCCGCACGATTTCCTTCGCGCGCTGCTGCGCCTCTTTAGGCTCCAATAAATCGATCTTGTTGATCAGCAGCCAGCGTTCCTTGGCAGCCAAATCCGCCGCGAATTTCTTCAGTTCCCCGACGATGGTGCGGGCGTCCTTGACCGGATCGGCTTGCGGATCCGCGGGCGCGATGTCGATGAGATGCAGCAGCACCCGCGTGCGCTGCAGGTGTTTCAGGAAACGAATTCCCAGGCCGGCGCCGTCCGCGGCCCCCTCGATCAATCCGGGAATATCGGCCATCACGAAGCTGCGACCCAACCCGGCCGAAACCACCCCTAAGTTCGGGTGCAGGGTCGTGAAGGGATAATCGGCCACCTTGGGCCGCGCGGCGGATACGGCACGAATCAGCGTGGACTTGCCGGCGTTCGGCAGGCCCAGCAAGCCCACATCGGCGATGAGCTTCAACTCCAGTTGCAGCTCGCGTTTCTCGCCCGGCAGTCCTAAGCCGGATTTGCGCGGGGTACGGTTGGTGCTGGACTTGAAGCGAGTGTTGCCCCAGCCGCCCTTGCCGCCCTTGGCCACCAACAGGGTCTGGCCTTCCACGGTCAGATCCCCGAGCGTCTCGCCGGTGTCCTTGTCGACGACCACGGTGCCGATGGGAATGGAGACCACCGTGTCCGCTCCGCCGTGGCCGGTGCAATCGTTGCCGCTGCCGCTCTCGCCGTTCTGGCCCTTGTAGGTGCGGGAAATACGAAAATCCGCCAGCGTGTTCATGCCCTCCACGGCCTTGAGATACACGCTGCCGCCCAGGCCGCCGTCGCCGCCGTCCGGGCCGCCGAAGGGCACGAACTTCTCGCGCCGGAAACTCACACAGCCTCGGCCGCCGTTGCCGGCCTGTACTTTGAGTTTGGCTTCGTCGACGAATTTCATAATGGTCGCAGTTGGAGGAGTCGTGGAATGCGTGGGAGGCGTGGAATGCATGCGCCCGCGGGCGCACAAAAATACAAAAATAAAGGGGGCCCGGTTACCCTGCCCCCTCTTGATTCGATTGGCGCGCCAAAAGCCCGCCCGAAGTCGCTACTTCGGAACGACGTTGACGTAGGTGTGCTGCTCGGTGCCCTTGACCTTGAATTCCACCACGCCGTGAGCTTTGGCAAACAAGGTGTGATCGGTACCGATGCCGACGTTTACGCCGGGACGATACTGGGTGCCACGCTGACGGATCAGGATATTGCCCGCGAGCACATCCTCACCACCGAATTTCTTCACGCCCAAGCGCTTGGAATGCGAGTCGCGGCCGTTGCGAGTACTGCCGCCTGCCTTTTTATGTGACATTTAGGTGATCTCCGAAACTTAAGTACGTATCGTCGTTAAGCGACGATCGAGGTGATCTTCACATCGGTATACGGCTGCCGATGGGTCTTCTCACGCTTGTAGTGCTTACGGCGGCGGAATTTGACGATCCGCACCTTGTCGCCCTTGCCGTGACTTTCGACCGTCGCCACCACCTTGGCCGTCCCCACGTAGGGAGCGCCAATGGTGACGGAAGAGCCGGCACCCACCAGCAGAACCTGATTGAATTCGACGCTGGCGCCCTGGTCTGCGTCGAGCTTCTCGACACGCACCACGGAACCTTCTTGGACGCGGTACTGTTTACCGCCCGTGGCTATCACGGCATACATTGTTGCAACTCCGAGGACGGCCGACGAGGCCGCAAAAGAGCCGGGGATTCTAACGACTTAGGGCCGGCGGGTCAAACCAACATTTGCTTAGGGCCTAAGGTGGGCGAAAGGCTTTTTGGCGTCGCCCCGCGGCACCATTTCCCACCCGCCGTGCCATCAGCTCTCACCTTAGAAGCTACTCGAAGCCACACCTGGCGGACGGCGTTATTCTCATCCGACGCTAGCGAATGCCGGCACCCACTCACCGGGGGCCTCGCAGCGTCGCGCCAGCCAGACCGATCTTAGGTACCATGGCGCATGTTTTTGAGCGTTGCATGACACTAGAACAGATTCGTGGATTGGTAACCGCAGATTTTGATGCCGTCGATCGGGTCGTCAAACAGCGTTTGCACAGCAAAGTAGCCCTGGTCGACCAGGTCGCCACCTACATTATTTACGCAGGAGGCAAGCGCCTGCGCCCCCTTTTGGTGCTCCTGGCAGCACGTGCCTGCGGGCATTCGGGAGAGCGGCATGTCGATGCCGCCGCCATTATCGAATTTATTCACACCGCTACCCTGTTGCATGACGACGTGGTGGACGAGTCCTCCCTGCGCCGCGGCCGCGACACCGCCAACGAGGTATTTGGCAATGCCACCAGCGTCTTGGTCGGCGATTTCTTGTATTCCCGCGCCTTCCAGATGATGGTGACTTTAAATCGCATGCGCATCATGGAAATCCTGGCCGATGCCACCAACGCCATCGCGGAAGGTGAGGTGCTGCAGCTGATGAACGCGCGCGACCCGAATACCACCGAGGCGCGCTATATCGATGTCATCCGGCGCAAGACCGCGCGGCTGTTCGAGGCCGGCGCCCAGATTGCCGCCGTGTTGAGCGACGCCCCGCCGGCTCTGGAGGAGTCGTTGGCGCGCTATGGCCGGCATATTGGAACCGCATTCCAGCTGGTCGACGATGCGTTGGACTATCAGGCCGACGAGGCCAGCCTGGGCAAGCACCTGGGCGATGACCTGGCGGAGGGCAAGCCCACCCTGCCCCTGATTTATGCCATGCAGCATGGCAGCGAAGTGCAACGCGCCATGATCCGCCACTCGATCGAAAACGGCGGATTGGATCATTTGGCGGAAATTACGCGTGCCGTTGCAAGCCTCGGGGGCCTTGCGTACACTGCGCGCCTCGCTCAAAGCGAGGCCGATCAGGCGCTTGCGGCCCTGGCGCCCCTTCCCGAGAGTGCTTTCAAAGAAGGCTTGAGTGAACTGGCGAAGTTCGCCGTCGCGCGCAAAAATTGATTTCGTTGTCGATTCGGGGTGTAGCTCAGACTGGTAGAGCGCTACGTTCGGGACGTATAGGTCGCAGGTTCAAATCCTGTCACCCCGACCAAATCAGTAACCTATGTGTCGGTAAGCTCACATGAGTAGTTCGACGTGCCCGTTCCAATTTGAACGGCAACCGCGGGCCTACGATTTGGCTATCCACGGACGACTACCGCACATCGTGCTGAGATCGATTAATCGATCATTAAATGCTTACCAAGCGATTTAAGTGACATGAAGTCTTGACTCAGAAGGGAAGGATCGCTAGGCTTTGTGCATGATTAATCGAGCAATATCTTCTCAAGAATCGATTAAACGATCATGAAAGTCACCCAGGCTGCAGTCCTGGCCCCCAACCTGGCCTCTGAAGCAAGAAAGCTGGGAGCCAACCTTGCGCGCTTGCGTATCGCTCGAGGCATGAAGCAAGACCAGGCGGCCTTGCGAGCCGGCTTGTCACGCAACACCGCATACCGGCTGGAAAAAGGTGATCCCGGAGTCGCGCTGGGCCAGGTCCTGCGCTACTTGGATGCCATTGTGCCGGGTAAGACACTTTTAGATCTCTTGGCCGAATCAGACCCTGCTCTCGCCGCGCTCAGCGCCCAAGAACAACGCCGGCGCGCCAGGGATCTCTCGAAGCGCGAATTGGATGAGATCGATTTCTAGCCATGGCCCGGAAGGAACAGAAACTGTTCGTCTTCGCTAACCTTGATGCGAAGTGGGCGCCTTGCGGACAACTCACTCTGACAGAGGACGGGGCGACATTGCTGGCCTCGACATTCGCTTACGGGTTGCGATACCTGGAACGCCCGAGCGCTCTTGAAGTGGATCCCGTGAGTCTAAGCATCCAAGACAAGAGCGCCGTGCGAGGCAGGGCGCTCTTTCCGCCGAACAACCTCCCGTTGTTCGGTGGGATTCGCGATGCCGCGCCAGACGCCTGGGGACGGCGAGTCATCGAGTCTCGCCTCAAGGCGCCCGCAAACAGTCTTCCAGAGTCCACTTATCTCCTCCATGCAGGCAGTCAGCGCGCCGGCGCGCTCGACATTCGTTCTTCGCTAGAAGCCGAGCCCACGCTGGGTTATGGCACTTGGGACAATTTGCAGTACCTGATGGATGCTGCCGAGCGCATCGATGAGGGCTTACCTGTTCCCGCCAATCTCGAAGAGATCTTCGTGGAAGGCAGCCCATTGGGCGGTGCGCGTCCGAAGGCGACGGTTCGCGACAACGAACAGATACTGTGGTTGGCCAAGTTCGCAAGCCGGAAGGACGCGTTGGCCGTTCCTATCATCGAAACCGCAACGCTGCGGCTCGCAGCTGCGGCAGGCCTTACCGTTCCGCCGGTCAAGCTAGTTCAGTTGGGCGAGCGAGCCGTGATGCTGATTCGGCGATTCGACCGGTACTGGGCGAAACCGGGACAGGATGCCCACTTGCCCGAGGATCTCTTAAGCACAGCTCCCATCGCTGGACTAGTCGAGAAGCGCTTGGGGTTCGTCAGCGGTCTAACGCTGATGGCATGTGATGAGATGGAATCACCGGACAAGGCCTATGCAGACCTGGCGCAAGCCATACGACGGTACTGCCACGAGAGCGTTATCCGCGAGAATAACCGCGAACTCTTTGATCGCCTGATTTTCAATATCTTCGTCAGCAACGACGACGATCATCTCCGCAACCACGGCTTTGTCTGGGACGTCCGCCTCCCAGGCTGGAGGCTGAGTCCGCTCTATGATGTTATGCCACGAGCAAGCCTAGCCTCCGAGCGACGCTTACATCTGGGAGTAGGGCCCGAAGGTAGGAGCGCCACACTGGACAACGCTTTCGCAGGTCGGGAGACATTTACGTTAGCGACAGACACCGCTGCTCAGAGCATCTCCAGAATTTGGGCGACTGTCCGCGAGTGGAAAGGGCTTTTTGACGAATATAACGTGCCAGCAGATCAGATCGAAAAGATCGCACCCGCATTTCGGCACATTGATGACGTGTCCACACCGGCGTTGCGCAAATTAATTCCCTAACAACGACATCGCCAGTTTCACGCTCTGCGACCGCAGTATCCATGGCCCCGCGATGCCCGTTGATCGCGGTCGAAACTGCGGTCACACGCCGACGCGGCGACTAGTGTTGCAAGCTATTTAACACAACCTCAAGGGTTGTTGCTATCGGCAAAAAATGCGGGTGTGACGGGTGGCGAAATTTATTCCCTCAGCTCCCGGTCTCCTAGGGGGAAGTGTCGTCTCCACCGACGCGGTACAAACGGTGCGATGTGGCTCGAAATCTGTGGCCGATATCGAAAGAGTGCGGAATGCGGAACCTGAAATCCCTGCCTTGGATCGCGCTTGCGATGTCACTCGCAGCCTGCGCTGGCAATAACGGCTCCAGCACGGCGGGTGGCCCGCCACCGCCTCCAGCATCACCATCACCGCCACCGCCGCCGCCACCTCCTTCGTCATCAGTGGTCTTTACGATGACCAACTCGACGGCCGGCAATGCAGTGCAGGCGTACTCACGCTCGTCCGATGGAACGTTAGTTAGCCTGGCGAGCACGCCAACCGGCGGGACAGGTGTTGGCCACGGACTGGAGAACCAGGGAGCGCTGACACTGAGTGGCGATCGACAATTCCTGTATGTCGTGAATCCAGGGAGCAATGATCTGTCGGTGTTCCATGTCACGGACACGACCATGACGCTCGCCGATCGAGCGCCATCAGGTGGAACGCTGCCCGTAAGCGTCGCGGAATGGAACGGCATAGTCTACGTCCTGAACCGCAATGCCAGTAGCGGAACGGGGACCGGGCCCACGATTCAGGGGTTCCAAGTTTCGACCTCGGGAGCGCTGAGCCCCATCGCCGGGTCAACCATGACCCTGCACCCGACGGATACCACCGCCACCCAGATCGCCATCAGTCCGGATGGACTGTGGATCATCGTTACCAACCGCGACTCCAACCAGATCGATGTGATCCCGCTCCAGCAGAACCATGCGCCGGGCACGCCGGTCACTGCGAAATCCGCCGGCAGCGGACCGTTTGGATTTGCGTTCACCGACGCCACGCATCTTTATATCTCCGAGTTTCAGGCGGGCACCACCTCGGCATACAGGCTCGACTCCCAAGGCAATTTGCATACACTGAGCGCCGCGGTCCCGACACAACAGAAAACGACTTGCTGGCTGGCGATTACCCCGGACAGAAGCCTGGTCTATGTCTCCAACACCATCAGCGACTCGCTCAGCAGCTACCACATCGCGACCGACGGGACCCTCGTTCAGCCGGTCCCGGTAGTCGCCGCCACTTCGGGCGGATCGCTCGACCTCATCGTGGATGCAACGGGCAATTACCTCAGCGTGCTGGCCACCGACGGGTCCATTAAAACCTACCGCATCGACACGACTTCCGGAGCGCTGGCCTCCATTCAGACGATTTCGGGCCTGCCCAGCGGTACGAACGGCCTGATAGGCCGTTAGTGCTTATGACCGCGCACTTTGTCGGCGCAATCCTCTCCGGACTTCGAGCTCCTGCGGTGTAATGACGGTGGCTACCTTCGCGCGTACCAGTAGCGTCACCAGCGCAGGTCGTCGCGTTCGGTTAAGGGCTGCTATCTCATCGAATCCGCGGCAGTGACAGATCAGCTCCAGACTTCCACCTTGAGGCCGGACACGTTTGAAAAATGCTTGAGATTGTTTGTAACCAGGGTCATTCCCTGGGAAACCGCGTGCGAGGCGATGAGAAGATCCATATTCCCGATCGGCTTACCGGAACGCTCCAACTGTGAGCGGATCCGCGCATAGTGGCGCGTCACTTCGTGGGTCCAATCGAGAATCGCAAGCCGCTCCAAGTACGCCTCGACCAATTCAGAAAGTTTCGGCCGGTCCGCTTTCTCTGCGCCAAAACGCAACTCCGCGGCTGTAATCACCGACACGTTGAGCGTCTCGCCGTGTTTCTCGAATTTTTCGACCAATGCCGCCGGCCGGCGCTTGATGATGTAGCTGGAAATATCCGTATCCAGCATAAACCCCGTCATAGAGGGTCGCGAGACTGCGGAGATGAATCGTTGCGGTTCTCCAGAAAGTCATCAGGTACGTCCACCTGCATCGCGAAGAACGATGACCAGTTAGGTTTGACCGGCGAAATGAACAACCCATCCCCTTGCCGTCTAATCCTGACTTCCTTGACGTCTGCCGGGAAACGCAATTCCTGCGGAAGTCGCACAGCCTGATTGGCGCCATTGCGAAATATGGACGCTCGCTTGGCGACGGCACTGGACATCGACCTGGCGGCCGCCTTCGGCGTCACTGATTTATTCTTTCCGGGTCGCACACGCTTCATTTGCATATTCTCAGACTATATTGCTTCTAGCATATGCCTTGCATATGGAGACGTCAATGGACTGCAGAGCCCGATGCCGAAGATCGATATTCTCAATTCAGGCGAGGACTAAATGGATCGTAATTCTCGTAGCGCTGGCTACCTCCGCGTGCACGAGAAATCCATCCATTTAGTACGCTATCGTTCACGCCAAGCCGCCCAATAAAAGCGAGGACGCAGGAAAACTGATGGACGCCCCCCGCATTCTCCAGTCCGAACTCGATTTGACGGGCGGCACCGGCCGATGGTGGGTTTTCCGCCCGCGTCGTTGGATCGCATCGTCTTGGAACCAGCCGTTGGCGTGGAAATACGTCGACGCGTCACCGTTCAACCCTTAAGAGACGACCGCCTGACCGCGATCTAGTGTTGGGGCCGCACGCGCCGAGGCGCATTTTTGATGTCGCACTCGATTTGCAGCTGATCCAGCCACTCTTCCGCTGAGAGCTGAGTATCGAGCGCTATACATTGGCGTTTGACCGTCGCAAAGTCTCCAGGGGTCAAGAATTTCATGAGCGTGAGCTTTTGCTGCCACCGCTCTTTCGTGGCGGCCGCGATGTCGGCGATAGTCTCGGTGAGGCCCGCTTCGCGCAAAAACATAGACCAGCGCTGTGCGACGTCGAGCTCGAGGAATTCCATTTTGAACGTAAAGCGGCGCAGCGCCGCAGCATCGAGGTCTCGAAATAAATTGGTCGCCATGATCACGATACCGTCGAAGCGCTCCATTTTCTGCAACAGCTCATTGACCCGAGTCACCTCCCAACCAGCGCTGGCATGTTCACGGCTCTGCAAAAAGCTATCAGCCTCGTCGAGGAACAAAGCCCCGTCTTCCGCTGCTGCCTCTTCGAATGCGGCGGCGATATTCTTCTCATTGTCCCCTACCCATTTGCTCATCAAGTCCGAAGCCGTTTTGGCAATCAAGGGGATGGCGAGCTGCTGGCACAAGTGCTCGGTGAACTGGGACTTGCCCGTGCCTGGCGGCCCGTAGAGCAGCACCGAACCGCGCGGTCGCTTCTTCAAGCACTTCAGGATGTCTTTTGGTGTAAAGCGCCCGGCGGTGTTCAAATAGTCCAAGGAATACGCAGTCACCGAGGGTTTGTGCTTTTCGGTCAGATCGCGTGACAATGCTTTTTGGCTGCGCCTGATTGCCTGCACGACCGCCGCATCGTGATCAGCCTTGGAGAGATTTCCCGCGAGGCGAGCAGCCTTCACGGCGGATTCGAGCTGCGCGCTCGACACACCGTCGAGTTTCAGAATTTCGGCGGTGGCTGCCTTGGATAATTTCAACTTCTTCACCCGCAGTTGCACCAAACGTGCATGTTCTGCGCGATCCGCTTTCTTTAGGGGGGCGTGGAACACAAAGCGAGCAATCGTATCTTCCGGCAAACTCGCGCTGTCCGAAGCGAGCCAAATGGCCGGCACTGGATTCGTCGCGAGCAAGTTCTCATCGAACGGAAGCGCATCCTCCGCCCTGATCTCCACCCCAAAAAGCGCCCGCAACATCTGGGAGGTATGGGTCTGAAGCACATCAGCCGGACGCTCAACGATGAGGACCGCTGGATCCTTCCGGGCCGCGAGCAACGAGAAGGCCGCAAATGTCAGGGAGGGCAATACCGCCCGTCCTGGACTATCGAAGCGGCGAACGCGGTACGCCTGGCGCCCCGATTTGCCAATGACATCTTGCAGCAACTGGCGCTTTTCGAGGGATGGCGCGCCATACAATAGGAGATTCACCCCGGGCTCAGCGTCATTTTTCAATATCTCGGTGGCGAGAATGCGATCGTCCTCGAGCAGGCGCGCCGGGCGACCGGAGCCGATTTTGTTGTCGAAGGGCTCGAGCAGCGAGTCAAACAGGGACTCGTCACCCGCGATCAAGTCGATCCAAAATTCCGATACCCTGGCGATCTGGACTCGCCGGCCGGCGGCCATCAGCATCCCGCTCAAGCGCAGTGGCGAATTGGGTCGCATGGCTTTGCCGAGTTCCTCGGCATTCGTATTGAACAGAGCAGTCCACAGTATTCCGGCCGTCCAGCGATTCTCGGCGAGATGCTCGAAAATGCCAGCGAGTCCTTGAGACGCGGTCGTTAGGAAGGCAAACGCTAGGATGTCCTGCTCGAGAGCCGATAGACCGAGTATCCGCCCGAGCTGATGCAGCCGCGCGGCAAATGGGGAAATAGCCTCGCGGGTGTGGTCGGAGATGTCATCCAGCGCCGCGAGGGTCACCTGCTTATCCGCTGCGAGGGCTCGAAATTCATCTGCATTGTCAGAGACCCAATCATGGACCGCATAGCCCTCGAGAAGGAGTTTCGCCTGCTCGGCACTCGCGCGGCCTGAAAAGGCGTGGTTCATCTGAGCGAGCAACTTCATCACCCGATCGAGTGAAAGCTTTTTCGCACGCTCGGCACCTTGAATCGTTTCGACTTCGTCCGGCCAATCGAGCAGGCCGTTCGCCGCTGCGTACCACGCGGAGAAGGCAACCGCGTCACGACACAGGTTATCGGAGAGCTGCGGGTGCGCCGCAAGACGTAAGAGCCAGGAGGCGGCCTGCGGGATGGAAATCTGGGGTTTAGACGACATGTAACGGACCTCAGTACTTGGTGTTATCCGCGATGCGCTCAAGAACCCATGATGCTTATCCAGTTATTGGATACTTATATGTAGTCTATCTATAAAGTGGTAGCGATGGAAGTAGCAGATGAATACCTTGCTTGAATGAGGGAGGAAAAGCTTCTAACGAGCCTCGCCACCGTGATTCGCAAGCGACGAATGGCGCTAAAAGTCAGCCAAGAGGCATTTGCTGATCTAATCGGAATGCACCGCGCGTATTACAGCGCAATTGAGCGCGGCCAAAGGAACGTAACTCTCGGCACCCTCCATCGGGTTGCCAAGGGGCTCGGTGTGCGGATGGCAGATCTTATGCGGGATTGTAATATCTGAAGCGCTCTCGCCCCGGATGCGCTTCTGGCGCGCCTTCACCAATCCAAATGGTATGTACCAGTTATTCCCTTGAAACTTGTTTTTGAACAACATCTTAAACTTGTAATACACAATCACTAAAGACTTGATATAATACAGCATTAAAGACTTGAGATCATGCGATGCCTGCCCTCCACAGAAAGCTCGCCGAATCGCTGGCGGAACTTGCGAAGGCTCAGACCGGCAACAGGCGGGTATTTCGATCCGAAGAACTCTCACGCGTACACCGCGAACGACTGCTGCGGGCAGGCCTCTTACAGCAGGTTGTGCGGGGCTGGCTCATCGCCTCAAGCCCTGGCACAGCCCAGAGCGAGAGTACGCCCTGGTTTGCCTCCTTCTGGGAGTTCTGTGCTCGCTATTGCGAAGTGCGATTCGCGACCGAGTGGCATTTGTCAGCCGAGCAATCGTTGCTGCTTCACGCCGAAAACAGCGTCATTCCCCCACAGGTCATCATCTACAGCCCTAAGGGCGCTAACAATTCGACGAGTCTTCTCTTCGGCACCTCCCTCTACGATTTGAAGGAGACACAGCCCCCACCCGCGGCAGACCTCCTCGTGAGGAATGGGTTACGCCTACTCGCAATCGAAGCCGCGCTGATCAAGGTGCCCGAGGCATTTTTCGCGGCCAAGCCCATCGAGGCACAAGTGGCGCTATCGACCATTCGCGAGCCATCGGGGCTGCTTCGAAGGCTACTGGAAGGCGGTAACTCCGTGGTCGCAGGTCGACTGATCGGTGCTTTTCGCCGTATCGGTCGTCCCGAGATCGCCGATGAAATCCGCGCCGCGATGACCGCCGTCGGGTATGCAGTCCGGGAGTCGGATCCTTTTGTCGCGGGATATGAATTCGGCACGATTGCGCCAGCAGAGGCACCCATTGTCAGCCGTATTAAGAGCTTGTGGCAGGCGATGCGAGACCCTGTGTTACGCGCCTTTCCACCGGTACCCGGACTGCCCCGGGATCGTCGGGTTTATCTCCGCTTTGTCGACGAGATCTATCGGAGCGACGCCTACCATTCGTTGTCAATCGAAGGCTACCAGGTCACGCCAGCCATGATTGAGCGTGTGCGCTCCGGCGACTGGAGTCCCGGATCGAGCGACGCAGATCGTCAGAGTCGTAACGCTTTGGCGGCACGTGGCTACTGGCAGGCATTCCAATTGGTCAAGGGCTCAGTGCGGGAGATCATTGCCGGCGCGAACCCAGGTACCCAGGTTCGATTCGCTCACCGAGATTGGTATCGAGAACTGTTCCAACCCTCGGTTGCAGCCGGAATCATTCCCGCGAGCGCATTGGCGGGATATCGCAACGATTTCGTTTTCTTGCGCACATCTCGCTACGTCCCACCACGATGGGAGGCCGTGCATGACGCGATACCGGCGCTCTTTGATCTTCTGGAGGCGGAAGTCGAGCCCGCGGTTCGATCTGTGCTCGGTCATTGGCTCTTGGGTTACATTCATCCGTACATGGACGGCAACGGACGAATGGCCCGTTTCCTGATGAATGCCATGTTGGCCTCGGGCGGATACCCATGGACCGTCGTGCGAGTCGAGGACCGCGCTCGCTATCTTCGCGCCTTGGACAGCGCAAGTATCGATCTTAACATCGAGCCCTTCGCCACCTTCCTCGCAGAGCGCGTTGCGTGGTCGGCCGCGCAGGACCCCGCCGCCACGCTGCCTTGATTGAAACTTGGCGCCGGGTGATTCAAAGAGGCAACTAACGCGCGGCGTCGGTCGTTTCGGCCAGACCCAGCACGGCATAGCCTCTGGCTTTCAGCATCGCCAGCAGACCACTCGGGAGCAGCACGTCGCTCATCTTGAGCACGGCGAAACTTTGTCCGTTTTCCGACAACGCCTTCTCGGCTGCTTTCAGCCATGCGTCATGGATGCTTGCCTCAATATCCTGAACACCCAAGTCCTTGACGAAGGAAACCTCTCTGAACCCCTCCCAGCAGGGATCTCGTGGCTTCCTCTCGATGCTCGACTTCAACCACTTCATGCGCTTGGGAAGAGCGGAGATAGTGCCCAGCACCCAGAGCACATGATCGCCCTTGCTGACTTTCCACAAGCCTGGTCCCGGTTGCTCGCCGGTGACGACCAGTTCCGGCACCCCGTCACCGGTACCCTCCGATTTGACCGAGGGACCGTCCGCCGAGTACGCATCACCAGCGCAAAGGAATGCCGTTGCCACGGCTGCAGCTGCGCAGATGCCTATTGTTGGCCTGATACTTCGCACCAGCCCTCTCCTCGCGCGAATGTCCCGCCGACGTCCGGCCACGGATACCTTCACTACCCGTATGAATCCAGCCTCGATTGGACGCCGTACCCTGATCAACGTTCCATGCAGGTTTGCCGGCAAGTCACTTCGCGGACCGGGTAGCCTTCGATGAGAGCTTTCGCAGTGATTCCCTCTTCTCACCGACCTCCGCAACGATTTGTGGCCAGCGCACCTTGTGAAGGGCAGTGGTGGTTCGAAATTCCTCGAGCGGAACGGCCTTGAGGGGGTCGATGCCATAGAGCAGGAATACCCTGATCGCAGCGATGTCACCGGCGATATCGGCGACACGTTCGAGAAGTTTGAGACCAGTCCTTTCGTCTCGAGCCACGACTTCCTGTCGAATGAATGCTCGCGCGACATTCACAGCAAGCCGCGCCTGGCCGATTCCCGCATCGGTGCGCTTTTGGGGCAATAAATGCAGATTCTGGATGCGGCTGTCCAGCACGTCTATCGGATGGATAACTCGCAGGTGACCGATCTTCGGCATCTTCAGCTCGATCGCACGACGGGCGAGATCTTTGGTGGTAAGACCAGCAACACCCGAGAGGAAATCCACTTGCTTCACTTGCCCACCTCTCGTGCGGTGAGTCACTTTGCCGGTTTGCGGCGTCGAATCATCGAGCGCCGGTATCCAGATCTGCCAGCCGAGACGCCGAGCAAGATCCTTTGCGAGAACGGAATCGCCGATGAAATCGGCATCTGCCGTCACACCCGAAACGAGATTCTCTGGAAGCTCCACCTTCAGATGATCTGCCCAGAAGGCTAGCGCCTGGCCGCCTACCAGCAAACCGCGGGGCGAGCATATGCTCAGGATCTTCTGCACATCCTCAGGACTCAGAGGCGCCTCGATATCGCGCTCACTCTTCATCGAAGGTGCTCGCAGGATTCAAGATTCGTGCAGCGCGCGCAAGCTCCGGGGGAATCATGTGCTTACTGCCCCGATCCTCGTCCTTCGCTCCTGCAACAGATTCGGCCAAAGACGAAGCGAACGCCCGCGGGGAAAGCACTACGGCGACGAGCCGCCCGTGCTTCACGATGTCCACCCGGCCCAATGCCGCAACATCGTCGAGAAGACCGCCGAAATTGTTCTTGGCGTTGCTGGCAGATACAGTTTTTGACATTTGGCCATTTTAGCCAAAACAGGTATGGCTAGGCAAGTAAGGCCCTGGGCCGCAAAGCGCTGCAGAGTCAACCGGCGGCGCACGAAGGCACTGGGGAGTGGCATGCCGGGCTCCGCATGCGCCCAGCCGTGCGCCTTCAGGTGATGCGCATCACAAATCCGATCAATCCGACCGCCTCATTCACCATATTCAACGGCAAAGCGTCGACTCTCCGCTACTGGCATACGCGTTAGTGCGGATATCCTCCGCGATCCTTTTGCATTGAGTATGTACGCATCCACTTATCGGAATATGAATGGCGGAATTCCCCACCGGGACCTCACAAGCGACGGTTGTGCGGCGGACGGCCACCAGCGTCCGGCGCGAGAGGCTACGAACCCTGAGTCGAGCCACGTCGGCCGTGTTTGGCCGCCGCACCCTGTACCTGTCCACGCGCATCAAGTTCTTCGTAAATCTTCTCGTCGCAGCGGCGTGGGCCGTCATTTCCTACCGCCTGGCCGGACGCTGGATCGCTGATCTGACCGTCGTAGTGGGTTCCGTGATTGCGCAGACCGCAATCCTATCCATCGCGATTATTCCGGGGTTCATGAATGCCTTCATGGCATGTGGCTTGCTGCTCGATCGGCGGCCGTTGCGGCGGCGGATCGAAACCTATCCCAACATCAGCATCATCATCGCCGCATACAACGAGCAAGACTCCATCGCCAGCACCATCGAGAGCATTGCGCAGCAGAACTACCCGGGAGCGCTCGACGTCATCGTTGTCGACGACGGCTCCACGGACAACACCCTGCGGGAATCGCAGCGGCTCAATTACCCGTGGCTGCGGGTGCTCGACCTGCAGCAGAACGGCGGCAAGTCGAAGGCGCTGAACCGAGCGCTGACACTGGTGCGCTACCCGCTCACGATCACCCTCGACGCCGACTCACTGCTTCACCGAGACGCGCTTGCCAACCTCGTCGGGCGCCTCGTGAGCGACCCTATCGGCACCGCGGCAGTGGCCGGTGCGGTATTGGTGCGCAACTCCCGCCTCAATTTCGTCACGAAGGTCCAGGAGTGGGATTACTTCCACGGCATCGCCGCCGTCAAGCGCCTGCAAAGTTTCTATCACGGGACACTGGTGGCGCAGGGCGCATTTTCAATCTATCGCACGGCCGTCCTGCACGAGGTCGGCGGGTGGCCGGATTGCGTCGGCGAGGACATCGTGCTCACCTGGGCCATCTTGCGCCGCGGCTACCGCGTCGGATTCGCGGAGGACGCCGTTGCATTCACCAACGTGCCGGTGACCATCATGCAACTCATTCGCCAGCGACAGCGCTGGTCGCGGGGTCTCATCGAAGCATTCCGACATCATTGGCCTCTGCTGTTCCACCTACGAATGACGACGCTGTTCATCTGGTGGAACCTGACGTTCCCCATCCTCGACCTCACGTTCACCTTCCTGTTCATACCCGGCATCGTGCTCGCGTTGGCGGGCGTCTACTGGCTCGCCGGGCCCATGACGTTGCTCGTACTCCCCCTGGCCACGCTCATCAACCAGCTGATGTACCGGATCCAGTCCGGCATGTTCGTCGCACAGCGGCTGAAGGTCCGCCGCAATCCAATCGGATTTCTGGCGTACGTATTGCTGTATTCGTTCGTGCTCCAGCCCGCTTGCGTCATCGGCTATTTCAAGGAACTGCTCGGCATGCGCAAGCTGTGGGGAACCAAATGAAACCGGCGTGGCTCCTGCTCGGCCTGTGGCTTGCCGCGGCGGCATGGGGCGCCGATTCCGACGGTACCGCACACATCCGCGCGGGCCGTGCGGCACTCGAGGCCAGCAATCCGGGATTGGCCCGCGCGGAGTTCCAGGCCGCGGTCAGTGCGGCACAGGTCGACGAAGATCGACTGGCAGCCCTGATAGGTCTGGGTCGAGCGGAACTTTGGCTGGGGCACTATCGCGCGGCCCTCGAGGCGTTCGACCAGGCCCGGCGCTTTGCCGTGAGCACTGCTGATCGACAGGTGGTCGACACGGGCGCCGCCCGCGCGCTAAACGCGCTCGACTATCACCAACGAGCTTATGCGCTGGTGGCACCCTATGCGCCCGGAGACGCGGCAACGAGCCTCGAACTGGTGCGGGCGGCCACGGCACTGGGACGCGCGGACGAGGCGCAGCGCTTCATGTCCGCGATTCCCGCACCCGATCCGGCGACGCGCATCGGTATCGATTTACTACGGGCGCAGTCCCAGGTCGATTTCGAGCTCGCCCCACGACTCCAGGGCGGATTCTCGTTCATGCACGACAGCGACGGCCTCGTCATCAACACCTACAGTCTCACGACGTTGCTGCCCGGAACGCCGGGCGGCGCTACCTTCAACACCTGGCGCCTCTTTGCTGCGACGTCGGATGTCAGCGGGTCCGGGCAGAGCGATCACCTGACCGAGGCTGCCGTCGGCGACCGCCTGCGCATCGGGAGTCTTCAGCACCTCGACATTCAAGCGGGCGCAGGCAGCGTCTCCGGCCGTAGCTTCTTCGAAGGATCCATTCAGTGGGATGATCAGCTGAGCGATGTAGCCTCCGTCTTTGCCTCGGCCGACCGGGTACCGATCGTCACGCCGACGGCACTGGCAAGCGAGATCCTCTACAGTACGTTCAGCCTGGGAGGCAGCGTTCGGGCCGCAGACCACTGGATGCTGGTCCCTGTTTACTATCACCAGGCGTTCTCCGACGGCAACCAGCGCGACGGCGCTCGATTCAAGGTCGTGCTCGCGCCGTTCGAAATACCCGATTCCGGCTCCGCGCTCGGCGCCCAACTCGAGGCGCGCGCATACCGCAGCACTCAGCCCTCGGCCGGCACCTATTTCAATCCGGCACGGTACGATCAAGTGCAGGTCGGCCTCATCGGGATACACCAATTCAACCCCGACTGGCGCATGCGATTCACGGCGGGCGTCGGACCGGAGACCATCGACGGTTCGAGCGCACAGACTTTTTCGTGGGCGCTGTCGCTGACCGGGCGCCTCCCGGGCAACGGCCGCCTCGAGTTGCAGGTGGGCCGGGATTCCTTTGCCTCCTTGCAGGGCGGCGGTTCAGGTTACCGGAGCAATGAAGGGTCCCTGACGGTCGGTTGGCCAATCTTTTAGGCACACGCCCCTCGCGGCGGTAGCTTCGCGATCTCCCGAAGAACGACTACTCCCTCAGCAGATGCCTGTAGATGCCTGTGGAATCTTCGCAGCGGAACAGTCAGCTGCGCTGTCGCAAGGGTCTATACTCAGTGGCTTCTTTCGCTTGGCGGAACGCTATGAAAAATTCAAAAGTCGCACTCGCGTTTTGTTCTCTGCTATTCGCGGTTACCGCCTCTGCACAGGTGGCACTGAAATCCGATACACCCAGCATCTTGTTCTGGACGCCTGAACAGCAGAGCACGGGATATCGCAGCATCGAAAAGATCTACCAGGTCGTCACCGTAAAGCGCGGCGCCAAGGTGCACCCCTTACCCAAGGCTCCCGGGCAACTGTCGCCGACTTGGGACTACGCGGGCCGTCAGTGGACGGTCGCCGACTACATGAGCGCGAACCGAACCTCGGGTGTCTTGGTTCTGAAGGATGGCAAGATTGTGTTGGAGCGCTATGGCCTGGGCCGCACACCAAAAGATCGCTGGACTTCGTTCTCTGTCGCCAAATCCCTGACCTCGACGCTGGTCGGTGCGGCCATTCAGGACGGCAAGATCAAGGGACCGGACGACCTGGTCACGAACTACGTGCCCGAGCTCAAGGGCTCAGCCTACGATGGTGTCACCGTGAGGCAGCTGCTCATGATGAGCTCGGGGGTGAAATGGAATGAGGATTACACGGATCCTAAGTCGGACGTGGCCCAGGCGGGCTTTACCGGCAGCGAACCGGGCATGGACCCTTTGGTGAGTTACATGCGTCATTTGCCGCGCGCCACCGAACCGGGCACGAAGTGGCACTACGATACGGGCGAGACGGACATGGTCGGCATCCTGGTCGCCAATGCCATCGGCGAACCCCTCTCGCAATACCTCTCCGAAAAAGTCTGGACCACCTATGGCATGGAGCAGGATGCGGTGTGGATGGTGGATGCATCGGGCAAGCAGGAACGCGGCGGCTGCTGCATGTCCATGACCCTGCGCGACTATGCGCGCGTCGGACAATTCATCCTGGATGGCGGCAAGGCGCAAGGTCGACAGGTAGTTCCTTCCTGGTGGGTGGCGCAGGCCACGACCAAGGAGATCGACAACGGCGCGGGTGGCTACGGCTATTTCTGGTGGATCCGGGAAAATGGCAGCTACGAAGCGGTCGGTATCTTTGGCCAATCGATCACGACGTTCAAGGACGACCGGTTGATCATCGTCATCAATTCGGCGTGGCCGGCCGCTACCGGCAAGGAATACAGCGCGGCCCGCACTGCGTTCGTCAACGCATTGCACGACGCAGCGAAATCCCTCTGAGGGCGTCTACGCGATCAGGCTATCAGTCCAGCGACGGCTACGATCGTGTGCCCTGGAACCGCGGAAACCCGTTGGTCAGATGCGTCGAGTTGCCAAGGGCGTCGGGCTGCCATGCGTCTAGCGCACAAACGCGGTACCAGCGCTCCGTCAGGCGCCGGTTTTCGCGTCTTGATCACCGCGCCCGACATAGCGCCGCTCGCCGGTGCGCGGGTCGAACATGACTTCCACGGGCTCTCCGGTTGATGGATCGATAAACTTCTCATCCGTCCGCTGCCAGTGGCCATTCGGTGGCTGCTCGTTGCGACGGTAACGCCAGCACTCGAACAGGGTGCCGATGAGGACGATCGCGCCGAGGGCCAGCAGCTGCCAGCCGGGCGCATGAATTCCACAGGCCAAGAGGACGATACCGACGCCGGTGAGGATTGCTGCCACCGCAATCACGACGGTCCGCAGCATGATCAGACCGCCGGTTCCAGCACCACTGCCGTTCCGTAGGCAACGATCTCGCTCATCGTCTGGCCGATCTCGGATGAATCGAATCGCATCATCACAATGGCATTGGCGTGCATGAGATTTGCGTTGCGGACCATGCGATCGACGGCATGCCGCCGCGCCTCCTCGAGTAATTGGGTGTACTCGGTGATTTCACCGCCGACGATTGAGCGCAGCCCCGCCATGATATTTCCGCCAAGCCCGCGGCTTCTGACCACCACGCCGAAGACCTGACCCTTGACCTCGCGGACGCGATGTCCGGGCACGTTCTCTGTGGTCACGACAAGCATGGCACCTCCGCAGGGGTTGCAACCGGTCCTGGTAGGCTACCTGAGCGGACCCTCCTTGGCGAGAAGGCCTCATTCACTCGTCAGATATCACCAATCCGGCCGCCAAGTCGAACCATCCCTGCCTTCTCCGCTTGCGCAGTCCACGGCGCCGTTTCTTCGGCTCAGGGCTTACGGTCGCGGTAGGGGAAAAACCAGGGTTTACGCTCCATTACCCAATCCAAGTGAACGTGCTTGGGCTCGCGGAACGCATCGAGCCCTTCGGACCCGAGTTCACGTCCGATGCCACTGTGGCGCATGCCCCCGAAAGGCGCGGCGTCGTTATCGGTCAGAGGATCGTTGATCCAGAAAGTGCCCGCCTTGATCGATTCCATCGCACGCATCGCGGTTGCCAGGTCCTTGGTGTAAATCGAAGCACCCAGCCCGTACTCGGAATCGTTGGCGAAGCGGATGGCCTCGTCCGCATCCGCCACCGTCGTGATCGACAGCACCGGCCCGAAGATCTCCTCGCGCGTGGCGACGCTGCCGTGAGGCACGTCGGTGAGGATGGTGGGTTGGAAGAAGTGCCCGGGAAGCCCCGCCTGCCGCGACATTCCGCCGCCGAGCTTGAGGGTGGCCCCGTCCTTTGCCGCGCGTGCCACCTGATCTTCGACCCGCCGCGCCGCTTCCTGCGAAATCAGCGGGCCTATGTCCGTGTCGGGTACCATCGGGTTGCCGACTTTGAGCCGCGCGACGTACTCGTGCATCCGCTGCGTAAACTCCGTCGCGATCGGATGCTCCACATAGATGCGCTTGCTCGACGTGCACACCTGACCGGCGTTGAGCAGCCGCGCCCAGGCAACGCCGGGGACCGCAACATCAAGATCGGCATCCTTGAAGACGATGAACGGATCGATCGAACCGAGCTCGAGATTGACCTTCTTGAGTTGTGCGCCGGCGGCAGCCGCGATCTTGCGTCCGACCGCGTTGGAGCCGGTGAACGCGATGAGATCTACATCCGGATGCTCGATGAGTGCCGTGGCGGTATCGGCCGCGCCGGTCAGGACATTGACGACGCCTGCGGGCAATAGCTCGTACACTTCTGCCAGCTTGAGGTTCGACAGCGGGTTCTGGTGGGGCGGCTTGCAGACTACCGTGTTGCCGGCCACAATGGCCGGCGCCACCTTCCAGGCCATCAGCAACAGGGGGAAATTGAACGGCACGATCGCTGCGACGACGCCGAAGGGCTCCTTGATCGTGAAGTTCAGCTGGTGGGGCGCCACCGGCGGTACCGAATTACCATAGGACGAGCGCGCCACCTCGCCGTAGTACTCGAAACAGGCCGCGACCCAATCGATGCAGTCGACGGCCTCGCACAACGGTTTCCCGGTCTCCTCGGTCATCAGCGACGCCAGCGCGTGCTCGCGGGCGCGGATTCGAGCGCCGATCTCGCGCAGCAGCTTCGCCTTCTCCACTCCCGGCACTTTCCACCACGCATGCTGCGCAGCTTTTGCCGCCGCGACGGCACGAGTCACATCCGCGGGGCCGCAGTCCGGGACCCGACCGAGCAATTCCAGCGTCGCCGGATTCCTGATCTCACGGCTGCTGCCGCTCCGCGCATCGACCCATTCGCCGTTGATCAGGATCTTATGCATGTCTTCGTGCCCTTGAAGCTGCGTAAACGCCTCCTATGATGCCTGAGCGGCGCTGAATCCCGATAGCGTGGCAGAATCCCGCGGGGCAGAATAGGCAATGTCCGCTACGCCCACCGCTGCCGCCCTGCTCGTCTGGCTGACACCCTCGATGTTCGCGCTGTTCCTATATGGCATCGGGCAGGGACTCATCAAGCGGTACATCGGCGAAGTGTCGCCGGCCCGTTTCTGCCTGTACTTCGTGCTCGCCAAGGCGATGGTCAACTTGTCGTGGTTCTTCACCCATGACCACCCCCCACTGCTGTCGGCGGACGGACGGCCCTTCCTGGAGCTCGGCGTCCTCGCCTACATCATCGACGGCACCGGCTGGATCCTGTACTTCGAGTCGATCATCGCGGGTCCAATCACCATCGTCGGAACTCTGTCGGCGGCGTATCCCGCACTCACCGTCCTGTTCGCGCGGATTTTTCTCGGGGAGCAATTGGGCACCCTGCAGTACGCAGCGGTGGCCCTGGTGATCGGCGGCTGCCTCGGGCTGTCCTATTCACCGCCGGACACCGAAGCAAAAATTCGCAGCCAGCGCTGGATCCCGCTCGCCTTCCTTGCGCTCATATGCTGGGCCACCTCCAACACCCTGGTCAAACACGCCTACTCGTTTGCCGAGGCGAGCGAGGTCAGCCTCATGCTGTGCAACACCATCGGCGGCGCACTATCGCTCGGCCTGTACGGATTGCTCAAGGGCCGGCAGGGGGCGCACTCAGCACGCGAGTATCTGCATTCGTTCATCCCCATGGGGATGATGGCCGGCGGCGACCTCGGCGTGATCGTTGCGAGCCGCTACGGGCCCATTTCCATCGTCATTCCGTTGACAGGTGCATATCCGGTGGTGACGCTTGCGTTCGCAGCGCTGATTCTCAAAGAGCGCATCTCCATGCTCCAGTACGGTTGCATCGGCGCGATCATTGTCGGCATGGTGTTCTGCACCTGACCATCGGCGCGCGGCTCCGAATGCGGTTGGGGCTCTCTTGCCCGCAGGGCGCCAGGCCCCGTGACCTCTTTGTCAGTTCCCTGCAGCGCCAAATGCAGTAATCTTTTGCCGGTTCCCTGCAACTTGCACGACCCCTGCGGTGTTATGAGCGTAAGGATCGATGCAACCACCTACGCCGGGAGACCCAGATGACTACCCTCTCTTCCAAACTTACCGCCTTTGCGGCTGCCATAGTTGTGAACGGCCTGGTCATGGGAGCCCTCGGATTTCTGTTCGAAATCCAGTCGAACCCCCATATGTCGGTGCTCTCATTCGCCAGGGCAGTCGCCGCGCATCAGTGGTTGAGCTAGCATAAAGGTATCGTGACCGTCGCTACCAGCCCACCCTCGGGACGATTGCAAAGTGCAAGGCCGCCGCCGTGGGCTTTGGCGATTCGATCCACGATGGACAATCCAAGCCCCGCGCCCAACTGCGCTCCGCGCGCGACGTGTTCTCGGGCAAAGGGTTTGATCAAGCTGTTCGGATCCATCAAGCGGACGCCGGGCCCGTGATCCAGCACGCTCAAGGTCATGCTGCCGTCCCGGTAAAGCGTGCTCACCTCGATCTGGCCGCCCCCATAGCGAGCCGCGTTGTCCACCAGATTGGTAACTAACCGTCTGATGGCAAGCGCGCGGAATCCAAACGCCGGCAGGTTCGCCAGTTCCCAACGCACCGCCTTGCCGGCGGCAACATAGCGCTGACAGACTTCAGCAACGACCTGATTGAAATCACCCTCCACCGGCTCCTCTTCCCTCCCCGTCTTGGCGTAGTCCGCGAACTGCAAAAGAATGCCGTTCATTTCCTCGATATCCTGCAGCATGCCCGAAATCTGACTCACGTCCGGTCTCATCTGCGCCAGTTCAATGGCCAGTCGCAGGCGGGTGAGAGGCGTCGATAAATCATGCGAAATGCCCACGAGCATCAAACGCCGATCGGAGTCGAGTGCTTCCAGATTTAGCGCCAACTGATTGAATCCACGGCTGAGTTCGCGGATTTCCTCAGGACCGCTTTCAGGCAGCGGCGCGAGCATTTGCCCACGTCCTAGAGTCCGGGCCGCGCCCAGCAGGCTCTGCAGCTGGCGCCGCAACCAATAAAAAATGATGTAGACGCCAATCGTGCAGATTACCAAGGCGAACAAGGCCCACTCGACGTCCACCAAGAATCTCAAGATGCCTTTCGGATGATAGATCTGGTAAGGCTGCACGTAGCGCTCGTAGACCGCCGGACGAACCACCGCAATCCACAGAAAATTATTCAGGATCAACACGAGGGTCAGGAACAGTGCGTTGCGACCGACCAGGGATTTGGGCAGCAGTCTCATATCATTTACTCATCGGGTCATTGCGTATCAGGGTCATTGCGTATCAGGGTCATTGCGTATCAGGATCGTTGGGTATCGGGGTCATCCATGCATCAGGGTTAATTGCGCGTCCGATCCATTCATGCGTCGGGCACGAAAACGTAGCCGAAGCCCCATACGGTTTGTATGAACTTAGGCTCTGCGGAATCGGTTTCAATCAAGCGGCGAAGCCGGGAAATTTGCACATCCATGCTGCGATCGTAGGCGCCATGCTCGCGCCCGCGTGCAAACTCCATCAGTTTCTCCCGCGATAGCGGCTTGCGCGGGTGACGCACGAGCGCCTCGAGTACTGCGAACTCCCCGGTCGTCAACGCAAGCGTCTTCCCGGCCCTTGCAAGAATCCGCGTCCCCAGATTGAGTTCAAAGTCGCCGAAGCGGATAACGGCATCGCGCTCCGCTGGTGCGCCGATCGGAGGCTTTCGGTCGCGCCGCAAGACCGCGTTGATTCGAGCCACCAACTCCCGCGGATTGAAGGGCTTCGCCAGGTAATCGTCCGCGCCCATTTCCAGACCGACGATCCGGTCGACGTCGCCACCTTTGGCGGTGAGCATGATGATGGGCAGCTCGACTCCCGTGCCGCGCAAACGTCGGCACAGACTCAGTCCATCCTCTCCCGGAAGCATGAGGTCAAGCACCAACAGATCGACCTTTTGCCTGGCAAGAATCGCGTCCAATTGTTCGCCATCTGGGGCCGTGGCGACGATAAACCCTACCTCTTGGAGATAGGACTGCAGCAGAGTGCGCGTGCGGCGATCATCATCCACGACCAGTATTTTGATGGGGCCACGTTTCATAACGCATCGATCCAATGTCCAACGGCGGATCCCAAGGCCTAACGGCAGATCATAAGTCCAACGGCGCATCTTGAGTCTAACGCCGCCGCCCCCGCCGGGCTCGGACGGAAACATTTGTTTACAAAATTTCGGGCCGCTGAAACAGCCCATTTACAACCAACCCCTACGATTCATCCCTACTTACAACCCAACTTACAACCCGCCTATTGAAACCCACCCCTGCGACGCATCCATCCAAAATAAAATGACGTTCCGAGTACTACCGATGCGACCTCACGCCGATATTCCAGGAAAGTTCCCGGACGACTCATCGGCGCATTACAGCCGCACGGCAATGATGTTCCATTGGACGATTGCGGTGCTCATATTGTTCGAATTCGCCTCGGCCCTATCGTTCAGCCTCTTCAATCCCGGCGATGCAGGATATTTTCACTCCGCCTATCGCTTGCACATGTCGGCGGGCATGGCGCTGCTCGTGTTTAGTGCGTCGTGCATTGCGTGGCGGCTGATGCACAAATATCCCCCTCTGCCGCGCGACATGCACGCAGCGACGCGCGCGCTGGCCACGCTGGCGCTCATCCTGCTGTATGTCTTCATCATCTCCGTCCCGGCAATCGGCTGGGCAATACTCTCCACTCGAAACACGGCGGTTGGGATATTTGGGAAGCTCCATTGGCCCAACATCGCCTATCTCGGCCAGATGACCTACGGGCAGCGCGTCCGCCTGCATGGTTTCTTGGTCGCAGTACACACCAAGCTGGCATATCTCGGAATTGGCTTGGTCGGCCTGCATGTTGCGGCGTCGCTGTACCACCACTTCTACCGACGCGATGATGTTCTGACACGCATGCTGCCGGAAATAAAACCCAAACATTGAGAATGAACCAAACATCGGTTGTTACAAGGTAAGGCCGATTCCTCAGGATTTTAGGATCAAAATAAATGCATTACACCGCCACCCTCTGTATTTTCTTGGCCGCCGCCGGCGTTGCCGCAGCCTCGCAGACCACCTACAACATAGATCCGAATCATACTCACCCGGTGTTCGAGGCCGATCACCTGGGCGGCGTTTCCGTGTGGCGCGGCCTTTTCAAAAAGACCCGCGGCACCATCGTTCTCGATTCCGCCGCACGTACCGGCACCGTGGATGTCGCCGTCGACATGGCCAGCGTCGACTTCGGCAATGACGATCTCAACGACGTCGCGGTCAATTCTTCGGCGCCGCCGATCTTCGAGGCAAAGAAATATCCCGAGGCGTACTACAAAGGCACGCTGGGTGACTTCGTCGATGGCTCGCCGACGACCGCCACGGGATCACTGACTCTTCATGGGGTCACGAGGCCCATGACCTTGGCAATCAACTCCTTCAAATGTGTCGACGACAAACCGTTGCCGAAGCAACAAGTGTGCGGCGCCGACGCGTTCTGTGTGTTCAACCGCGCGGACTTCGGTATAACCGTCGGCCAAAGATACGGCTTTAGAATGCAGGTGACGCTGCGCATTCAGGTGGAAGCCATCCGCGCCGAGTGACCCGGCGTTGCGGGCCGGCCCGTGGCATCGTAGGCTCCTGGCTTCGGGTTCTTTGCGCTCGCCCATCGAGAATGACGTGTACCCGCAAAATGGGATTCGTGCACGACACGCCACCCTGTGCTAAGTTATAAATCCCATCGGTAGGCGCGAATCAGCTCGTAACGAAAGCAGCGGTTCAGGTGGACTTAAGGCGAATTATGTTCCATAGAATTGCAGTCATCTGGTTGCTCAGCGCCGGCTTAGGCTTAGCTGGTGTTCCCGCCGCAGCCTGCTGCGATGCCACGGCGCCGATACGGGATTGCTGCCCCGGACAGCAGTCGGGCCAAGGCAGCCCGATTTCGAGCGGCGCCTCGGTCGCCGCGGTGTGTTGCACGGCCGCCGCGACGCAACCGGCGACAACGAACGCGCAGGCCGGGACGCCGCAAACTCGGAAGTATCCGCCGCATCCGGACCCGATGACGCTGATCGCGTGGCCGATCCTCGCGGTATCCGATCACACCTCGCCATCGTCCGAAGTTTGTTCCGCCGCTCCTGCTTACTATCCCTCCCAGTCCAAGCTGTACCTCACCAGCGGACACCTGCGCCTCTAGCTCTAGCCTCTACGTTTCTGTCGGGCCACACGGCCCTCCCCATTGAGCTGATCTTGCCGGGGTTCGCGCATGCGCGGCCTCGCAATGAGGCATGTATGCAACCTTTCGCGAATTTGTCCCGGTTGGGACTGTTGAACGTCATCGGCTTTTTGGCCGGCGTTCTTCCCTGTGTTCTCCCCTTCGCTTTTCCCTTCGTGTCAGGGATTGCGCATTCCTCACCGGCGGCCGATGAAGGCCAATCTCTGCCAGCCCAAGCCGGCTCAGAGGGCCATCCCGTCGCAGATACGAATCTACCGCTCACGATGGAGCAAGCCGCGCGGCTCGCAACCATCGATCAACCGCTGCTCACGGCGCGCGAAGCGAAGATCCATGCCGAGGAACACCAAGCAGTGGCTGCGGCGCAGCTACCCGATCCACAACTCTCCGGAGGGATCAGGGAACTCCCGATCGACACCTCGGAATCCTTCAGTACGCGCCGCGATAACTTCACCGAGTTCACCATCGGTCTGAGTCAGGATTTTCCGCGCGCCGAGAAGCGCAGGCTCGAGAGCGCCCGCAAGCAACTCGATGCCGAGGCAGATCGTGCCGCGCTCGAGAACGAGCAGCGGATGGTGCGCCGAGATGCGTCGCTCGCCTGGCTCGATGTCTACGAAGCCGAGCAAAGCTTGAAGATCGCACAACGACTGGTGGATGAGGCGGCCCTGCAAGTGCAGGCGCTGGAAAAAGACTACGGCAGCGGCAAGGCATCGCAGGCCGACTGGCTGGCGTCCAAGGTCGAAGTCGGCCTCGCCGCCGATAAGGCCCACGACTGGTTGCATCATGTGCAGCGCTCACGGGCGGCCTTGAGTCGCTGGATAGGCGCTGCCGCGGAACAGCCGATCGCGGAGTCTCTTACCATGCCCGGAACTTTAAGTCCGTTGCCCGGCTTGATGGCCGGTGCCGACCATCATCCGGTGATCGGAAACCTGGACAAACAGATCGAAGCTTCTTCCACCGAGGTTGCGCTCGCCCGGCAATCCTATAAGCCCGACTATTCGGTGGAGGTGTACTACGCCTACCGGCGCGACTTCGCCGATTTCGCCGGCATTCAGTTCAAGGTTGGCCTGCCGTATTTCACCAAGAATCGACAGGATCGCGGGCTGGCCGCCGCCCTCGAGCAGTCGCATGTCAGCGAAGATCGGAAGCGCGACTTGCTGCGCGAGCTGCATGCGCAGGTGACTCAGGACTACGTCGACCGGCGGCATTATCAAGAACGCATCGCCGACTTCGATGCCTCGATCATTCCCGACGCCGAGCGCCGGGCCGAAACGGCGCGCGGCACCTACCAAGCGGGCCACGGCAGCTTCGACGCGGTGCTCCTCGTGCGCCGCGCTCTGCTCGAGGTGCGGCTGCAACGTCTCGCCCTGGAGGTCGAGTCGGCGCGCGCCCAGGTTCGCCTGGATTACTGGAGTGCCGCGCGCATTCCGGCCGGAGAAGCGCCATGAAACGACCTCTCAAGCTTGTGGTTGTTCTTATTGGCGTTGCATCGGTCGTCATCACTGGGATTCTGGGCTTCCTCATGCGCCATCACGCGACTACGGCGATCGAGGCGATCGCTCCCGCCTCCAAGCAGGCGAGCTACTGGTACGACCCGATGCACCCGGATCAGCATTTTGACCGGCCCGGCAAATCCCCGTTCATGGACATGCAATTGATACCCAAGTACAGGGACCAAACCTCCGCCGGTGGCGGTTCCGACGGCGGCCGTGGCAGCATCCTCATCGACCCGCGCATTGTCCAAACGCTTGGCATCCGCCTGGCAACTGTCGAGCGAAGCCGCTTCGCACGGGTGGTAGATACGGTCGGGTTGGTGGCTGTCGATGAACACCGCATCGAAGCCATTCAAGTTCGCGAACCCGGCTGGGTCGAGCGGCTCGAGATACGCGCGACCGGCGACTCGGTGCACCGCGGTCAGCTGCTCGCGAGCATTTATTCGCCTGATCTTCTCGCAACCCAGCAGGAACTGTTGATTGCACGAAGCTCCAATGATCGCCAGCTGATCGAGGCAGCCCGGCACCGGCTGGAGCTGTTCGGTTTGTCGGCCGCACAGATCGCTCGCATTGAAAAGACGGGCAAGGTCGAGCGGCGGATCGAATACTTCGCACCATTCGATGGCTACGTGATGGAACTGGGATCTCGCCAGGGTGCGGCCGTCGAACCCGGCAGCACTCTCTTTCAGCTCGTTAACTTGAGCACGGTGTGGCTGATCGCCGAAGTGCCCGAGGTGCAGGCCGCATGGATCAAGGCCGGCGATACAGCGCAGGCCGAAGTCCCGGCGCTACCCGGTGAACGCTTCGACGGTAAGGTCGACTACCTGTATCCGGAACTCATTGAGGCTTCTCGGACATTGAAAGTGCGAGTGGCCATCAAAAACCCCGGTCAGCTTTTGCGGCCCGGGATGTTTGCGACCGTTCATTTGCAGGGTCGCCAGCAAGAATCTGCGCTGACCATACCCACCGAGGCGGTGATCAAAACCGGATCTCGGAGCATCGTGATCATTGCGGATGACGCCACGCACTTTCGCCCATTACCGGTGCAGATCGGGGCCGAGCACAATGGAAGGTCGGAAGTCCTATCCGGTCTTGACGTCGGACAAAGCGTGGTGGCCTCCGGGCAGTTCCTCCTCGACTCCGAGTCCAACCTGCGCGCAGCCTTCGACAACCTCGCAGGCTCCGACGGCTCCACCGGCTCGACGACCGACGCTAACCAGACCTTGATGCCGGTGTCAGTACCAATGCCGGTGCCGATACCGGCGGCACCGCCACCCGAGGGGGCGCGCTAATGCTCGCCGGGATGATCCGTTGGTCGATCCAGAACCGCTTGCTGGTGCTGATGGCGACCGCCCTGCTCGCCGCTTGGGGCATTCACGCCACCCTCGTCACACCGCTCGATGCACTGCCGGATCTCTCCGATACCCAGGTCATCATCCGCACCGAATTCCCCGGGCAGGCACCGCAGGTGGTCGAAGATCAAGTCACGTATCCTCTCACCACGACGATGTTGTCGGTGCCCGGGGCACGGACGGTTCGCGGCTATTCGTTCTTCGGTGACTCCTACGTCTATGTCATCTTCGACGACAAGACCGACCTCTACTGGGCCCGATCGCGGGTGCTCGAATACCTGAGCCAGGTCAGCGGGAAATTACCCCCGTCGGCCAAGCCGACCTTGGGGCCCGATGGCACGGGAGTGGGCTGGATCTACGAGTATGCCCTGGTTGACCATCGTGGAAAGTATGACATCGGGCAGCTACGGGCACTGCAAGATTGGTTTCTGAAGTACGAACTGAAGAGCGTACCGAATGTCGCCGAAGTCGCGAGCGTCGGCGGGCTGGTCAAACAATATCAGGTCGTGCTCGATCCGGATCGCTTGAGGGCGCTCAAAGTTACGATCGATCGGGTCAGGCAGGCCCTGACCAACTCCAACAATGAAACGGGTGGCTCGGTCCTAGAACTCGGCGAGGCGGAATATGCCGTCCGTGCCACGGGGTACCTTAAGACCCTCGACGACTTCCGCAATGTCCCGGTGGGTTTAGGCGCCGGGGGCACTCCGATTTTGCTGGGCGATGTCGCACGTATTCAGATCGGACCTGAACTTCGCCGAGGAATTTCCGAACTTGACGGCAAGGGCGAGGCGGTGGGCGGCGTCATTGTCATGCGCGCCGGCAAGAACGCGCTGGAAACGATCGATGCCGTCAAGTCGAAGATAGCCAGTCTCAGTGCAAGCCTCCCGCCCGGGGTGGAGATCGTTCCAACTTATGACCGATCCGAACTGATCCATCAATCGGTCGCGACGTTGCGCAATCGGCTGATCGAGGAATTCATCGTCGTCGCACTGGTTTGCGTGCTCTTTCTGTTTCACCTGCGATCCGCCTTCGTCGCCATTGTCAGCCTGCCGCTGGGAATTCTCGCCGCCTTCACCGTGATGAATTGGCAGGGTGTCGATGCCAACATCATGTCCCTGGGCGGTATCGCCATCGCCATCGGCGCCATGGTCGATGCAGCGGTGGTCATGATAGAGAACGCGCACAAGCACCTGGAAACCTGGCATCACGAGAATCCGGACCGAAAACCGACCGCGATGGAGCAGTGCCGGCTGATCGGCGTGGCGGCCGCGGAAGTGGGTCCGCCGCTCTTCTTCAGCTTGCTGATCATCACCTTGAGCTTCCTGCCCGTGTTCACGCTGGAGGCTCAGGAGGGCAAGTTGTTCGGACCTCTGGCGTTCACTAAGACCTATTCGATGGCCGCTGCCGCGGGTCTGTCAGTGACCCTGATCCCCGTGCTGATGTTCTACTTCGTCCGTGGACGGATACCGCGGGAGCGCAGCAATCCCATCAACCGTGTCCTCATCCACGGGTACCGGCCGCTGCTCGATGTCGTACTGCGGCATCCGATGTCGACATTGATCGTTTCCTTGCTATTGACGCTGGCCGCCATCGTGCCGCTCACGCAACTCGGCAGCGAATTCATGCCGCCGCTGGTGGAAGGTGATCTGCTGTACATGCCCTCCGCGCTACCGGGGCTGTCCGCCGACAAGGCATCTCAGCTGCTGCAGCAAACCGACAAAGTGCTCATGCAATTTCCGGAGGTGGAGCGTGTCTTCGGCAAGATAGGACGCGCCGAGACGGCGACCGATCCCGCCGGGCTCGAGATGTTCGAAACCACCATCCAGTTCAAACCACGGTCCGCATGGCCCAAGGACATGACTCAGGATGAGTTGATCGACCAGATGAACCTGGCACTGCAAATCCCGGGGCTGTCCAATCTCTGGGTCCAACCGATCCGCAACCGCATCGACATGCTCTCGACCGGCATCAAGAGTCCGGTCGGCATCAAGATTGCCGGCCCTGACCTGAAGGTCATCGCGAAGATCGGAGGCCAGATCGAAGCGGCCCTGCGCGACGTTGCGGGGACGCGTTCGGCATATGCCGAGCGCGTTCAGAGCGGCCGTTACATCGAAGTACGTATCGATCGCGTCCGCGCGGCCCGCGTCGGCCTCACATTGTCCGACGTTCAGCAAGTCGTGGCCCTTGCCGTCGGCGGTGAGAATATCGGCCAGACGGTCGAAGGCTTGCAGCGCTTCCCGATCAATATCCGCTATCCGCGCGAGCTGCGCGACTCGGTGGAAAGGCTCACCCTGCTGCCCATCGTCACCGAATCGGGCGCAACCACGACCCTAGGCGCCGTCGCCGATCTCGTCGTCACCGAAGGGCCGCCGCAGATTCGCAGCGAGAACGCACGTCTCAACGGCTGGGTCTATGTGGACATCAGCGGGCACGATCTTGGCGGCTATGTCCGTCGGGCGCAGCAACTCGTCGCCCAGCGTGTGGCATTGCCACCCGGATATTCGATCGCCTGGTCCGGCCAGTTCGAATACCTGGAGAGAGCCGCGAAGAAACTGGCCTTGGTCGTGCCCATGACGCTGGCGATCATCTTCGTGCTGCTGTACCTCACCTTCCGAAAGATCGGCGAGGCCATGCTGATCATGGTCACCCTGCCGTTTTCCCTCATCGGTGGGCTGTGGATGCTTTACTTGCTGGGATACAACTTGTCGATCGCCTCCGCGATCGGCTTCATCGCGCTTGCCGGTGTATCCGCAGAGTTCGGGATCGTGATGCTGATCTATCTCGATCAGGCGATTGCGAAGCGTCGAGCCCTGGACCGATTCAACACCGAACGCGATCTGGTCGATGCCATCGAGGAAGGGGCGGTGCTGCGAGTGCGCCCCAAGGCGATGACGGTCACCGTGATCATCGCCGGGCTATTGCCCATTATGTTCGGCGGCGGCGCAGGCTCGGAAGTGATGCGCCGAATCGCCGCTCCCATGGTCGGCGGCATGATCACGGCGCCCATGCTGTCCCTGCTGGTACTCCCGGCGGCCTACTTGCTGCTGCATCGACGCAAGTTGCGGCGCCCCAGTGAATGAATCACAGGCAGGCTCCTAGTGCAGCGCCAGCGTATCCCGCCGCCATGCGATGTCCTGCCAGCGGCCAAAGTCCCGTAGCAGTTCGGGGCTGCTCGCCTGGCGCACCAAGGCCAGGTCATCGAGCCGCAGCTCCTCGAAGCTCCGTCGGAATCGCCCGCGATCCTTGAGCTCTTTGGCGATGAGCAGGCGCCGGGTGCCCGGCGCGTAGCCCGCAAAGTCCACATAGCCCTCCTCCGGATTGTCGAGCCCCGGCGGGAGCACGTCGATCGTCCACTCTCCCGCCTTTTGATGGAATACCCAGAGTTCACGCCAACTCTCCAGCGGTTGCACGGCGAGCACCATCGCCGGACCTTCGGGAATGACTCGTATCGAAGCCATCCTCACGATTCCGTAGGTACAGCGCCGGATGACGGAGGTGGCGCGCGGCCGACGCGCATCCGCCAGAGCCACGCAGGTTTGGCCTGGGTCCCCCGGCGCCGCGCTCAGAGTCAGTGGTCCCGGCTGCGCCGCGGGCAATGTGCCGGCCCAGCGGATGGCGCTGACCCGCAGCAGGGCATCCAAGTACTCCAGCCGCCGGTCCTCACCCAGATCATCCGGATGCACGGCAATAAGCTCTGCGAGTGCACGCTCCGCTGCGGCACCGGCAGGTCCACCGCGGCGGTCATCGGCATAGGCGACCGAAGCCCATACTCCGGCACGCCGTGCATGCAAACGGCTCCGCATCAGCGCGCTCAATTCAGCGTCTTTGACTAGATCGAGCAGTTGGGCGCGCTCAGTATCGATGGATGCTCGCAGACCGGGACTCAAGTCGGGATTGATGCAATCCGGCCGCGTGAGGCCAAGGGCCGCGCGAGCGCGCTCTTCCGGCCGTGCCCCGGGAAGCGCCAGAACTCGGCGAAACAATTCGCCGTCGTAGCACACACGCATCCGACCGTTGCGCTCGAAATTTCGCATGCGAACGCCGAACTGTTCCACCACTTCCAGATGCGGGGCGACATCGGCGACAGGGTTTGCGCTGCCTGAGGCCTGGTCGGCAAGCCGTTCGGCCATCTGTGCGATGGCGTCTAAGGGCTCGGCTGTCATGGCCCGCGGTGGTATGGCCTTCAGATAGGCCGCGCCGTAGCTGATGCCAAGCGCCTCGGATCCTGAGCTCTGGCGCAGAAAGCGCAGCACGGCGAGAAGTTCGGGGGCAGCGGTCTCGGACACGTCGAGGGGCCGAGACGCATCCTCGCGTAGATACCCGCCCCGCTCGCGACGATAGTCGTAGACTTTTAAGTATCCGGCATGTTCGCCGCGCACCTCCAGCAGCTCTCCTTGCCATAGTTGCGTGAGCTCGGCAGCGTTCGAGCGCGGCGCTGCGCGCAGGGCCGCGTGGTCCTGTACCACGATGGCGAGCGCAGCAGTGAGCGCGGAAATCACCGCGCGCCCACCCGGGAGGCCACGGCTGCGGCGTCCTCGACGGGATTTACCGAGCTTGGGTCGCCCACCAGGCCCGAGCCGATGAACTTGCCCGCGGCCGGCAGCGGCGCGATGATGACCTGCACCTTATCGGATAGCTTGTCCGCGAGGGTCTTCTGGATCAGCAGCGGATACCGCGCCACCAGCGCCCCCTCGCGCTCCATCTGGCCGGAGTTCGCCTTGCCCACCAGATCCAGCCGGTAGGCTTCCGCATCCGCGAGCTTTTGCCGCGAATCGGCCTCGCCCCTGGCCTCGATGCGCCGCGCCTCGGCAGCACCCTCCGCGGTGCGAATGCGCGCGACTTTTTCGGCTTCAGCTTCGAGCTGCCTTTGTTCGATCTGCTTCTGCTTGAACGGCAAAATGTGCCGCATGGTCTCCTCTTGTGCGCGAGCCGCGATGACCTGCTCCTGGCCGGCGGCTTCGGCGGCGGTTTGCCGCCGCACCTTGTCGGCCTCGGCCTCGAGCTGCTGTTGTTTGACCTGTGCCTCCTTGAGCTGCAAGGTGTAATGAACCTTTTCGGTCTCCAACTCCTCCGACAGGAGCTTCTCCATGCCGGCTCGATAGTCGGCAGGCAGGTCGACCTTCCCCATATCGAGTTCGCGCAGCACCAGTCCCATCGCCGTGAACTTTGGTTTGAGTTCCGCGATAAGCTGCTGCTGGATTTCCGTGCGCCGCTGCGAAAAGATTTCCCGCACGGAGTAGCGGGCAAAGGTGGGATAGACGATGGACTGAACGGCGGGAGCGACCAGATCCACGCCGATGTCGTCGGGGAATTCCTTTGCCGTCTGGGCGAGACGGTCACGGTCTACGGCCCAGCGCACGGTGAGATCGACGCCGATCGACAGACCCTCGATCGACTGGAATGGCGCCGCGCCGATCGCACTCGCACTCCCGGCCGGACGATACACCTGATCGCGAATCGAGTAGCGTCGTACCTGATGGATTCCAGGCAGGACGAGCACCGTGCCTGCGGAGTAGACGGTCACCGATCCGTCGAACACGTCGGTACGCGTCAGGACCTCGCCCCGGTGTACGGAATCAAATGGCGGATGGGTCCATAGACCATAAACGATCAAGACCGCGACCGCGGTCATCGCAACCCGCCCGCGAAAGCGCCACAGCCCCGTGGCGAGTGCCGCGAGGGCTACACCCCCTAAACTGAAGAGCCGGCCCAGCGGTTCGACCAGCCCCCTCCGCACGAACTCGAAAAACGCATCCAAGCGACCCGACATGTTTGCCAAACTCCCGTAACTTAAGCCTACCGGCTCGACAGGATCAGTCTCGCAGTCCTTTGTGGCGAGCCTGTGGGGCAACTATGGCGAAGTGTGGCAGTGCGGAGTGGCCGCAACGGCCTCGCCGATGCTTGGGTTCGCGAGCAAATCTTAAGATTTCGGGCCTGAGGCTCGATCTCTCCCGGCGAGCAATTCTGTGATCTCGGACCTGAGCCTCAATCTTTTGTTTCGACAAGGACCTCGATCTCGTCGAACCGCTTCCATCGGTAGACTACGTACGAAACACCCCACGCCGCAGCGAACAGGCCGATGATGGCGAAGCCTAAGGTATTGAAATGCTCGGCAAGGCCGCTGGCGATCGTCCATCCGCCGCCGTTCAGTTCGAGCTTTTTGGCGATCAATGCGGTGGTTTCGATACCTCCGACGATGATGGCGACCAGCGCCGAGACGCCGGTGATGGTCATATTGTAGTAGAGCTTGCGGATGGGCTTTACGAAGGCCCATTCATAGGCACCGAGCATCAGTACTCCGTCGGTGGTGTCGATGAGAGCCATGCCGGCGGCAAACAGCGCCGGAAACACCAGAATTCCTGCCCATGAAACGCCATGAGCCGCTTGGGCGCCGGCCAACCCAAGCAAAGAGACTTCCGTGGCGGTGTCGAATCCCAACCCGAACAAGAAACCCAGCGGCGCCATCTGCCAACCGTGCCGAATCAGTGCGAACAGGGGTCGAAACAAGCGTGACAGCAGCCCCCGGCCGCCCAGCAAGACATCGAGGTCATCCGCGAAATACTTGCCGCCTTTGCGAACGATGTCGAATCGATGCCAGACCGAACGCAGTATCGCCAGATTCATGGCCGCAATCGCAAATAGAAAAGTTGCGGACGTCGCCGTCGCAATCACGCCGCCGATGCGGGAGAAATTCTCGAAGTGCGCCATCGCCCCTACGGTGAAGGCGATGAGCGCGGCGGCAATCAACACGATGGTGGAGTGTCCGAGCGCGAAGAAGAAGCCGACGGTGATGGGCCGTTTGCCGTCCTGAATCAATTTTCTGGTCACATTGTCGATGGCGGCAATGTGATCCGCGTCGACCGCGTGACGCAAGCCTAAGCTGTAGGCAAGCAAGGCGGTGCCGAGTTTCACCGAGTCATCGCCGAACAGCAGGAATGCCCAGATGCCGACGACAATATTCGCGCAAACGAGCACGGCATATAGGGCAATCAGGCGGGCCCTGAACGATGTCACGCTGGGTGCGCCTCACCATCCGTCAGGCAGGTGTCGAAGCCCTGCGTCAGTACACTTTGATCCAGTTCGCGCCCGATGAACACCAGCTGCGTTTTCCGCGGCCTATCGCCCCACGGCCCATGCGAGCTGCTGTCGACGACCATATGCACGCCCTGAATAATGATGCGTTCATTCGCACCTTGAAAATTCAAGAATCCCTTCATGCGATACAGCTGCGTACCCTGCGTTTGCAGCGTGTGGGTAAGCCATGCCTGAAATCGCTCGGCATCCACCGGACGATCGGTCTCGATGCTGAACGAGCCGACGCGCGCATCGTGAGAGTGCCCGGGATCGAAGTTCCTGTGCACTCGCGGCGCCAATTCCATCCCAAGGCTGCCCGACAACGTCAGCGCGAACTCCTCTGGCAGATGCTGCGTAAAAAGCCAGTACGACCCGCCCGTCTTGATGCGCAGCACGAATTTCGCTTCGATGCCGCCCGGCAGGTCGAGGTGCTGTGCGCGCAAGGCGGGCTCGATCATCGCGCCCGGGGAATCGGACGCGATGTCGCCGGAGAACAGGGTAAAGACGCGCTCGGCGGCCTTGGCCGGATCGAGGTTGTCGGACGGCAGCGTTTCGCAAAGGACGATCTTCATGCCCGGATCCGGGCCCTCCTGAAGCGTCAAGGTGTAGTCACCCGCAGAAAATTCGTACGCTCCCGCCCATTCAAAGGGATATTCAGGTTCGAGAAAGGTCGGCTTGTACTCCAGCGCCCGCGCCAGGTCGAACCCGCCGATCCCCAGCACCGCGCTCATGGGCACGGCGGCCCGTCGCTCAGGATCCGCGCGCACGATCTTCGCCATCGCATTGATGGCGCGCACCCGTCGCTCCAAGACATCGAGGTCGGCGCCGCTCACCAGATCGGTCTTGTTCAAGACGATGACGTCGGCAAATGCAATCTGAGTGCTCGTCTCCTCGCTGTCCGCAAGCTGCTGATCGAAGTGGCGCGCATCGACCATCGTCACGATTCCATCCAGCTCGAATTCCTCGCGCATTCCTTCGTCGACAAAAAAGGTTTGCGCAACGGGCCCGGGATTGGCGAGACCGGTGGTCTCCAACACGATGCGGTCGAACTTGTCGCGGCGGGTCATCAGATTGCCGAGAATCCGAATCAGGTCGCCGCGCACGGTGCAACAAATGCAGCCGTTGTTCATTTCGAAGATCTCTTCCTCGGCATTGATGACCAGTTCCTGATCCACGCCGATCTCACCGAATTCATTCTCGATCACGGCGATCCGCTGGCCGTGATTTTCCGTCAAGATGCGATTCAACAGCGTCGTCTTGCCGGAGCCCAAGAAGCCCGTCAGCACGGTCACAGGAATTCGGTTAGTTTCACTCATGTCTCACGCCCTCCCAAACTCTGCCATGCCCTCTCGCGCTCCCACGCTCCACACTCCCACGTTCTCACGACCGCTCGTTCTCACGCACTCGCGCCCGCAACGCGAGCGCAGCTGGGTCGATGCGAACCTTCGCGCGTTGGAGATTCGCGCGTGGGAGATTTAAGGGGAATCGCCGGAAGGATACGGGATGCCGGTCTTTTATGCCGCGCACCGACCGAACCAAAAGCAACGCACCAATCGCCCACCGCGATGTTCGCCAGTCTCAAGGGTCAGGCCGGTCTCCGGACTCACGAGCGCATATGAAATGCCGGCGAATCACCTTCCCGCGTCCATGACGCAGTGGCTTATCGACCGCCGTTACTCGTTTACCGTTGCGGGGGCAGCGCCGGGTTTGGTTCTCATCAGTGAAGAACACGCACCGGCTTCCCGTTTCACTTCGCCTTCCCGGTACACCGAGATTCGCGGCAAAGCACCTGACAACTTCGGGCAGGATGCTAACCGTCGCAAAAGGGCTTGGCAAGCTGAGAAAGCCGGCCCGGCGAGTCGTTCAATGCGGGTCTTGATTGCCATGCGCAAGGCAAGCCCGCGAACGCAGCCCTGAGGGCTCGCCGGTCGATACGGGAATCTTGATTGAGGCGCAAGGCAAGCCGCGCAGCCCATCGAGCTCGGCGTCTGATAGATTACCGCGCGACGTAGCGCCGGAGCTGTCCTACATTCATGAAAGCCTTGTCAATTCTTGGGTCGGGTTCCGGTGCGGGTAAGAGCTGGATCACGACCGCGCTCGCTGCCTGGCTGCACGGCCAGGGGATTCGTGTGGCTCCCTTCAAAGCCCAGAACATGTCCAACAATGCCTGGGTCACTCTGGACGGCGGCGAGATTGGGCGCGCGCAGGCAGTTCAAGCGGAGGCATGCGGCCTGACGCCGACCGTCGAGATGAATCCCATTTTGCTCAAACCCAGCGGTGCCCAAGGATCTCAATTGATCGTTCTGGGTCAATCGAGGGGCCACTGCCCCGCGGCCGAGTACTACCGGCACTTCGAGTCACTCTGGCAAACCGTCAGGGAAGTCCTCGACGGCTGGCAGAAGCGATGCGATGTGTTGCTGATGGAAGGCGCCGGTAGTCCGGTGGAGCTGAATTTATTGCACCGTGACCTCGTGAATCTACGACCCTGCCAATATATGAACGGTCGCTGGATATTTGTCGGCGATATCGACCGTGGCGGCATATTCGCGCAGCTCGCCGGCCTCTGGAGCCTGCTCTCGCCGGCCGACCGTGCGCGGAGCTTAGGCGCCATCGTGAATCGCTTCCGCGGCGATCTATCGCTCTTTTCCAATCCGCAGCAGTGGCTCGAACCGCACGCGCCCGGTTTTACGATACTGGGCACGTTGCCGTTCAGAGCCGATCTGCAGCCGGAGGAAGAGGACGGACTATCCGGCGCCGACACCGTCCGGGGAAGCGGTGATGTGATGGCTTGGGTACGCTTCCCGCACGTATCGAACCTTACCGATTGTCAGCCTTGGTGGTCCGATACCGGCATCCAGGTTCGATGGGTGGTGAATCCACAGGAAATTCTCGACGCTCGCGTCATTGTGCTGCCCGGTAGCAAGAATACTCTGGCCGACTTGCATTGGCTGCGAGCGAGCGGACTGGCCGATGCCATCGTCGCGGCTTCTCGGTGCGGTGCGCTGGTCATCGGCGTCTGCGGCGGCTTTCAAATGCTCGGCGCGTCACTCATCGATGAACCGGGCCATGCCGGAGATGCTGGCCGCGTACCGGGCCTTGGACTGCTCCCGGCTGAAACCGAGTTCAGCGCCGCCAAGACTCTGCTCCAAGTCACGGCACGTTGCGGCAACAGCGAGTGGCTTGCCTACGAAATCCACATGGGCCAGACACGGGCGCTCGCGCCAATCGAACCGCTGCACACGGTGCAGGACGCGGAGGGCACGCGGCCCGAAGGCATGCGACTCGGCAAGGTCTGGGGCACGTACCTGCATGGCTGGTTCGAATCCCCGCAACTGCGGTCGCAGGTTGCAGCCGCCGCCGGCATGCACCAGCATCACCCGCATCCTGTACCCTGGGCCGAACAGCGCAAAGAGATTTACCACGCGATGGCGGAGCACCTCGTCGCGCATGTCGATTTGGACCCGATCAGGCGCTACCTATGTCTCTGACAGTAGGCAACATCCCCGTGGCATCTTCGCAGCGCATCGTGATTGCCGGCGGCCCGGGGTCCGGCAAGAGCACCCTGCTCAAAGCCTTGGCAGCCTCCGGTGAGAACTGTCACGACGAAGTGTCGAGGGTGTTGATACGGGAACAAATCGCCCTAAGGGGTGACCATCTACCCTGGGGCAATCTAGCGGCGTTTGCACAGAAGTGCGGTGAGCGCATGCAGACGCAACTCGTGCAGTGCACGTGCCGCGGACGGTGCTTCTTCGATCGCGGGCTACCCGACCTCACCGGCTACTTGAACCGCAGCGGGCAAATTGCACCCAATGACTGGCGAGAGGCATCGCGCACCTTTGCGCGGGAAGTCTTTTTCGCCCCACCGTGGCGCAAGATCTATGTGAACGATGCCGAACGGCCGCAAACGTTTGCCGAGGCGCAGGCACTGAGCAAGCACATCCGAAATGCCTATCTGGACTACGGCTTTCGCGTCATCGACCTCATCGAGGGCCCAGTAGCCGATCGTATGCAACAAATCCTGCAGCACCTGGGCGCGAACGCGCGCGAGTCTCGGTATGGGTGAACTGACCTTCATCACCGGACCCGTGCGCAGCGGCAAGAGTCAACGCGCCGTGGAGCACGCCAAGCGATGGGGAAGCAACACGGTATTCGTCGCGACCTACCGCAGCGACGGGTCGGATGAAGAAATGATGGCGCGTGTCCGCCGCCATCGGGCCGAGCGGCCCTCGTGGCGCACGCTCGAAGCCCCGCTCGATATCGCCGCAAATCTCGCGACGCTTTCGCCCCCACCGAGCGGAGTTATCCTCGATTGCCTGACGCTGTGGGCGAGTGCACGATTCAGCGCTTCGGACGACGCGATTCTGAGTGACTGGAGCGCACAGCTCGCCGCATTCAAGAAGGCGCCCTGGCCGATCATCATCGTGAGCAACGAGTTGGGCTGGAGTTTGGTGCCTCCCGATCGCGAAACACGCCGCTTCAGGGATCTCGCCGGCACGCTCGCGCAGTTCACGGCGGCGGCGGCGGACGAAGCCTGGCTCATGGTGGCCGGTTGTCCTCTGCGGCTGAAATGAAGCAGCGCTTCCGGTGGCGATTACGCGGCGTGAGTCCGATGCACTGCCAGCCCTTGCAGGTAGGACGCGGCCTAGGACTGCAGCCTTTCCACAAACCGCCGTGCGATGCCGGCGCGCTGGCCGAAATGGATATGCACGTAACTGGCGAGCAAGTTGCCGCTGACAAAGCCCGCGGAATCGGTGGGCGCCGCGCCTCTCGATCCGCTCACCCGCCAGGCGCTGTCGCCTGCGGCAATGGGCGCCTCGCATACCCAGTTGCTGTAGCGAAATTCATGACCGCGCAGCGCTTCGCCGCCATCGACGAGCAGGTTCGAGCTCTGCGCAACTGCGTGCCGATAGCCAAGAGCAGCCAGCTTGTCGGTCATTCGTGTCACACCGGGAACCAAACCTGCCATCGGCCAGCAGCGCCCTTCGCGATCGATCAAGCCCTCGGTGAGCACCATGAAGCCGCCGCACTCGGCATAGATCGGTGCATTCCGCGAGCGCAGTTCCCGCAGCACGCGCCACAGCGGGGCATTGGCCGCCAGTGCCCCACCATGCAGCTCGGGATAACCGCCGCCCAGATAAACACCGCCGGCCCGCGAGCTCGGGCATTCGCCCTTCAAGGGACTGAAAAATTCGATGTCGGCGCCGGCTTCAGCCAACAACTCCAGATTCTCGGGATAATAAAAGCAGAACGCGGCATCGCGCGCGACGGCGATCACCGGCCGATGTCTGCCCAGTGCTACGTGTGATTTCGAGATTGGTTCGGCGATTTCCCGCCGATGCATGACCGACGGTTCGTCGGGATTCGCGGTCGATTCGGCGATTACCCCCCGGCGCGCGCCCGGTGCTTCGTTGGAACTCGAGGTCGATTCGATTACCGGCCGATATGCACCCGCTTCCTGATGCGATTTCGGCGCCTGAGCGGCGACGCCCGGCAATTCTCCGGCCGTGCGCGCCGTATGAAGTACAGCAGCCAAATCGAATCGCTGCGTGATCTCGCCTGCAATCCGCGCGATCAACGCGTCAGGATCGGAATGCTCGGCGCCCGGCACCAGCCCGAGATGCCGTTCCGGAATCTCGAGCCCCAATCGACGCGGCAGCCAACCGAGCATGGGCAGTCCGGTTCGCGACGTGATGGCCTCGCCGCAGCCCTTGGCGTGCGCTTCGGACCCGGCAAAATTCAACAGCACACCGCGAAGCGCCAAATCGGGATCGAACTGCTGACAGCCGAGCACCACGGCCGCCGCGCTGCGTGCCGCGCCGGCAATATCCACGACCAGCAACAGGGGAGCGCCGAGAAGCTTGGCGATCTGCGCCGTGGAGGCGCGTTCATCATGCCAGTCGCTGCCGTCGAACAGCCCCATGACTCCCTCGATCACGGCGATGTCGGCGCCGCGGCAGGCGCGTGAGAATCCCTCCAAAAGCTGTGCATCGTTCAGCATCCAAGCGTCGAGATTGCGGCACGGCCTCCCGGCTGCGCGCTCGTGGTAGCTGGGATCGATGTAATCGGGACCGCATTTGAACGGCTGCACAGTCAAGCCCCGTCGGCGCAGGGCGGCGATCAGTCCGGCCGTCATCGTGGTCTTGCCGACACCTGAGGACGCGCCGGCGATGACGATGCGCGGCACGGCGTGCGTCACGGTGTGCGGCGTCACGCCGTGCAACGCGTGACGCGGCGAATCGCCCTGCCCACCGCCCGGCACGTTATGCGGCCCCGCACTCATAGAATTTTTTCCAGTGCCGCCAGCAGGGCCTTTTGGGTGGCGGGCGGCTGTGCGCTCAGTCGAATCCATTGACGCAAACCGAAGGAGCCGGCGTCGCGCACTCGTATGTCACATCGTCTCAAGGACTCGGCAATTCGCGCGGCATCTCCCACCTTGGCCAGCAAGAAAGTCGCCGGGCTCTGCCGCACACTGAGTCCGAGCCGCTGCAGCGAAGCTGCAAGCCGTTCGCGCCAGCCCTGCAATCGTGGACGCGCCGCGGCGAGCCAGGCATGAGCCTCCGGCTCGACGACCGCCTCCAGGAACGCCACGGCATCGCGCCCGACCACCCAACTCGGCGCAGCCTGGGTAAGGCGTCGATCGACGCGCGGTGTGATCACATAGGCGCCTCGAATACCGGTCAGGCCGAAGGCTTTGTTGGGGGAATATAGCCGGTAAGCTCCCTGAGCCACCGCTTCGATGGCGGCCGAATGACCTTCCTCGCACAGCGATGCATACGCCAAGTCCACCACCAAGGGTCCCGCAGCAGCAGCCGCCGAGATGAAATCCAAGGGCCACGTATCGCCGGTGGGATTGTTCGGCCAGCACACGAATCCGATGCCTGGATGAGCCGCTTGCGCCCGCAGGAATGCGGCCGGCGAGCGCGCCGAGATCAATCGCCGGCGCATCGTCCTCGACCCATGCGCATACTCGGAAAACGTCGGCGCAAGCTGCGTTACGCTGCCGTCGATGCAGCGAATCAGGCGCAGGATCAATTCGCTGGCGCCGGCGCCCACCACGATGCGATCGGGAGTGGTCCGATGATGGGCCGCAAGCGTCTCGCGCAATTGCGTGTATTGCGGATCGGGGTAGCGAGTCACATCGGCATTGCGCACGGCGACAAGCACCGATGGACAAGGCCCCAAGGCGTTGGCGTTGCTCGAGAAATCGTAGCGTGGATCCGGCATCGAATCCGTGCCGCCGTGAGTCGGCAGCAAACCAACGAATTCAAGCTTCCTAGGCATGGGCGACTCCATGCAACAGCGCCATCGCCATGGCCAACAGCACTGCCGCCACCCACGCCACGTTGCGCGCCTGACGCAACGCCGTGGCCATATCCGCGGAAGACGGTGCGGCACCGCCGGCATTCAAGGTGTAGACCTCTGGCTTTCGTAGCCGGACATTCAGCGACAGCGCGAGCGCACCCATCGGCCAGCCTGAATTTGGCGATGCGGTATGTGCCGCTTCGCAGGGCAGGCGCCGCAGTCGCGCCAGACGATTCGGACCCGCCAACAGCAGCCCCAGCGCGGTGATGCGCGCCGGTATCAGATTCAACAGGTCATCCACCCGCGCGGCAAATTTCCCGGCCCACTCCCAGTGCCCGCGATACCCCCACATGGCGTCGGCGGTATTGGCGAATCGATAGACGGCCGCACCCGGCAGGCCGAAGAGAGCGAACCAAAACAGCGGCGCGATGACCGAATCGGAGAGATTCTCCGCCAGCGACTCCAACGCCGATTCGCGTACCTCATCGGGGTCGAGCCGCGAAGTGTCGCGGCTTACGATCATGGCGAGGCGCGCCCGGCCGCGCTCGAGACTCTCGGCGAGACACTGCTCCACCGCGGCCACTTCTTCGGTCAGCATGCGCAAGGCGAGCAGCGGTTTAAGAAGGAATGCGGTGAGTACGACGCCCAGCCACCATGGCAACTTCGCGACGAAGACGCCGGCGTAGCCATAGGCCGCCGCCACCAGCGCCGCACCGGCCAACCAGCACGCCGCGCCGAGGAACAGTGCCCGAAACGGTCCGCGCGCAGGCAATCCGCTCCCCATGAACTTCAAGTAGCTGCCCATCCAGACGACGGGGTGGATGCGCGCCGGCGGCTCGCCCCATCGGCGATCGATCAGCAGCGCGAGCAGTATGCTCACAGCGTCTCGAGGCGCCGATGGATGTGAAGCGTCAGCGTCGAATGGTCCAATGCGTCGAGCGCAACGCATTCCGCACCGAGCGCCTGCGCGAGCAGGCGGGCGCGCCCCAACACGATCGGCCCCGATTCGCAATCGATCACCAGGGCGCCGGCGCATCCGGCGCGCAATTCCCGGCATGCGGCCAGCGCCTGCTCCCAGGGATCCGCACCGTCGGCCGCCACGTTCGCGCGCCCATCGGTGAGCAGCACCAGTAAGGCGGGGTCGCGCGTCTGCAGCAGCGATGCGGCGTCGAACAGCGCGCGTGCCAAGGGGGTGCGTCCACCGGTAGGCACCGACCGCAGCGCCTGCTCGATGCGCGCGATATCGCGCGTAAAGGGCAGAACCAGGTCCGTGCCCTCGGCGCGAAACACCATGAGCGCCACTTCATCGCGCCGTTGATAGCTCGACGCCAGAAGATCCAGCGCGGCACCCTTCGCCAGCTCCAACCGTCGCTGCGTTGCCATCGAGCCGCTGGCGTCGACCAGGAACAGAACATGGCCGGCCCCGGCTCCGCGGCGTTCATGCTGCTTAAGGTCGGATGCCTCGAGGGACAGACCCCTCTCGCCGATTCGAGCTCCGCGCTTCGCCGCCGCGATCAAGGTATCGCCGACCGCCAGCGTGCCGGTGTTCTTGAAGGGAGCGACACCGATGACATGTTGCGCGGCCAACGATTCGGTATCGCGGCGGCCGGGGCGTTCGCGGTCTACTCGATCGGTCACCAAGTGCAGCGGCTTGACTCCCGGCGCAGGCGGCGCGGGTTGCAGCCGCGGAGCGTCCGATTGGCCTGACATGCCGTTGCCCGTTTCTTCCTCACCGGCCGCCGCCGCATGATCTTTCTTAGAGGTCAAGGTGGATTGCGGGGCAATGTTGGGGGTGGAGTCAGGAGTGAGGCTGAAGGCAGCACGCGGCTGACCTCGGGTCTTCTTGCGCCGCGCTCGATGGAGCAGCGCGAATTCCGCGGCGCGGCGGATATGTTCCTCCGTGATCGCGGGCGCCGCCAGCCATGCCGCCAAGGCGCGCGCGGCCTTGGCGATGGCCAGATCACCGCGAATTCCATCCAGCTGATGCTCCACCGACAATGCGGCGACCATGGACAGATGGTCCTCCGAGATGGGCAGGTTCCACAGCCGTTGCCGAGCGGCGACGATTCCCTCGCGCAACGCCTGCTCCTGCGGTCGTGCCGCCTCGAGAACCCCGGCGGGATCTTCATCGAACGCCAGGCGTCCGCGAATCGCCGCGATCCGTTCGCCGGCCGCGTCGAGCCCGCGAATCTGCACACATAGTCCGAAGCGATCCACGAACTGCGGCCGCAGCTCACCCTCCTCGGGATTCATGGTACCCACCAAGACGAAGCGCGCGGACTCGCCGGCGGAAATACCATCACGCTCGATCGTGACCCAACCGCTGGCCGCGGCGTCCAGAAGCAGGTCGACGATGTGATCCGGGAGCAGATTGACTTCATCGACATACAAGACGCCACCGTCCGCTCGGGCGAGCAAGCCCGACCGCAGCTCGGCACTGCCACTCTGCAACACCCTCGAGATGTCCAACGCTCCAATCACCCGATCCTCGGTCGCACCGATGGGCAACTCGACGAACGGTGCCGATTTCCCTTCCGGACTCTTCGGCAGGAGCGCGGCCAGTCCGCGCGCCGCGGTGCTCTTGGCCGTACCTCTTTCTCCGCTGATCAAGACGCCGCCGATGCTCGGATCGACGGCGACCAACACCAGCGCGAGTTTCAGATCATCCTGGCCCACGACGGCAGAGAACGGGAAGTCGGGTTTCACAGGGGAGTCAGTCACTGGAAAATCAGATCTCATAGGGGAATCGGGTCATGAATCGGGTCATTTAGTTGAATCTGGTCTCAAAGGGAACTCTCGGCCGCTTCCTCGACGGTTGACTCGCTCGACAGCAGTGCCGCGCGCAACCTCTTTAGCGTTTCAGGCTTAGGTACCCATAGCCGACGTTGTTCCGCCTCGAGCAGCCGTTCGACGATGGCATTCAACGCCCACGGATTATCCCTTTGCAAGAAGCGCTGCGCCTCATCGCCGGCAAAGCTCTCCGCAATACCCTCGAACATCCAGTCGGTGACGATCCCGGCGGTGGCGGAAAAGCCGAACAGCGCATCCACGGTTGCCGCCATTTCCAGGCCGCCCCGGTAGCCGTGGCGCCGGATGCCCTCCAGCCACTTCGGATTCACGACGCGTGAGCGATAAACCCGCAGAGCCTCCCCTTGCAAGGTTCGAACGCGCGGGCGGGAGGCATCGGACGAATCGCCGAAGTAGGCCTGCGGCGCCGTGTTCGAAGCCACGGACACCGCGGCCACCAACCCCCCGTGAAATTCGAAGTAGTCGCTGGAATCGAATAAGTCCTGCTCGAGGTTGTCTTGGTTGTGCAGCACCAGATCAACACTCGCAAGCTTGCGGCGGAACGATTCCACCGCCTCCACGCCGTCACTGCATTGCGGTGAGTAGGCCCACCCGCCCCACAGCAACACGGCTTCCGCGAGATCGCTGGTATCGCGCCACGCGCTCTGATCCATGATCTGCATCAACCCCGTGCCGTAGGCGCCGGGCTTGGAGCTGAAAACACGATACGAGGCGCGACGCTGCGCCAAAATCTCCCCGCATCCCTGAACCTGCAAAGCCGCAGTCTCCGCCAGCCAATGCTTGCGGATAAAGTTCTGCTCCAAGGGCTCATCGAGAATCACCACACGCTGCACGGCCTCATCGAACAGGTGCATCAAGGCAGGAAACGCATCGCGGAAAAATCCGCTCACGCGCAGCGTGACATCGACCCTTGGACGCCCGAGTTCGGAGAGCGGAATGATCTTAAGACCGCAGGTGCGGCGGCTCTCGGTCTCCCAAACAGGACGTACCCCGATCAAGGCCAGTGCCTGCGCGACATCGTCCCCGCCCGTGCGCATGGTTGGTGTTCCCCATACGCTGAGCGCAATGCTTTCCGGCCATCGCCCCTTTTGTGCGAAATGACGGTCAAGCGCCTCGCGCGCCAGCGCCGCCCCGGTCGACCAAGCAGCCGGCGTGGGCAGACCGCGCGGGTCGATCGTGTAGAAATTCCGGCCCGTCGGCAACACATGCGCCATGCCACGGCTCGGCGATCCGGAAGGCCCGGCCGGCACGTAGCTGCCGTTGAGCGCCGCCAGCAAATGGCGCGTTTCATCGGTGGTGCGCGCCAAATTCGGCGCCAATGTGGAGCACGTAAATTCCAAGACCTGCAATAGACCCGCCAGACCCTGCGTCTGCGCTTGCCCCTGCATCTGCGCGAAGCGCCGGTCTATCAACGCCCCAACGCAGGCGAGCGAGAAGCCCTCGTCCTGTAAATCGCGCAACAGCGCGCGCGCCAATTCATCGAGCGCGATGCGCACCTGCCCCACGGTCGGAACGCCGCTCACCCATACGCCAAGCACCGGCGACAGCGCATCGGGCCATACACCCTGACTTTCGCGCAAGGTAGAGGGCTCGATTCCGACGGCCCGCGTCAGCGCATCGATCAAGGAAGGAACATTGCCATTGGGACTTCGCAATATCGCGAACAGCAGATCCACCAGTGCCTGCCCCTCAGGCGGCGCACCGAAAATATGCAACCCCGCGCGAATCTGCGCCCGGCCTAGATCGCACAGATAGGCATCGAGGTCTTCCAGCAAATGCGCAAGCCCTCGGCCCGACAGTCGCTCCAGCGCGCGCGGGATCCCCTGTTCATTGATGCGATCGTCCCACGGATGCTCGTGATCGCCGTGCCGCTGGAGCCTGATTTGTTTGAGATCATCCTCGAGCTGCGCGGTACGCACGAGGTCCCACACCTGGCGACGCAGCACCGGAAGTTTGTTCGTATCGAGCACTTCCGCGCGATAGTACTCCTCGACCAGCCGCGAAAGCGCCGCCAACGGCCCGTAGGTATCCGCATGGGTGAGCGGCGGCACGAGGTGATCCAGGATGACGGCGTGCGTACGGCGCTTCGCTTGTGCACCTTCGCCCGGATTATTGACCACGAAGGGATAGAACAATGGTAGATCGTCCAGCAGCACGTCCGGCGCGCAGTCCGCCGACATGGCCATACTCTTGCCGGGCAGCCACTCCAGGGTTCCATGCGTGCCGAAATGAATCATCGCATCGGCCTGCCATTCACCGGCCAGCCAGCGATAGAACGCAGCATAGTGATGGCACGGCGGCAGATCCGGGGCGTGATACACCGCCTCCGGGTCGACTCCGAAGCCGCGCGGCGGCTGAATCGCGACGAAAACATTGCCGAACTTCAAGCCGCTGAACAGGTAGTCATGGTCATCGGAAAACGGTTCATGGAGCGCAAGCAAGGGCGAGCGGCGCGCAGATTGCATGTTGCCGCGCCAGAACGGCGGCGCCACCGTCGGCCCTGTCGCGGTCGGCCTACCCCACATGTCGCTTATCGCGGTTTGAAATCCCGTGGATTGCGCGCTGAACCACCGCGTATAGCGCGCGCGAGACATGCGCCAGGCAGTCGAAGGATCAAGCGGCAGCTTGTCGTCGTAACAGCCCCGTGCCAGCAATTGCCTCATCAGCTCATCGGAAGAGCGCGGCAGCACACCCACCTCGTAGCCCGCGGCGCGCATGTCGGTGAGCCAACGCAGCAGCGATGCCGGGGTATCCAGGCCGACCGCACCGCCGATTCGCTGCGCCTTTCCGCCGGCATTGCTGAGCACGATCGCCACCCTCTTCTCGGCATTGGATTTGCTGCGCAGCACCGCGAGCCGGCGGGCGAAGTCGGCGACGCGCGCCATGCGTTCCGGGTCGGAAACGTAGCGATGATTTTCCTTGAACGAGACGGGCACGGAGATCACGCGGCCGTCGCATTCGGGCAGCGCGACGTTCATCGCGGCCTCCGACGGACTCAAGCCCCGCTCCGATTGACTCCACACGGCGCGTGGTGTCCCGCAGCAGATTGCTTGGATCAATGGCACACCGATCGTCTCAAAAGGCGCTGCTGGTCCGCCAGGCGCACCGATTGTTGCGACAGGCGTGCCGTCTCCGCGCGGAAGGCCTTCGGGCGGACTCGACTTAGGTTCCGGCGTGAAGACCGGAAAGCTCACGGTGTTGACGATGATGTCCGGGAAATCGGGCAGCAGCCGCAATGCCAGCGGCAGGCCTGCCGCATCGCAATCACGCAATGAACTGGTAAAGATTCCGATCGCGGAAAAACCACGCCCTTCCAGGGCTCGGACCGCGGCGTCGACAAAGGCCAGATTTCCGCTCAGCACATGGGCGCGGTAAAACAGCACGGCCGCGACGGGCCTGTCGAGCGCGCGGTAGCTGCTCCATTCCGCGGCATGGGTCACCAACAGGTCCGGGTGATACAGACCGTGAGCAGGCATGGGGCGCGGCGCCGTAAATTCCGCGCGATGGCCTAGATGAGTCACCGCGGCATAGCGCAGGGCCTGCGCCACGTTCGTCACGCCGCCCGCCATGAAATAGGACGTCAGGTTCGATGCCAGTTCAGGTGTGAGATTGGCGGTGCGGGGCAGTAACTCCATATTCCCGCCGACGCCGCTGATCACGACCAGCCCCCAGCCCTCTTCATGCGCCAGGCCGATGAGGTCGGTGAGTCCGGGCACGCTGGGCACCGTGCCGTGAATGCGCACGATCGCCAACAGCCGCGCCGAGCGCCGCGCACCGAACAATGCAAACAGCGCGTCCGAACCGGACAAACCGAGGAGAGAATGGCCCCTGACTGCCGGGAAATCCGCCGGGAGTTCGCCACGGGCGCGTTCGAGTGCCAGCAAGTCCGTTTCCGCGTGGGAAAGCAGCACTAAGCCTTCGAGGGGTACGGCGGCGTTCGATGCCGACTCTTCGATCGCGGTTCCGGAAATACGAGCCGACAACTCGGTCAACCCTGAATCGCCGTCCGGCGAGAACCCGCCGGCGTCGAGTACCGCGCAGGCGTACTCGATTGCCAGGCGGCGTTTATCCGCGTCGTCGATCGGCCCGAACCAGCGCAGCGTCTCGCCGAACCCCAACCCGACCGCATGCCGAGATTGCGAATCACTGCGAGAGACGCGCTGCAGCGCGATTCGGGATGCATGGGGGCTCGCCTCCCGCGCCGCGCGCCAGTCCTCCCAGGATTTTTCATCGACCCCGTTCATGGCGACCAGTATCCGAATGCGCGATGGCCTCGAGATCGGCGGGCCGGCCGCGGGCGTCATCGAGTCCATTCAGAACTCGATGCCGGCTTGCGCACGAATGCGCTGCAGCTTCAAGGGATGTTTGATCAGGCTCATTTCGGTCACCAAGTCGGCGCGCTCGATCAGTTCCTGCGGCGCATTTCGTCCGGTGAGCACCACATGGGTTTTCGGCGGCCGCCGGTCGATGCCGGCCAATACCTGCTCGATGGACAAGTAGTCTTTCTTCAGGGCCACATTGACCTCGTCCAACAACACCAGGTGGTACTCGGCGTCGATCAAGTAGCGCAGGGCAATCTCCCATCCCGCCTGCGCCATGAGTCTGTCGCGGACCTTGTCCTGCGTTTCCCAGGTAAAGCCTTCGCCTGAGGCGTGAAATTGAAGCTGGCTACCCCAAGGCTCGAATGCTCGCTTCTCAGCCGGTTCCCATGCCCCCTTGATGAATTGCACGATGGCAACGCGGTAGCCATGACCCAAGCTGCGCAATACCATCCCGAGCGCGGCGGTGGTTTTCCCCTTCCCGGCTCCGGTGTGAACGATGACCAGCCCTCGATCCGTCACGGTTTCGGCCATGCGCCGATCCTGAATCTCCTTGCGCCGCCGTATCCGCTGCGCATAGGCCTCGGTATCGGTATGGGTATCGGTGTCTTCGGACGCTTCAGAGCCCAAGTTGGATTCCGCCATTCGCTTACCTCGCAGGGAATTGGTTCTTGACCGGCAATACAGAACCGGCCGCATAGAACCGGCAGCGCAGAACCGATCGCACAGAACCAGCCACACCGGACCGGCAACGCAATAGTATGCGGCGAGGCGGTCATTGAGGATAGCACCGGCGGCGGCTAGGTCGCCATTGACAACGCGTGGGCGCAACGTTGTACTAGCGCCCTTGATGGCCTCTCTCGAGTGAGAGAGCGATGAGGGAATGTGGTACGCATCGCGCCTCGAAGGCGAATGCCAACCCACGGCTGCCCCCGCAACTGTAAGCGGCGAGCGCTTGCCTGATGCCACTGATCTGTCCTTAGCGGCGGGTCGGGAAGGCGGCAAGCTGCACTGACCCGCGAGCCAGGAGACCTGCCATCCCATTGGTCGCGTGCCGGGCGGGGTGCCTCGGCGACGGTCGAGTTCGTCTCGACTGTGTGCGAATCGGCCCAACCGATTCGGCACCGGTTCCGCACCCCGAGCTTAAGTGAGGAGCCGTACGAATGATCGACGCCGGGCCGGCCGCCCAACCCACGGTCATGGTATGCATTACTTGCCGCACGCCGACGGACCCGCCGGGCGAGTTAGACGCAGACGCGCCTCGAGCGGGTAGCGCTCTGGCCGACGCCACCCTCGCTGCTGCCGCCGCTGCTACAGCTGCTACCGCTGCCCCTGACGTTAACGTGCAACGCATCCGCTGCCTAGGTAACTGCAGTCGCGGATTGAGTGCGGCAATCCGCTGTGAGAATACCTGGACCTATGTATTCGGAGGCCTCGACCCCGCGCGAGATGGTCCCTCTCTCATCATCGGCGCGCGATTGCTGGCACAGGCGGCGGACGGGATCATGCCATGGCGCGGCCGGCCGGATTCCTTGAAACGAGGCCTTATTGCCCGCATTCCGCCGGTCGACTTTCGCGAAGTATTACCGTGAATTCCCTGCGTCGCGGTGCATGTCCCGGCGTCTTTAATCCCATGCCCACCGGCGACGGACTTCTCGCCCGTCTCATGCCGTCCGGGCCGCTTGCCATCGACACCGTGGTTGCCCTGTGTGACGCCGGACAAGTCCATGGCAACGGCATTGTCGAGGTGACGCAACGCGGCAGCCTGCAATTCAGGGGGCTTTCCGCAGCTTCCGCACCGGAGTTTGCGCGCTGCGTGGTGGCGCTCGGACTGGACGCGGGAGGCGGCGCTCCCCTCATTGCCTCACCCTTGATGGGCTTGGACGCCCATGAGTTTGCCGATCTGCGCCCATTGCTTGCCGCGCTGCGCGCGGAATTGGCGAACCACCGCTTCGCTTCGGTCGGCCCCAAAGTTTCGGTGTTGATCGATGGCGGCGGCAGCTTGCATTTGGACGGCGTGCCGGGCGACATACGAGTGCAGGCCGTGCCGGCCGCCGAAGATTCTCGCCTGCATGTGAGCATTGCCGGAAACGCCGCCACCGGAACCGCGCTGGGCTGGACGGAGCCGCAGCATGCTCTCGAGGTCATCGCCCACGTCCTCTCATGCATCGCAAGTCGCGGCACGGATGCCAGAGCGCGAGATTTCGCGAACGGCGCCGATGCGCAGGCCCTGCGCACTCTGGCGCACCTGAGCGACGCACCGCCGCCGAACCCGCGACCGCCGGCGGAGCCGATCGGTGTCCATCGGCTCAATACCGGACAAGTGGCGCTCGGAATCGCCCTCGCCTTCGGATTCACCGAGGCCGCCGTGCTCAAACGTTTGGCGCAGGTTGCCGCGGCCTGCGGCGCGTCCTCCATACAAACCTCGCCCGGCCGCTCGCTGCTGGCCATCGGATTGGACGTGAACGGGGCAAATGAATTGAGCGCTGCGGCAGCGGCGGCGGGATTTCTGGTGCGACCCAATGATCCGCGCCGGCATGTCGTCGCCTGCGCCGGCGCGCCGGCCTGTGGGTCCGCCCGACTGGCCACGCGCGAACTCGCCCCGGCCATCGCCGAGGCCGCAAAACCATTGCTCGATGGTTCATTAACCATACACCTGTCCGGCTGCGCCAAGGGGTGTGCGCATCCCGGCGCTGCCGCATTGACCTTTGTCGGACCCGATCGCCTCGTCGTGCAGGGCTGCGCCGGCGACACACCGCACGGCATGGCGCCGATCGCCCAATTCATCGCCGGCCTTTCCCGCCTGAGCGCGCAGCGGCAATCGTCCGGCATTCCGGAAAGCAGCGCGGGGTTGGTGTCGAGGCTCGGTGCAGCCGGCGTGCTTGACGCCATGGGTGCGGCACATGGCTGAGTACCTGCGCCAGGGCAGCGCCATCTATGAGCAATCGTTTGCCATCATCCGTGCCGAAGCGGATCTGGCACGATTTTCAGCAGAGGAAGCGGATGTTGCGATCCGCATGCTCCATGCCTGCGGTATGGTTGAGCTCGCCGAGCACATCGTGTTCGCGGACGGCGTCATCGCGGCAGCTCGGCGGGCGCTGCACGCCGGCGCTGCCGTCCTGTGCGACTCAGAAATGGTCAGCCACGGCATCACCCGCGCGCGCCTTCCGGCCAACAATGCGGTTATCTGCACCTTGCGCGATCCGGCGGTGCCGGCGCTTGCCGAGAAATTGGGAACGACCCGCTCCGCCGCGGCGCTGGAGCTTTGGCTCGACCGGCTCGAGGGAGCCATCGTCGCCATCGGCAATGCCCCGACCTCCTTGTTCCGGCTGCTGGAAATGCTGGACGAAGGAGCACCCCATCCCGCGGCGATATTGGGGATCCCGGTCGGATTCGTCGGCGCAGCGGAATCGAAAGAGGCGCTCATCGCCAACCCGCGCGGCATACCCTTCATCGCCGTGCGCGGCCGCGTCGGCGGAAGCGCAATGACCGCCGCCGCCGTGAATGGCCTGGCGCGGGCCGGCCTATGAGCGGCTTAGGAACACTGATCGGCGTCGGGGTGGGCCCCGGAGACCCGGACCTCTTGACGTTGAAGGCAGTACACGCGCTTAAGAGCGCCGATGTCATCGCCCATTTTGCGAAGGCCGGAAATGCCAGCAATGCGCGCGCCATCGTCGCGCAATTCTTGCGCCGGGGCGTGACGGAATTGCCGCTGCTGTATCCCATCACCACGGAAAAACCCACGGGCGACTCTGCCTATCGATCGGCGATTCAAGGATTTTTCGATGGAGCGGCGGCGGCGGTTGCCGCTCACTTGGATGCCGGGCGCTCCGTCGCCGTCCTCTCGGAAGGCGATCCTCTATTCTTCGGATCGTACATGCACCTTCACGTGCGCTTGATGCCGCATTATCCCACCGACGTCATTCCCGGCGTAACCGCCATGTCGGGCTGTTGGTCCGCCGCCGGGCTGCCGATGGTGCAGGGAGACGATGTTCTGACGGTGCTGCCGGGCACGTTGGACGAGGCGGAACTCGTTCGCCGATTTCAACAGAACGATCCCACCGTGGTCATGAAGGTGGGACGGAATCTACCGAAGGTGCGGCAGGCATTGATCGCCGCGAACCGTCTGAACGACGCCACGTATGTCGAACGCGGCACGATGCACAATGAGCGGCTGATGCCCCTCGCCCAGAAACCGGACGACGCGGCACCCTACTTTGCCATCGTGCTGGTTACCGGCCGCGCGTGGAACTCATGAGCGGCAAACTGACGGTGATCGGATTAGGTCCTGGGAACGCCTCTCAGCTGACACCGGAAGCATCCGAGGCGCTGCAAGCAGCCGATGTGGTGTACGGATACGGACCTTATCTCGCTCGGATTCCCGCTCGAGCGGGGCAGCGCCGTCGAGCGTCGGACAATGGAGAGGAAATCGATCGTGCGACACGGGCGTTGAAGGATGCGGCCGAGGGCGCCAGCGTCGCGGTGGTGTCGGGCGGCGATCCCGGCGTGTTTGCGATGGCGGCGGCGATTTGCGAGGCGCTGGAGCGGGCCCCCAGTGCATGGCGCGATCTGGAGCTTTCGATCGTTCCGGGAATTACCAGCATGCTGGCCGTTGCCGCGCGCGTGGGCGCGCCCCTCGGCCATGACTTCTGTGCACTGTCGCTGTCCGACAATTTGAAACCATGGGCCATCGTCGAGCGGCGCCTGCAAGCCGCGGCGAGCGCTGGATTCGCCATCGCGCTGTACAACCCCATTTCACGTGCAAGACCCTGGCAGTTGCAGCGTGCACTTGAAATATTGCGCACCCACCTGCCTGCGAACACACCGGTGGTATTCGGGCGCGCCGTCAGCCGCGCCGATGAACGCATTCTCATCACGACATTGGAGGCGGCTGATGCTTCTGCGGCGGACATGGCAACCTGCATCATCGTCGGCTCACCGGAGACGCGCCTCTTGGCGCGACCCAACGGGACCGCGCTGGTCTACACCCCGCGATCGGCCGGTGCCTTCAAGCCCGTGATCGAGCCTGGTCATAGCACATGATCCAGCCAGGTGATCGCTTCCCCGACCGTCGTCACCGTGGGCACCGGCAAGGCCGGCGGTCGTTGCAACAGCAATACCGATACGCCCAGCGCGCGCGCCGCGGCAATCTTGCCGTAGGTCGCCTCTCCGCCGCTGTTCTTGGCGACCACCACCTCGATGGCATGCGCGCGGAGAAGTTCTCGTTCCGGTTCCTCGCCGAATGGTCCGCGATCTTGAATGTAATGCGCATGCGGGACCGCGAGCGGCGGATCCACCGGATCGACGCTGCGAATGAGATACCGATGCTGGGGCGCCTGCGCAAAATGCCCGATCTCCTGGCGGCCCACGGCGAGGAACACGTTCCGCGGCTCGCTGCCCAGGGTGCGCGCCGCCTCCGCTGCGTCATGTACTTCAGTCCATCGATCGCCGCCGACCGCGCTCCACGGCGGCCGGCACAAGGACACCAACGGCGTATCGGTCTGCATGGCGGCGCAGTGCGCATGGGCCGACATCGCTGCGGCATAGGGATGAGTGGCATCGATCAATGCATCGATCTTGTGGACGCGCAGGTACTGCACGAGGCCAGCGATGCCGCCGAAGCCGCCGGTTCGTACCGGCACGGCCTGAGTCAACGGGGATGCGGTGCGGCCCGCCAACGACAAGGTGACCGCGATGTCGCTACGGTTGGCGAGTTGCTGGCCGAGCAATCGCGCCTCCGTGGTGCCGCCGAGAATGAGGATGTTCTTCGCCATGTCGCTCGCTGAACCCATGAGCTCCCAGCCTGCCGCATTACATCGCTGGCTGTCCATCGTCGGCATCGGCGAGGATGGTGTCGAGGCCTTGAGCATGGCGGCGCGGGAACTCATCCAATCGGCTGACGTCGTCTTCGGCGGGGCTCGCCACCTCACTTTGGCGGCACCCTTGATTCGCGGCACTGCCCGGCCGTGGACGGCACCTTTCGAGGCGAATGTGGCCGACATCCTCAAGCTCCGCGGCCGAGCAGTCTGTGTTCTGGCTTCGGGGGATCCTTTTCTCCATGGCGTCGGCAGCTTGCTGTCGCGCCACGTTGCCTGCGAGGAAACACTGGCGCTGCCCGCCCCGTCCGCGTTCAGTTTGGCGGCATCGCGCCTGCTGTGGCCGCTGCCGCAGACCGCGCAGTTGTCGCTGTGCGGCCGCTCGCTCGACTATGTCCGCCCGCATCTGCACCCCGGCGCGCGAATCCTGATACTGAGCTCTGACCAGGATACGCCCGTGAAGCTGGCCCGCTTGCTGTGCGACTTAGGCTTCGGGCATTCGCGAGTCACGGTACTGGAATCACTGGCGGGTCCACGCGAACGAATCCGCTCGGCGCCGGCGAACGCCTTCGACCTCGAGTCAATCGACCCTCTCAACCTGGTGGCGATCGAGGTCGCCGCGGACGCCGGTGCGCGCATTCTTGCCAAGGCGGCGGGCCTGGCCGATGAACTATTCGAGCATGACGGGCAAATCACCAAACGTGAGGTTCGTGCCCTCACCTTGTCCTCCTTGGCGCCGCGGCACGGCGAACTGCTTTGGGACGTGGGTGCGGGGGCCGGATCGGTGGCGATCGAATGGCTGCTCGCGGATGCTTCTTTGAATGCGCTCGCCGTCGAATGCCGTGCCGATCGAGTCGCGCGCATTCGACGCAACGCCGCGGCGTTCGGCGTGCCGCACCTCAAGGTTATCGAGGGCTCGGCGCCCGCTGCACTTGAAGGATCGGCGCTGCCGGACGCGATATTCGTCGGCGGCGGTGCGGCAACACCTGGGATGCTGGACACTCTGCAAAAGGCGTTGCGCCCCGCGGGTCGCTTGGTGATCAACGCCGTGGCTCTGGAAACGGAACTGGTCCTACTGAAATACCACTCGCAGTTCGGTGGTTCGCTGTGGCGAATTGCGATCGCGCGCGCCGATCCCATCGGCGGCGAGGATGGGCGCATGACGGGCTGGCGCTCCGCCATGCCGGTCATGCAATGGGTTTGGGTGAAGCCATGATCGTCGCAGGCATCGGTTGCCGCAAGGCGATATCGGCGGCGCAGGTCGATTCGGCCATCGAGGCTGCGTTGCTGCATAGCCGACTCGAAGGGCATGAGCTGGGCTCGATTGCCGTACCTGCGGCAAAAGGCATGGAAGCGGCCATCGTCGCGGCCGCGGCGGCGCGTGGCGTTCACTTGGTGTTGATTGCACCGGACGCACTGCAGGCGGCGGATTCGCGCACCTTGACTCGTTCGGCACGATCGATGGGTACGTTCAACGTGCGGTCCGTCGCCGAGGCCGCTGCGTTGGCCGCGGCCGGGCCGAACTCACGATTGTTGGCGCCGCGAGTCGCCGTGGGTCCTGTGACCTGTGCGCTTGCCGAAGGAGAGAATCTGCCATGACGGTACATTTCATTGGCGCGGGACCCGGGGCCGCCGATCTGATCACGGTGCGCGGGCGCGACCTTCTCGGCCGTTGCCCCGTGTGCCTGTACGCCGGTTCATTGGTACCACCCGAGCTGCTCGCGCATTGCCCGCCGGGAGCGCGGCTCGTCGATAGCGCGGCCATGACGCTCGATCAGATCGAGCATGAATATCTCGCGGCCGATGCGGCGGGTCTCGATGTCGCGCGACTGCATTCCGGCGACCTGTCCATTTACAGCGCCCTGGCCGAGCAGCTGCGCCGCCTGCGGCGTCACGGGATTGCCTACACGCTCACACCCGGCGTGCCGGCTTTCGCTGCTGCGGCAGCCGCTCTGGAACGTGAGTTGACCGTGCCCGGCATTGCGCAAAGCGTCGTCTTGACGCGAATGCCGGGACGCGCCTCACGCATGCCCGAACGCGAACGCCTCGACGCATTCGCGGCAAGCGGCGCGACGCTTGCCATTCATCTGGCCATTCATGCCATGGAAACCATCGTCGCGGAACTGGTTCCTCACTACGGCGCCGACTGCCCGGTGGCCGTGGTGATGCGCGCCAGTTGGCCGGACGAACGCATCCTGAGAGGAACGCTCGAGGACATCCGCGCCCTGCTATCTGCCGAACCCATGGAGCGCACGGCCCTGGTTTTCGTCGGCCGGGCGCTGGAGGCCGCGGATTTCGAAGAGAGCGCTTTGTATTCTCCCGATTATGTGCGGCGATTCCGCGATGCCAATGCCCACTGATCGCCACCCCTCGTCAGGCGCCGAAGGCGCGGAGCTGCCGCAAGCCCAGGCGCTTGCCGCATTGCGCGGCGAGATTCCAACGTTCGCGCCCGGCGAAGTGTGGCTGGTGGGCGCAGGCCCCGGCGATCCCGGACTTTTGACCCTCGACGCATTGGCGGGTTTGTTGCAGGCCGATGTCGTGGTTCACGACGCGTTGGTCGATGCGCGTGTGCTGGCCCTCGCGCGTCGCGGCGCGCAGATGCAGTTTGCCGGCAAGCGCGGCGGCAAACCCTCGATCGCTCAGCAAGACATCTGTGTGCAACTCATAGAGCTTGCGCAGCGTGGGCTTCGAGTACTGAGACTGAAGGGCGGCGATCCCTTCGTCTTTGGCCGCGGCGGGGAAGAGATCCTCGCGCTGGCTGCCGCGGGCGTGCCGTTTCGCGTGGTACCGGGCGTGACCGCAGGCCTTGGCGGATTGGCGAGCTTGGGAATCCCCGCAACGATGCGCGGTATCAATCAGGCAGTGATCCTCGCCACCGGCCATGATCCGGATGAGGAAGGCCAGCTGGATTGGTCCGCGCTCGCACGCACACGCCAGCCCATCGTGCTCTACATGGGACTGCGCAATCTTGGGAAGATTGCGGCGGCCCTGATGCACGGCGGACTGCCGGCAACCACGCCGGCCGCCGTGATCGCCTCGGCCACCTTGGCGGATCAGCGGATACTGGTGTCGACGCTGGAGCGCGTCGCCTCCGAGGCAACCGCCGCAAACTTCGCGGCCCCCGCCATGGTCGTCATCGGCCATATCGTGAATATCCGCCGGCAGCTGCTGGATGCAATCGCGCAAGCAGCGGCAGCTCCGGCACCAGTACCGGCACCGGCAGCCGCCGGCAAAGCCGCCATACCCTGTGGAAATTCCGCGTGCGAAGGCTGACCCTATGCGCAGGCTGAAGCTCATCGGCATCGGGGCCGGCAATCCGGACTACATCACGATGCAGGCCGTCAATGCGCTCAAACAAGTGGACGTCATTTTTGTAACGGACAAGGGCGAAGACACGGCGGATCTGGTGCGTGCCCGCAAGGAGCTCTGCGAACGTTACATGCAGGCAAAGCCCCATCGAATCGTGGAGATCAAGGACCCTCGGCGAGACCGCTCCTCCGGCGGGTCCGGCGGGTCCGGTGGCTCCAGCTCCTCCGGCTCCTTGGGCGCCTACCGATCCGCGGTCGCGACGTGGCATGAGGAACGAGCTGCCCTCTATGAGCAGGTCATTCGAGAACAGTTATCCGAAAACGAATGCGGTGCGTTTCTCGTCTGGGGAGACCCATCCCTTTACGACAGCGCCCTTCGCATCATCGGTCAGGTCGCGGCGCTCAAAACGATGGAATTCGAGTGGGAGATCATTCCCGGAATCACCAGCATTCAGGCGCTCGCCGCGCGCCACCGAATTTCATTGAACGAAATCGGCGCACCCATCCATATCACGACCGGACGGCGACTCCGCGACGAGCAGTCCGCAAACGGAATCGCCGACGGCATCAATGTGCTGGTATTGCTCGACGGTAACTGTGCATTCAACGAGCTCGCCGAAGACGATATCGACATCTACTGGGGCGCGTATCTGGGCACGCCGGATGAGATCTTGCTGTCCGGAAAACTCGAGGAACTGCGTGAGCGGATCGGTGAAGTGCGTGCCTCGGCTCGGAATCAAAAAGGATGGATCATGGACACTTATCTATTGCGCAAGCGTGGAGCGGCATCTTGATGGCGGAGCAGCGTTCGCGCCGGCCGCGGTTCGACGCCATTCCGGGGGTCGACGAAGCGATCCGCACCGCGGCCTACCGGCGACTCGACATACTGACGAAACCCCGCGGCGCTCTGGGGCGCCTCGAACCGCTGGCGGCGCAGATTTGCGCCATTCAAGGCACCTTGGGAATCCGCATAGTTCAACCGCTGGGCATCGTATTCGCCGCGGACCACGGTGCGGCAGAACGGGGTGTCAGCGCGTACCCTCGCGAGGTGACTACGCAGATGGTGGCCAATTTCCTGCACGGCGGCGCGGCGATCAGCGTGCTGGCAAAGCTGCAGGGCATCGAGCTTTGGATCGTGGATGCCGGCGTGGCGGGTGACTGCAGCGCTCATCCACGCCTGATCGAAGCGAAGATCCGCCGCGGAACACGCAATTTCATCGACGAGCCGGCGATGACGCCGCAGGAATGCTTGGACGCACTACAGCGCGGCCGCGCGGTGGTTGAGCGCGTGGCTACACCCGGCAGCAACACACTGGTCCTCGGCGAGATGGGAATCGGCAACACGGCAGCCGCGGCCCTGCTGATGCATGGGCTTACCGGGCGGGCACTCATCGAGTGCGTCGGGCGCGGGACCGGCCTGGACGATGCGGGACTCGAGCGCAAGCGGCAGCTGTTGGAGCAGGCGCTCGAGCGGCGCCCCACGCCGCAAGATCCGCTGGAATTGCTGACCGAATACGGCGGTTACGAAATTGCCATGCTCACCGGCGCGGTGATGGCAGGCGCCGCGCGCCGAGCGCTGATATTGGTGGATGGATTCACGACCACCGTCGCGGTGGCGCTTGCGGCGAAAATAGATCCCGGGGTGCTGGATTATTGCGTATTCGGACATTGTTCCGCCGAGCATGCACACCGTGCCCTGCTGGATCATCTGCAAGTACGACCGTTGCTCGATCTCGAGATGCGGCTGGGCGAAGGCAGCGGCGCGGCAACGGCGCTATCCGTCGTGCGAACGGCGGTAGCGCTGTTCACGGAGATGGCCACGTTCGAAGGTGCCGGGGTCAGCAATAGGGAGGCGTAACGAGCATGATTCAAACGGTGGCCGTATCGGGGAGGGAAACCGGATTGGATAGATATTTTTTATGAAAAAGCAGGCCCTCCTGCTCCTGGTCGCGATTCAATTCCTGACCCGACTGCCGGTGCCGCATCTCGACGGGTTTCAGAACAGTTGGCTGTCGGAATCGGCACGCTACTTTCCCATGGTCGGTGCGCTCGTGGGAGCGATCGGCGTCGGCGTATGGTGGCTCAGCGCAATATTCTTCCCGCCGGCCGTCGCGATCGGCCTGATGATGAGCGCCACCTTGCTATTGACGGGTGCGTTGCACGAGGACGGCTTTGCCGACGTCTGCGACGGGTTCGGCGGCGGTAGAACGCGCGATGCCGTGCTCGCCATCATGAAGGACTCTCGAGTGGGCGCCTACGGCGCCATGGGAGTCGCCATGATGCTGGGCTTGAAGTGGGCGGTTTTGGTCTCTCTTCCCCATGCGACGTTGCCGGTAGTCGTCGTCGGAGCGCACATCGTCAGCCGCTGGTGCGCCATCGGGCTCGTTTGGCGAATGCAATACGTACGCACGGACGCAGATGCCAAATCAAAACCCCTTGCCGACAGTATGGGCGGCTGGAACTGGTTGTTGAGCGGCGCGCTGGGTACCATCGCCCTGCTCCCGGCGTTGCCGTTCATCGATCCCGCGGCGCGGTTTCCATGGGTCCTGGTCCTGCTTGCCGCACTGGCATTTAGCTTGGTCGCCACGCTCTTGACAGCCGCCTACTTCAGATACCGAATAGGCGGCTACACGGGAGACTGCCTGGGCGCCGCGCAGCAACTGTCGGAACTCAGTTTTCTCCTGGCGACATTGGGCGTGTCGACCGCGATTCATCCGAACGGATGATGGACATGCGCTGATGCAGATTTATCTCGTGCGACATCCACCACCCATTGGGGTCGACGGCCTATGCTATGGACGCCTGGAAGTGCCCGTGGACGAGCAAGCCATCGACGCAGCGGCCGAATCGGTCTTCGCGCGGATACCCGGCGCAGCGATCGAGAGCGCGCGCATCTATTCCAGCCCCTCTTCACGATGCATGGGGCTTGCTCGACGCATTGCGTCGCCGCGTGAACCTGCATCGACGGAAGCCTTGGCAGAGATGAGCTTCGGCGATTGGCAGGGCGCTCGATGGGATTCGATAGCGCGCGAGAAAATCGACGCCTGGGCGAGGGACACCTGGGGTTACCGGCCCGGCGGCGGGGAATCGGCGGCGATGGTTGCAACGCGTTGGGAACGCTGGGTGCATGATGTTCGCCGGATCGACAGCGGCATCGTCATTGCAGTAACCCACGCGGGCGTGATTCGCGTCGCGCTGGCCCGGTCGGCTCGCGGCAACGGCTCGGCCGGGCTCGAGACACATATACCGTTCGGATCGGTACATTGTCTGGACATCGGATGACGTTTGAGTTTGCTCCAATGAGGCGACAACGATGAATGAAGGTAAATCCGTTTCTGGCAGGCACCTCGGTGGGCATGATTTTAGTCCTCAAGAAATAGCGGCGGTATATCGCGCGATGGCGATGCGGCGCGACATGCGCCATTTCCTGTCCGATCCACTCGACGATGCGTTGCTTGCGCGCCTACTGGGCGCGGCGCATATGGCGCCTAGCGTCGGGCTCATGCAGCCGTGGCGCTTCATCCGCGTGCGTGATCCGGGGCTGCGCACGCGCATTCACGCCCTGGTGGAGGCGGAACGCGTCAAGACCGCCCAGGCGCTGGCGGAGCGTGAGGATGAGTTCATGCGCCTCAAGGTCGAGGGCATTCTCGAGTGCGGCGAGGTGCTGGTGGCTGCGCTGGCGGACGGTCGCGAAGCTCATGTCTTCGGACGGCGGACCATGCCTGAAATGGATTTGGCCTCGGTGGCGTGTGCCATACAGAATCTCTGGCTGGCCGCTCGCGCAGAAAACGTGGGCATGGGGTGGGTGTCCTTGTTCGATCCCGAGGCCCTGCGGCTGTTGCTCAAGATGCCGGAAGGCAGCCGGCCGGTAGCAGTTCTCTGTTTGGGGTACGTGCCGGCCTTCTATGAAAGCCCGATGCTCGAGGAGGTCAAGTGGGCTCAGCGTTTTGCGCTGGAGAGCATGCTGCACGTCGACTACTGGAGCGAAGGTGCGGCGCCGATGCCGGCTTGACTCACGCGCAGTCCCGGGCAGCGCGTGACACCTAATTCTTGATACAGTCATCGATTGACACCCTACACTCCCCGAGGCTCAAATCCCGTGCGTAGCCTGTTTGTAACAAAAATATGCGCCTGCCCGCGGCGCGTGGCGCTGCTCGCCGCCCTGACATTGCTGGGCAACGCGGTGGGCGCGCAAGACTCGAGCGCGGCGCTGGATCTTCCCACCAGCAAACAGCTGATTGCGCCGATCCCCGGGAATCCCCAGCGCACCAACAGTCTGCCGATGTCCTTGGCAGTCTCTCCCGATCATCGCTGGGTGGCGTCGTTGAACGCAGGCTTCGGCACCTTCGAATCGGGCTACATGCAGTCGATCGGGGTCCTCGATGCGCAGAGTGGAAACGTCCGGGATTTCCCCGACACGCGCACGTTGATCGGTGCGAAGCAAACGTTTTTCTCAGGCATCGTGTTCAGTGCGGACGGCACCAAGCTGTATGCCAGTCTCGCCTCTTCCAGCGATCCGGAGGGCGGCGGCCAGAAAACAGACAATGGCATCGTGGTGTACCGGTTTGCGAACGGCGTGCCCACGGCCGATAGATTTCTACGCCTGCCTCCGGTAACACTTGGGGAAGGACGTCATTCCAGCCTGTCCGGCCGCGACGACCATACCGTCAGTCCCTTTCCGGCGGCATTGGCCGTGGTACCAGGTAAACCCGAGCGGCTGCTGGTGGCGGAGAATCTGTCCGACACGGTTGCCCTACTGGACGCGGCTTCGGGAGCCATCGTGCGGCGCTTCGACCTGTCGTGGAGCGAGAATGTGCCCGCGACCTACCCCATCGCATTGGCCGTCACCCAGAATGGCCGGCGCGCGTTCGTCGCGCTGTGGAATGTCAGCGAGGTGGTGGAACTGGATCTCGTGAGCGGCGCGATTGGGCCGCATGTGAGCCTGCTGAAGCCCAGCTCGCCTACCGCGCCCGGGACACATCCGAGCGCGCTGGTGCTGGATGAGCGCGCGGGCATGCTGTATGCGGCACTATCGAACCGCGACGCCGTAGCTGCGATCGACATCGGCCAGAACCATGCAACCGGCCAAGGTAAGCTCGAAGTCAGGGGCTATTTCGACACGCGCCTGCCGGGGCAAAGCTACTTCGGGGCCGAGCCCGGCGCGCTCGCGTTGAATCAGGACGGCTCGCGGTTGTACGCGGCGAACTTAGGATCGGATGCGGTGGCGGTCCTCGATCCGCGCCGGCTGCTCGGCCAGCCTAGGGCCAAGGGCATGGTGGAACCCATCGGGTTCGTGCCCACCGAATTGATGCCGATGGCGCTGGCATCCATGGGCCGCACGCTGTACGTCGCCAGCGCCAAGGGCAGAGGAACGGGCCCAAACAACATGGACCCTCGCCCCACTGAGGCGACCAAGAACTACCCGCTGATGAAGCGCGGCTTTACCTATGCGCCCACCCTGTTGTACGGCTCCTTGGCCACGCTCGATCAAACGGCGGTGGAGTCCGCGCTCAAGGCGTCGACGGCGGTCGTGCTCGAATCGAACCGCATGAAGGCCGCCCGGGAAGCGATTCATTTTGCCGGCGGCGGCAACCCGATCAAGCATGTGATCTACATCTTGAAGGAGAACCGCACCTACGATCAGGTGCTCGGCGATCTGGCGAAAGACGGCAAGCGTGTCGGCAATGGGGATCCGTCGCTCACGATGTATGGGACTGCCATCACGCCGAATCAGCACCGGTTGGCGCTGCAATTCGGCGTGCTCGACAATTTCTTCGACTCCGGCGAAGTGTCCGGCGACGGTCATGTGTGGTCCATGGCAGGGATCGGCACGGATTTCGTCGAGAAAACTTGGCAGCTGCACTATCGCAGCAAACAGCGCACCTATGATTACGAGGGCATGGTGGCCGACGGCTACCCTCTGCTGCAGCACATTCCCGATATTGCCGAACCGTCCAGCGGTTACCTGTGGACGAACTTCGCAGCGCACGGCAAGACGGTCTACCACTTCGCCGAGTACATCTCGTCCATCTTCTGCGACGACGATAAATTGCCGAAGCGGACTCAAGATCCGCAGCTCGGCGCCATGTCGGGCGGCGTTGCACATTGCGCTTCCCCGATGATCAAGCCGGGCGAGGCTATTCCGGAGGAATGGGGCGGCGGCAAGAACTTGTGGCCGTGGGCGATTCCACGATTGGCCGGCAACATCGCCACGAAGCCGGAACTCGTGGGGCACTTTGCGCCGGAATCGCCGGACTTCAACCTGCGCGTGCCCGATCAGATCCGCGTCAATGTATTTATTCGCCACCTGCAGCAATGGATGCAGGATCGCGCCGCGGGCAATGACACCATGCCGAACTATATCCAATTGCGGCTGCCGAATGACCACACCGAAGGGACCAAGGTGGGCGGTCCGACGCCAAAATCATCTGTCGCCGACAATGACCTGGCCGTTGGCCGTGTCGTCGAAGCCATATCGCACTCGCCATTCTGGAACGACACCGCGATTCTGATATTGGAAGACGATGCGCAAAACGGCGGTGATCATGTAGATGCGCACCGCTCGCTGGCCCTGTTGGTGAGCAAGTATGCGCCGCATCCGAAAACCGGCGAGGCCGCCGTGGTGGATAGCCGATTCTATTCGACCGTGAGCATGTTGCGCACCATGGAGACTCTGCTGCAAGTGCCGCCGATGAACAACAACGATGCGCTGTGTTCACTGATCTCGACACCATTTACCGGGCCGGGCGATCAACCGCCCTTCGCGGCGGACCTGTCGAATCGCGACAATGGCTTGATCTACACGGCCAACGCAGCGGATGCACCCGGCGCAGCGCTGTCCGAAAAAATGGACTTTCGGCATGCGGACCGCGCGGACCCGAGCAAACTCAATCTGATTCTTTGGCAGGATGCCATGGGCGGTGCGCAGCCGCCGGCCATGCTGAAGGTCAAGTACAAGAAGAAGATGAAGGATGACGACGACTAGGCTCCGACACGCAGGCGCGCCAAGAAAAACGTAAAAAATACAATTCGCGCGAGGCGACGGAGTTCACATGACCGTGCCTGCGTATGTTGGATGCCGTACAGACGCCTGAATTTTCAGGCCTCATAGTCCGCGGGCCGTTTTACATTCAGTGTGAGATATCTCCAGGACGGCGATTTATTTCCCACCAAGGACCAGAGGGACGCACATGAATATCACTGAGAGTCGCCCCCTATGGACGTGGCTGATCGCGGCGACGCTGGCAACATGGATCGCAGGCTGCGGGCAAGATCGAATTCTCGGCGGCACTGGAATCGCGGGTCTCATACCCGCGGTAATCGCCGAGACGCCGTTGAACGGTGCGACCGGCGTCCTGGTCAGCACCTCCTCTATCACCGCAACCCTGAATGAGCCGGTCGCTCCGATCACGGGTACGGCCAGCATGACGCTGACGTGCGCAGCGCCGTGCGTGAATGCCACGGGAGTGGTGAGCCTAGACGCGACCCATACCATCGCCACGTTCACGCTTACCCCCGGAACCACGCTGTCCACGGCCACGCTTTATACCGGAACCATCGCCGGCGCCACGAGTCTTGCCGGCGGCATCGCGATGGTGGGTCCCTTCACCTGGCAATTTACGACCGTGGGGGCCGCAGCGGACCTTACCCGGCCTCGCGTGTCGATGACCAATCCGGCGACCACAACTCCGGGACCGACGCCAGGTGTGCCCGGCAATACCGCGATTACTGCGATTTTCACCAAGGACATGGCGCCGGCCACGATCATCGGCACCAGCTTTACCGTGACCTGCGCGTCCCCTTGCGTCGCACCTGCCGGCAGCGTGAAGTACTCCGCCAGCACCAGAACCGCGGTGTTTACGCCGGCCGCGAATTTCGTTTTGGGCGATACCTATACGGCCACACTGACCACGGCGATAACGGATCTGGCGGGCAATGCGCTCGCGGGCAATCAGGCGCCCTTGCCTGCGGCCAGCAGCTACGTGTGGACCTTCATCGCGGCCGCTCCCAGCCCCACCGGAAATGTGTCGGTGCTCTCGACGAACCCCGCAGCCAATGCAACGGGCGTTTGTCCGACCGCGGGCATCAATGCCAGTTTCACGGTGCCATCCGGCTTGCGTATGGATCCCACGACGCTGACGACCACGACATTCACCGTGGTTGGGCCTGCGCCTGCCTCCACCCCAGTCATCGCGGCGTCAGTCGCTCTCGACCCCGCCACCGGACATATCGCGACCTTTACGCCGCAGACCGCGCTGACCGGGGGCCTCTCTTATACGGCTACGATCGAAGGCGGCGCCAACGGGGTGAAGGACTTGGCCGTTCCGGCCAATACCATGCTCAGCAACTTCACCTGGAACTTTACCGCGGCGGCGACAGCGGCCGCGTGTCCCGTGCCCATCGCTCTCGCGTCGGCAGCACCCTTTGGTACCTTCGGCGGTTCTGCCGGAACGACGAATTCTGGAATTCTGACGGTGATCAACGGCAACATCGGCACCACTGCGGTCTCCACCTTGGTCACGGGATTTCATGATACCGGCGTGGGTTGCACTTACACGGAGGTTTTAGGTGCCGACGTCGGCGCCGTCAATGGATTGATTTTTACCGCGCCTCCGCCCCCGACGGTCAGCTGTCCCAATGAAGGAACCGCCGCCACGGCCGCGATCGCCATGCAGGCGTTGGCCGACGCGCGGACGGCATATAACGCTTTGGTGGCCCGAGCCGCGGGGCCCGACCCCGGCGCCGGCAATCTCGCTAACCTGGTACTGGTTCCCGGCGATTACACCGCAGCGGCCGGCACATTCAAGATTCAAGGCGGAGACCTGACGCTCGATGCGCGCGGCGATGCCAATGCAGTCTGGGTGTTCCAGATGGCGACCACGCTCACCGTGGGCGGCCCGGGTGTCGCGTTTCCCCAGAGCGTGCTTCTCGTCAACGGCGCGCAGGCAAAAAATGTCTTCTGGCAAGTTGGGAGCGCCGCGACGATCAATGCCGCAGGCGGCGGAACGATGGTGGGTACCATCATCTCGCAGGCTGGAGCCGCGTTCTCGACCGTGGGCAATACCGCCATCGTGACCCTGGACGGCAGAGTCCTGTCCTTGGGCGCCTCGGTCACGCTGGTGGACACGGTCATCAATGTCCCTGGCCCATAAGGTTTCAGAACTCTCATGGAGCGACGCATGAAAATTGCCCGAGCATTTGGGATGATGGCAGCCCTGGCTGCACTCGCCGTCACCTTGAGTCCCGCGGCATCCGCCGATGACAGTGGGTGGTACGCAGGGTTCAACGCCGGACAGTCGAGAGCCAAAATCGACGATGCCAGGATTGACAGTGGCTTGTTGCTCAATGGTCTGACGACGACCTCGATCAGCGATGACAACCATCATTTCGGATACAAGGTATTTGGCGGCTACGAGTTCAACCGTTATTTCTCTCTCGAGAGCGGCTACTTCAACTTGGGTCGATTCGGCTTTACGGCCGATACCTTGCCGGCCGGCAGCTTGCGCGGCGATATCAAAATACAAGGTGCAAACTTCGATGCCGTGGGCAGCCTGCCGATCGGCGAGAAATTCTCGCTTTTTGCGCGCGCCGGTTTGAATTACGCCGATTCGAAAGACTCCTTCTCCGGCACCGGATCCGTCGCGGTGCTCAATCCTTCACCCCATAAATGGGCCGCCAATTACAAATACGGATTCGGCGCTGAATACGATTTCAATCGGTTCGTCGGGATGCGCCTCGAAGGAGAGCGCTACCGGGTCGATGATGCGGTAGGGAACAAAGGCGACGTCGATCTTTATTCTGCGGGACTGGTGTTCAAATTTGGCCGCACGGAAGCCGCGCCGGCTCCGCCCCCGGTTGCAGCCGCGCCGGTCGTCGAGGCCGCACCGGCGCCGCCGCCACCTCCGCCGCCCCCTCCCCTTCCCCCTCCCCCTGTACGCAAGCGCGTCAGCTTCTCGGCGGACTCGCTGTTTGATTTCGCCAAGGACACGGTGAAGCCTGCCGGCAAGCAGGCGCTCGACGTCTTTGCCGCGGAACTGCGGGGCGCGCAATTTGAGGTCATCACGGTCACCGGCTACAGCGATCGGATCGGATCGCATGACTACAACATGAAGCTTTCGGCGCGACGCGCCGAATCGGTGAAGTCTTACCTGATAGTCACAGCAGGAATCCCCGCGGACAAGATCGAAGCGCGCGGGGCGGACGGTTCCGATCCGATAACCAGGCCAGGGGAATGCCCGGGCGAGAAGCGATCAGCAAAATTGATCGCCTGCCTGCAGCCGGATCGGCGTGTCGATGTCGAAGTCGTTGGCAGCAGGCTCCAGGCCGCCACGGGCAATTGAAGCGCCTCGTCTCACGACGTTAATTCGAATCCCGCGGGCCATGCTCATGGCATAAGCGCTGATTGGCGCTGGTCTTCCTTCACGACCACGCTGCGCACATCCCGTGCGCAGCCGTGTAGGACTGCGCCGCATTTCTCTAAGCATATGCACTCTTGCGGAATAAACCCTGGCTGTGCCGAGTCTAGCGGTGTGAAAGATCGCACGGCGATCTTAAGGGCATCCATTCGGTGGTTGCGGCGTCTGAGAGAGACGGGCTGCGTCCATTAATGGAGTAACTTTTTTTTCGTTTCGATGTACTCATACCATCGCCCACTTCCAAGAGGTCTGTATGACGATGCGCATTTCTACATGGGGTCAAGTTTCATCCGCATTGATGGTCAGCGTGCTCGCCGCATGCGGTGGAGGAGGAGGCGGCGGCTATGGTTCAACGACGTTTGCGCCGAGCATCAACTTCTCGGCACCGACGGCGACGACCACCATCAATTTCGGTCAGTCGATGACCGTGACGTGGACGTCGGCTTATGCCACCTCCTGCACCGCGTCCACCTCGGCCGCAGCGGCCGGTGCATTCACCGGCACGCAACCGACCAGCGGTTCGGTGACGGTTGTGCCGACCGCGGCGGGGAGCTACACCTACACGCTGAACTGCACCGGGACCGGCGGCAGCAAGTCCACATCGACCACGGCGACGGTCACGCCCAACTTGCTCGCGGCGCTCGCACCGACGGCCGCCATTTTGAGCGTGGGTTCAACCGTTGATCCGTTGAACAACGACGCCAATCCTTACGGCCTTACTATCGCGCCTGCGACGGTCGGACCGATCGCCAAAGGCGATCTGGTGGTGTGTAACTTCAGTAACGGCCCGACCGCTACTCCTCCCAATGCTGAGGGAGCGGGAACAACCATAATTGGTCTCCATCCCGGCACCACGCCCGCCGCGCCCTATCGGATCGCGCAATCTGCGTCGCTGCAGGGCTGCAACGCCCTCACCATGCTGGCGGATGACAGCATTTCCGCGGCGGCCTGGACGTCGAACTTGAATCCGCTGGTCAGCGCGACCGGCACCGTCGGAGCACCTTTCGCCGCAGACACCTTCACTCAACCCTGGGGAGAGGCGTTCGTGGCCGCAGCCGGCACGCAGCCTGCGGCGCTGTATGTCTCGAACGCTCCGGGTGGCGCCATCGCGGCGGGCGGCACCGTCGATCGCATCAGCTTGGACACCAACAATGCACAGACTTCGTTCACTGAGATTCTCACCGGCTTGTGCAGCGGCGGTGCACCGGGGTCTATTTTCGGACCTGCCGGGCTTACCTATGATGTGTCGAGTGATACCCTGTACGTCGTGGACTCGAGCTCGGCCAGTGTGATCGCCATTGCCGGCGTATCCAGCGTCCCGAAGGACGGCATCGTGGCTGCCGGCCAATGCAGCGCGACGACGCCGACTCCCGTACCCACTTTCACGGGACCCTCGGCGGGCTCGGTGCGAGTCATTGCCCATGGCGCGCCTTTCGTCACGCCCATCAGTGCAGCTCTCTTGAAGAATGGCGACTTGGTGGTCGGCAATGGCGATATCGGCGTGGCGACGGCCAGCGCCACGACGAACTTGCTGATCGAAGTCTCGCCGGTGTTGCCGAACGGCTTCGTGGGTCAGCCGGTGCAGGTTGATAAGGGAGCCCCCGGTGCGCTGTTCGGGCTCGCGGCCACGGTGAGCGCTCAGGGGAACCAGATCATTTATTTCAATGATGACAGTGCCAGCCCCAATGCCGTAATGCAGTTGGGGCCGATCGTGAGCACGACCCCCAGCGGACCGAGCCCGTACTAGCCAGCATTCTTCGATTCGACTTGATAGGCCGCCCCATTCGGGGCGGCCGTTCTGGCTCGCAATTCGCGAGCACCCACTTGCCCATCGGCAAGGCCACATAATCTAAGGTGTGGTTCAGCCGCAACCCCACCTAAGTAGGCGCCCCTTGTGACGGCGGCCGCGCTTCGCGCCCAGAAGGCGCTCAAGACCGCGGATTCCCCGCCGATATGAGCGCAGGAATCGCCAAATCTCGTGGGTGGGGCGTATTAACATTCGACAAAAATCATACGCTTCACCGCGCCTTCGCAAAGCTTTGGGCGGGGTGCGCTCCTGGCTCGCCGGCATCGGCGCGGCAATTCTCAACGTCCGGCCGACTCCACAACAGCTGGGCAACGCCACGTTCTTCAAAGGATTGGAGCATCTCGCGCGCAGCGCGGGAGTGCGTATCTGGGAGTGGGACGTTGTTAACAATTCCATGCAGTTCAGCGGTAACCTCGCTGAAGTTTATGGGGCTGAGCTCGCCGAGTCGGACGCCGAACCCGACGCCCTGATGCTGGGCAAAGTCCATCCCGAGGATCGCGCCCGCTATCGCGCGGAATTCATCAGGGCGCTCAAGGGTCAGGCGCCGATGGAGATAGCGTATCGCGTGAAAGAAAGAGACGGGTCGGTACGGCCGGTCCAATTGCGCGGCGAAGTGTTCCGCAACCCTCAAGGACGTGCGATCCGCGTCCTAGGCTTGACCATCGACATGAGCGCGCAAGAACAAGCGGCGGCGCTGCTTGCCGAACAGGCCGAGCGCCAAACGCAATTACTACTGAGGCTGAAACTGGCTACGGAAACCGCCGGGATCAGCATTTGGGAAAAGGATCTGGTCGGCGGCGCGTTCATCGCCGACGACAGCTTTTGGACCCTGTTCGGCCTGCAGCCTTCGAAAACTCTCAATCCACGAGATGTGATTCATGAGAACGATCGTGAGGCAACTGCCGCCACCATACGCGCCTTGCTCGCCGATCCGAGCAGTGCGGCCATCCTGCCATTTCGGTGTCGAACCGCCAATCCTCGGCGTGAGCCGCAATTCGTCCAAACGCATGTACGCGTGGATCGCGATGCCAACGGTGTGGCGACGCACCTCATCGGCGTCAGCTGGGATGTCACGAAGGAAGAGCTGCACGCCGCAGAATTGGAGAGCCGAGCGGCGCAGGAAAGCGCCCTGATCGAGCGCTTGAGCGTCACCACCAAGGCAGCCGGCATCTCACCTTGGGAATTCGACATCAAGTCCGACTGTCTCTCGTGGCACGGCCCCCGCCCGCCGTGTTTCGGAATGGACGACGTACCGCTGAAGGACTATCTCCGCACTTTGACGACCATCGTCCTGCCGGCGGACCGCGACATTGCTGTCCGGGCCGCGGCCGACGCCATGGCGAAGAAAATGGATTCTTACGAATACGTGATCCGGGTTCGGGGCATCGATGGCGAAATTCATCACATGCAGAACTACGCGCGAATCATGCGGGACGAAGCCGAGAAGATCCGCTACATCGTGGGAGTGACCTGGGACATCACACGCGACGTGCTGACCACTGAAATGCTCAAGAGCCGGGTCGAGGAAAATCGGCGCCTCATCGATCAAGTCAACATGGCCACGGAGAGCGCAGGCATCTGCTCATGGGAGCTGGATCTCATCGCCCGCCGCTACCTTTGGATCGAAAATCCAATCGCCGCCCTGGTGCAGCATTCCGCCACACACACTCTGAAGGTCCAGGCTCTGGAATCGATGCTGGTGACCGAGGACAAATCGTTGTTTCGCGACACGATCGTGGCGGCGCTCGCCAACAAAACGGATCGAATCAGTCTTCGCTACCGCGCCCGCGGCGTCAACGGCGATATGGTTCATGTCCAAAACTTCGGCCGAATCATTTTCGACGAAAAAGGCCGGCCCTCGAGATTGCTGGGAGTTTCCTGGGACGTCACCGAGGAAGTGGTCGCGTCGGAACTGTTGCGCCAGCAAACCGAAGCGGCGCAACTCGCGAGCCAGGCAAAGAGCCGCTTCCTGGCCAACGTCAGCCACGAAATTCGCACCCCCATGAACGGCATCATCGGCATGACCGGCCTGCTGCTCGACATGCAGCTCGATCGCACGCAGCGCGACTATGCGGAAACCATCCGTTCCAGCGCCGATTCGCTGCTGACCGTCATCAATGACATTCTGGACTTCTCCAAGATCGAGGCCGGCAAGCTGGAATTGGAATCCATAGAACTGGATTTGCGCACCCACATCGAGGATGTAGGTTCTGCGATGGCTTTCCAGGCAGCTGCCAAGGGCTTGGAGCTCATCGTCGACGTTGCGCCGCAAATGGCCACCCGGGTGCTCGGCGACCCTCAACGCCTGCGGCAGTGCCTGGTGAACCTCGTCGGCAATGCGGTCAAGTTCACCAAGGCCGGAGAAATCGTCATCAAGGTATGCGCCAAACAAGGCGGCAACGGCGAATCGCTGGCGTACTTCGAAGTGCGCGACACGGGCATGGGAATTGCCGAGAGGACCTTGCCGACCTTGTTCCAGCCGTTCGTACAGGCCGACTCGTCGACCACCCGGCACTTCGGGGGCACGGGCCTAGGCCTGTCCATCGTGCGCCGCTTGGTCGAACTGATGGGCGGCGAAATCGGTGTGTCGAGCGAGGTGGGAGTCGGTTCCCGATTCTTCTTCACCCTGCCGTTGAAGCCCGCGGCGCCGATCGCCACCGAGCGGCGCAGGCGCCGCGACGCGGGAGGCAGGATTCTCATCGTCGACGACAACGTGACCAATCAGCGGGTATTGAGCTCGCAACTCTTGCATGCAGGCTACACGGTGACGACGGTGGGTGGCGGGTCGGCGGCCCTCGCTGAGCTGAAAAACGCCGCGGCTTCGAGTCTGCCGTTCGACATGGTCATTACGGACTTCCAAATGCCAGACATGGATGGCGCTATGCTGGGCGAACGCATCACAGGCATTCCGGAGCTTGCCGACACTCGATTGGTCATGCTCACCTCTCTAGATCGACCCGGAGACACGCCAAGGTTGGCGGCGCTCGGATTTGCGGCGTATCTGACCAAGCCGGTACGGATGCGGGAATTGCTCGATGCCGTCGCGCGCGTCATGAGCGGCGACACGGGCCAATGGCACATGGACACGCAATTCATGATCACGACGAACATGCTGGCGCAGGCGGCGGCACCGGAGCGTTTTGGCGGGCATGTGCTACTGGTCGAAGACAATCTGGTCAATCAAAAAGTCGCGGTCCGATTCCTCGAACGCCTGGGATGCACCGTGGAAGTCGCCGGAAATGGCTCCGAGGGAGTCGCGGCTTGCGGACTGCGGCAATTCGATCTCGTCCTGATGGATCTGCAGATGCCGGTCATGGACGGTTTGACCGCTACGCGCAAGATCCGCGAGCAGGAAATCACGGGACATTTGCCCATCATCGCGCTCACGGCCAATGCGATGACCGGCGACCGTGAGCTCTGTGAGGCTGCGGGCATGGACGGCTACTTGACCAAGCCCATCGAGATCGAGCGATTACGCAATGTCCTGACCCGATTCGGCTTGGCCAGGAGCGATGCGGAGTCATCGGCTGCGGCGCCGGCGGCGGCACCTGCACGCACCACGCCGCCGGTCGATCTGGGTGGATTTCACAATGCCACCGACGGCGACTTTGCGTTCGCGCAAGAATTGGCCGCCACATTCATCGCCAGCGGCGAGCAGTTGCTGGCCGACATGGCCGCCGCCGCCATCGCGCCCGACCGCGCGGCTTTGGCAAGGACAGCGCACCAATTGAAAGGCGCCTGCGCGAATATTCACGCACATGCGCTCCGGGCGCTGGCGGAGAGCCTGGAGGCGGATTGCGGCGTCTGCGACGTACGCACGCTGCAGCAGCGCAATGCGGCGCTTCGCGAAGAATTCGAACGGGTCAAAAGCTTCTTGAGCGACCCATCCGTCTTACAGCAGCCTGCCAAAGCTGCGTCCTAATAACCGCCGCGACAACTGCGCGTGGTCTCGTCGGCAGGCGCCTAGTTTTTCTCGCCGCTCTTCTCGCCGCGGAACGCGGATCGAATCTTCGCCGAGCTGCGCTTCGCCGCCGAAGCGATCTCATGACCCACGGCGGTCGAGGTAACCGCAACTCGGTGCGCGCCCTCCTTGGCGGCGGCACCGACCGCCTTCGTGTCGCGCTTTACCGCAGCTCCGAAGGCTTTGGCGTGCACCGATACGGCCGATTCGTTGGGGCGTGCATCGGCCGCGTCGGCCGCATCCACCGTGCCCAACGGGACGATCAGCAAGCACCCCACGACTGCCAGCCCTAGGGCCAACCGCCGTGAGCGCGCGGAATTAGGCGCCTGCGCTTGCATCCACTCCCTCGCTGCCAAGATTCACGCGGAATACCTAGACAGGCTCCTAGCCCTCATGCCGGTCGCGATCATCATGTCCGTGTCCATGATCCTCATGATCATGATCGTGTTCATGTCCGCGCCCGCGATCCTCGTGATCGCGATCGTGCTCGTGGTCGCGCGCATGCGCGCGCTCTTCCCAGCGCTGGCGCTCGATTTCGCGCTCGCGCTCGTGTTCCTCGTAGTGACGCTGATACTCCGGGTCGTATTCCTGGGACCTTACGAAGTACACCGGCCGATTGCAGGCGTTGTACTCATGGCAGTGCCTGCGCCAGTCCTTGGCATGGCCCGGCGGAACATGAAGATAAATCGGCGGGGGCGGAGCGTACTGGGGCTCGATCACCACCGGTTGTGCATACACCACCGGCGGCGGCCGATCGTCGCCGAAAGTAACTTGACCGTACACACCGGGAACGACCTCCCCGGACAACATGACGCGGACATCTACTCCGCCTGCATAACTCGAGCCGGCGGCCAATACCGCCAACAGGGCGACTACACGCATATTTAAAATCCTCTCGAGAGCAATTCGGCGTCTGGGTTAGGAAACGCGGTCTTGCTTTGGTTGGGAAATACTGAATATTCCGCCGAATGGCCCCAAAAGGATAGCCGTCGGTCAGCGTGACGCGACATACTTCAGTGCTACCTGTGAGGCAGTTCACACTAGCGCCTGCCGGCGGACGACAAGTGGGCGTAGGGGGAAATTCTCAGGTCTCGGAGACCGTCTCCGAGACCTCGGCGTTCTCGACAGGGCGCGAAAGCGCCTATTGCACGCTGTAGCCCCGCCCCTTCAAGCACGCTGCCTGCGCCCTCAAATAGTCCTGGCGCTTCTCGGCAGGCACTGAAAGCGCGGCCGCGCTGCCCGCGGGGGAAGCATCGATCCCTGTTTGGCCGCCGGCCCACTGCTGACATTCCGCGCGATCCGCCGTCTGCTGTTCCGCCGTCTGCCCATTCGTGGGATATGCAAACAAATTAAGATCCGCGCCTTTGGCAGTCACTTGGCTCGCGAGACCCTGCGGAGCATGGACGGTCTCATATTGGCCCACCGCGCCATTCCACTGGTAGTAGTTGTCATTGGCGTAGTAGTACGGAACACCGCCCCACCAGTAGGTGGAGTAGTAGTACGGCAGGGTGTCGAAATACAGACCGTAACCGAGGAGTCCAAAACCGTCGTAGAAGCCAAAGCCGTCGTAAAAGCCGAAGCCATAACCATAGCCATAGCGGCCGTAGCCGCGCCCGAATCCACGGTGCCCGTAGCCTCCGCGGCCGCCATACCCCCCGTGCCCCCCATGTCCGCCGCCGTAGCCGCCCCCATGGCCGCCCCCATAGCCTCCTCCGCCATGAGCGCCACCGCCGCCGCGGGCGTGCGTGATGGGTGCCACGCTCAGGAGGACCGCACCCAGCGCTATCGCGGCAAGTCGTAACCTGGCTATCACCGTTGACTCGATCATTTCGTCACCTCAGATGCCTTCTTGGCAGATGGCTGTGGAGTTCATTCCAGTAGACCTGCGCTGCGTAGGCTTTATTCCGACATATTTGCCTATGTTTCGCAAAACAGCGACAAATTTGTCGACTTGTATCCGAGGAACGATTGGTCCGCAACCGCGGGCTGGACGGATTGGACCCGTTCGGACGCATCGCAACCTCACCGATGGCGCATACCCTCGATCCGCTTGCCTACGATACGCGCCGACGCGTACCGGGTTTTGCATGGAGACGCAGCTCACAGCAGATGGTCAAAGCGGAATGAATAACCGAGGCCGAACAAATGATCGGGAGCCTCACGATTCAGGCCGAAGCCTGCACGAAAATCGATCTGCTGGGTGGCGGTGATTCGAAACGCGCCCCCAGAGTCGAACATCTGGCCGGCGACACCGCGGCGCGGATGATCCGCGACATATTCGACGAAAAGGTCGGCACGCGAACCCACTTGCCGCTCGAGCGCGAGGGTCGGTTCCAAGGTTGGATTATTCGCTCCCGCACCCGGCATCAAGAACGCGGTGAACATGCCGCTGAGGCCCCAGCCGGCGCCCAGGTCCTTGGACCAGGGGATCTGAGCATAGGCGCCGTAGCCTTCGCCTGCGATCCGCGTGGCGCCCGTGGGCAGTATCAATCCCACCGTGGCCGACCATTCGATGCCATCCGGCGAGTGTCCGAATTGTCGCTTGATCGCCGGTGAGAGGTCTGAAAAACCGGCGGCCCCTGCCGATCCGCGCAAAGGATGGAAATAATTGGGCAAGTCGAGCAGTACTTCCGTGCACGACGCAACGCCGAACCGCAGCCGCGTATTCGATGCATCGATCACGGTCCCGCTCTGACGGACCGTCCAGTTGATGCCGTTTTCCACCTGCACGCTACCCTGCGGGACCACGAGGCTCGAGTTCGTGACATCCGGCCGGTCGGTGGCAATGGCGGCATCACCCTCATGGCAGCCGCCATCCTCCGCCTCCACGGCGCAGGCACGTTCCGCGGCAAGCGCCAGCAGCGTGAGCACAAATATCTTTTGCATGAATTGCACGGCCATGTCGCGGGCGTCGACATCCTAAGTGGGTTGCGTCATGTACTGACTCGGGTAGAGCACTCGGTATTCCACGAGCGCACCGCGTTATGAAATTTATTTTCCATGGTCATCGCCGGCGCCGGCGGTGGCGGACGCGCGTCCTTCCCGTACAATCTACGGATGCTGCGAAGAATTTGCGTATTCTGCGGGTCCAACTCGGGCACGCGCCAAACCTATCAACACGCTGCGCAGGCGGTCGGGAGGCTGCTCTGCCGGCGCGGCATCGAACTCGTCTATGGCGGCGGCAGTGTCGGCCTGATGGGCGCACTGGCAAACGCCTGCTTGAACGAGGGAGGCCGCGTCATCGGAGTCATTCCGCGGGCGCTGGCGGATCGAGAGCTTGCTCACGCCGGATTGACGGAACTGCGCATCGTCAGTTCGATGCACGAGCGCAAATCCCTCATGGCAGACCTCTCGGATGCCTTTATATGCTTACCCGGCGGATTCGGCACCTGGGAAGAGTTCTTCGAGGTGTTGACCTGGTCGCAACTTGGAATCCTGACCAAGGCCTGCGCCATTCTCAATGTCGACGGCTACTATGATCCGCTGCTCGCGATGGCGGACCAGGCATTGTCCGAGGGATTCATCCGGCCCGCTCACCGGGACTTCTTGCTGTCGGATACCGATCCGGAAAAACTGTTGGATCGACTGAGCAACTATGCCGTTCCCCCCGTCGACAAATGGATCGCCCGCCCGGGACGCTGACCGTGCTGTGTACCGCCATCCTGAAGGTGTAGTCTAGCCAGAACGGTTCATGCGCAACGGGCTCGCGCATGAACCTACCGATCGTGCGGCTGCGAGCGAGACGGGATTGGCGATCGTCAAGGCGGCGACGCAGCGACGCAATAGGGGGACCTGTGCCTATTCGCATTGGTGTCGGCGGTTGGACCTACGAGCCTTGGCGAGGCACGTTCTATCCGAGCGACCTCGCGCAAAAGCGCGAACTCGAGTACGCCAGCCGCCGGCTCACTTCCATCGAGATCAATGGCACCTACTACGGCTCGCAGAAGCCGGCGAGCTTCGCCAAATGGCGCGACGAAACACCGGATGATTTCGTGTTCTCCGTCAAGGCGCCCCGCTACGCCATGAATCGCACCGTGTTGGCGGGAGCAGGCAGCTCCATCGAGCGTTTCTTCGCCGGCGGCGTCATGGAGTTGAAGGAGAAACTGGGTGCCATCAATTGGCAGTTCTTGCCCTCCAAGAAATTCGACCCGCCCGACTTCGAGGCATTCTTGAAGCTGCTGCCGCGGCAAGCCGCGGGCCGCGAGCTGCGCCACGTGGTCGAGGTCCGGCACGACAGCTTCCGCACGCAGGCCTTCGTCGCGCTGCTGCGCGAATATGGCGTCGGCGTGGTGATCGCCGGCGACTCGCGCTACCCACAGATTGCCGATGCGACAGCGCCCTTCTTCTACGCGCGGATCATGGGAACGCAGCCGACCGAGGAATGCGGTTATTCGGCTGCGGCGCTCGATCTTTGGGCGTCGCGGGCGCGTGCCATGGCGTCGGGCAGCGAAGCGCCGGGGCTCGAGCGCGTCCTGCCGGAAGGCGCGGACGGCGTACCCCGGGACGTCTATCTATACGTCATCGGCGGCCACAAGGTACAAAACCCGGTTGCCGCTGCTTCCCTGATGCGCCGTTTGGCCTGAGCGGATGGCTGAATCGGCGCAGTCCGGAGCAGAGGCCCGGAGCATATCGGCGGGAGAACTACTGCCGCCTGTGGATCGGAATATCGATATAGCTATCGCCGTACCAACGGATCTTCAGAGGAATCTTGCCGTCCGCGATGGATTCCTCGCTGATGTCCCCTCCGGTGCCGTAGTTGATCTCGCGGTCGGGCCGTTTGCCGACGCCGAGCACCATCACCAGGCGGCTCCCGGCCTGTAGCTGTCGACCGGTGAGTCGCTCGCTCTTGAACGCCAATTCCTGACGCTGGCCTGCCTTGAGCATATGGCGGTGGCTGCGGTCCCGTGCATAACTGGCGCGCAGTTCCAGCGTGGGGCTGAACAGGCGCAGGTGGTCGCCGCCGGGCAGGAGCTCGTACAGGCTCACGTTCAAATCCATGTCCATCTTATTGATGGCGAAGTCCAGCCGACCCGAGAACAACCCGTCGAACTCCGTGGGCTTGGCCAGCGGCTCGCTGATGAAGATGGCGCCGTGCCGCGGTGCCAGGCTTCTGCTGATGAAATCGGTCGACGGCGTCCAGGCGGCGTCCGAACGATCCGTGAAACTCACTGTCTGTTGCACGAACGCGTCGTGGGCTTTGTCGTGGGCTTTTTTGTGCAGCGTGAGACGATGATTCGTGCCTGCGGTACCTTCCAGGTAGTACCTCACCGACGCATCCGCCATGGCATCGAGAGAGGCCACATGACGCCACTCATTGGCGCCCATGACCTCGTAGTTGACGCTTCCTGCCAACAAAGCCGGCACCTGCGACCCCTTGAAAACGTGATCGAACCATTGAAAGCGCAGTTCGCGCAAATCGACGCGCGCGGCGGAGTCGGGCTGATAACCGTGCAAGTTCTCCGCGGGTCCGAGTTGCATCATGGCATCGTCGTACGGACCGATGATCAACGTGTCATCGGCATGCGGATTGTATCGACGATGCTGAGCGAAGTAGTAGAGATCGCCCGGTTCACTCGACGCGAAATAGCCGGTCATGGTGAGCACCGGCACGTTGACGTGCGCGAACTGTTCGCGATAAGGCACCAAACTTTGCCAGAATCGATCGTAGCTCGGATGATTCAGCCACCGTATGAAAATCGGATTGTGCTTGCCGTACATTCTCCCTAAGTCTCGGTAGCGCCTGCCGCTTCGGTACCACTTCTGATCGAGCGCGCGCCACTGTGCTGCGTCGTCTCCGCCCGGGATGTCCGCCGCGGCCATCTGCAGCGACCATCCGTACGCGGAGTTCTTGAAGATGCCCCCCTCCATGGGAAAATTGACGCCGGGTGCAAGGGACGCGGAAGTCGCGATCGCCTTCAATGCCGGTGACGGCCCTTTGGCGGCGGCCCACGGGATGAAGCCGCCGTAACCCTCGCCATACATTCCCACCCGCCCGTCGCTCCACGCCTGCTGGGCAATCCAATCGATGACGGCGCGGGCATCGTCGCCATCGTGTTGGAAAGGAACCAAGCCGGCGGTGCTTTTTCGCCGGCCGCGGACGTAGGCAATGACTCCCACATAGCCGTGGGCGGCGCAGTCTTTGGCAGCGCCCTGCGATTCGTCAATCCTGAATTCGAGCAAGGCGGGTAGCGGATTCGCGAGGCCGTTGGGGCGCACCACCAGCGCGGAAATGCTCGCACCGTCCGGCGTTTGAATGAGAACTTCGTCCTCGACCGTGTAACGTCGGTGATCGTCCTCGGCATTGAGCAGCACAGCCAATGAACCAAAGGCCCGAAAGGCCTCATAAGCCACGTACTGCCAGATCAGATCAACCGCCTCTGACTCGCCGATGCTGTCGTTGGCACGTTGCTGGTCGAATGCGCGTTGCAATGCCGCCTGGTACGAGGCCGGGGGCGCGGCCAGCCATTGGGCGACGGCATAGGCATCGTGATCGTCGAGGCGACGCATCGATTCGCGATAGGCACCGGTGAACGCCTCGGCAAATGTCAGCCGATTTTGCGCCTCGAGTGATTTTGCATGGGCATACATGTCGTAGATCAACGAGCGCCCGGCGCGGCGGCCAAAATCAGTTTTTTGCCGACGCTCCCGCAGCGTTTGCCGCGAGATGTCCGCGGCCGCGTAATCGCCGACGGCCATCTGTAACGCGGACAAATTCGCAAGATACCGCTCCGGATCGGAATCTTGGTAAACGGGAATGAGGCGCGCGGCCAAATCGCTCATGATCACGCCCGCCCTGGCGTCCGACGGTGCCGCAGGCGGCCGAAAATCGAACTCGGTCGCGGCCCACGCCGGCGACAACGCCAGCAGCCAAAGCAGCAATAAACTTCTTACCCCATGGGTGCCTTCCCGGGCGAGGCTTTGGATCGGCTTCTTCACTGCGGAGTTCCGGATTCTTTCGGCATGCTTGCCGGCACAGGGTCGCTTTGCGCGCCCTCGAGCACGGAGGTTCTGGGCGCCTTGACGAGGTGCAGGACTTTGGAGAAAAGATCGTGCGCCTCGCCGGCGCTACCGACATGGATGACCGCGGTGCGTTGGAGCTCATGGGTGAATACGTCCATCACCAGTTCCAGAACATCATTGTCGAGGGCGCCGAACGTGCCGTCGATGAGCACCCACGGCGGCATCTGAATCAACATCCGGGCGAAGACCAGGCACAGCTGCTCGTCCTGGCTCAACTCCCGGTCCCAACGCCGAGTCTCATCGAGGAACGGCGCCAGACGTTCGAGCCCCAGCCGGAACAGCGCCCGCGTAAAGGCATTCGCACCGAAACTGTCCGCCTTCAAGGGGTAGGCAAGAACCTCTCGCAAGCTACCGCGCGGCAAGTACGGTGTCCCGCGCGGCAAGTAGAATATCTGCTCGCCGCGCGGCCGGGTGATGCGCCCGGTGCCCCAGGGCCAGAGGCCGGCCAATGCGCGGAAGAGCTGGGTCTTACCGGTTCCCGGTGCGCCGAGAATCAGAACGCGCGCTCCCGCGGGCACCACGACGCTCTCTTCCCGGAGCCTGTCGGCATGTGCCGAGGACACGCTCTTCAGATCGTCGATCCTGATCATCCCAGGATCGCCTTCCTCGTAAGTGATGCGGCTTTCGAAGCCGCGCGGCTCGTGTGTGCTGATCACGGCTTGCCGGAAGTTCGCCACCCGCAGCAATGTCGCCCGCCAGTCCGCAATGACGCTGAAGTTATCGATGAACCAACGCAACGACGACTGGGCTTGGGTGAAGGCGCCGGCCGCCATCATCAGCCCGCCGAAAGACACCTTTCCGGTGAAATAAAGCGGTGCGGCCACCAGTATGGGCGCGACGATGGTGACCCACCCGAAACCCGACGTGACCCAGGTCAAATTCGTATGGCCCCAAACGATGCGGCGCGTCGCGCGCAGCACATCGCCCAGATGGCGTTCGATGCGGCGCCTCTCATCCGCTTCGCCCGCCGCCAGCGAAATGTCATCGACATGCTCGTTCACGCGCACGAGTGAGAATCGCAGGTTGGCCTCGCGCGCATATCGCTCCGCATTACGGTTGATGAGGCCCCGCCCCACCCAATAGCTCAGAAGCGAGCCGGCGCTCGCGTAGACGATGGCGGCCCACAGCATGAAGCCTGGAATGGGGTAGTCGCGGTCGGCGATGCGCAGCGCGAAGTCGCTCGACAGGCCCCACAGCACGCCGGCAAACGTGCAGAACAGGATCGATGCCTGCAGCAGCCCGATGCCAAGATCGGCCGAGAGCTCACAAAGCTTCCTCGCGTCCTCGTGGATGCGCTGATCCGGATTCACCCCCATGGTTCCTGCATTGGCCAGCCAGAAGGCGCGGTGCGGTATGAGCCAATCGGCAAGCAGGCTGCGCACCAAACCCTCGCGAAGTTTGACCTGCAGGGTTTCCGCCAACCAGCGCTGGGTCACATTGAGAACCAGGAGGAATCCGGCGATGACGAAGAACACGCCGAGTTGGAACAAGAAATCGCGCAGATCGCGGCGCGACAGCGCATCGTAGAAAGGCTTGTTCCAATTGTTGAGGCGGATTTGTCCGTAGGCGGTGGCCACGATGATGAGCACGATGACGGTCATCAAGATCGCCAGCGTCCTGCCGACCGGAGAACCGAAAATCGCGCGGATCACCAGCCCGAGCTGCCGCAGGAACCCTAAGGGGGGTCCCTTGGCCTCCGCGGCCGAACCGGCAGTTTTTGCGGGGGTGTCTGTCACGGTACTCGGGCGTTGACGATTTGAGACTCGCAAGCCTCAGCCGGCAAATTCCCAATGATCCTTCTTGGTAGCCGCAAAACTAGTGATTGTAGGGCAGGACGCCCAATTTCCCTATCGCGTCCGTCCGCCGCCGGTGTAGGACGATCCCGACAGCCGTTTGCGCACGGCAGAGTTGCGGGCGAACGGCGAATGGGTGCATAACCCTACAGATAGCGATCGTCCCCGGGGATACCCATGTCACGAGTGCTCATTGCCGACGATCATGCTGTTGTGCGCGCCGGCTACAAGCAGTTCCTCGAGGCCGAGGCAGGCATCACCGTCATTGGCGAGACTTCCAGCGGCAGCGAAACTTTGGACCAGTTGCGCCGCCAAGACTGGGACCTGCTGCTATTGGATATCCACATGCCGGATCGAAGCGGACTGGATATCCTGAAGCATGTCACCAACGGATTCCCCAAAGTGCGCGTGCTGATCATGAGCGGACTGCCGGAGGCGCAATACGCCCGCAACGTCCTGCGCGCGGGCGCCAGCGGATACGTCTCGAAAGGCGGCTCGCCCGAAGAACTCTTGAAAGCGGTGCGCACGGTGCTCATCGGGCGCCGCTATGTCAGCGCTGCGTTGGCAGAGTCCATGGCGGCGGATCTAGAATCCTCGCACGATCGCGACCGGCCCTTGCATGAGCGCCTGTCGGTCAGGGAGTTTCAAATATTCGGCAAGCTGGCGGCAGGAGCCGGTGTCGGCGCCATTGCCGAAGAGCTGAGTTTGAGCGTCAAAACGGTAAGCACCTACCGCTCACGCATATTGGAGAAAATGCGTTTCACGAGCAATGCGGACATGACCGCTTATGCGCTGCGCAACGGCCTCATTCTCTAGCTGAAACCACTCACGGGGCGATCGGGATTCACGCTCGAGTTCATTGCCCATGAATTGTTCGGACGACCTCCATAGGAGAGAGACCATGCCGGATAAAGCCACCCATTCGTCGAGCCCGGCGCCGCGTAAAAACCTCAGAGAGGACGGCATCACCAATCCGAAGGACGGCCGCGGCCCCCTGCGAAAATCCGACGATTCTTCTTGCAAGCTCCCACTTCACACCGGGGTGCCGAAGCCCGCGCGGCCGCACTAAGCGATTGCTATTACTATTGCTTCCAGGGCGCCACCGGCGCGACATTGGCGCGCGACACCCATCCGCTACGGCCCGCACGAGTCCGCACCAGGAAGAACCCTTCGTGCTCGGCGGCGATGCTCACCGTCTCCGCCTCCGCCAGCACGAATAGCGAATCTCCCATCGGCACCGGCGATACACGCACCGGAGCCGTGCCGCTGACTACCACTCCTTCATGCAGCAGCGGCCATAGCGCCACGGCATTACATACCGTCAAGCTCAGCAGGGCAATTCCTGCTGCCCAGCCGGCGCGCCGCAACCAGACGGACTTCATCTGGGATAGGAGCGCCATCAACTCGCCGGCACCTGCGATGCTGAGGCCGATGACGCCGACCCAAAAGAGCGCGATCGGACTGGCGCAACGTGCCAGCCGCTCGAAGGTATTGCGCGAAGGCGCGGGCAAATGCAATGAGGCCCGTATGTAGTTCAAATTGGCATCGATGTCCGGATCGTCCGGCGACAGCAAGTTCGCGCGCTCATAGTTCAGTACCGCCATGCCGGGTTTGCCCTGGCGCATGTAGGCATTTCCCAGGTTGTAGAGCCGCGCGGCAGAATAGCCGCCCTGTGCGGACTGGGCATGGATCAGCCCCGCGCCCAGCAGAAGGCTCAAGATCAGCAGCACCGGCCGCGCACTGCGTTTCATGGCAATGCCTCGTCCGCCAGTCGCTGCCGCACCGCCTGCGTCCAACGCGCGAAATCGATGGCGCGAAGATCCCTGCCGGAGTATTTCGATTCGTCGGCGAGCGCAAAGAGTTCCTGTATGTCGGCGTCATCGCCCAGGCGGCTTCGCACCTCGTCCGTCGTGATCTGCTCCGGCGCCACCTGCCAGCGGGCGGCCAGATTTTGTTGCAGAGCATGGCGCGCGGCATTGAAGAACAACGCAGGATTGCCCGCGCGCGCGGCCGCCTCCAACTGCCGAAGGACACGCTCATTCAGCCTCGCCGTCGCGCGACGGCGCAGAGTGGGGCGCAGCGCGGACGGGCCGCGCCGCCTCGCTCCCAGCAGACTCCCCGCCAATGCAAGGGCCAGCAGCGAGGGAATCGCCACATAGCGCGGCTGCAAGTATGGCGGCATCAGCGAGCTCACCAGGGGCCCGACCTCGGGGTGATCGGGTTTCAATCCCTCGGCCCGCTTGTCCGCTGCCCCCGACGCACCGCTCGCCGCGACTTGCAGCGCCGTCAGCGCAACGTCGGTTGGCGAGGATGCAATCGTGACGCTGAGCGGCGCGCTATGCGCGGTTTCGTAGTGCTTGGTGTTGGGATCGAAGTAGCTGAAGCTGAGCGCGGGCAGGGTCTGCACCCCCGGCTGCGACGCGACGAGGGGCTGTTCAAAGATTTTCTCGCCCCTGTGTCCCGAAGGATCCGTGGTATTGAACGTGGATTTTGGCGGATATGTCTTCCAATGCTCCACATGATCGAGCATTGCGCTGTCCACCCGATCGAAGTTGCCGGAGCCGGCCACGCGCATGGTCAAGGTCAATGGATCGCCGACTTCGGCCTTGGCCGGCGAGACTTCGCTCTGGATCGCGAAGCTACCGATTGCGCCGTGAAAATCATCCGGGCGTCCCTCGGACGGGAGCGCCGAAACCTTCAATTCCTGCACCGGACTCTGCACGTTGATGTCCTTCGGCACGCTGGCACCGAAGAGGTTCTGCCAGAATGGGTCGCCGAACTGATCGTCGATGGCGGCATCCTTGCGTGGCCGAGTTCTGATTTTCACGGTCAGCGGCACTTCGGCGGACAGCGGGAATGTGCCGGGTTTCACGACAGCCAAGACACTGTGCCACGTGAGCAGGACAAAGGCCTGGCCGTCGATCGCCTTCTCGCTGCGTTCGGGCTGGCGGGAAAGATTGCTCAGCGTGAGATTGTCCCCCGTCAGCTTCGGCAGGCCGTTGAGCGAGGTGACGAAGCCGGAGCGCAGCCCCAATTCTATGTCGACCGGGATGCTCTCCCCGACATACACCTCGCGCTTCGGCACGCTCAAGCGCAAGTAAGCCGAACCGTCCTCCGTCAAATGCACGCCCTTGGGTATCGATGCGCCCGACAGGATGGGCGGAGGTTTCGCAGTTTGCGGGCCGCTGGAGGCGCCGGGTTGTGGCCCGCCTGCACTGCCCGGGAGCGCGTCAACCTGCAGCACCAGTGGCTGCGATTTGGGCGTGGCGCCGGGAATGGAAAAAATGCCGGCCATTTGCGGCGTGACGCGTACCACGATGGATGAGGAAGGCAGTGTGGTTCCGTTGACGATCTCTATCTGGCGAGTGCGGCCGATGACTTCGAATTGCAGGCCGGAGACCTTGGGCATGGTCACCGTCGGCGTGTCGCCGCCCAAGCTGGTGATGGTAAAGCGTGCCGACTCGCCCAGCATGATCTGCGCCGGTTGAATGGTGGCATAGACCCATGGATCGTCGGCATTGGCGGGTGCCTCCACCAATAGCAGGAGGCTGGCCAGCGCCGGCCAAGCGAGCCGATGGAGGCGAATGGCGCGCATCACCAGTCCTTGAAGGGTTTTTTCGGCGGCTGCGCAGCATTGCGCTGCGCCACTGGAACCGCGAGTGAGGGACGCTCCTCGCCCTTCACCGAATCGAGCAGCTCGCGCGCCTCCTCTTGGGACATTTGACCAGGAACGCGCTGATCGTCGGCCGCTTGCTGATCGTCGTTGTGCGGCTGATCACCCTTGGGCGGGTCACCTTTGGGTGGTTGATCGCCTTTGGGCGGCTGATCACTCTTCGGTGGCTGGTCACCCTTGGGTGGTTGGTCACCCTTGGGTGGTTGGTCACCCTTCGGCGGCTGGTCTCCCTTCGGCGGCTGGTCTCCCTTGGGCGGCTGGTCTCCCTTGGGCGGTTGGTCACCTTTGGGCGGCTGGCCCTTGCCGGGAGGCGGATTTTGGTTCTGATCCTGCTGCTGCTTCAGCGCCTCGATCTTGCGCTTCACCAAATCGCGGTTGAACTTGACGTCGGCATCATCGGCGCGCAGTTGCAGCGCGGTCTCATAGGCCTTCACCGCATCGTTCCACTTCTCGAGGGTATCCTTCGGGGAAGACTGCTGGGTCTTCTGCCCGGCGCGATACAGCGTGTTGCCGAGGTTGTAGTAGGCATCTTCCTGAACGGCGAGCCGCCGCAGATCGCCCGAGGGCGCATGACGGATGGATTCTTCGAAGGCCTGTTGGGCCTGCGAATACTGAGCGGCCCGGTATGCCGCGGTACCCGCGTTGTATTCCTGTACCGGCCGCTTAGGATCGAGCACGGGCGCAACAGGCGAGGCCGGCGCAGCCGGTGGATTTTCGCCCTCGGCTCGCGCAGACTCCGCATGCCCATCCATTAAATAAATCGCGGCGACCATGATCGCTGCCTTGGCGGCGCCACCGCGAGCACCGTTGCTCCGGCGTGTGCCGATGAGCAGGCTGGCCAGCAACAGGGCGAGCGATGCAGCCAAAGGCCATTGATACCGCTCGGTGTATATACGCTGCCGGCGTGAGGCCAGTTCATGTTTGGCGATCGAACCGAGCACGTTCTGAAATACCAGGTCCAAGCCCTCGCCCTGGGTTCCCAGAGGCACGTAGAACCCACCGGCGGCGGCTGCGATGGCCTTGAGCGTCGATTCGTCCAGCCTCGATTTGACCAGCGCCCCACTCTCGTCCTTGACGAATCCGCCGCCTTGAGCTTGCGCAACCGGGATCAAATCGCCAGCGGCGGTTCCCACACCGACCGTGTAGATCTTGAGTCCACCTGCTAGCGCCGCCGCTCGAGCCGTCTCCACCGCGCTGCCTTCCAGATCCTCGCCATCGGTGATCAGAATCATGATCTTATCGCTGCCGGGCCGACGCTGCAGCGCGGTCTGCGCGGCCTGGATGGCGCTGGAAATATTCGTGCCGCCGCGCGGGATGGTGTTGGTATCGATCGCCCTCAAAGATTCCAGAAACGCGCCATAGTCGAGCGTCATCGGACACACCAGGAATGCCGTCCCCGCGAACGCCACGATGCCGACCGCATCTCCGTCCAATTGCTTTGCAAAATCGTCGATGGCAAGTTTGGCGCGCGTGAGCCGATCGGGCTTCACGTCCGGAGTCGACATGCTCCGCGAGGTGTCGATCGCAAAAATGATTTCGTTCCCCCGGCGGCTGACCTGCTCCCAGCGAAATCCCAGGAGCGGACCTGCCAAGGCGGCGAACAGGCAAAGGATCGCTGCACCGAATAAGACGCGCTGCAGCGTGCGTTTGGGGATGGAAGTGGAGCGCGTCAGCTGCCGGCGCAGATGCGCCGCCACGAATTTCGCGAGCGCTGCGTTCTGCCGTGCGTCATGGAAACGCCACAGCCACACCAGCAAGGCAAGCGCGACAACTCCCGCCGCCAGCCACTCGGGGCTGCTGAATTTCACGGCAACCTCCGCAGTCGAGTGTGCTGAAGTACCAAACTCAGCCCCAGAATCGCCAGAGAGGGAATGAGCGCCCAAGGGTACAGCTCTTCGGTACGCTCGAACTTCTGCACTGTCTGAGCGGTCTTCTCGAAACGATTGATCTGTTCGTAGATCTTCTGCAGCGAATCGGTGTCGGTCGCCCGATAGAACTTGCCGCCGGTCTCGTCGGCCACCGTCTGCAGAGTTTTCTCATCGATGTCCACCTTCGCCCTGATCAGCCGCACATTGCCGGCGGCATCTCTGACCGGGATGGGAGCATCGCCACGCACACCGACCCCCACGGTATATATTTTGACGCCCATGGCCCTGGCAGCCTCCGCCGCCGCGAGCGGCGAAATCTTGCCGGTATTGTTCACGCCGTCAGTGAGCAGAATGAGCACCTTCGACTTCGCCGGCGTCAGCCGCAGTCGGTTGACTCCGGCGGCAATCGCCGAACCAATGGCCGTGCCGTCGTCGGCGCCGCCGACGGCGACGCGCTCCAGATTTTGCTGCAACCAGTCATGATCGAGCGTGATGGGGCTGATGAGATACGGAGCTCCCGCAAATGCAATCACGCCGATCCGATCATCCGGCCGCTCGTCGATGAACTTCGAAACGACGGATTTGACCACTTCGATCCGATTGACCCGCTGATGATTGATCTGAAAGTCCAACGCCTGCATCGAACCGGAAACATCCAGATCGAGCACAATGTCGATGCCGTTAGCAATGATGTCGGTGCGGCTATGGGTACGCTGCGGACGAGCCAATCCGACGATCATCAAGACGCACGCAAGCAGCTGCAGCACCCAGACCAACGCACCGATGCGGCTGCGGCTGGCGCGAGCCGCCTCGCGCGCCAGGCTGATATCGGAATATTCGATGGCAGCGACGGGGCCACGCCGCCCACGCCACAGCATGACGATCGGCAGTAGCGCCATCAACCAAAACCATTCAGGCTGCAGGAAGCGCGTCATGGCCCTCCTGCACCGCGGGGCTGTCCTCAGGTTTGGCCGTCGCCAGAACGAATGCGCGTGCACTCTGGCGCAGAGTTTCCATGTCCTGCAGAGCGAGGCTCATCCCTGCGAATTTGACGAAATCGCATTGGTGCAAGAAGTCCGCGAGCAGCGACTGATGCCGGGCCAGCGCTACATGGGGGGTCTCGAGCAGGTCGTGCAGAAACTCCTCGGTCGTCCGCCGGGTGACCGCGACCTCGAATCGCTGTTCGATGTAGCCGCGCACGATGTCCGAGACCGCAATGGAGAATTCACGGGCGTCCGCCGGCTGCATGAGGGCGCGTACATGTTCCAGGCGCTCCAGCGCCCTTTCATAGGGCAGGAGGGGACGCACACCGCGCTCGCGGCGCCAACGCCAGATGCGATAGATGGCCAACACCAAGATCACCACCATCGCCGCCATGGCCGGCAACACCCATGCCGGCAGGATGTATCTCGGTCCGCGGATGTCGCGGATATCCTCTTCCGATCCCGCGCCGGCCGATGGCGAGGTCGCTGAAGGCACGGTCGCGGCGATGAAGGCTGCAGGAGCGGCAATTGCCGGAGGCGAGGTCACTGAAAGCACGGTCGCTGCCGTGAAGGTTGCAGGAGCAGCGGTTGCCGCGGTGGGAGGTGTCGCGCCGGAATTCGACGCCGCCGCTTGCGCATCGAAGGCATGACTTGGTACGGCCCAGAGTCCGGCGCCGAGCAGCATGACCATGGCGCCGGCCATGGCCGCCGCGCGCATACCTAGAGGGGGGCCTCTCATACGCGTCGGCGCTCTCGAGTTCTGAAAAACCGCTGCAGCGCGGGCATGTAAGACACTCCCGTTTGCAGCTGTAGGGTGTCGATGCCTTCCGCACGGAAGTCGCTCACCAGCTTGCGGGCTCTTTCCGCGGACAGTTCTTTGAAGCGTTTTCGGATGGCAGAACTCGCGGTATCGATTTCGATCACCTCGCCGCTTTCCGCATCCTCCAGCGCGATGATGCCGACGTTCGGCAGTTCCCGCTCGCGCGGATCCTCGACGTGAACGGCCACCAGGTCATGCCGGCGATTCGTTCGGCGCATGGCCCGGCGCAATTCGGCTCGAACGGCCATCGGCTCATGGGGCGTCTCGAAATCCGAAATGAGAAAGACGATGGCCCGCCGATGCAGGACGCGATTGGCGACATCGAGCGCCTTGACCGTATCGGTGCCGATGGCCTCGGGCGTATGGTAGAGGATGTCCCTGACCACGCGCAGTACGTGCCGGCGGCCCTTCTTCGGCGGCAAGTAACGTTCGACCCGGTCGGTGTAGAGCAGCAGGCCGACCTTGTCGCTGTTACGGATGGCGGAGAATGCCAAGACGCTGGCCAACTCGGCCGCCAAATCGCGTTTGCTCGCGGCACCGGAACCGAAATTGCCGGAGGCGCTGATATCCACCAGCAGAAAAATGGTGAGTTCGCGTTCCTCGGTGAACTTTTTGACGAACGTCCGGCCGGCCCTGGCCGTGACATTCCAGTCGATGGTGCGCACCTCATCGCCCGGGGTGTACTCGCGCACCTCATCGAAATCCATACCCCGTCCCTTGAATACCGAATGATAGGAACCGGCGAGACTGTCGTTGACCATGCGCCGCGTGCGTATTTCCAGCTGCCGCATGGCGTTCATGATGACTTTGTTCGACTTGCCGGCCTCCCGCGCCATCGTCACGGCACCGGCAGCGCATCGAGAATTTTCTCGATGACATTCTCGGAAGAGATATTTTCCGCCTCTGCCTCGTAGGTCACCGACACCCGGTGGCGCAGCACGTCCAGAGCGATCGATTTCACGTCCTGCGGAATCACGAAGTGGCGGCCGCTCAAAAACGCCATGGCCCGCGCGCCCAATGTCAATGCAATGGTTGCCCGCGGCGAAGCGCCGTTCTGGATGTAACCGTTCAAGTTCAGGGACGCGGCCAGCGGCGGGCGTGTCGCAAGAACCAGATCGACGATGTAATCCCGTATCTTCTCATCGACATACAGCGTGTTCACGACATGGCGCGCCTGCACGATTTGCGCGGCGCTCACCACGGTGCGCGGGGCGAGCATGGCTTCGGTCGTCGCCATGGCATCCAGAATCGCTCGTTCCTCGGCGCGGTTCGGATAACTGACGATCACCTTCATCATGAATCGATCGACTTGCGCCTCGGGGAGCGGATACGTTCCCTCCTGCTCCAGCGGATTCTGTGTGGCGAGCACCAGAAACGGAGTCGGCAGGCTGTAAGTTTCATCGCCGATGGTGACTTGGCGTTCCTGCATCGCTTCCAGCAGAGCGCTCTGTACCTTGGCGGGGGCTCGATTGATTTCGTCGGCGAGGATCAGATTGCTGAAGACCGGTCCCTGCTTGGTCCGGAACACACCGTCCTGCGGGTTGTAAATCATGGTTCCCACGATGTCCGCCGGCAGCATGTCGGGCGTGAACTGCAGCCGCTTGAAATTCAGGGCGATGCAGCCGGCCAGGGTCTTCAACGCGAGCGTCTTCGCCAAGCCGGGGACGCCTTCCAACAGCACATGCCCGTTGCTGAGCAACGCCACCAACAGCCGGTCGAGCAGGTGCCTTTGACCCACGATGACGCGCGCCATTTCTTGCTGGAGCGGACGGATCCAAGCCGAACTGGCCTCCACCGTCTCGCGCGCCGCACGCAGCGGCGCCGGATCGGGCACGCTTGCCGGAAGGTGCGCTTCCCGATTGGCCGGCTGATACCTCGCATTTTGCTCGATGAGTGGGGCCGCTTTCTGATTCATGCCTATACCTTATTGTCGAAAATTCCGAGTCTTTAAGAGCGAGGCGAACCGCGAAGTCCTCTTTAAGACTCCGAAAGTCGCGAATGAGGCTTTGAACTTGCGCAGGGTCTTCGGTTCCCTGCCGGCGGCGTTGCCCCGACGAGAGGCCGGGAGCCTATCTTAGCTCCTAAAACTCTCCGTAACCCCGCGCCATTGCCGCAGCAAAAAGGGGCAAAAACACAAAAAGCGCCAGTTCGGCGTGCAGGTATCGGCGCACCTTGCGAACTTGCGCATCGCTTGGCGAGCTGCCCGCCTTGCGCCAGCGGATGAACGCCACCGTCGGCGGCACCGACAATATTCCGATGGCCGCAAAATCGGCAACTTTGGCCCAGAAAAATGCGTTGTGCGAGTAGTACACCCAGCCCTTGGCGGCAAATATTGCCCGGCAGAAGCCGACCACGATGATCGCTGCCGCAAGGATACCGTAGCCCAGATCGATGGCAGCGATTCGCGCGATCGTCGCACTGCCCATCCCAGGTCGAACCGCCCAGAATTCGGCGAATAAAATCCCGAATATGGCGAAAATCAGCAGATGATGGCCTATGGCCAGGGACAGATCGAGCATAGCGGCCGATCCTAATCCGCATATCCCGGGATATCAATTCACGGTAGCGCAGGTACGCCCCGGCACCAAGTCACGATCTGGCGATGGGACCGTCAAATGCAATGAATTCTTTTCAATGTGTGCTTCAGCCCGGATCCGAAGGTGCCGATAACGAGTAGTCTGGCACCGTCGGGTTCGTGGATGGCCAACAGCGCCCCCGGAAATGCGTGATCGAAGTCACGTTGGAGGGCTCCACCGGCGCGCAGGGTGATGACTGCCGCAACATGTTGGCAACAACATCGGACGGTGGCGAAGAGAGGATTGCATGAAGATCACATGGAAGCCGGCAGTCGGCGGCGCAGTGCTCCTGCTAAGTACCCTGCCGGGTCATGCAGACGCATCGATCGATCAATACCTGAACTTCAGCGGTTTCGGTACCTTGGGAGCGGTGTACTCCGACTACCGCCGGGCCGACTTTACCGGAGAGTACCTACAGCCGCGTGGCGCGGGTTTCAGCCACAGCGTGACCCCCACCCCCGACAGCGATTTGGGCGGCCAAGCCGACTTGCGAATCGTCGATGGCTTGACCGGCGTGGTGCAAGTCATTTCCCGTGACAACGAAGACGGCAACTTCTCACCCCACGTCGAGTGGGCGAACCTCAAGTATGCATTCACACCGGACTTGGCGGTGCGGGTCGGCCGTACGCTGCTTCCCACCTACGAACGCTCCGACAGCCAAAATGTCGGTTATGCCCTCCCCTGGGTGCGTATTCCGAATGAGATCCGCTACTCGAACTCTGCGACCCACAGCGACGGGGTAGACGTACTCTACCGCTTCAAGACCGGCAGTGTGACCCAGGATCTTCAGGTGCAATTCGGCCGCACCTCCGAGGATTTTTCCGGTGCCATATTCCGTGGCAAGGACCTTGTGGTGCTGAGCGATACGGTGCAATACGGCAGCACCAGCGTGCACCTGGCTTATCAGACCATGATGTATACCTTTGCGACTCGCCCTCCGGCTCGATTCAGGCTGGCCAGCGCCGGATTCACGTATGATCCGGGCACATGGTTCGTGACGGGCGATAGCAACTTCGCCCACTACGACTTTTTCGGCGATTTCTATGCCTGGTATCTGAGCGTCGGCATGCGATTCGGCCAGTTCACCCCCTACCTCATTTACTCCACGGAGGATGCCCCGGATGCGTCACCGCCGGCCGGACTGACCATGCTGGGCGATGAGCGTACGGCAGCCGCCGGGCTACGCTGGGACTTTGCCAAGAATGTCGATTTCAAGCTGCAGCTGCAGCGCGTGACGATCGAGACCCAGCATGCGCCCGCCTCGTTCAATCTTGTCCAGCCGGGCCTGCGGGTTGGCGACAAGGCCAACGTGCTCAGCTTGACACTGGACTTTGTGTTCTAGGCCATGGCACGGACCGCTCGCATGAAAGCCACGGCGCTCAGCCTGCTCTTCGCGTTGTTCGCCGCCCATGTCCATGCAGAGGACATCGTAGTCATTGTCAATCCCACCGCCAAACCGGTCAGCAAGGAGCAAATTGTCGACGCTTATCTGGGCAGGAGCGCGGAACTCATGCCCGTCGACCAAACCGTCGGTTCGGCCATCTATACCGAGTTCTACAAGAAGGCGACGGGGCGCGACGTTGCGCAGATCAAGGCCATCTGGTCGCGCATTCTGTTCACCGGCAGAGGCCAACCGCCCAAACAACTGCCTGATTCTGCGGCGGTGAAGAAGATCGTCGCTGCCAATCCGAACGCCGTGGGCTACATCGAGAAATCTGCCGTGGACGCCACGGTCAAAGTCGTTTTGCCGCTCGATTGACGGGGCATGGAGCGCCACGTGAATGCCCGGTCCTGGAGAGAAACTTTGCACCGGCGCGTGGGCCGCATCACCGAGCCTCAGATTCTCTTCCCGCTGATTGCCGCCGCTCTACTGATAGCGGTGTGGACTGCGACCTTAGGTGTAGTCAGACTCAAGGACGCAGAAGCCGAGCACGACGCCGCCCTGCTGAGCCGTGAACTGCTGGGCACTTATGAAGCTCAAGTGGTTCGGGTATTGCGCGAAATCGACCAGACTCTCAACCTGGTCAAGTTCTGGCACGAACGCAATGCGGCGCACGGCGCGCTCTCCGAACTCAAGAATCGGGGACTGTTGCCCCCGGACCTGGTGTTCTCCGTCAGCATTGCCGACCGTGACGGCGCCATTGCCGAGAGCACTGGCCCTGTCGGCACCGGCAGCGTGGCCGATCAGGATGATTTCCGCAAACAGCGCGATGCCGGCACCGTCCTGGTCGGACAGTTGCCCCAGGGTCCGACGGGCGATAGAAAACTGCTCTTCTCGAAGCGATTGAATACGCCAAAAGGCGATTTTGACGGCGTGGTGATGGTCGCCGTCGACGCTGCATTCTTCGTCAGCGGCTACGACGCTTCCAAGCTGGGAGAACATGGCGTCCTCGGCATCTTGGGCACCGATGGCGTAGTGCGTGTCAGGCGCAGCGGCGAATCGATGTTCTCCGGCGACGTGGTCGACTATGCGTCGGTACTACCGAAATCGGACGAAGCAGATGCGGTGCCGCCGCTGTCGCGCAGCAGCTGGGACGGCGTATGGCGCTGGAGCACCGCGCGGGAAATCTACGGCTTTCCGTTGGCGATACTCGTCGGACTGGCACAGGAGGAGCAGCTGGCAACGGTTCGGAAAGACGCCCTAGGCTATCTATCGTGGGCGGCGGCGGGAAGCGTCGGGATCATCTTGTTGATGGCGGTACTGGGCCGGATGAGCTGGCAACTCGCGCAAAGCCGCTTGCGCGAGAGCGAGTCCAGACTGGAGCACGCTCGACGCATCGAGTACCTGGCCTACCATGACGGACTCACCGGCCTGCCCAACCGCAGCATGTTCAGCAAATTGCTGACTCAACGCATCAGCGAAGCGCGCCGCTACAACAAGCAACTCGCGGTTGCGTTCCTCGATCTCGACCGCTTCAAACAAATCAACGACACCCTGGGTCATGAGGCCGGCGATCAGCTACTGATCGACGTAGCCGCCCGCCTGGAGGGTTGTGTTCGGGACAGCGACACCGTGGCTCGCTTGGGAGGCGACGAATTCGTGGTGCTGCTCCCGGAAATGGATGACGGCAAGCAGGCATCGATCGTGGCCCAGAAAATACTCTCCGTCATCGGCAAGGCGTTTACGCTGATCGGCCACGAATTTCGGGTTACCGCGAGCATCGGCATCAGCCTCTATCCGCATGATGGAGATGACGAGCAGACGCTGACCAAGAATGCCGACATCGCAATGTATCAGGCCAAGGCGGAGGGGAAGAACACTTTTCAATTCTACTCGGAGAAGCTGAACGCCAATACTCTCGAGCGTCTCACGCTGGAGTCGAGCCTGCGGCATGCTCTGGAGCGCAACGAGTTTCGGCTGTATTACCAGGCGAAGCGCGATATTCGCAGCGGCGGCATCGCCGGCATGGAAGCACTGCTGCGCTGGGAACATCCCGATCTCGGCACTGTGACGCCCGGGCAGTTCATTCCGGTTGCCGAGGACACCGGACTTATCGTGCCGATCGGAAAGTGGGTGCTGAAGACAGCTTGCATGCAAAGTGTGGCATGGCAGAACGAGGGACTGCCGCCGTTGAGCGTGGCGGTCAACATGACAGCGCGCCAGTTCTCGGACGAATACTTGCTGCAGGATTTGGCCGCGATACTCAAAGACACCGGGATGAATCCGCAGCTCCTGGAAATCGAGCTATCGGAGGCCTTGCTGATCCATGACGTGGAAACGACGCTGCGTATCCTGACGGGAATCAAGTCACTGGGCATTCGCATCGCGGTAGACGATTTCGGAACCGGCTATTCCTCGCTGGCGACGCTGCAACGCTTTCCTTTGGACACGGTCAAGATCGACCGCTCCTTCCTCGGCGAGTTCATCGGCCGGTCGGAAGATTCGGTGCTGGCCGACGCGATCATTGCGATGGGCAAGTCGCTGAGCCTGACAGTCATCGCGCAAGGCGTCGAAACCAAGGAGCAAGCGGAGTTTCTACGCACTCATGCCTGCGATGAGCTGCAGGGGTTTTATTTCAACCGACCCTTGCCAGCCTATCAATTTGCGCAACTGATGCGTGCGCAGACCGCGGACATTTCCTACATTGGCACGCGAGCGGGCCTATTGAACCCGGAGCTTTGATACGCAATCGACGCGCGGGCTCGCGTCGCATGATTGGCGGCCTTGCGTTCCCGGCAAAGTCGGGTTCCTAGCCACGTCGCGTAACGGCGACGTCCCATTCCAGGTGCCCGCGACGTCTCATTCCTGGCCACGTCGCGTGCCCGCGACGTCGCGCACTCGGCGTCTGCTTTCAGACTCGCATGATTGGCTGCGGCGCATCATCCCGCCCATGGTTACCGCTCTCCCAATGGGTACAATGATCGAGCACCTTAAGCCAAAAAGGACCTCGCCCTTGACACGGCCCATTGAGCAAGACGACGTGGCCGATGAGAACGCCATCAAACGTTGGCTGGATGCGCTGGCCAGCGGCTCATGCAATGAGGCAGCGTTCTTGCAATCGGTGCGGGAGAGGTTCGGGCCGGAGACCGAGGGCCGGTGGGCCGTGCTGTCGCAGCTGGACCAGTACTATCGGCGCGGAAAGCTCAGGATCGAAGTATTCCAAGCGGTGAAAAAGGCGCTGGCGCAACCGGCGCCGGACTCAAGCGATACCTCAGGCATTCCAGTGGCGAGCGATGCTGTGGATACTCATGGTGTGGGTGCTCGCGGTGCGGATGCTCGCGGTGCGGCGCGTACCGAGCCCGAACCGGTTCCGCGGCGCGAGGATGGCCAACCGCGGGACGCCGTGATCGACCTAAGACCGGGCAGCGTGCTGCGGCGCCGCTACCGAATCGAAACCATGCTGGGCCAAGGCACCATGGGCGTTGTCTTTCAGGCCGTCGATGAGTATCGCCTCGAAACTCCGCCCGCCGGTCAGCGGCTGGCGATCCGGGTGGCGCACACGGCGGTGGCCAATCGTGCGGACCTGCTCACGGAGCTGCGCCGCGCGTTTCAACAGATGCAACGGCTGTCGCACCCGAATATCGTGCGTGTTTTCGAGTTCGACCGGGATGGCCCGATCGCTTTCTTCACGATGGAACTGCTCAATGGGGCGACCCTCGGCCGTGTGCTGCAGACGAAGAGGCTCGCCCGCCTGAGCCGGGCCCAGGCATGGGCGATCATCCGCGACATCGGCGCGGCACTCAGCCATGCACATGCACGCGCCGTCGTGCACGGCGATGTCAATCCACAAAATGTCTTCATCACCGGCTCTGGTGAATTGCGTGTCCTGGATTTCGCGGCGCCGCGAAGATCGAACCTGGACAGCGCAGCAGAACGCGATATGACATTGCCGTCGGCGGCGTCGGGCTACGCCAGCTGCCAGGTGCTCGAAGGCGAGCGTGCCGACGCACGCGATGACATTTTTTCGCTGGCCTGCATCGCGTTCGAGCTGCTCATGGGCGAGCACCCGTTCGCCAGGAAAAGCGCGATCGAGGCACGCAAGGCGGCATCACGTCCGCGCCGGCCGCCGAATCTCACCCATCAGCAATGGCAGGCCCTGCGCGCCGGCCTCGGCTGGAAGCGCGAGATGCGGCCCCCGGATATGCAGCAGTGGCTCCAACGCTTGAACCTTGGCGGCGCGGCAAAACAAGTGGCACCGGTTGCCGAGCTTCTCGAACCGCCGCCTCACAAGCAGCCCCAATCGAGATTTTCGCTCGCGGCCGCCGCGGCAATTGCATTGCCTCTCGCCGCCGGCTACTGGGTCATCAGCCACCACGGCGTACTGCCGAGCGTGGATGGCAGTTTGACGGCCTCCACTCCCAGCACCGATTCCACTACCAGTCCCGGCACAGCTCGTCCCCTAACGCCCAACGACGCTGCCGCGCCGACTTCCACTCCGACACCTGAAGCCTCAGCCAAGTCCGCGCCCTCGCCGGCAAACCAGCGCAGCCTCCGTCCGACGTCGCCGTTGCCGGCCACACGCGAGGCACCGAGCTCGCGTGATGCGCTCCCCGTGCCGGCGCCATCCGCTGCCGCACCGGCCACGACGCATGCATCATCCAAGACACCTCCGTCATCCGCATCTTCCCCAGCCTCCACAAGGCCCGCGGCCGCTGCGCCATCCACAACGCCTGCGCCATCGCCAACACCTGCGCCCTCCGCAAGGCGTGTTCCGGCGCCCGTGCCCGCCGCCACCATGTCCTCGGGACCCACGAGGATCGAATTGGCGGCGGATACGATCGATGTGCCCGTGGCTGAATCCTCAGCCCAGGTCACGGTGCGTCGCACAGGCAATTTGCGCGGCGAGGCAACCTTTACCTGGTGGACCGAATCCGGTACCGCGAAACCCGGCGTTGATTTCTCGGCAGTCGTGCCGCAGGGGGCTCACATCGGCGATGGGAAGTCCAGCATGTCGCTGAGCATTCCGGTAAGCAATGCGCCGCGTACTCGGGCAAAAAGTTTCTACGTGGTCATCGAGCAAACCGCGGGAGGTACGCCGCTCGGCGCGCGAACACTGACCATGGTCACTCTGCCGGCCGAGTAAGCCCTCGCCAGTCATCCATCGGCATATATAGCCGCAAACATTTGACGCAGGGTATTTTTCTGTACCTTGCCCATGGTGTTTCGCGGCAGCTCTTCGACCAGGACGATTCGCTTCGGTACTTTATAGCGGGCCAAGCGTGCCTTGACCGAATCGATGATGGCCTGCTCGGAAAGAACCGCCCCCGGCTTGGGCACGACCGCGGCCGTCACTCCTTCGCCGAAATCCGGGTGCGGCACCCCGAAAACCGCGCTTTCCTGCACGCCGGCCAGCGCATCCAATTCCGTCTCGACTTCCTTCGGATACACATTGTAGCCGCCGCTGATCACGAGATCCTTGGCGCGCCCGACGATGTGCACATAGCCGGCCGCATCGATGCGCCCCACATCACCCGTCTTGAACCATCCGTCTGCGCTGAATTCGCCGTGCGTCTTCGCCTCATCCCTCCAATAGCCCACGAACACATTGGGACCCTTGACTTGAAGCGTGCCGACCACACCCGGTTCGAGCTCGACCGCGCCGGTTTCGGCATTGACCACTCGGATCGCCGTACCCTTCAGCGGCGGGCCCACCGAACCCGGCAGGCGCGGACCCTCGTAAGGATTCGAGGTATTGATCAATGTCTCGGACATCCCATAGCGTTCGAGAATCACATGACCGGTACGCGAGAGAAATTCTCGGTGAGTATCGGGCAGCAACGGGGCCGATCCGGAGACGAACAGGCGCACGGTGGCCGTTGTCTGCGGATTGAGTTCCGCCTGCTGCAGCAGCCGGGTGTAGTGGGTTGGGACACCCATGTACACCGTCGCCTCGCGCAGATGCGCCAGAGTCTGCGCGGCATCGAATTTAGGCAGCAGGAACAGGCTCGATCCGGAGGCGAGAACCGTATTGATGGCCGCGAACAATCCATGAATGTGGAACAGGGGCAACGTGTGCAGCAGTACATCGTCGCGCGTGAAGCGCCAGGTCTCGGCCAGTGCGACAGCGTTGGAGGCAAGATTGGCCCGTGTCAGCATGGCGCCCTTGGGACGCCCCGTGGTCCCCGACGTGTAGACAATCGCCGCCAAAGCATCGGCGTCGAACACCGTCGGCAGAGCGGAGTCGTCGGCACACTCGGCCGCCAGCTCGCAAAGCGACCCGTCACCGTTCTCGCCTAAGGTCTCGAGCGCAACTCCTGCTTCGATCGCCAGCGGCTCGAGCACATGCCGGTCTTGCGGCCGAATGACGGCAACGCGCGGTCGCGAATCGCGCAGGAAATACTCGACTTCATTCGGCGTGTTGGCCACGTTGATGGGCACGAACACGGCGCCCAAGCGTAGGCAGGCAATGTACAGAAGGACCGCCTCAACGGATTTGTCGACTTGAACCGCGACGCGCTCGCCCGGCACCACACCTCGCCTCATCAGCGCGCAAGCGATGCGGTGCGACTGTTCGCGCAGCGCCGCGTAGCTGATCTCTCGGCCCTGCGAAGTCCTTAGGAAAACACGTTGCGCGCCGCCGGCGACCTGCTCGACCCAGCCATTGGGATCGGTTGCGAATGACATGGCGCGCATCATACATGAGGGTATCGGCCCGTCAGCCGCGACCCTCGGCTGCTTTCTCAGTAGTGAGGCGGTCTTTCTTCCTCCAGCGGGCGCGCCTCGGATGGCGCGCCCTGGAGCCTCTCCCGGACTGCTTTGATCTGCATTTCCAGCGCCTGGATTTCCCGATGCTGCCTAAACACCACGTCGCTGAGTTCGGACATGGCCCGCTCGAGATAGGCAATCTTGGACTGGACTTGCTCGAGGGACTCGTCATGCATCGCGCCACGCTCCGGAAAATGCCCGTCCAACCTGGCCTTCTTGGGATTTTTCAGGTTAGTACTTCACACCGTAGAAAACATAGTCGGCCGTGTAGGCCGCGCGCAGTTGCTGTCCGACCTGATCCGCGCGACATGCGGTCACGGGAGCGCTGCCTCCCTGAGTGTTCAGGCGTTGAACGTACTGCACGGCGGTGAAAGTACCGTGACCGAAGGTCGCCTTGGCACGCAGCAGCAGCCAGGGAATAGAGCCCGGCGTCGGGCTATCGCTGCGGCCGACCACCTCGCCGACCACCTTACTGCCATCGTCGGATTCCCACGTCGGCCCGGCATAGTGTTTTCCGACGGTTCGGCCTCCCTTGGTCGACAAGACGGCCTCCGGCTGTTTGAACGACCATTCAAAGTTGGATGGGTCATTCTTCGCCGGCTGACATTCATAGATCTGCACACCCTTGGCGCGCAGATCCGCAATCACCCCGAGAGACCCAGGCACGCGCAACTGCGCGGGGACCTGCGGCGGCGCCGTGGCGCAGCCCGCCACCACAATCACGGACATCTGGAGCAATCGAGCGAACGACCGAAGATTCATTGCTACTCTCCTATGCGAACAGGGCACCCCGCATTATGTCAGCAGTTGCGCCTGACGAGGGATGGCCAAGTGCGCTATTGTGCGCGAATCATGCTCCGAAAGCCTCATAGGCGAGTGCTCGCCATCGATGTCGGCGGCACCCATGTGAAAACCCGGGTCTCGGGCTCGCGCGAGATGCGTATGTTCGAATCCGGGCCGGCCATGACGCCGCGCCGGATGGTGTCGAAGGTGCTTAGGCAGACCGGTGACTTGAAATACGATGTCGTCTCCATCGGGTACCCCGGCGTGGTCGTGCACGGCAAGATCATCACCGAGCCTCATAATTTGGGACGCGGCTGGGTGGGGTTTGATTTTCGCAAGGCCTTCGGCCGCCCCACCATGCTCTTGAACGACGCTGCCATGCAGGCCATCGGCAGCTACGAGGGCGGGCGCATGCTCTTTCTCGGGTTGGGCACGGGTTTGGGCTCGGCACTCATCGTGGATGGGACCGTGGCCCCCATGGAGCTGGCCCACCTACCCTACAAGCGCGGCCGCAGCTATGAGGACTATCTCGGCGACCGCGGGCGGCGGCGTCTCGGCGCCAAAAAGTGGCGTCGCGCGGTGGCGGACGTCGTCGCGCGCTTGAGCAAGGCCCTGGAAGCAGACTATGTGGTCATCGGCGGCGGCAACGCCCGCAAGCTGAAAAAACTCCCGGGAAATGCGCGGCTGGGGAACAACGACTTCGCATTCCTCGGTGGCTTTCGCGTCTGGCGTCCCGGGGCAGCCCGCGCCTAACCCACGCTCCAGGCTCTTATCCCTTCGCGCGACGCAGCTCGAAGCCCAACCGCGGGAAATGCACGACCACCTTTCCGGCACGCGCATCCTCGCGCGCGATTGAAATTCGTTCCGCGGTGGCCCCATGCAGGACGCCTTCAATGGGATCGGTCCCGGTGTCGGTGGCCGAGATCACGACTTTTTCTCCGACCGAGATGCCATGGGATTCAGCGTTCCCCCCGAGCGCCGGCTTGGACGCAGCGCGCTGAGCCATAGCGATCGCGGCCGCGCTGTCGAGTTTCTCGTGCGCGCCATGACCGAAAGCGGACATGCGCGTCCGCCAATTCTTCAGCGCCGGGTAGGAATCCAGGATTTTGGCCACGGGACCTCCGCGTTCCACGAACCACAGATTGTGGTAAATCGAGAAGTCCGCAATGCTGGGTGCAGCACCGAAGAAAAATTCTCGTGCGGCAAGCATCCCTTCCAGCCGCTGCAGGTATAGGCCGAACGCGCCCACGGCATCCGCCGGCCGCATACGCGGCAGATTCCCACGGAAAGTATTGCGATCGTCACCGAAGGCCTTGAGCGCTTCGGGCGGCAGACCGGCGAACATATGCGCAAGCCCTGCCGGCTGCATGGCGTAGGGAACCGACGTCCAAAACAGCGTCGAATCGGCCCACTGGGCGAGGATGCGGGAAGCGCCGGCTATGCCGGTTGGATACAGCGACGGCGTGGGCGAGCGCTCATCGATGACCTCCGCAATCAGCGACGTGTCGCAATAGATATCCGCACCGATCTGCATGACCGGTGTTTTTCGATAGCCGCCGGTGAGCGCCGTGAGGTCGGGCTTGGGCATGATGTTCGGAATGTGCACCGATAGCCAATGCAGACCCTTGAATCCGAGAATCAGGCGAATCTTCTCCGCGAACGGCGACATCGGGTAGTGGTGCAAAATGATCTGCTGAGACTCAGCCATCCGCTTCAGCTCCTGATTTTAGGTATTTGAACGTCCCCATCGCCTTGGCGATCAATCGGTCATGGGTATCGCGCACCTCACCCTCACAGAAAGCCATGGTCTTGGAGCGGTGAAAGGCATGCCCCGAAACGATCAAGCGCGAACCGGCCGAGGCGGGCTGCAGAAAACTGGTCTTCATCTCCACCGTGACGCCGCCGCCGGCACCGGCACCGGTGTTCAACGAGCGGCCCGCCACCGCCATGGCCACATCGAGCAGGGACATGAGCACCCCACCGTGCGCGACCGACCAGCTGTTGAGATGCCAGGGCTCGAGATTGAGCGCAACCACTGAGCGCCCGTCCGCGGCGCTGATGAACTCGACACCAAGCTCCTTGATGAAGGGAACGTTGAGTCGAAATGCGGTCGATTGAGTCACACGAAACCGTACCTTGCGCAGGCATGGCATGTCAATTGACGGAGCAATTGTTCAGGCTAATGGCACAATGCTCAAAACATGGATGCGGCGCGACTTTTGGAATCACCATCACGATGCTGGCTACATTGCTGATCGGAGTGCCGGCGGCCTGGGCCTCTTTGGCCATCTGGTTCCAGGCGCCGCGCGGGCCGCTGCTGAAACCCTTGCTGGTCATGTCCTGGCTCGCCTTCAGCGCCGCGATACTGACGGCGCTGTGGCATGGCCGCTTGGGAGCGGCCGTGCCGATGTTTTCCGCAGGGTTCGGCGCCGTGTTGCTGTGGTGGTGGAGAATTCGACCGACCGATGATGGGCTGTGGGCGGATGACGTGGCTCGAATCACCAACGGCACTATCGAGGGCACCCGGGTCACGTTTCGCAACGTGCGCAACTTCGATTGGCGCGGCAATGATGATTACACGCAACGATGGGAAACCCGCGTGTACGACCTCAACGGCCTGAACTCGGTCGACATGGTCATGTCATA
>JAJPKM010000040.1 GCA_021323735.1 Gammaproteobacteria bacterium
ATCGCGCACATGCTGGTGTCCTTCGGCTTCGACGATGGTCAGCGCGTTGCGTTCTCCGTGGAAGTCCGGCGCGAGAAGGACAACGCCTACTCCGAGATCGGTGGATTCTTCAAGCGCTACGGGCTTTGCATCATTGCGGCCGATGAGCGGGATGTGATCCGCGTGCGCACCAATATTCGAGGCGAAGACGACTACCTGTACCGGATCCGCATGCCGCCGGCCGCAATGCGCTCCCTGTTTGCCGGCTATGTCAAGCAGGCAGGCGAGCTCGTGGACGCGCCCCGCTTCTACAATACGCTCACCGTCAACTGCACCACCCTCGTCTACCACATGATGAAGCGAATCGTCGGGTACCTGCCTTGGAGCTATCGCCTGCTGTTGACCGGGTACCTGCCGGAGTATGTCTACCGTGTCGGCGGTCTCGACCAGCGGTACACGCTGGAAGAATTGCGTGCGCTGGGGCGGATCACCGAGCGTGCGAGGCTATCCGACCGCAGCGCCGGTTTCTCCGCGGATATTCGCCGCGGCATTCCTACCCTCGATCCCGAACCGGCGGCGCCGGGCGCGGACCGGACTTAAGGATGTTCCCGATCGAGCGGCGTGAAGCCATGGTGCCTGAATGCCAGGCTGCCCGCGGGGCCGCGGATAAAAGCCAGGAACTTGGCAGCCTCGGGTCTCGCCCCCTCGACCAACGCCGCAGGGTAGATAATGGGCATGTGCGTGCCCTCGGGAAACACATCCACGACGCGCACGTTCTTGTCGATGAGCGCATCGGTGGCATAGACGATGCCTAGCGCGGCTTCGCCCCGCTCCACGAAGGCCAGCGCCGAACGCACGCTGTCGGCACGCACCAGACGCTCCGACACCGCGTCCCAAACACCGAGATTGACCAGCGCTTCATGCGCGTAGCGCCCTACCGGCACGGAGTCCGGATCGCCGGTCGCCAGCCGTCCCTTGCCGAGGGTGGCAGCCAGTGCAAAATGCGGTGCGATTTTCAAAGTGACTTGACTGCCCAACGGCGCTATTAGGACCAGTTCGTTTCCCAGCACGTCGTGCCGAGTTGCCGGTTGGACCAAGTTGCGCGCCTGCAGGTAGTCCATCCACTCGAGGTCGGCGGAGAAGAACACATCGGCCCGCGAGCCGTTCTCGATCTGACGGGCGAGCGCGGAACTGGCCGCGAAAGAGAAGCGCACCGGGATCGATGCATCCTTGGTGAATCCGTCTCCCAGCTCCTGCAGCACATTGGTCAGAGACGCCGCCGCGAACACGGTGATCGCGGGCTTGTCCTCGCTCGCCGCCGCGGCCGCAACCGTCGCCGCGGTCATCGCCCCAAGGCATACCGCCAGCGCCAGCCACGAGCCGAGAATCGTCTTCATAGACTTCAGTTGTTCGCCAGCACCGGCCGCCCGCTGTACAGTTCCGGAAAGGTACGCCTGAAATTTTCGATCTTGGGAAGATCATAGATGGCGATGTACGGCTGCGTCGGGTTGTGGATCAGGTAATCCTGGTGATAGTCCTCCGCGGCATAGAACCCTTTGAGCGGTTCCAGGCGCGTGACGATCGGTGCCGCAAAGGCATGCGCCTGATTCAACTGCGCGATGTAGGACTCCGCGATGTGCTTCTGGCCTTCATCCGCGTAGAAAATCGCCGACCGATATTGAGTCCCTACATCCGGCCATTGACGATTGAGCTGGGTGGGGTCGTGAACCACTGAAAAGGCAATCTGCAATATCTGGCCGTAGGAAATGGCGGCCGGATCGAAGGTGATCTTCACCGATTCGGCATGGCCGGTGCCTCCCGAACTCACGGTCTCATAATTCGCCGTCGATTTGTCGCCGCCTGCGTATCCCGCGAGAACTTTCTGCACGCCCCGCACGTGCTCGAAGACACCTTGCACACCCCAGAAGCAACCTCCCGCCAGCACGACGGTCTGCGCGGGTCCGGCGGCCTTCGGGTTGTCGATTGTCGGAGGCGCGATGATCACCGGGGCCTCCGCTCCGAACAGCGGCGAGTGCCATAGAATCACGGCGGCGGCCACGCCGAAAACGGCCGCAAGCCTCGCGGGGGATATCAATTTTCGCAATGTCATGTCTCTTCCTCTTAAGTTCTCAGGCACGTGCCGCGAAGTGCAAAGCCACCGAATTCATGCAATAACGCAAACCCGTCGGCTTCGGCCCATCATCGAACACATGTCCCAGATGAGCATCGCAGCGGCGGCAGGAAATGGCGTCACGCTCCATGCCGAAACTTCGGTCACTGCTCTTGACGATATTGAGCGCCGATATCGGCTGCCAGAAGCTGGGCCACCCGGTACCGGATTCGAACTTGGTTTTCGAATCGTAAAGTGCGGTATCGCAACAAATGCAGTGGTAGATACCGTCGGCGTGATTCCGGTCGTATTCGCCGCTGAATGCAAACTCGGTGCCTGCCTGGCGCGCGACCCGGTAGGCGAGCGGCGAGAGTTGCGCCTTCCACTCAGCATCGCTCTTCGCAACCTTCGCGAGCCGCGCAACACCCAGACTCTTGCCGGCAGGCGAGAAGTTCTCGATGGACACCTCATCGCTCGGCGCAGGTCCCGATACAGTCCCCGCAGCCACCTTCCGTAGAAGCGGCAGCACCGACAACGCGGCCAGTGCCGCAATCACATGACGACGACTCACGAATGCATTCATGCTTTGATCCTCAACCGAATGTAAAAGAATACGCCTGGACACCGGAATCCAGAAACTCGATCGAAAACACGTGCTCACCAACCTCTCCGGCCTGTCGAATCAGCTGATACAGGCGTTGCCGATCGATGGTTCCGGCGCCGTTACGATCCGTATCCGTGCCATGGTTCTCCGCCGGTGCAGCGCCGTCGAGCAGCACGCGAAAGCGCACCGGCTTGCCGTCGCTGCCCGGCCCCAGCACCAGATGCAGATCGCGCGCAAAGAAGCGAAACACGATCTTCCCTTGAGCGGCGTCGAGCACTGCTTTTTCCGGGTCCACACTCCAAGACCCGTTCAGGGCCCATTGATTCAATTTCAATGCGGCCGGCGCCGCATAGCGGTGCGCCTGATCCTGAGCAAAGCCTCCCGGCGATGCGAAATTCTCGGCACGACGGAATCCGACGTAGGTCTCCGGCGACTGATCATGCCTTTCGTCGGGCGGCGCCTGCACGCCCGCGGCCACCGCGGCGCCCATGCCGGGCGGCGGCAAATCGGTTTGCCCGGCCTCGGTCAGCAATTTGCGGATGATCCGCTCGGATTCGTCGTAGTCGCCTTCGCCGAAGTGGTGCGCGCGGATGCGGCCGGTGGCATCGCTGAAATAGTGCGCGGGCCAGTATTGGTTGTTGAACGCTTGCCATACGGCGTAATCGTTATCGAGCGCGACGGGATAGTTGATCTTCAGATCGGTGACGGCGCGCCGCACGTTGTCGGCGTCCTTCTCGAAGGCAAATTCCGGTGCATGTACGCCGATGACGACCAGGCCGTGATCCTTGTATTTCTCGTACCACGATTTCACGAACGGCAACGCGCGCAGGCAGTTGATGCATGAATACGTCCAAAAATCGACCACCACCACCTTGCCGCGCAGAGCTTCCGGAGTAAGCATCGCCGAATTCAACCAAAGGGTGGCACCGGTAAAGGACGGCATTTGCCCTTCGACCGGCAGATCTCCGGAAGGTCTCGCGGCCGACATCATCATGGCATGGCCATCGGACTTTGAATTGCTCATGGCCATGTTGGAGTTACTCATGGCCATGGTCATGCTGCCGCCTGCGGCATCGCGCGAGTTGATCTTGTCGATCAGAGACTGCTCGAGGTTGTTCGTGCCATTCAGCGACCAGCGCGTCAGCACCGTCGAATCCCAACCAGAAACAATCGCGGCGACGGCGAGCAGCACCGCGACCCCGAGGCCGCGCCTAATCCATTCGCCGGCGCCGAGCGACTTCTTCAGTAGCGCAAAAACCCTGCGGCCCGCGAGCAGAGCGACGGCGAGCGAGGTTGCCGCTCCCGCCGCATAGGCAAACAGCAGCCACGTGGTGCGCGCATTGGGTCCGGAGATGGCCGCTCCGGTCAGAATGAGCCCGAGAATGGGACCTGCGCAGGGTGCCCACAAGAGCCCGGTGGCAATACCCAGAAGCACTGAGTTTGCCACGCCAAACTTGCCCCGCGCGTCCCCGGGTTGCGCGAGTCGATTGCCCAGCGCCACCAACGGGCGGGCCAGCCAATCAGCCAAGCGCGGCCACAACAGTGTCGCCGCAAATGCGGTCAGCAGCACCAGGGCGACAAGGCGCCCATACTGATTCACCCGGACGGCCCAGGCGCCGCCGACGGCCGCCAATGTGGCGATGCCGGCAAAGGTAATGACCATCCCCGCCAGCATGGGAAGAGCATTCGTGACGAATCTCTGTTCCGCCCGAGCGAATACAAAGGGCAGCACAGGCAGGATGCAGGGGCTTAAAATGGTCAGGACCCCGCCGAAATACACTAAAAATACGATGGTCATGGTCTCGCTATCTGGAAGCCTGTCTCAAGTGGCTCCCATCGTCCCCAGGAGACCGGAGCAGGCGCCTCGACCTTGCAACAATCGGCAGCAGCCCTTCGCACTCACTGCCAGGGCAAGCGGTTCAGGTCGAGATTCCCGCCGCTTAGGATGATGCCGATATTCGCAGCCGGCGCCGTGACTCGGCTTTCCAGGATCGCCGCGTAACCGACTGCCCCCGACGGTTCCACCAGCAGCTTCATGACCTCCAGAATGCGGCGCATGGCTTGGATGATCGAGTCCTCGCTCACGGTGACGATGTCATCGACGAGGCGGATGATCTCGGCGAAGGGTTTGCCGCCCAGCGAAGTCTTGAGGCCATCGGCGATGGTCCGCGGCTCGAGCATGGGAATTATCCGACCCGCCTTGAAGGAGCGCGCGGCATCGTCCGCACCGGCCGGTTCGACGCCAATCACCCGCAGGCTCGATTTCAAGCTTTTTGCCGCGACGGCAATGCCGCTGAGCTGCCCGCCGCCGCCCACGGGACACAGGATCACGTCCAATTCCGGCACCTGCTCTAGTAGCTCGATGGCCGTGGTTCCCTGCCCGGCCATGACGCGCAAATCATCGTAAGGGTGAATGAACGCAGCTCCGGTTCGCTCCATCACGGCCCGCGCGGCCGACTCGCGTGCCGCCAGCGTCGGCTCACAGAGAACGATGTCGCCGCCGTATCGGCGCACGGCGGCCTGCTTGGCCAGGGGCGAATTCTCGGGCATGACGATGTAGGCCGGAATGCCGCGCAGCGACGCGGCCCGCGCCAGCGCCGCGGCATGGTTGCCCGAGGAATGCGTGACTACGCCTTTCGCGGCCTCCTCGTCGGTGAGCAGGAACACGGCATTGGTCGCTCCACGCGCCTTGAAGGCGCCGACTTTCTGTAAGTTCTCGCATTTGAAATGCAGACGGCTTCCGGCCATCGCATCCAGCACGTCGCTGGTCATCACGGGAGTGCGGTGGATCTTGTCGCGGATCCGCTCATGGGCCTCGCGGATCGACTGCATGGTCAGTGCCGGCTGCGGTATTGGGCTATTTGTATTCATAGACTCTGTGTTAAAAGTACAAAATGAAATCCCGTCTCACATGGTTTGTGGTCAGCGCCATGATCGCCGGTCCCTTGTTCGGATGGGTGCTGCACGAAGCCCTGGGCCCAGGCTCCGCAGCCGAAGGCGCTGCGGCAGATTTGTCGCTGGTGACGACCAGCTTCTTGCGGCTCATCAAGATGATCATAGCGCCATTGGTGTTCTCCACGCTCGTCGTCGGTGTCGCACGCATGGAGGGCGCGGCCTCCATTGCCAGAATCGGCGCCAAATCCTTAGGATGGTTCGTCCTCGCCACGCTGGTTTCGATGAGCATCGGCGTCGTCGTGGTTCAACTGTTCAAACCCGGCTATGGGCTTTCCGCATCGGCGGCCGCGCCGGTATCGGGCCCGACGGGATCCATGGCGTTCAAAGACGTTCTCGAACACATCATCCCCTCCTCCATTGTTTCGGCCATGGCGAACAACGAGGTCCTGCAAATCGTGGTGTTTTCCGTGCTGTTCGGTGCGGCTGCGTCCGCTTTGGGCGCGAAGGTCAAACCGCTCATCGACGCCATCGACGCCATCGCGGCCGTGATCCTCAGAATGACCCGGTATGTCATGGCATTGGCGCCCCTGGCCATCTTCGCCGCCCTGGCCGCCACGGTCTTGACCCAGGGCGCGGCAGTGCTGGTGGTGTACGCCAAATTCATCGGCAGCTTCTACCTGGCTCTGGTGCTCTTATGGGCCTTTTTCGCCTGCGTGCTCTATGCAAGTATCGGACGGCGCTCGTTGCAGCTGCTGCGGAAAATTCGCTCACCCCTGCTGCTGGCCTTCGCGACCGCCAGTTCCGAAGCGGCCTATCCGCAGACGCTCGAACAACTGGAAGGCTTCGGAGTCGGCCCGCGCATTGCCTCCTTCGTCCTGCCGCTGGGATATTCCTTCAACCTGTGCGGCTCCGCCATGTACGCCGCATTCGGCGTGTTGTTCATCGCCCAGATCTATCGCATCGACCTGAGCGTGCATCAGCAGATCACGATGCTGCTGATACTCATGGTGACGAGCAAGGGTATAGCGGGCGTACCGCGCGCCGCATTGATGGTCATCGCGGCATCGTTGAGCTACTTCGGATTGCCGGAACAGGGACTGGTGTTCGTCATTGCCGTCGATCATGTGCTGGACATGGGACGCACCGCCACCAACGTCATCGGCAACGCCCTGGCCGCCACGCTGGTCGCCAAGTGGGAAGGCGAACTGGGGGAGGCGGTCTCCGCGCCGGAGCCGGCGGCCCAGCCGCAGCCGGCGTCCGCCTGAACCATTCATGAGCAATGAGCGCAAGGGCACAGCAATGACGGCACAGCGCAATGGCCGGCCGGGGCTGGCACTTTCAACAGAAGCACCAAGACGATGCTAGAGATACTTAGGAAGGTTCCGTGGGCGCCATACCTTAGAAAGCCCAGCGTACGAAACCTACCCACTTGCTTCGCGCGGTATCAAGCCCAGCTTTATCACGATACAGGCTCGCATTAGCGTCGGTGTCCACCCAATAAACACTGACAGTCAAACGATCAGTTGGAGTAAGTTCCAGCGCCACGTGCCAGTCGTTATAGCTCAGCGGTGAATAGTGCCGAATATCTTCGTGCCCGACATGCAAGATTAAATTTAACTTCGATACGACTGGAAGCGTCCAATCCGCCTCGGAATAGCTCGACCCTTGTGACGACCCCGATGGGGTTACACCATAGTCCGCTGCAGCGCTGCGTGTATCCAATCCAAAGTAGTTGCTAACATCGTAAGAATAACGAATATTCAAGTTTTTGTAGGACACGCCGATGTAGGATTCCGTTGTATTGTAGCGGTTTCGCGAAGCCGACAGTCTCCCCGTGAAATTGTTTACGCTCCGGTCATCGTGACCGCTTGGCGGAGACGCTCGCTCATTGATGAATGAACGGTGCTCAGGGTTTTGCTGAAATGATCTCGTTACTTTGGGTTCGCCTTGCTGTTGGATGTAAATGTTTCACGTCGCACAGATGCAAATACTGATGCCGCGGACGATCGCAGACGTTCGTACGTTTGCTTTGGAGCCTCGCGAGCGAGCGAGTCTGGTATAACGGTTTTGCGCTGAATCTAATTGGCCCTACTAGGGACAACGCAACTGATGACTTTGGACAGTAAGTCCATAAAAGGCTGTTTGCTACGGGATGCCGAGAAGGCTACTCGGTTTGCGATTATTGCGCTAAATGGAGTGTCGACCTTGGCCCAAATAGGGCAGCTTGGCATTACCTTTGTGCTGTTTCCGCTTTCGCTCGAACTACGCCACGTACCAGCATGGAAAATTGGGATTGTCAGCAGCGGACTTTGGGCCGGAAGCTTGATTGGTCTAGTTGCAGCGCCATCTGCCATACGCCGAATGGGTTACCGCAGCACGGTTTGCTTAGGATTGTTGGCTAGTATTGTCGCCCTCTTGCTCACCCCAATTATTCCACAACGCTATTGGGTGTTGGGTTCTCTTGTCACCGGATTGGGCTACGGCCTACGCTGGATTGGCAATGAAACCTGGCTTTTTGGAATTGTTTCCGATCGAACACGCGGACGAATAGTGGGTCTTCACGAATCCTTGTTGGGTATTGCCTCCATTGCGGGCCCCGCGCTCGTCGCGTTGCTGGGCGCCGACGGGTTTCCTTCGTTTATAACTGCCGCAGCTTTTACGGCTGCTGCCGCATTTCCCTTAATTCTTGCAAGCCTGTACAACTCGCCACCGACAATGGAGGCACGCCCATTTAAGTCGCTTTTGTCTGCGGTTGAAGGGACAATTGCTGGAATAACGCGTACAGGTCCGTTAACGGCAGGCATAGGTGGTGTAATAGAAAGTGCGCTCATTAGTATGTTCCCTGTCTTTGCATCGGAGCGTGGGATTGGTGCGGGCAAAATCGCTTGGCTCCTCTCGATATTTGGTTTCGGTGCAATGTTATTGCAGCTACCGATAGGGTGGCTCGCTGACAGGCGTGGTGTGCATGTGGCTTCGCTGATTGTGGTAGTTCTAACGGTGCTGTGTGCTCTAGCAATGGAAGTTATAGCGCCGCCGGGCATGGTGATGCTTGGGGTTTTGATATTTGTTTTGGGTGGAGCCATTACGGGGTTCCTAACCCTCGGCATCGTCGCAGCCGCTAAGCAATCTAACCCCGGCCAACTCGCAGCCGAAATGAGCACGGTATCCATCGCTTTTACGATCACGTCTGTCGTTGGACCGTTGGTGGCAGGCGGTCTGTTCACTCTATTTGGGAGCGCTTCGCTGTTGGTCCTCATCGAACTGTCGGCGGCACTGCTGTTGCTACTGTTGGCCCGGCGCTAGTGTGGTGTCCCACTAATTCGTGTCATATATTGAACCTATCATTGAGGTATCTTTCCGAGCGGAGATACAGCGATGGCGAGGGGACGACCGAAAGCGGAACTG
>JAJPKM010000003.1 GCA_021323735.1 Gammaproteobacteria bacterium
ATTTCAGGCGGCCGGCTGGGCACCGGGCACATTTCGCGTGGACGTTCTCTCCGAGGGTGCCGATCCCATGGACGCGCGCTACAACATCATCCAGTGGGTGCATCGCTTCACGCGCGGCTGGTCCTATGGCCATCCGGTGGCCGACCCCCGTACCGGTGAAATCATCAAGGGCAACGTGACCTTGGGTTCTCTGCGCGGCAGACAGGACTATCTCATCGCGGAGGCGCTGCTTTCCCCCTACGTCTTGGGTAAGACGCTCGCGCCGGACAACGATCCCATGCTGGCCATGGCGCTGGCGCGCACGCGCCAGCTGGCGGCCCACGAGACGGGGCACACGCTGGGGCTGGCGCACAACTTCGCGGCCAGCGCATTCCCGCATGCGCCTGCGGAATCGGTGTCGGTGATGGATTATCCGCACCCCTGGATCACGCTCGACAAGAACGGCGTACCGGATCTGTCCTCCGCGTATGCCCACAACATCGGCCTGTGGGACAAGGTGGCGATCAACTACGGCTATCGGCAGTTCGTCGATGGCTCCCGAGAGCACACCGACCTGGATGTCATTTTGAACGACGCGGCGCGTTCCGGACTCGTCTATATCACCGACGAGGATGCGCGCCCCGCCGGCGGCGCGCATCCGCACGCACATCTTTGGGACAATGGTCCTAATGCCACGGATGAACTGACACGCATCCTGACCATTCGCGCCGCGGCGCTGGCTCGCTTCGGCGAGAACGCCATTCCCATGGGCGCGCCCGTGGCGCAGTTGGAAGACACACTCGCGCCGCTGTACTTGATGCATCGCTACCAGGTCGAAGCCGCCATCAAGGTCATCGGCGGTCTGGATTATCGATACCGGGTACGCGGCGACGGCCAGATGAATGCCGTGATCGTTTCCACGGAAGAGCAGCGCAAAGCGCTGCATGCCGTGGCAAGGACCTTGTCCGCGGAGACGCTCGTGCTTCCTGAATCGTTGCTCCGGCTATTACCACCGCGACCGCCGGGCTTGGACCGCACACGCGAGTCGCTGCCCTCGGAGACCGGCCTGACCTTCGATCCGATCGCCGCGGCCGAATCCGCCGCGGACCTGACGCTGCGTACCCTGTTCAACGCCGAGCGCGCCGCCCGCCTGGTCGAGTACAGCGCCCGTGCAAAAACCCCGTCACTGGGTGAGGTAATCGATGCCGCACTGCTCGCCAGCAGGCCCATTCCACATCCTGGAGCCGCGCAGACCTTGAGCGGGGAAATTCAATCCGCCGTGTACGGAAGAACCGTCGAGGCTTTGCTGGCTCTGGCGGCGGAGCCCAACGCCTCTGCGACCGTGCGCGCCATCGCCTACGGGAAATTGAGCGAGGTCAAACGGCGCAGCGATCCCAATTCACCGCTCGAGACCTATCTTGTGCATCGCATTCAGCAATTTCAAGGCGACCCTGCGAAATTCATCGCGGTGAAGCCCGTGGAGGCGCCACCGGGGATGCCTATTGGGGATGATGAAGAGTAGTGTGCGGACGCGGTAACAACATGAACACCTTGATCGCTGAGAACATTAGAGACGCCAAATTATCGGAGATCGAGCGGTTGGCAAGGATCTGGTTCGACGGCTGGCAGGATGCTCATGCCAGAATCGTACCGGCGGAACTTGCCCGGCTGCGTACGCTGCAGAGCTTTGAGGAGAGACTTCGAACTGCTTTGATCGGCGTGCGCGTAGTGGAAGCAGCGGGCGAGCTTGTCGGTTTTTATTTTCTCAAGGGTACCGAGCTATATCAATTCTATGTCTCTGCTCATGCCCGAGGGTCGGGCATTGCTGCCACTCTGATGGCCGATGCAGAAGCAGCTTTGCGCGAAAGGGGGGTCCATACCGCGTGGCTGGCGTGCGCCATCGGCAACGATCGCGCCGGGAGATTCTACGAAAAGTGCGGCTGGTCGAGGACCGGAACGGTGACCGAGGACCTGGAAGTGGCCGGCGGAACGTTCGCACTCGATGTATGGCGCTACGAGAAATCACTCCGGTAGTCGGTATGTGTGCTGTGCCGTGGTCAAATCCTAACGTATCGAAGGTGTCGTGAGGTTCACCGTCACGAGCGCACGACCAGCGCTGAGGTAATACCGGCCAGTGTCGGTGTGCCCGCTTGTCGCATAATGGCCTTGAGTTCACGGTTCAGAATGTCGATCACCGCTTCGACCCCGGGTTGCCCGAAGGCGGCCAAACCCCACGCTTGAGGCCGGCCGACACCGACCGCGGTGGCACCGAGCGCCAGCGCTTTGAAGATATCCGTGCCGCGGCGGATACCGCCGTCGACAAAGACGGGGACGCGTCCACGTACAGCAGCGACCACCTCGGGCAGACAGTCGATGGTGGCACGCAGAGTCTCTTCATTGCGGCCGCCGTGATTCGACACGATGATGGCATCCGCGCCGTGCATCACCGCGAGTGCGGCATCCTCGCCGGTGACGATGCCTTTTACCATCATCCGTCCCGTTACGATCGCCCGCAGGCGGTCGAGGAACGCTACCGTGAGGTCGGACGGCGAAAGACCGGTGACGTGCGATACATCGATGCCCGCGAACATCGGGCCGCGACGCCACATGTCGTGCGAATTGCCTATGTGACAGTCGATACAATGGCGGTTGTCGGATAGCATGGCACGCTTCAACGTTTCGTTGTTCCGGGCCCCGGGTGAGTCCACCGTCAATACGATGTCGTTGCAACCCGCGCTTTGCGCGCGGCGGACGATCCCCTCGGTCACTGTCCACTCGTTGGTTGCATACAGCTGCTGCCATGAAGGCGCGCCGCGCGCTTGGACCACGGCCTCAATCGCCGTCGAGGTCCCCGTGGACAGCATGAACTGCATCGAGCGGGTCGAGGCGGCACGCGCCACCGCCAATTCGCCCTCGGGATGAAACGCACGCATCGCCGACACTGCGGACAGATAGACGGGACTTGGCCATGAGGCGCCGAAGACGCGACGCGTCGTGTCCATGTGGGTAAGGTCATTGAAGCGGTGAGCGCGAATTTCATAGTGCGCAAAGGCTTCGTGATTGCGGATGACGGTACGATCGTCGTCCGCACCCGTGGCAATGTATCCGAAATGAGCGGGCGGCAGCGCCGCCTGAGCTAGCGCTTCGAACTCAGCGACATTCAGCACCTGATCGGCGCTGACGATCGGCGCCGGTTCTTGCCGAAACAGGCGTGATGGGGGCAGCGCATCATCCGCGCGCGTTTGCGCCAAAATCTGCGGCAGCATGGCGGCGCCCCCGATAAACCTGCGTCGCGTTAGCGGCATAGACGATCCCCCACGATTGTTAGACTCAGCGTTTGAGAGCTCCCGCGACGAGAACCACGACAAAAGTGAAAACGATGAACCCGACGAGTGCTAGGCAGCCGAGAAGCAAGGGTTTACCCCAACTCCTCCTTGGGTAGTTTTTGCCATACCGCGACTTAACGTACTCCACCTGGCTTCGGCCATTTGAAAAGTACCAGCTTAGTAAGAGAATCAACCCTACGGTCCGCGACACGCCGTCGATGGACCTAGGGTTTGGCAAGAAGGCGGTCGCCAGCGCAATGCCTGCAAATGCGAGCAGCGTCACCAATACCCATAACTTGGCTGCGGAGGCTTTAGTCGGCTCACCGAGCGCCTCCCAGTTCTTCATATGTAAGTACGCGCCGAAAGCTGGACTAAAAAGCAGGCTCCAATTTGCCGCGGAGTTGGGGTTCCAAATCGCGGGCGACATCTCGTCGCGCCCGATATCGGCGAGTTTGGATTTTGGTGGCGCATATAGATTCTCCGTCACGATTATCCTCCCAGAAAAATCCGTGTAACGATGGTCGATTCGTTCCCTGGCTCAACGCAGACTCGATCGGAGATCGTTCGAAACGATTGCTAGTGCATCTCGTGATGCCCCAAGGGAATATGTCTCTTGGATCCTGCTTCAGGATACTATTGGGCGCGCCAATTGGCACGCCTCACGCCTACCGTCTACGATGCATGGGGACGGCATACTCGATCGGGGGATAGGCATCGTGGTCCGGTGGCCACGGTCGTCAAACGTCCATACACCTCACCACTTCGCTTCGATCTTTTTATAAATCTCGGCCAGCGAGGAAACTCGTTGCTGCAGAATGTTCATGCCGTCATCCACCAGCTGCCGTTGCGATAGGTCGCGGCCGAAGAAGCTGCGCAGCAGTTCCTCCGGCGGTGCATGGAATCCTTCACGCAGCAGGGTGACGTAGCGCTTCTGAAAGCTCACGGGATCCTGTTTCAGCAGGTCGAACATCTTGGTGGCGAGCAATCCCGAATAAAGATAGTTCACGAGATACAGCGGGTCCTGGACCAGCAGTTGTTTGGTAATCCAGGTATGAGCCAGTTGCGGTTCCAGCGGCGGCCATATTTCGTACTGGCTCAAGATCGACAGCGTCAAGGCATCGAGGTCCGCGGCATTCTTGATCTGACCGGCAATGACGCCATCGTAGATCGATTGCTCCAGCGTCGCTTCTTCGGCCGAGCCGAAGAGCTGGAATGTAATGTCAAAGATCAGTGCCTCTAAATAGAAAGCCTGCGCTTTGGGGTCGACGCTGTTCTGATAGAGGTGATCGTACAACAAGAATTCGTTCAAAGTGGCAATGGCCTCGGACATCCAGTTCGGACCGCGGGTATAGAAGGCCGATACACTGCTGTCATTCATCAACTGGCCATGGATGGCGTGCCCGCCCTCGTGAACGATGACCCGGCTCTCGCTTAAGAATCCCCGGCCGTAACTTTCGACGAATAAGCCGGTGGGAACGCCGGGCGCACGGACGGAAAAACCACCGTTGGTGCGCTTTCCCGTTTCCGCGGCAACGTCCATGCGCCGATTGGCCGGGTCCAGCAACTCTCGGAAGTGCGCGACATAGTCCGGGCCGAGCGGCGCCAGGGCAGACAAAGCGGCGGCACGCGTCTGGTCTAAAGTCATGCGGGGCGTGGTAAAACCCGGCGATGGCAGAGAGAGATCCCAGGAACGCACATCGGCAATGCCCGTCATGGCCGCGACATGTTGCGAGCGTAGACGCTGATAGCTCTTGAACAGATCGGCATGAGTCTCGATCGCTGCCAGCGCGTCGGTGACCTTCTTGCGATCCAGATTGCGGCTGAAGTAAATCATGCTCGGCGCATCCGGAAAATGCTGCAACTTCGCCACACGATCGTTCAGTCGGACGACGCCCAAGAGAATTCCGGCGTAGATATCCGCCCGCGAGACATAGCCATTCCATCGTCCCTCCCATGCCGCTTGCCGGATGGCTCGGTCCGGGTTCTCGGAGAGCACAATTGCGTCCTTTCTGACGTCAAGATCACCTGTGGGGGTGCCAACCTTCGGGAATGGCGTGCTACGCAGCGTTTGCTGATAGAGCAACCAAAGATTGGCTTGGGCCGGATCCGCCAGCTGATCGACGATGACTTGTTGGGTCTGGGGGAGTTGATGCGCAGCTTCGCGCGCCGCTATGAGTAGCAGATAGGCATAAGGCTTCAGCGCCGGAAGCGCTGTGGCGTTCTGCGCAAAGGCGGTGTCGCCGAGCGTGCGCAATGCCTTCGCCACGGTGCTCAGCAATTGGTGTATGGCGTCTCCAGCTTGGTCGCCCGCATCGACGTCGGCGCGATCGTCGAGGTCGCGCGACGCCCTCAAGTTCAAATAGGCACTGTGACGCTGCAGTTGAGCGAGTAGAGTTTCGGCACGCTGCAGGTAGTTGAGCAACTGCGCGGCTCCCTGCGGTGCCGCCGCTGGAAAGGCGTCCGCCTCTTCGATGAGCTCTTTCAGTTCCGCCTGTTCGATGCCAGGAGTAGGGAAGTAGCGCGTCTGATCAATCGAATAGGGCAGCGCAGGCGCGGCTTGCGGCCCGGCGTTGGCCGACCGTGGTGTAGAGGTTGCCAGCCACAACAGGCTGAACAGTGCCAGCGCAGCAGCGCGAGTCGTTTTCATCGATATCCTTGCGACCAGGCAATGAATTGGCCGAAAATCCGTACCGCCGAGCAACTAATGCTGCATCAGGCGATGCGGAGGGTATTGCACGGCAGTCGCATGGCCCGAGTGCCGGAGCGACGGATTAAGGCCGATAGCGGGTTGGAGTGGTACCAAGCACGGACCTGAAAACCCGCGTCATATGCGCCTGATGAGAGAAGCCGCACTGCGCCGCAATTTCGACCAACGATAACTGCGTTCCCAGTATGAGCGCAGCGGCCCGTTGAGCTCGAATCCTCCGGAGACGCGCGCCAAGAGTCTCGCCATACACGGCTCTGAAGACCCGGGCTAGATGTCCCCGGTGCACGCCCAAGGCCGTGGCGACTTGTGACAGAGTCGGCGAGGCCTCGCTGTGATCGTGCAAGTACTCAAGTGCGCGAATAGCCCATATCGACGCCGATGGATTTGGATCCCCGCCGGGGCGGCCCAGCAGGGAAATACTTTCCCATAGGATCGTCTGCAGGCTTAGCCTGCTGAATGAATCGCGAATCGACCATTCGTGCTCGAATATCGAGACCAGCCGCATGGCGGCCGCGCCGTGCACCGTGTATTCATTCTGTGAGTGAAACCCGAATTCATTTGTCAGCCGCAGCCAGTCAGGACTCGGAGTGAGCAGACCGCAAATCGATCCGATTCGATCGAATTGCTCGGAATGATTCAGGCCCGCCGGCCGGTAAAGGATCATTCCGCGTCGTCGTTGGTAACGCTTTGCGCCGATCGATTCCTCGAAGTTGCCTCGCATGACGTAGCAAAGGCGCGGCTCAGCGTGGCTGTGGAGCTGCAATGCACATGCAGGGGCGTAGTGCCGCACCGTTTGGCCCACCTGCTCATCAGCTGAATTCAAAATTCTTACCTGGATCCCTATCGAGGTCCGTCTGGACGGGAGATTTTCCGGAATGTCTGGGTGCTGCCGCGATGAGACCCTGACGCAGCATGTCCCCGGCACGGTCGGCGGCCACGGCCTTGCTGAAGTGAAATCCCTGGGCCTTCGCCGTTTCGTCGGCCGAGGTCAGCAGATCACGCTGCTGCGCGGTTTCGACGCCCTGGGCGATGACTGCGATTCCGATATCGTGAGCGAAATTGACGATGGCACGGATCGTCGCAGCACTTTCGGGGTCCTGGGTCGACTGGCTGATGAACGATTGAGCGATCTTCAAATGGTTCACCCGGTACGAGCGCACATAGTCGAACGTGGAATATTCGCTGCCGAAGTCGTCGATCGCGATTTTCACACCGAGCTGGCGCAGTTGGGGAATCACGTCGTTTTGAGTCCATGTGAGCTGGGCCAGGGTCGCTTCGGTGACGTCGAACTCGATATCCGAGGGCATCAAGCCCCACTTGGCGATCGTCGCCGCGACATCGCGTATCAGATCCTGGCCGCATTTCAATTGCAACAAGGAGAGATTGACGGCGATCACCGGAAGCTCGAGCCCTTCACTGCGCCAGATGCTCAACTGCCGGCACGCACTGTCAAGAACCCAATGCCCGAGAGCGATGATGGTGCCGGTCTTTTCCGCAATGGGGATGAACAGTCCCGGTGCCAGCACACCGCGCGTGGGGTGGTTCCAGCGGATCAGCGCTTCCATGCCGACGATGCGTTGAGATGAGAGCTCGACCTGAGGTTGATACTGCAGCTCGAACTCGTTCCGTTCGATCGCCTTCTTGATCTCGCCGTCGAGAGTCACGCGGTCGATGACTTCCTGATCGAGATCTTGCGAGTGGAAGTGATACTGGTTGCGCCCCTCGTCCTTGGAACGATAAAGGGCGAGGTCGGCCTGCGCCAGCATGGCGTCCGCGGTGATATTGCCGCCGACGTACGGACTGATGCCGATGCTCACCGAAATATCGATGTGGTTGCCATTGATCAGATACGGGAGGGCCAGCGCGGTTCGAATGTTCTGCGCGAGAACCCCCGCATTGGCGGGTTCTCTTATCTCGCCCTGGAGAATGGCGAATTCATCTCCGCCGAGCCGTGCGACGACATCGCTCTCGCGGGTACAGCTCTTCAGGCGCTGCGCCACTTGCTGCAACAGCAGATCGCCGACCGGATGGCCGAAGGTGTCGTTGACCGGCTTGAATTTGTCGAGATCCAGAAAAAGGATGGCGAATGCCATGGCGCCGCGTTGAGCCGCGGCGAAAGCGTGGCCGAGCCGTTCGGTAAACGTCGACCGGTTGGCAAGACCGGTGAGGCCGTCGGTACGCGCCATCAACTTGATCTTGTCCTCCGCTGCCTTACGCTCCGTCACGTCGATGATGATGCCTTCCACCTCGACCAGACGGCCGTCCTTGTCGCGGATCGGGACGTAGCGGTTCTCCACCCAGCGCCGCTCGCCGTTGGCCGTGCACAGGCGGAATTCGATCGAGGAACCCTCCTCGCTCTTCTCGAGCACACGCGTCATCGCCTCTCCGACCTTGGCCAGATCGTCGGGCTCGATGAGGCTCTGCGCCCAGTTCGGCGAAGCCAGCAGCACCTCGGGGTCATGGCCGAGCTTGGCGATGTTGTGGGAAATGTAGATGAGCGGGAAGGAGGGCTCGCCGCGCAAGCGATACAGGATGACCGGGCTGTTCTGGACAATGATGTTGGCATTGGACAGCTCACGGGTTCTCTCCGCCACGGCATCCTCGAGGGCACCCATCTTGAAAGCCGCCTGTTCGGTCATCTGCCATTTGGCGGTCAGCGCATTGGCGAGCTGATAGACCTCGATGGTATCGAAGGGCTTCTTGAGGACGAGCAGGCGGTCCCTGACATCGAGGCGGCTCAATACTTCGGTCCACGAATAGTCGGAATAGGCGGTGCAGAGCACGACCTGCAGGTGCGGATCTTCTGCCCACAAGCGCTCGATGGTCTCGATGCCGTCCCAGCCCGGAGGCATGCGCATGTCGATAAATGCCATGGCATAGGGAAGACCCGCGAGCCGGGCCGCGCGCACCTTTTCGAGTGCCTGGCTTCCCTGGTATGCGGAATCGATGTCGAAGCGGACGGATGCCTTGCCGGCCGGCGCCGATTCGCCGAACAGAATGGCCTCATCGGCGTCGAGATCGGCCAAAGCCGCCGAAGGGTTCAGGATCTTGCGAAAATCTTCGTGGATGGTCGGCAGGTCGTCGACGAGCAGGATGCGGCGGTTCTGGAGGGTGCTCATGCCGCCGCTCTCTTCACCGGATTGACCGGGAGTTCGAGCGTGAACGTCGCACCTTTGCCTGGTCCATCGCTGTAAGCCGTGATGGCCCCGCCCATCTCTTTCGCCGCCAGCGCGCAGCTGTGGAGCCCGAATCCGTGGCCCTTCTTGCGCGTCGTGAAACCGTGGACGAACAGCCGCCCCATGTTCTCCGCCGAGATACCCTCCCCATCGTCCTCGACGCGAATCGTGAGGCGGAGGCCGTCGGCAAGCTCCACGATATCCGTGCGCAGCGTGATCTGATGCGGCCGATCAGGCACGCCGTCCATGGCGCGTTTGGCATTGCCGATGAGATTGACCAGAATCTGCAGCACGAGATGCTTGTCGAGCAGCAGCAACGGCACGTCCGCGAATTGCTTCACGACCGTGATCTCGTGACGCGCCATGGAAGCGGAATTCATGCGCAGCGCATCCTCGATCAGATCGACGATGTGCACCGGCTCAACCAGGCTCACGGTCCCGGAATAGGATTGCTGGGTCGCGACGATTTCCTTGATGTGATCTATGCTGCGGGTCAGCGACTCGAGCTCTCCGATGATGGTCTCCTTTTCCGCTGCGAGGGCCGCCGACAACTTGTTAAGATATCCCGGCAACACTTTACCCTTTTCGTCATGGGTGAAGAATCCCCCGAGATCCTCGCCCTGCTCGTTCATCAGCTGCACGGCCATGGAGAGGCTCTGAACCTTGGAGTCGCGCACCCTGTCGCCGATCAATCCGGCCGAGACGTTGACGCTGTTCAATACGTTGCCGACGTTGTGCAGCACATTGTTGGCGATTTCCGCCATACCGGCCTGGCGAGCCGTCGTCACCAGCTCGCTTTGCGCCACACGCAATTCACGGGTCCGCTCCTGGACGCGATCCTCGAGAGTCGTATTGGCACGCTGCAGTTCCTTGTTGACCCGCTTGATCACGGCGTCGCTGCGAACGAGGCCGATGGCGGCGTACAAGAACAGAGCCGCGAGCGCCGCGGCGAATAGCAGCAGGAATTTGCGGTATCGCTGGGCGCGGACTTCGCCATCGCGCTGCTCGGCGCTCAGCATGTTGTCGATGGCGTCGATATGCGCCGCGGTCGGCACCTGGGTGATGCTATCCAGCAATCCGTTGACCTCGGGTTGCTCGCGCAGCACGGCTCGCACATGGGAATCGAATATGTCGAGGGCATCTTGGACGTTGGCCGACAACCAGCCCGTGTCCGAGTGCAGCTGCTTGAGCGCCGATTCGATCCCCGCCGCTTTGTCATCGGACGGAGCCTGGCTGTACAACAGGGTATGCAGCAGGATCCGACCGAGATCGACCGACAACGAGCGTCCCGCCGCGTCTTCGTCGGCGCTGAGCATGGCTTGTTCGACCTCCTCGGCCGCCGTGGGCAGGAACGCCAGGGAATTGCGCAGCACGGAGTTATGCGACTTGAAGTGTTCGATCAAACGGGTCTTTTCCGCAATGTCCCGCCGGAGGGCGCCGCAGCCGGATTTCTCGTCGACATCCTGCTGCCCCGCAGCCGCCAGATTCGCCTGCAGTTCTCCCAGTCGCTGATTGAGATCGGTCAGCGGATCGACGAGGGAATCGTAGTTCAAATCGATGCCCATCCTCGATTTGAGGACGTTCAGCTCCCAGCGGGCATCGAGTTGTTTCAGCTGGCGCAGAATCGCGACGTTCGCGAAATACCCGACGGCATCGTGTGTTTGAGTCCTCACGTACAAGAATCCCAGCATTAAGATGACGACAATGGCGAGTGCGGTCGTCGCGATCCAGCTCGGCCGTCCACGAAGATTCATGTCTGCGGCTCCAGCTGGCCGGTGAGCGTGTTGAGGAATTTGATGATGGCCGCTTTGTCTTCCGGGGAGGCGCTGCGGCCGAGTTGGTACCTGAACATCACGTCGACTGCGTCCTCGAGGGTCTTCGCGGTCCCGTCATGGAAATACGGCGCCGTCAACGCCACGTTGCGCAGACTCGGGACCTTGAACACGTGCTTGTCGGCGTCATCGCCGGTGACCCGATAGCGCCCCAGGTCGGCATCGGTCGGGTTGCCGCGTTTGGCGAAATAGTCGCCCATGATGCCGAACTTCTGGTACATGTTCCCGCCGACGTTCACGCCCTGGTGGCAGGCGATGCAGCCGTACTGCTTGAACTTGAGGTAGCCGGCTTTCTCCTCGGCGGAAATGGCACTCGGATCGCCGAGCAGATATCGATCGAAGCGGGAATTGGGCGTCGTCAGCGTGCGCTCGTAGGTCGCGAGCGCATTTTGAATATTCGCCTTGGTGACGCCGTCCCGGTAGGAGGCGCCGAACGCCCGGCGGTAGCCGGTATCCCGCGCAATTCTGGTCACCACTTCTTCCCACTTGGAACCCATCTCCACGGGGCTGCGGATCACGGCATCGATCTGCCCCTCCAGCGAATCCGCTCGACCATCCCAAAATTGCCTGAAATTGAAGGCTGCATTGAGGACCGTCGGCGTGTTGACACTGGTCTCCCGGCCGTCGAATCCGACCGCGTGAGCTCGGCCGTCGGCACCGCCTTTGGCGAGGTTGTGGCAGCTCGAACACGACACTGCACCATTTCCGGACAAGCGCGCATCGGTGAACAACTGTCGGCCAATCGCGGCCCGCGCAGGATCCTGCTGCGTGCTCAGCGGAAGCGGCTTGATCGGCTCAACCAGCGTCGCCGCCGTCGCGGCGAATGACATCACGCCCGCGAGGACGACCCATGCAATTTTCATAGCGGCTCTCAGGCGGACCCCCACGGGCTCCGATATCCCGAACATTCTTCGCCGGCCTCACTGCCGAAATATGTTCACAATACCGTTCCCGGGGGTGGGCGATCTGTGCGCTGATACGCAAAGGCCAAGGGGAACTGCCCGGGCCGCCAGCAAATTCCTGCGAATATATGCTCTGGTCGACATTCCAATCCGCTGTACTTCGGTCCGCTGGATCGTACCGACGACGACGCAACGGTGTAAGGGAAACCCCGGATTTGTTCCTGGCTGCACAAGCGTTTATGCGCTACGTGTGAACTCAGTATCCGGCACGGAATTTCACGTGCGCCGCGTGTTGCTATGGCTTGGTCACGTCAATCGTGTTGTCGTCGGGGATGCGGTCGACGAGCTTGTTGATGGGATCGATACCGGCCCGGGTGGGCAGTTCGTCGACCGTGATCTCGAAGGTCTGCTTGCCTTGATTGTTCGAGGTGAACTTTTCCTTCTTCAGATAAAGCGTCTTCTCGTGATCCTTCGTGCCGCTGAAGACACCGACGTCGATGTAGTCGTCCATCGCCATGGGGGTTTCGTTGCCGCTGCCGTCGGATTTGAGCTTCTTGGCCTGCACCGTCAGGGTGACTTTGTATTTCTTGTCGGGAGTTTGCAGGTAGGTGGCCGAGACCGCCTTATTGTCGTAGAGGACGATGTCTTCGAAGGCGTCGGTGATGTAGTACTGATACTCGGGCGGGGTCTGGGCGCGCAGCGCGGCGACGAACTCGCGCGTGTCGGGGTAGGGACCAGATGGCGCATCGGTGGCGTTGGCGTACCGGTACTCGGTGAGGAAGTTGTGCAGGGCCAGGTTGACTTTGTCTTCACCGATGTAGTCTGAGAGGCCATAGAGCACCAGTGAGCCTTTCTGGTACAACACGTAGGTTTCGCGCTGGACCAGGACGATGGGGGGCTCCTTGATCGCTTCGCCGGCGCGTCCAGCGAGGTAGCCGTCGAGTTCGTACCTCAAGAACTTGTGCATTTGTTCGTCGCCGTATTTTTTCTGCGCGACACGCAGCGCGGAATATTCGGCCAGCGACTCGGCCATCATGCCGGAGCCTTCGACGGCGCCGCCGATCAACTGATGTGCCCACCATTGGTGGGCCAGCTCGTGGGCGGTGGCAAAGTAGGTGAAGTCGATGTCACCCGGCTTGGCGACGCGGCCGATGAAGCCGATTCCTTCGGAGTACGGGACGGTGTTGGGGAAGGACTGCGCGAAGTTGCGGTATCGCGGAAATTCGAGGATGCGAAACTGTTTGAACTGATAGGGGCTGTAGTTCTTCTCATAGTAGGCCAGGCCGGCCTTGGACGAGGCGATCATGTCGTCTACGTCGTAGGGATGGTGGGCATCGTAGTAGACCTCGATGTCGATCGGACCGTCGACCCCCGGGTAGACCTCGCGTTTGACGTCGTAGCGGGCGGAGACGTAGCTGAAGAAGTCGAGGGTCTTGACGTCTCCCATGCTGTATTCGAAGTAGTGGCGACCGTTCTGGTGCCAGTCGCGCTGCAGGTAGCCGGGGGCGATGGCGATTTGGGGCTGTCCCTCAGAGTCGTGGTCCGCGGTGCTGACGACAGTGTGGTAGGTGATCCAGTCGGATTCGGCGTTCAAGAGATTGATGCGGCTTCCGCGAGGATCACCGCGGTGAGGGAGGTCGGTGGCCGGGCCAAGATGTTCGTCGCGGCGGCGGCGCGGATCGGTCAGCTCCGTTTTGGAGTCGTAGCCAATATAGGGGAAATAGCCGACGTTGAAGAAGGTGCCGCTATAGGCGAGTTCGGGACGCTCGTTGCCGTCGCGGAAGCCGCGCGGGCTCGCACCGACATCGAACGTCATGTTGGCCTTCTCGCCGGGCTGCAACGGCTGTTCCAGCGCGTAGATGCTGTAGTCGCCGCGCGAGCTGCCGGAAAGCCTGTGGAAGGGACGGTCGAAAGCGATCTTGGATGCCGATAGCTGGCCGTCGGAGACGTGTATCTCTGGAATGGGCTGATCGGTCTTGTTCTGAAGAACGAAGTGGCCGCTGCCGGAGAAAGAACGGCGTTCGGGAAAGATGTCGATGTTGGCGTCTACGCTGAGGATCTTGGGCTGAGGGAGGAATTGGTATTTTTTGTAGTTGCGTTCGTACTCGGCCTGGATGTGGCGCTGCGCCTTGGCGTTGAGGTACGGGTTGAGAACGTGGGCGTTGTAGTAGTACCAGCCGCCGCTGCCTAGGCAGGCGGCGAGACAGACGGCGGCGGCAGGCATGAGCCGCGGTATGCGCTGACGGAAGAGCTGCCGACGAGCGGCCCAGGAGTCGTCCGAACCGCGCAGCGCGAGGCCGATGGACAACACGCCGAGCAGAGCGGCGAACGCCAGCCAGTAGGTGATGGACCAGAAGAGCGCGGGGACGAAGTGGCCGTAGCCATTCATGTCCGAGTAGATATAGGCCGGGGTGCTGCCAAAGAGATAGAGCGTGTTCTCCCAGCCCAAGCTGAACAGCACAATGTTCAGGACGAAGAGGCCGATGACGATGCCGTGGGCGATGAACTTGTTGCTGAGAATGGTTTGGAAAAACAGCGCCGCGACGGTGTAGATGAGCACCTGCGCGAAGACGATGACGTAGAGTTCCTTGGCGTACTCGAGCAGCTCGTAGTGGTGGTAGCCGGCGAAGGTCTGGCTGAGGATGCCGCAGAACATGACGACAGTGAGCACCATCAGTTCGATCATGACCAGGGCGGCGAGTTTGGAGAGCCAGTCGGTAGACTCGCGCATGGGGAGAGCGTCGTGGATGCCGGCGAAGCCGGTGTCGCGTTCGCGCCAGACCAGTTCGCCGGCGTAGAGGGTGGCGAGGATGTAGAGGAAGAGCCTGGCGACGCCCCCGACGATGCCGAGTATGAGGAAGGTGACGGGGTAAACATTGACGTCGCCCGTGTGGCCGGCGAAGTTGCCGGCGAAGAAGGTGTAGACCACAGTGACGCCGAGGATGGCCCAGAAGGGCAGCTCCGACAGGATGTTTTTGACCCGTAGCTTGGTGAGCGACACGAACTGCAAGAAGATAGTGGAACGTCCGAAGATCTGATGGACGACGGGCAGTGGTTTGGCGACCAGGGTGCGGACCGCGCGGACCTCTGAGTCTTTGTTTACTCGTTCACGGGCAGCACGGCGGCCTTGAGACACGGCGGTGAGCGCCTCCACCGAGAGCGGGAAGAAGATGCAGACGGTGACCAAACTGAGCAGGCCGACGCCGCTCCAAAGCAGGCGGTTGTAGAGAAAGACGCCCGACCAGGTCAGCTGCAGGGTGTTCTGTTCGACCGGTGTCCAATAGAGGGTGATGGCGCGGAGCAATTGCCGGCCGACGGGATCGAAGATGGCCGACCAGAAGTGCTCCAGCGAACGTGTGGCGGTGAAGACGGCGTTTACGATGAGATAGCAGACGAAGAAAACCACGCCCTGCAGATAGACGATGAACAGCTTGCGGGTGAGTGCGGCGACGGTGAAGAACAGCGAGCCGAGGAAGAAGATTTGAGGCACGCAGATGGCGAGGAAGGCGTGGAGATACCAGTCGACGTGGCCGTTTGCGATACGCATGTGGTTGGCCCAGGGGGCAAGCGTGCCGGCAAATTCGCCCAGCACCAGGCCGAAGAAGACGGTGACCGTCGCGAGGAATGAAGCCGCCCAGCGCCCGCCCAGGTAGGCAAACTTGGTGATGGGCTTGGTGAAGATGAGCGAGTACGTGTCGCGCTGGAAGTCGCGCAGAATCGAGGTGCCGAAGATGGCGGCAATCACGATCGTACCGAAGAAAGTGAAGATGGTGTAGACGAAGCTGGTGGAGGCGGGACCGTTGAGCAGAACCTTGTCATTCACCGAATTGACGAATCCTTCGGCGGCGATGGAAAGGAACGAGAGGAAGAAGAACAGCGCGAAGTAGACGTAGGTGGAGATGCTTTTGGCGCGGAACTTCAGTTCGAATGTGAAGAATTCCCAGAACAATGACATGGAGCGGTTCTCCGAAGTATCGTGCGGTGTATGGGTCAGCGGCCTATGCCGTGCGACCCTTCGCGCGGGCCACGGCCCGCCGGCGGCAAAAGCGAAGGCCCGAGGGCAAAATCAGTGCTTCGCCTGGCGGGTGGCTTGCTCCGCAAGGCGCAGAAAGTAGACGTCTTCGAGGCCGGAGTCGACGGCATGAAAGCCTGTGCCGGGCGAACTCTCGGAAAAAATTCGCACCTCGTGGAGGCCGCCGATGAGATGGGTGGAAATCACCTTGAGCGAGGCTTCGAGCGCGCGCAGTTCGTCGTCGTTGGCGACCACCTTGGACCAGATCTTTCCCTTGAGCACATCGAGCGCCCGGGCGGGCGTGCCTTCGAGCAGCACCTCTCCGGCGGCAATGATGGCCATGCGCGGACATAGCTCGCGCACGTCCTCGACGATGTGGGTGGAGAGGATGACGGTGACGTTGGAGCCGATGGAGCTGAGTAGGTTCAAAAAGCGATTGCGCTCGGCCGGGTCAAGCCCCGCGGTCGGCTCGTCGACGATGATCAACTTCGGATTGGCAAGCAGAGCCTGCGCGATGCCAAAACGCTGCTTCATGCCGCCCGAATAGGTCGAGAGCGCCTTCTTGCGCGCATTCCACAGATTGGTCTGGTTCAGCAGAGCGTCGACCATCTGGGTGCGCTCGGTCTTGTTCGTGATGCCCTTCAGAATCGCCAGATGGTGAAGCATGTCGAGCGCCGACATCTTGGGATATACGCCGAACTCCTGCGGTAGATAGCCCAGCATCTGGCGCACGGCGGCCTTGTCCTGCAACACGTTGATGCCGTCCAGCTCGATGCTGCCGGTGTCGGGGTCCTGCAGGGTGGCAATGGTACGCATCAGCGAACTCTTGCCCGCTCCGTTGGGCCCAAGCAGGCCAAACATCTCGTTGCCGATGGTGAGGGAGAGGTTGTTGAGCGCCTTGACGCCATTGGGGTAGGTCTTGGAAAGACCGGTGATGGTAAGCATGTTCGTCGAACCCTTCCGAAAGTGCGGGAGCGCGATTCTTTTCGCATGAGAATTGTACACAATGCCAGTTAAATTGTATACGATTGTACCTATGCCGTATCGGAGCGAAATTGCAAGCCCGTAAACCCGACGCCGAGCACGACCGCATCTACGAGCGTCTGCTGGCCGATATCCTGGACGGAACATACCCGCCCGGTTCGCGGCTGGTGGAAAGCAAGCTCTCATTGAAGCTTGGCGTCAGCCGCACGCCGGTACGTGAAGCTTTGTTTCGCTTGCATCAGGGAGGATTTGTCCTTACCTCGCCGGGAGTCGGCTTCTCTGTCAAGCCGCTGGACGATCGCGAAGCCCGCGAACTCTTCCCCATCCTGGCCGCGCTCGAGGGCTTCGCCCTGTCTCTCGCCGCCCCCCTCGTGGCGCTCGATGTCGAAGAACTGCGGCGCGCCAACAAGGCGCTCGGCCGCCGCCGACGCAGCCCTTTGGAGGCGATTGCAGCGGATACCGCATTCCACAAGCTGATGCTGCGGCGATGCCCGAACGCCACGCTGGTTGCGATGACCGACAGTGTGCGGCGGCAACTGCTGCGCTACGAGTACGTCTACATGGCCGACGATACCCTGATCGAGCTGTCGACGGGGCAACATGAAGCGATCATCGATTGCATCGCCCGCTCGGATTTCGCCGGCGCGGCAAAGGCGATCGAGGTCAACTACAGCTCGGGCCTTGCCATGGTGCTGTCCAAGCTAAACTAGACGACGCTGGGCGAGTCCGAGTCGCCTTACTTCGGCGCAATCGCGCTCTGACCGGCGACTGAGGTTTATTCGACGGTCAGGCTCTTGGCCAAATTCCGCGGCTGATCGACGTCGGTGCCTTTCAGCACCGCCACGTGATAGGCCAGAAGCTGCATGGGGATCGCGAACAGCACGGGTGCCTGCAGCGGCGTCGCATGCGCAGGCATTTCGATGACGGTGATGCCGTCTTCGCCATGCATGCCGGCTTTCGGATCGGCGAATACATAGAGCTTTCCGCCACGGGCGCGCACTTCATGCAAGTTGGATTTGAGCTTTTCCAACAGGTCGTTGCTCGGCGCAACCGCGAAAACCGGCATGTCCTCATCCACCAGGGCCAGGGGTCCGTGCTTGAGTTCCGCGGCCGGGTAGCCTTCGGCGTGAATGTAGGAAATCTCCTTGAGTTTCAGCGCACCTTCCAGGGCAATGGCCTGCAGAGGTCCGCGGCCGAGAAACAGTGCGTGGTGCTTTTCGACGAAGAGTTCGGCGAGCGCCTGAATGGTTGCGTCGAGCTTGAGGGTCTTTTCAACCAGACCCGGCAGCTGCAATAACTGAGACACCAGCGCGGCTTCTTCCGCGGCGGCGGGACCGTTTTTCGCCAATGCAATGGTGAGCATGCTGAGCGCGGTCAGTTGGGTGGTGAAGGCCTTGGTCGATGCCACCCCGATTTCAGGGCCGGCGCGGGTCAGCAGCACCAGATTCGATTCCCTGACCATGGAGCTTTCGGCGACATTACAAATGACGAGCGTCGCCAGATACCCTGCGCGCTTGGCGTTGCGCAGCGCCGCCAAGGTATCCGCAGTCTCGCCTGACTGGGAAATCGTCACGAACAAAGTGTCCGGGGTAATCACGGGGTCCCGATAGCGATACTCGCTGGCGATCTCGACGCGGGCCGGTATCCGGCAGATCTGTTCTATGAGGTAGCCGGCGACGAGGCCGGCATGGAAGCTGGTGCCGCAGGCGGCGATATGCACGGCTTTGACGCGCTTGAAAATCTCGGACGCGCCGGGCCCGAAAGCGGCATCCAGCAATTTGCCGCCTGCCACGCGCTCTTCCAAAGTCTGCGCAATCGCTCGCGGCTGTTCGTGGATTTCCTTGAGCATGGAGTGCCGATATTGCCCACGCTCCACCGCGTCGGCCGGCAGGTCGCTCTCGCGAACGGCACGCTCGACGGCCACACCGGCCGCACCGATGACCTTCACCGATCGGCGGCGGATTTCGGCGACGTCGCCCTCTTCGAGAAACATGAAGCGGCGCGTCACCGGCAAAAGCGCGGCCACGTCGGATGCCACGAAATTCTCGTCGATTCCAAGTCCGATGACGGCCGGACAGCCTTCGCGCGCCATCACGATGCAGTCGGGGTCCGCTTCGCTCAACACGGCGAGCGCGTAGGCTCCGCGCAGTTCGGCCACCGTCTTGGCGACCGCGGTCAGCAAGTCGGCGGACTCGGCCAAATGATAATGAATGCGGTGAGCGATCACCTCGGTGTCCGTTTCCGAGGTGAAGGCATAGCCCAAACGCTTCAGCTCGGTGCGCAGCAGCTCATGATTTTCGATGATGCCGTTGTGGACGATCGCGATGCGGTCGCGCGAGATGTGGGGGTGGGCATTTTCGGTCGTCGGCACCCCGTGGGTCGCCCAACGGGTATGCGCGATGCCCACCGAGCCGGTAACGGGTTTGGCGTCCAGCGCGTCCTGCAGGACCTTGACCTTCCCGACGGTACGAACTCGGGCCAGCTGACCGTCATTTAGAACGGCCAACCCGGCGGAGTCGTAGCCGCGATATTCCAGACGCCGCAAGCCCTCCATCAGAATGGGAACAGCGCTGCGCTCTGCCACCACACCCACAATGCCGCACATGTACTTCCGGTCCTGGAAAATAAAGGGTGCCTAGTGTGCCCGAGATGCTCAGGAAATCCAGGCCTTTCCCCGGCGCCGGCGTCGCCACGGGCACGGGCCTATTATTGTTTATCCATTAATACTACTTGCTAAATAGTATTAGTAACTATATAGTATTATCTAATGGACGATAGTAGCGGTCGCAAGTTTCAGAAAGAGCTCAACGGGGGCCTGGTGGGCCTCGTTTTGCTGGCGGTGCTCGCGGAAACGGATGAGGATCTCTATGGCTATGAAATCGCCAAGCGACTGGCGAGCGCCAACGAGGGCATGTCCATCTTCAAGGAGGGCACCATTTATCCGGTGCTTCGCGCGCTTTCGGCGGGAGAGTTGTTGACCAGCCGAATCGTGCCCTCCTACGCCGGCCCCCCACGCCGCTACTACCGGATCACCGAGCAGGGCCGGGCCGTGCTGGCGGAATGGAAGGGCATTTGGCGAAGTACCCGCGACTTCGTAGACCGATTTATCGAGGCAAAGGCTTTCGGTGACCCGAAGCCCAGTGTTTCTCCGGGAGAAATAGCATGAACCGTAGCGCGCCGCGTTCCATCGATCAGTACTTGAGACAGCTCCGCGAAGAACTCGCCGGCGCCGACGCCGCGCTCATTCAGGATGCTCTCTACGACGCCGAGGAATATCTGCGCGCCGAGGTGGCCGCGCATCCCGACAAATCCGAATCCGATGTGCTCGAACTCATTGCCTCGACCTATGGCGCACCGGACGAGGTGGCCGCCGCCTATCGCGACACCGAGATCAAGGTCAAAGCAGCCATGGCATCGCCGCGTGTGGTACCGAGGTCCAAGATCGGCGCTTTCTTCGGCGTGTTTCTGGATCCGCACGCCTACACCTCTTTGTTCTTCATGCTGCTGTGCCTGGCCACCGGCATCATCGACTTCGTGTTCGCGGTCACCGGGCTGTCGCTCTCCGCGGGATTGGCCGTCCTGATCATCGGGGTGCCCTTCTTCCTCATGTTCATGGCGGTGGGCCGGGCGCTGTCGCTGGCCGAAGGGCGCCTGATCGAAGCCATGACGGGCGTGCGCATGCCGCGACGTCCGGTGTACCAGGGCCGTACCTTGAGCTTCTGGGCGCGTATCGGCGAGATGCTGAAGGACCGGCGCACTTGGACCACCATCGCCTATTTTGTGCTCATGCTGCCCATCGGCATTGTTTACTTCGTCATTGCCATAACCGGACTGTCCGTGAGCCTGACATTCATCGCGTTGCCGATCATCGTGGTCTTGAGCCAGTCCGGCTGGTTCGGCCTGAGTGGGGTTGAGGTGTTCTCGCATGTGCAGCCCCAGTGGCTGTTGGAATCCGGGGTCGGCATTCCACTCTTCGGCGTGGCGGGCGTGTTGTCGCTGACCTTGCTCATGCATCTGGCGCGCGGCATCGGCCGGCTGCACGCCCAGTTCGCCAAGACCATGCTGGTGGCGCGAATCGCGCACGATACGCCGCGGGCCGCCGAAGCCGCGGTAGCGCTCTCTACGAATTGACCGCGGCTCTGAGCGCCCGCTCGAGGCTTTTGCTCGAGACGAGCTTGCGTCTAACGCGCGGCGTGAGGCTCAAGGCCGGTGTCGCTTCCGGCCACGATGCGGCCGTCTTTGATGACCAGCGCCACTTCGCGCAAGGCCTCGATGTGCTCTAGCGGATTCGCGTTGAGCAGCAGCATGTCGGCGGCATTGCCGGCTTTGAGAACTCCGGCGTCCTGCCGCTCGAAATACGCAGCCGGTTCGAGCGTTGCCGTCTTCAGAGCTTCATAGGGCGAGAGGCCGGCGCGAACCAATAGTGCGAGTTCGTGCCAGAGTCCGCGCACGGCCGGCGTGCAAGGACTCGGTCCGTCACTGCCCGCGAGCAGCCGTACTCCAGCGGCATGGATGTGCGTTACGTCATCGAGTTCCGCCTGCAACGCGCGTTGATGAAGATCGCGTTGCGGCCCGTCAAATGCCGCGCCGGACGAATCACAGCCGCGGTCAAAGTCCAGCACCAGAGTCGGTGTCCACCATATGGGATGCTCTGCCATACGCTGCAAGACAGCCTGGCAGCGGGCCGGTTCGCGTTGTTCGCGCAACGCAAGCTCTTCTCGATCCCGTGCGGTCAAATCATGGGCGAACGCGGATAGCCACCGTTCCGCGGCTTCGCGCGTCGCTATACGGCCGCAGCTCTTGGACAGGTGTACCTCCATGTGCTCGATGCTTCGCTGGCCGGCATTGCGTGCCGCGTCGAGATCAAGATCGAACGGCAGGTGCCCGGCAACCGCCAAACCCCGATGGTGAGCCGCTGCGACCACTGCCGTGTAGGTTCGAGAATCGACCCCGCTGTAAATCTTGATGAACTGCGAGCCGCCGCCTGCCAGTGCTTCCACTTGCGCATCGGCGTCAACAGGATCTGCCACGTGGATCTCGTTTGGACGGCTCCACGGCGTCGATGGTCCGTTGACCACGGGGCCCGAGGCAATCACTTCCGGCAGTGGTTCGGTGGTCTTCGCCTCGGCCTCACGAAAGGCCCGCAGTTCTTCCCGGGTAGAGCCCATTTCTCGAACACCCACGATCCCTTGGCGCAGCATGCCGGCGAGCAGATCGACCGCCGCCATCCCCGGAGCTTGGTCCAGGACGTGTACATGCATGTCCCAAAGGCCGGGAATGGCGAATTTTCCGGTGCCGTCGATCACTCGTGCCAAGTGGGAAGTCGGCAGATCATGGCCGATCGCGGCGATCCGATTCCCTGCGATCAGTACGCTTCGATCGTCGTCGACGCGCTCGCCCTGCATCGAAATGACCGCCACGTGCGCGATGGCCAGGTCGGCCAACGGCAAACCCCGTTTGACGCGCAGTGCGATATGCGAGACGGCGGAGAAATCCATGGTCGGATCGCCGTTGAGGGCGAGAAAGCTCGCTTCGTAGCCCGGCGCGAGGACGCCGATCCTGCGCTTGGGAAAAATGTACTGCGGCGTGGCTTCGGCGATCGACACCAGCGCTTCCCCTGCCGAAAAGACGCCAAGATCGATGAGATAGCGCGCCTCGTGAATCGCCGCGTCGGGCGCACCGTCGGTGCCGATGAGCAAAGGAACGCCCGCGGCTTTCAGCTTCCTAAGATTCGCGCGCTGCATGGCCTGCACGGCAGGTATGCGCGCCTTGTCCCCCGTCAGCGCCAGCCCTGCGGTGGTCACCACGACCATGCGCGCCCGCGCTGCGTCCTTCGCATCGTTGTCGGTGATTTGGTACATCGACAAAGGACCGGTGAGGGCGAGGTAGCCGGGCATGTGCGCTGCTTCGTCGACCCCCGCCGCCACGGCGACTCGAAAGTCCGCGGCCGTTTCGATGTGCGCAGCGACGCGCAGCCCGCGCCGGTGCGCGCCCGCGACGATGGCCGACACCAGTTTGGGATCTAGCCCCTTGGATCCTCGATAAGCAGGGTCATCTTTGCGCCGTTCGAACTCCTCGGAATACAGCAACATGATCTTGATGAATTGCGCGTGCTGGGACACCAGGCGATCGAGAACCGGGCCGACATCGGAGAGTTTGGTGACATAGTGGAATGCGTCGCCGATGAAGTCCTGGGGCTGCAAGGCCGGATAGACATACTTGGCCAGCACATCGACGTAGAGTTTTTCGGGATGTCCGCCGGGCGCGGTGATGCCACCCATCGACAGCAAGAAGTCGACATCTTGCGGGCCATGCAGTGCGGCACGCAGGTTCGGCGCCGAGCTGGCCAACACATTGGGATTCATCAAGTAGAAGATGCCGGCAGCTTCCGCGGTCGTGTTCACTTGTGAAGGCAATCCGGCCATGTGGTTGTGCGCATCGGCAAAGGGCGGCACGACGAAGGCGCCACGCAGATCGATGGAGCCGCTCGTCGGCCGTGCGGGCGCTTGCACGAAGAAGCCGTTCTTCACATAGCGTGTGCCCTTCGCGAAGGAGGCGCCCGTCCACCAGTTGCCGTTCTCGTAGGCTACGGTGTCGGTTGCCCAGGCTGATTGCGCGAAGGCAAGCATCAGCAACGGGGCGAATAGGTTCCATGGGGCGGCAACAAAGCGGCGAGTCATTGATCCGGAATATCACGAAAATAAACGCGCCGGAAATGCTTTGTCGTGAGTTGCGGCCGGCGTGCCGCGGGCGGGAGGTTAGAAGGTAGCCAGTCCCAGCCGCGTGCGGATGTCGCCGTGATGGGAACGGCTGATGGGCACCGTTGAACCATCGCGCATGTCGATCAGGTAGTCGCCGTCGCCGCGCCCGCGTATCGCTCGGATGCCGGCAATGCGCACGAGGCAGGATCGGTGTACGCGGACGAAGTGCTCGGGATCGAGCTGCGGTTGCAGGTCCCGCAGCGAGCCACGCAACAGGTAGCGGCGTCCACGGCTCGTGAACACGAGGTAGTGATCGTCGGCATCGATGCGATCGATGTCGCTCAGATCGATGAAGTGGCTTCCCATACGGTCCTTGACCGTCAGGCGCGAGAGATATACCGGAGCTCTGCGATCGTTTGCCGCGGTGTCGGGCAATCTTGCCAGTGCGCGATCGAGCGCGAGACGAAAGCGCTCGCGTCGGAAGGGTTTGAGCAAGTAGTCGCGCGCGTCGAGATCAAAAGCCCGCAACGCGTGTTCGTCGAACGCAGTCACCAAGACGACCGCCGGTCGTGTATTTTCCGCCAGCCCCGCCAGTAGATCCAAGCCGTTTCCGTCCGGCAAATGAATGTCGAGGAAAGCGATCTGTGGGCACTGCATCGCAATCATTTTCGCCGCCTGTCTGTGGCTGGAGGCCTCGCCCACGACGGTGACTCGGGGTTCATCTGCGAGATAGCGGCGCAGCTTCGCGCGCGCCGGCGGCATGTCATCCACGATCAGCGTTCGAATGGCGCTCATACCCCTATGCCGCCATTCGCCGAAACGGGATGGACAAGGACACGACGGCCCCACCTTCCGGCCGGTGCCTGAGCGCGAAATCATGCTCCTCGCCGTACAGCACAGCCAAGCGTTCACGCACATTGGCGAGGCCGACGCCGCCCGCCGCGGTTCGCAGCGGGGCTGTACCGTGTTCCGGAGCGTCGCGATGCGGACCATCGACCTTTAGCCCGTCATTGCTCAGGGAAATCAGCAATGTGTGGTTCGCTACGCGGGCATCTAAAATAATGCTGCCGCCGTGTTCCAGACGGCAAACGCCGTGCGTGATGGCGTTTTCGACTAAGGGCTGCAGAAGCATGCACGGCACGGCGGCCGAGCCGGCATCGCTACTTACGTCGAATTGCACGCGAATACGGTCGGGAATCAGCATGGTATACAGCTCCGCATATTGACGCACGAGCGAGATTTCCTGTGCCAGCGGGATTTGCGCCGGCGTGGCGGACAGCGTCTTGCGCAGGATGTCGCTCAGGCGGCTCAACGATTCATCAGCGAGTGCGGGATTGTCGTAGCCCAATGCGGAAATCGAATTGAGGGTATTGAACAGAAAGTGCGGGTTGAGTTGCGCGGTCAACGCCTGCAAGCGCGATTCCAGCAGCAGCCGTTCACGCCGCTGGTAGCGCTGAAAATAGGCGGTCGCATAGCCGACACCCAATACCGAGATATAGCTGGTCGCCGCGTAGAAACTCGCGATGGTCGTTTGACGCTTCCACCACGCAAATTCGGATCCTGGGGTGGTATCGAGAAAGGGCTGCATCAGCAGTACACCCGCACCGCTGGCCGCCACGGTGATGGCCATACCTAACGGGAAGTGAATGGCGAGTTGCCGTCCCAGCGCCCGACTCTGCAGTGGGAGTTTCTCAGCGATGCGCAGGATCAGGGGCGTGGCGAGCATCCACGGCACCAGAGAGGCTAAGACCTCGGCGAACACCAGCACCCAATAACGCGCTGAATTTGCGGGGAGACCGTTGACCAGCAAAGCCGACGGGGTACGGATGAGGGCGAGCAGAGTCCAGGCGGCGATAATCAACGCGCCGCGCCTTGCATCCGCTCCCCTGCTGCCAACGGGGTTTTCGCGGATTCCTTTAGGCTGTCTCCTAACCTTTGGGCTTGAGGGCTCTCGCAATGACATCGGCTTTTTCTTGCTCGTCGAGTTTGCCGGGCCGATTCCAGGTATCGACCGTGACCTGCTTGGAGCGTTCCAGGGTCAGTTTCCCCTCGGGCGTGCTCGCGGTAATCGTGGATCCCGCGCCGGTGGTGGCGCCTGCGCCGATGCGCACCGGGGCGACCATCATGGTGCCGGAGCCGATGAAGGCGCCGTCGTCGATGAACGTGGGCCACTTGTTCTTGCCGTCGTAATTGCAGGTGATGCTGCCGGCGCCGACATTCACATCCTTCCCCACCTGGGAATCCCCGAGGTAGGTCAGATGGTTGGCTTTGCTGCCCGCGCCGATTTCAGTGTTCTTGACCTCGACGAAATTGCCGATGTGCACCTCGGCATGCATGACAGTGCCGGGACGCAAACGCGCGAATGGGCCAATGCGGCAATTCTGCGCCACGACGGCGTGGTCGAGCATGCTGTTGGCAAAGATCTCGGTGCCCGCTCCAATCTGGGAGTCGGCAATGACGCAGTTAGGCCCCACCTTGACGCCTGCCGCCAGATGCACCTTACCGATGAGGACGGTGTTCACGTCGATGAACACGTCGCGGCCGACCTGGACGTCGCCGCGGACGTCGATGCGCGTGGGATCGGCCAGCGTCGCCCCCGCCAGCATCAGGCTCTCCGCCCGTTGGCGCCGGTAGCCGGCCTCGACCTGCGCCAGTTGGATCTTGTCGTTGACGCCGGCAACCTCTAGGGCATTCGCCGCCGCTATCGCTTCGACGCGGTTGCCGGACTGCACGGCGCCCGCGACCACATCGGTGAGGAAATACTCGCGCTGCGTATTGTCCCTTCCCAGCCCCAGCAGCCACTCCCGTAAGCGTCCGGCCGGAGCGGCCATGAGACCGGAATTCACTTCGCGAATCCTGAGCTGCTCTGCGTTCGCGTCGCGGTGTTCCACGATGGCGGCGACGCCGCCCTGCGCATCCCGCAGGATGCGTCCATAACCGCTGGCATCGTCGACCGTGACCGATAGCACGGCGAGCGCACCTTCGCGGGCGGCTGCCACCAATTTCGCTAAGGTGTGGGCGCTGATCAGCGGCACATCGCCGTACAGCACCAGCACCGTATGGTCATCGGGGATGACACACATGGCCTGCATCACGGCATGGCCCGTGCCCAGCTGCTCGGCTTGCAGAATCCACTCGACGTTTTCGTGGGCGAGGGCCGCCTGCACCTGCGCGCCGCCGTGCCCGTAGACCACGTAGATGTTGCCGGGGGTCAACGCGTGCGCGGTGCCGATCACGTGCTTGAGCAGCGGTGCGCCGGCCAAGGGCTGCAGCACCTTCGGCAAGTCGGAATTCATCCGTTTGCCCTGACCGGCTGCCAAGATCACGACCGAAAGCTGCATAGAACCCCGGGGTGACAGATCCTCTAACCTGACCTATCCACGAACGACGAAAGAGCTCGAAGAACGGGACGGGCTTGAATATACCAATCGTTCATCGAATAGTTAATGCTAGGAGCCTGTCCGAATTTCGCGACATGCTCGGCATGCTTCTAACGCTTCTTGCGCAAACGCTCGATCGCGCGTAATTGTGCCACGGCACGCATCAGCTCAGCCTGCGCCTCGGCGATCTCCACTTTGTCGCTGCGGTTGCGAACGGCATCTTCCGCGCGCTGCTTGGCTGCGAGCGCAGCCGCCTCGTCCAAGTCCTTCGCTCGCGCGGCGGTGTCGGCCAGCACGGTGACCAGGTGCGGTTGAATTTCCAAGGCTCCGCCGCCGACGTAGAACGATTGCTCCTCGTGTCCCTCGCTCTGCACGCGCACTTCGCCCGCGGACAGCGTGGTCAGCAAGGGTGCGTGCCGCGGGTAGATGCCAAGCTCACCCTGGGATCCCGGCACGAACAGCATCGTCGCCTCGCCAGAGAAAATCTGGCCCTCGGCGCTGACGATGTCGACGTGAATGGTGTTGGCCATGATGTCTCGTTATTGCAGCGTCTTGGCTTTCTCGACGGCCTCTTCGATGCCGCCGATCATGTGGAACGCCTGTTCGGGGAGGTGGTCGTATTCGCCGGCAATGATCGCCTTGAAGCCGCGAATCGTGTCCTTGAGCGATACGATCTTGCCGTCCTGCCCCGTGAACACCTTCGCCACGTTGAAAGGTTGCGTCAGGAAACGCTGGATTTTGCGCGCGCGATACACGCTCAGCTTGTCCTCTTCGGACAACTCATCCATGCCTAGAATGGCGATGATGTCCTGAAGCTCCTTGTAGCGCTGCAGAATGGATTGCACGCCGCGGGCCGTGTCGTAGTGCTCCTGGCCGACCACGAGGGGATCGAGCTGACGGCTGGTGGAATCGAGAGGATCCACTGCCGGATACAAACCGAGCGAAGCGATCTGGCGCGACAGCACGACGGTGGCGTCCAAGTGCGCGAACGTGGTGGCCGGCGAAGGATCGGTCAAGTCGTCCGCGGGAACGTAGACGGCCTGAATCGAGGTGATCGATCCCGTCTTGGTGGAGGTGATGCGCTCCTGCAGCACGCCCATTTCCTCGGCGAGCGTCGGCTGATAGCCCACCGCCGAGGGCATGCGGCCGAGCAGCGCCGACACTTCGGTGCCGGCCAAGGTGTAGCGATAAATATTGTCGACGAAGAACAGCACGTCGCGGCCCTTGCCGGAGGCTTGTTTCTCATCGCGGAAGTATTCGGCCATGGTCAGGCCGGTCAAGGCGACGCGCAGGCGGTTGCCCGGCGGCTCGTTCATCTGGCCGTACACCATCGCCACTTTGGAGTTCGCCAGATTGTCCTTGTCGATGACGCCGGACTCGATCATCTCATGATAGAAGTCATTGCCCTCGCGGGTGCGCTCACCCACGCCGGCAAACACCGACAGGCCGCTGTACTGCTTTGCGATGTTATTGATGAGTTCCAACATGTTCACGGTCTTGCCGACGCCGGCGCCGCCGAACAAGCCGACTTTACCGCCCTTGGCGAACGGAACCAGCAGGTCGATCACCTTGATGCCGGTGACCAATAGATCCTGGCCGCCCGCCTGTTCGTCGTAGGAAGGCGCGGGCCGGTGAATGGGCAGATACTCCTTGGTCTGCACGGGACCTTTTTCGTCCTGCGGCTTGCCCAGCACATCCATGATGCGGCCAAGCGTGCCCGCGCCGACCGGCACCGAGATGCCTTTGCCCGTGCCCTTCACGGTGAGCCCGCGGCGCAATCCTTCCGAGGGACCCATCGCGATGGCACGCACGACGCCATCGCCGAGCTGCTGCTGCACCTCGAGGGTCAGGTCCACGTCGTCGAGCCGGAGCGCGTCGTACACCTTAGGAATCTGATCGCGTGGAAACTCGACGTCGATGACTGCGCCGATGATTTGCACGATTTTACCGCTGGACATAAAACTTCCTCATGGCCTTCGGCCAACTATTCATGGCCTTTCGGCCAACTACTCACGGGGTTGCTTCGCAACCCCGTACATTAGCGGCGCTGCGCGCCGATGAAACCTAACCCTAATCCGCAACTAAACTGCCGCAGCCCCGCCCACGATCTCAGACAGCTCTTTCGTGATCGCGGCCTGGCGGGCCTTGTTGTAAATGAGTTGCAGCTCATCGATGAGCTCGCCGGCGTTATCCGTTGCCGCCTTCATGGCCACCATGCGCGCGGCCATTTCGCAGGCGACGTTTTCGACCGCGCCCTGGAAAATCTGCGCCTCGATATAGCGCATCAAAATGCCATCGAGAATCGCAGCGGAGTCGGGTTCGTAGATATAGTCCCAACGTTCCTGCAGCTCTTCCTTGTCGATGGTTTGAATCGGCAGCAGCTGCGACACGATGCCCTTTTGGGTCATGGTATTCACAAACGTGTTGTGAGCCAGCAGCAGCTGATCGACTTTTGTCTCACGATAGAAGTCCAGCATCACCTTGGTGGTGCCGATCAAGTCTTTGATGTGCGGCTGGTCGCCCAGGTGCGTGACCGATGCGGCAATCTCGACGCCCGACAGGCGGCGAAAGAACTGCAGGGCTTTCGAGCCGATCACGCACAGGTACACCTTGTTGCCCCGCGACTGCGCCTCGCGGATCGCGGCCAAGGTAGCCTTGAACAAATTCAAATTGAGCGAACCGCACAGACCGCGATCCGTACTGATCACCACGATGCCGACGGAGGTGACCGGACGTTCCAGGGTGAACGGGTGCTTGTAATCCAGGTTCACCTGGCGCAGGTGGCCGATGATCTTGCGCACTTTCTCGGCGTAGGGACGCGCGGCGCGCATGCGATCCTGCGCCTTGCGCATCTTGCTTGCCGCGACCATCTCCAGTGCCTTGGTGATCTTGCGGGTATTCTTGATACTCGCGATCTTGCCCCGGATTTCTTTTGCGCCTGCCATTTAGGTCCTGTCCTCTTGGGCTAAAGCCTTCAAACCGTCGCGAAGAACTCGTCGCAGCACTTCTTCAGCGATGCTTCTACGTCCTTGGTCAGGTCCGGCTTGCCGTTGATGGTCTTGAGCAGATCGCCGTAACTCGAACGCGCGAAGGACTGCAGGCCCGCTTCCGTCTCCACCACTTTGAGGCGGGCGACCTTGTCGAAGTAACCGTTGTTGGCCGCATACAGGGACAGTGACATCTCGGCCACCGACATGGGCGCGTACTGCTTCTGCTTCATGAGCTCGGTAACGCGTTGGCCGCGCTCGAGCTGCTTGCGGGTGGCCTCGTCCAAATCGGATGCGAATTGCGAGAAGGCGGCGAGTTCACGGAACTGCGCCAGCGCCAAGCGCACACCGCCGCCGAGCTTCTTGATGATATTGGTCTGGGCGGCACCGCCGACGCGCGACACCGAGATGCCGGCGTTGATCGCGGGCCGCATGCCGGCGTTGAACAGGTCCGTTTCCAGGAAGATCTGGCCGTCGGTGATCGAGATCACGTTGGTCGGCACGAAGGCGGTGACGTCGCCGGCCTGGGTTTCGATGATGGGCAGGCCCGTCAGCGATCCGGTCTTACCCTTCACGCGGCCCTGGGTGATTTTCTCGACATATTCCTCGTTCACGCGAGCGGAGCGCTCGAGCAGGCGCGAGTGCAGATAGAACACGTCGCCGGGATACGCTTCGCGGCCGGGCGGACGGCGCAGAAGCAGGGAGATTTGACGATACGCGACGGCTTGCTTGGACAAATCGTCGTACACGATCAGCGCATCCTCGCCGTTGTCCATGAAGTATTCACCCATGGCGCAACCGCCATACGGTGCCAGATACTGCATGGCGGCCGGCGTGGAGGCGGAAGCCGCGACGATGATGGTGTGGCCCATGGCACCGTGCTCTTCGAGCTTGCGTACCACGTTGGCAATGGAGCTTTGCTTCTGGCCGATGGCGACATAGACGCACTTAACGCCCGTGCCCTTCTGATTGATGATGGTGTCGATGGCCACCGCGGTCTTGCCGGTCTGGCGGTCACCGATGATGAGCTCGCGTTGGCCGCGGCCGATCGGCACCATGGCATCGATGGCCTTGAGTCCGGTCTGCACCGGCTGCGACACGCTCTTGCGGAAAATGACGCCGGGCGCCACGCGCTCCAGCGGCGATTTGAGTTTCGCGTTCACCGGGCCCTTGCCGTCGATGGGCGTGCCCAAGGCGTCGACCACCCGGCCCAGAAGTTCGGGGCCCACGGGGACTTCGAGAATGCGGCCGGTAGTCTTGACCTCGGCGCCCTCGGAGATGCTCTTGTAATCGCCCAGCACCACCGCGCCCACCGAATCCTGCTCGAGATTCAGCGCAAGTCCGAAGATGTTGCCGGAGAACTCCAACATTTCGCCGTACCTTGCATCGGCGAGACCGTGGATGCGCACGATGCCGTCGGTGACGCTCACGACCGTGCCGACATTGCGCGCCTCGGTGGCGGACTTGAACTTGTCGATGCGCGCCTTGATGAGGTCGCTGATTTCCGATGCCTTGATGGACATACCTAAATCCTCTAACAATACTTGTCGTTAAGCCGTCAGCTCGAACGCGATGCGTTTGAGCCGACTGAGCAGGGAACCATCGATAACCGTATCGCCGGCGCGCAGTACGGCGCCGCCGATCAATGCCGTATCCGTCTCGCAATGCAACCGCACGCTGCGCTTGAGCTTGCGCTCCAGAGCCTTGGACAGCGCCTGCTGCTGGGCCGCATCGATCGGCGCGGCCGAGGTCACGGTCACATCGACGACGCTTTCCTCTTCGTCCTTGAACGCATCGAACAGCGTCGCGATCTCGGGCAGAAAGCCAAGCCGGCGATTCTCCGCAAGCGTGCGGAAGAAATTCTGGCCATGCTCGTCGAGCGCCGGACCGGTGACGCCCATCACGAACTGCGCCAAGTCCTCGCCCTTCACGCTCGGGCTGCCGAGCAGATCGTGCACACGCGGATCGCGCACCGCAGTCGCGGCAGCGCGCAGCGTCTCGGACCATTGGGCCAAACGCTTGTCGTCTTTGGCCTCCTGGAACGCCGCTTTGGCATAGGGCCGTGCGATGGTGGTCTTTTCAGCCATGCCGTCGTCCTAGATCTGCGCAGCGAGTTTGTTGATGAGATCGCTGTGCGCTTTGGGGTCGATCTCACGCTCCAGGATCTTCGAGGCCGCGCTGACGGCGATTTGAGCGACATCACGGCGCAGCGCCTCGCGGGCGTGGGCTGCCTCCAGATTGATCTGCTCCTTGGCGGATGCCAGTAACCGGGCACCCTCCGCCGTGGCCGTGCCTTTGGCCTCTTCGACCATGTCGTTGGCGCGATGCTGCGCTTGGTCGATGATCTGCCCCGCGCGCTCGCGTGCCTCGCGCAGGATGGCGTCGGCGCGTTCATTGGCCGAGGCCAATTCCGCCTTGCCCTTTTCGGCGGCGGCAAGTCCCGCTGCGATCTTCTGCGATCGTTCGTCCATCGGCCCCAGAATCATCGGCCACACGAATTTCATCGTGAACCAGATGAGGACGATGAAGACGAGCATCTGCACGATGAGCGTGAGATTGATATTCACTATCGTCTCCTGACCAGCACTGCCGGCAGCACTGTTAGTGCGTGAGTCCGGCCGCGAACGGATTCGCGAAGGTGAAGAACAGCGCGAAGCCGATGCCGATCATGGCGACAGCGTCCACGAGTGCCGCGACGATGAACATCTTTACCTGCAACATGGGCGTGAGTTCAGGCTGACGGGCGGCGCCTTCGAGGAAGCGGCCTCCCAAGATGCCGAACCCGATGGCGGTTCCCAAGGCGCCCATGCCGAAGATGATTCCGACGGCCAGCACGGTCATGGCCTGGACGTGTGCAAAATTTTCCATTCAATTCTCCTAAAACGAAACAGATCCGAAATTAGTCAATGCCCGAACTTGAAACTAATGGTGCTCCTGAGCCATCGACAGATAGACGATCGTCAGCACCATGAAAATGAATGCCTGCAGCGTGATCACCAGAAGATGGAAGATCGCCCAAGCGAGCGCGAGCGCGAACTGAGCCACGAGCAAGGCCCAGCCGCCGGCGCCGGACAGCTGCTGCGCGCCGTGCAGCGTCAACGCCGCCAACAGCAGGAAAATCATTTCACCTGCAAACAGATTGCCGTATAGACGCAGCGACAGCGAGATGGGACGCGCTAGGAAAGGCACGATTTCCAAGAGCAGGTTCACCGGAATCAGCAGAATTTTCAGGACGATGTTCTTGGCCACGAAAGGCTGCAAAGTCAGTTCGGCGGCAAATCCGCCCAACCCCTTCACCTTGATGCTGTAGTAGATGATGAGCACGAACACCGTCAACGCCATGGCGAAGGTCGTGTTCAGATCGGTGGTGGGGACAACCTTGAGGTGCTCGATGCCGACGCCGTGCGCGGCCCAAGGCAACAGGTCCACGGGGAGAATATCCATGGCATTGAACAGCAGCACCCAGCAGAAAATAGTCAACGCCAGAGGCGCGAGCAGCTTGTTCGTACCGTGAAAGCTGTCCTTGACCTGGGTGTCGACGAACTCCACCACCAGTTCGACGAAATTCTGGAATTTGCCCGGCACGCCCGCCTTGGCGGTACGCGCGGCCATGTAGAACGAGCCGCCGAATAACAACGCCAGCGCCACGGAGAAAAATACGGTGTCCCAGTGGATGACGGAAAAGTCCACGATCCCCCTGGGTTCCTTGTTCGACAAGAACGTCAGGTGATGAAGGATGTATTCGTTCGCGGTGGTCGGTGCTTCTGCTGCCATTTCAAATCTTATGTGTGTCTCAATCGCCTCAAATCAAGCATTTTTCGAGCGTCCGCGCGGCACATTGGTCCCGCCCAACGGCGGCAGCACATTCGCCAGCGCCACCCAGAACACGAAGAAGGTTGCTACGTACGTGCCGAGCATCGCGAGCGGCACGACCTTCATCGTTTTCAGCACCACCACAAACAGCACCATCACGACCGCGATCTTGGCGCTTTCGCCTATCAAGAACGCGCGCATCGCCCGCTGCCCATCTGCAGCCGACTTGCCGCCAAAACCGAGCAATGCCATGACAAGACTCGCAGCGGTGCTGATCCCGCCACCCATTGCCGCGGACAATGCCGCGTGCGGGCCTGCAATCAGCCAGCTCACGAGCGCGCAGACTATGGTCACGGCCGCCTGGCCCAGGACGACGCTGAGAGCCAGTCGCCGCGCGAGGCCTAAGTCGATCGCGATCACGTTAAATCCCGTGGAGCGTTTCAAAGTAGAACGCTTGTACGTGCCAAAAATGGCCGCGGCATTATAGAGACCGCGAACTGGGTTCTCAAGGCGTTTCAGTACGTATTTTGTCGCATCACTGAATGTGCGCCAGGATGCCTTCCAGCTCGTCCAAACTGTTGTAGCTGACGATCAACTTGCCCTTGCCGGATGCCGCATGTTGGAAGGCGACTTTCGCGCCGAGCTTGTCCGCGAGTTCGGTTTCCAGCCGGTGAATATCGGGATCCGCGGGCGGGGGGCTACCGCCGGCTGAGTCCTCGGTCTTCGGGGTAATGATGCGCCGCACCAGAGCTTCGGTGTCGCGCACCGACAAGCCCTTCTTGGCGACCAGGGTGGCGACCTCGATCTGCTGCCGACGTGTCGCCAGTCCCAATAGGGCGCGTGCGTGCCCCATTTCGATCCGGCGGGTTTCCAGCATGTCCTTGACCTCGTCGGTCAATTCCATCAACCGCACCAAATTGCTCACCGCCGCCCGCGAGCGCCCGACCGCTTCGGCGGCGGCTTGATGCGTCAGGCCGAATTCCTCGATCAAGCGCAACAACGCCCGCGCCTCTTCCAGCGGGTTGAGGTCCTCGCGCTGAATGTTCTCGATCAGCGCCATAGCCACGGCGTCTTCGTCCGGCACATCGCGTATGACGGCGGGAATTTCCGACAGCCCTGCCATTTGCGCGGCGCGCCAGCGTCGTTCGCCGGCGATGATTTCATAGCGCTGGGATTCGGTGGGATTAGGCCGCGGCAGCGGGCGCACCAAGATGGGCTGCACCAGACCGCGTGCCTTGATCGAATCGGCGAGTTCTCCCAGGGTCTCGGGACGCATGTCGGCGCGCGGCTGGTACTTGCCCCGCTGCAGCAAGTCCACGGGCAGGGAAGCCAGGCGGTCGCCGGGCAGCACCGCCGGTTTATCGGCCTCAGGAGTGGCGGCGCGGCGCGCCAGCAAGGGGCTTAGCTCGGCCAGGCCTCGACCTAAAGACAGCTTTTTGCCGGACATAGCGATTTCCCGTAAACGCTTGGAGCTTTGCGGGCGATTATACGGGCGCGTCCGGCAGAACGGGTGCGTCCGGCGGAACAGGCGCGCCTGGCAGCTCGTCGCGGCGAATCATTTCGCCGGCAAGGGCCAGATAGGCCAGCGCGCCGCGCGACTCCTTGTCGTGAAACAAGACAGGCCTGCCGAAACTCGGCGCCTCCGCGAGCCGGACATTGCGCGGGATCATGGTGCGAAACACCTTGTCGCCGAAGTGTTCGATGAGCTGCGCGGACACCTCATTGGCCAGGTTGTTGCGCGGGTCGAACATGGTGCGCAGCAATCCTTCGATTTCCAGGCCCGGGTTGATGCTGTCCTTGATTTGTTCGATGGTCTGCATGAGTGCGGTCAGGCCTTCCAGCGCGTAGTACTCGCACTGCATCGGCACCATCACCGAGTCCGCCGCCACCAGCGCGTTCAAGGTCAGCATGTTCAAGGACGGCGGGCAGTCGATCAGGATCACGTCGAAATCTTCGCGCACTTGGGCCAACGCATTACGCAATTTGAATTCGCGCCCCACCGGCATGGTCAGCAGGCGAACTTCCGCGGCGGTGAGATCCTGGTTGGCCGGCATCAGCATGAAGCCGCCATATTCGACCGCCACCAAGGCTTCGATGGCTCCGCAGTCGCCCAACAGCACATCGCAACTGGTGCGAGACTGCGCGTGCTTGTCGACCCCGCAACCCATGGTGGCATTACCCTGCGGATCCAAGTCGATGAGCAGGACGCGCCGCTTGGTCGCCGTCAATGAGGCAGCCAAATTCACGGCGGTCGTGGTCTTGCCCACACCGCCTTTTTGATTGGCCAGTGCAATGACGCGTTTCAAGTGTCGGCCTGCCTCATGACTTAGTCTTTGAACTTCGCTTAAGCTCCACCAGGTGCCGCTCGTCGGCGAGCCCCGGCACCTTCAGGCGATGCACGGCCAGTACGCGGAACGATCGGGGAAGCGCGGAGATTTCATCATCCGGCCGCTTCCCTTTCATCGCCAGCAATCGGCCGCCGGGAGCGCACAAATGGCCTGCGTAGGCCACGAAATCCGCCAGCGACGACAGGGCTCGGGCCACCACTGTATCGAAAAGCTCGAACGGTCTATAGGTTTCGGCGCGAGAATTGACGACGGTCACGTTGCGGCAACTCAAGGCTTGCGCCGTCTGCTCGACGAAGCGCGCCTTCTTGCCGGTGGCCTCGATCAGCGTAAAGCGGCGTTCCGGATTGACGATGGCCAGCGCCAGGCCGGGAAAGCCCGCACCCGTGCCGACGTCGGCCGCACGAGTTCCCAGCAGGTAAGGCTGCAAGCTCAAGCTATCGAGCACATGTTTGCGAAGCATGCCGGGGCGATCGCGGATCGCGGTCAGATTGAAATGCTTGTTGGCCTGTTCCAGTTCATCCACCAGCCGCAGCAGCAACTCCACCTGCGCGCCGAGTTCGATACCGAGTTCTTTCGCGCCCGTGATGAGCAGGTCGCGTTCCGCGTCTCGCATGCCTAGCCTGAACCGTGGCCCGGCGTGTGGTCCGGCGCCTGGTTTGGCGCCTGGTTTGGCGCCTGATCCGGCTTAGGATCGGAGGCGTCGAGTTGAATGGTGATCTGCGAATCGGATTCATCCGCCGTGTTTTCGAGGCGGGCGACGAAGACCGTGCCGCCGTCGGCACCCTCGCAGTCTTGGCTCTCCGGCACGCGCGCATTTTTCGTCCACAGAGCGCAGGCATCGGCAAAAATCTGCCCCGCCTCCTTTTCCGGCAGCCGCACCGTGGCCTCAATGCGCGCCAAGCGGTCGTGCTTGAAACAGAGCATGTACAAAGACGGCGAACGGGCGATGAAGCGGGGGGCAGCTCCGTTGACGGCGTAACATTCCGCCTCATCGGCGGAGGTCGCAGCGTGCTCCTCACGAAATACCAGCACCTCGTGCAGGCTCAAGGGGATGTCTTTGAGGAAGCTGCCAAAGGGCGCGGTCAGGAGGCCGTGCCAATCGTAGGAGGCGTCGAGCGCCGGCGCAGGCGCCGCGGGCGGTATAGGGCTCCCAGGCTTGGGCGTAGGCGTGGCGCAGGCCGCCACCATCAAGGCCGCGGCCGCGGGCATGACCCAGCGCTTCGATTGCCGTTTAGATTCCCATTTCGGTTGTCGCATTGGTTGTCGGGCAGTATTCATTCAGCCCCCGCCAAACGATTGGCGAGCACCTCGAGTTCAGCCGCGGCATCGGCATCCTTGGGCCTATCGCGCTCGAGCACGCGATGCAGATAGGCAGGCGGGTCAGCGCTCGCGATGTCGTCCAGTAGATCGCCGACGTCGTAAGATTCGATCAAATGCTCGAAGGCCGCCATCGGCTGCATTATCCTCGCGCTGTGAGAAACTAGGAACATGAACCGCCTTTATTTATCGCTGCTGATCGCCGCTGCGCTCCTTTCGCCACCCGCCCATGGCTTCTCGCACATCGAGCGCGGCAATTTGACCTTCGAGAACATACCGGAGGCGCCTGCGGAGCTCACCGATAAATTGGATGGCTACTTGAATGCGCGCCAGGCGACGCCGCTGGGCTGGTCGCCGCGCGGTCAGTTGCTGATTGCGACACGCTTCGGCGAAGTCGACCAGCTGCATCTGGTCGATCAGCCGGGCGGTGCCCGGCGTCAGCTGACATTCCTGCACGAACCCATCGTCGAAGCGGCGTTCTCGCCCGACCCGGCGCGCAATGCCTATGTCTATCTTAAGGACGAGGGCGGTAACGAAAACACCCAGCTCTACTACCAGCGGGTGGGCGAACCTAGGGCTACATTGCTGACGGACGGCAAGTCCCGCAACGGCGCGCCGCTGTGGTCGAACAGCGGGCGCGAAGTGGCCTTCTTCAGCACCGCGCGCGATGGGCGCAGCTACGACATCGACATCGTGGATCCGGAGTCGGGCAACCTGCCGCGCCTGGCCTTTACCGGCGATGCCGGCGGCGCGGCGTGGTCCGCGCTCGATTGGTCGCCGGATGATTCGAAGCTGCTGGTGCTGAAGGCGGTCTCCATCGGCGAAAGCTATCTGTACGTGGTCGACTTGGCTTCCGGACAGAGGCGCGAGGTAGATGCTGGGACGGCAAAGGCGGGCGCTGCGGGCATTGCGGGCGCGAAGTTCACCCGCGACGGCCAGGGCGTGTACCTGATCTCCGATCGCGACGGCGAGTTCAAGCGACTGCGCTACGTCAATCTGTTCACGAACGAAAAGACCGTCCTGTCAGGACACATTCCCTGGGACATCGAGGAACTGGCCGTTTCGCGCGACGGGCACTACCTAGCCTATATCAGCAACGAGGCGGGTGCGGGTAAGCTGAACCTGCTGGACTTGCGCACGCACCAAGATCTTACGCCGCCGCGGCTCAAGGTACCGGGGATCATCGATTCCTTGAGTTTCGATGCGGAGGGCAATCGTCTCGCCTTCGGCTTCGCCGCGGCGAATCAGCCCAGGGACGCCTACGTACTCGATCTCGAGCAAAATCGCCTCGTTCCCTGGACGTCCAGTGAAGCCGGTCCGGTCGATCTCAGCAAATTTGTCGCGCCCAGGCTTACCGAATTTCCGACCTTCGACCGCGTGGATGGCAAAGCCCGCCAGGTTCCGCTCTACGTCTACGAACCGGCGAGCCCGGGTCCGCACCCCGTGCTCGTCTCGCTGCACGGCGGTCCGGAGGCACAATTCCGCCCCGGCTTCGATCCCTGGATTCAATACGTGGTGAACGAGCTGGGCTTCGCGGTGGTCGCGCCCAATGTGCGCGGCTCCTCGGGTTACGGCAAGACTTACATGGCACTGGATAACGGCATGCTGCGCGAGGACGCGGTGAAAGACGTCGGCGCGCTGCTGGTGTGGATCGGCTTGCAGGGCAACTTCGATGCCAAGCATGTGGTAGTCGCCGGCGGCTCGTATGGGGGCTATTTGACTCTGGCGACGCTGGTCAACTACAGCGACCGTCTGCGCGGCGGCGTCGATGTCGCCGGTATCGGGGACTTCGTGAGCTTTCTGACCAACACGGCGCCCTACCGCCAAGCTCAGCGTCGCGCCGAATACGGCGATGAACGCGACCCGGGCATGCGGATATTCCTGCGACGCATTTCGCCCCTCACCAATGCAGAGCGGATTACCCGTCCGTTGCTGGTAGTTCACGGCAAGAACGATCCGCGCGTGCCGCTCTCCGAGGCGGAACAGCTGGTGAATAAACTACGCGGGAAGAACCGCGAGGTGTGGTACTTGCTGGCGGCGGACGAAGGCCACGGGTATCGGAAGAAGCCGAACCGAGACGCCTACTACGCCACGTTTGCGCAATTTCTCATGATGCTGCGCGAGTAGGAGCGCGACCGCGCGCCTGCCTAAAGTCCCATGGCAGCGCAGACAGCTCCTGGTAAGCCCTCCATCCATTCGCTTACCATCGGGGTCGCGCAAAGCCCGATGGAAAACTAGCTAGCTTACTTGCTGTCGGTGCTCGCCGTGGCCAATGGCGAGGGGTGTTCTGCGAAATACGCGGCGGCGATTTTGATGTCTTCGTCGCTGGTCAGCAGCTGCGCCATGCCGTCCATGACGACGTTCTTGCGCCGGCCGTTGCGATAAGCGGTTAGTGCCTGTTCGAGGTAATCCACGTGCTGTCCCGCCAGCACCGGCGGCTTAGGCACCAAGGGCGCCTCGACGCCGAGACCGTTCTCACCGTGACAGGCTATGCATGCCGCGACTTGCTTCGGCGCGTTGGCGGCGGCGGCGGCGCCGGGCTTCACGGCTTCCGTACCCTGCAGGTAGGCGGCGATGTCTTCGATATCCTGATCCGACAGCGACGCTGCCTGTGCGTGCATGGTGGCGTGCGGGCGGGTGCCGTCGCGATACTCCTGCAGCGCCGCGATCAGATAGGCGCCATTCTGATGGCGCAGTTTGGGTACGCTGTAGTCGGGATAGGCATTTTTGTAGTTGGCCACCCCGTGGCATCCGTAGCAGGTATAAAACTTCTTCTCGCCCTGCGCCGGATCGCCGGCCGCATGCGCCGCAACCGATAAACTCAAGGTAAGTGCTGCGCCTGCGAGCTTCGCACAGGGATTCAATCGAAAAGGCATCTAGTTCTCCGAACCTTCTTGGGTTCCATAAAGTGCGCTGATGTTAAAGAGTGGGCGCCCAAATTGCCACTCGAGCAAGCGCGCTCCTTGAATTTGCCGGCACACCCACGACGCACGCTACAGAAGGTTCGCCAGATCCTGCAGCAGTCCTGGGTCGGTGGGCTTGGTTCCGGCCGGATACCGGGCATTCACCCGGCCGTCGCGGGCGATGAGGAATTTCTCGAAATTCCAGCCGATATCGCCGGGAAAGCCGTTTTCCGGGGCCGTCAGCCAGGCATACAGGGGATGGCGGCGGGCGCCGTTGACCTCGATTTTCTCCGACAGAGGAAAGCTCACGCCGAAATTGACCGAGCAGAAGCTTTGAATTTCCGCCGCGCTGCCCGGTTCCTGTGCACCGAATTGATTGCAGGGGAAACCGATGACCATGAAACCCTGCGATTTCAGCTCCCGATATAGATCCTCGAGACCCGCATATTGCGGCGTGTAGCCGCACTGGCTGGCGACATTCACCGCCAGCGTCACCTTGCCGCGCAAGGCATCCAGAATATTGGCTCTGCCATCGAGCCCGGCCACGGGAAAGTCGTAAAAACTGTCGATGCTCATTGAGGTTGGCTCTTTAAAGCTACGCGGCGCGATCGCGCTTTTTCAGATGCACCAGCAGCAGCGACACCGCGGCCGGCGTTAACCCAGGAATCCGCGCCGCCTGTCCCAAGGTTTCTGGACGCACATCGCAAAGACGCTGGCGCGCCTCGTTCGACAACCCACCGACTAAGGCGTAGTCGAGATCGGCGGGGAGGCGCAATTCTTCGTAGCGGTGCTGGCGGTCGATCTCATCGCTCTGACGCTTCAGATAGCCTGAGTACTTGGCCTGCACTTCTACCTGCAGCGGCACCTGGTCGCGCAGGCGTTCATCGCCCGACCAAGCGGCGTCGGCTGGCGCCACGCCGCGCAGATCCTCATAGGATAACTCCGGCCGGCGCAGCAAGTCGAATGCGCGGCTCTCGCGTGACAGCCGTGCACCCAATTTGTCGAGCAACTCCGCGTCCACCTGGGCGGGATGCACCACCGTGCGCTCGAGCCGGTCGATCTCGGCATCGAGGATATCGCGTTTGCGCTGGAAAAATTCCCAGCGCCCATCATCGACCAACCCCAGCTCTCGACCCTGCGGCGTGAGGCGCAGATCCGCATTGTCTTCGCGCAGAGATAGGCGATATTCGGCGCGGCTGGTGAACATGCGGTAGGGTTCGGTTGCACCGCGGGTGATCAAATCATCGACCAGTACTCCGATATAAGCTTGCTGGCGGGTCGGGCACCAAGGTTCGCGACCCTGCACTTGGCGTGCGGCGTTTGTGCCGGCGAGCAGTCCCTGCGCAGCCGCCTCCTCGTAGCCGGTGGTGCCGTTGATCTGCCCGGCGAAGTACAGGCCGGAGAGGAATTTGCTCTCCAGGCTCGACTTCAAATCGCGCGGATCGAAGAAGTCATACTCGATGGCATATCCCGGCCGGGTGATGTGCGCGCGCTCGAAGCCTGCAATGCTGCGCACAAACTCGTACTGCACGTCGAATGGCAGGCTGGTCGAGATGCCATTGGGATAGATTTCGTGGGTATGAAGGCCCTCGGGCTCCACGAAGATCTGGTGCGATGACTTGTCGGCAAAGCGCACGACTTTGTCCTCGACCGAAGGGCAGTAGCGCGGTCCCACGCCCTCGATCACCCCCGTGAACAGCGGCGAGCGCGCCGTCGCGGCGCGGATGATGTCGTGGGTTCGCGCGTTGGTGGCCGTGATGTGGCAGGGCAGCTGGCGCGGATGTTCGGCGCGCGTACCCAAGTAGGAGAACACCGGCCGCGGATCATCGCTGTGCTGTTCGCGCAGCGCGGAGAAATCAATGCTGCGCCCGTCGATGCGCGGTGGCGTGCCGGTCTTCAGCCGGCCGACGCGCAGATTCAACTCACGCAGCCGCGAGGCCAGCCTGACCGAGGCGGGATCGCCGGCGCGGCCGCCGGCGTGGCTCTCGAGGCCCACATGGATCTTGCCGCCCAGGAAAGTACCCACGGTCAGCACCACGGCGGACGCGCTGAATTCGATGCCGCTGGCGGTGACGACGCCGACGACACGATCGCCCTGCAGCACAAGGTCGGCCGCCTCCTGCTGGAACAAACTCAAATTAGCTTGCGTCTCGAGCATGCGGCGAATCGCGCGCCGGTACAGCTGGCGATCCGCCTGCGCGCGCGTGGCTCGCACGGCGGGCCCCTTGCTGGCATTCAAAGTGCGGAACTGGATTCCTGCCTGATCGGTGGCACGCGCCATCGCCCCGCCGAGCGCGTCGATTTCCTTCACCAAGTGGCCCTTGCCGATGCCGCCGATCGCCGGGTTGCAGCTCATTTGTCCCAACGTTTCGATATTGTGGGTGAGCAGCAGCGTGCGCAGCCCCATACGCGCCGCCGCCAGCGCGGCTTCGGTACCGGCGTGGCCGCCGCCGATCACGATCACTCCATATTCCTCTGCAAAACGCATGACGCTGAATCTACTCGATTTTTAGGCTGGGCGCGTACTCTAATCCCCTGCCGGAAAAAGCACCAGGCACCCGTGGAGGCGGCGCAGGTATAGTTCGCGGTGTGACCATCCGACCCGCCACTCCCGCCGAGCGCGACACCCTTGAGGCGTTGCAGCTTCGTGCCTCGCTCGGCAATGAAGGCGACCGTGAGGCCTTGCTGCGGCATCCGGACGCCATCGAGGTGCCGATGGAGCAGATCAGGGCCGGGGGCGTGTTCGTACTGGAGCAGGATGGTGCCGTCGTGGGTTTTTCGGCGATCGCGACGCGCGCGGACGGCGACACGGAGCTCGATGCGCTGTTCGTCGAGCCCGCCACCCAGCGCCGGGGCGTGGGCAAACGCTTGGTGGAACATTGCGCTAAAGTCGCGCGCTCGAAGGGATCGAGCTGCCTGCACGTGGTCGGCAATCCGCACGCGGAACGCTTCTATCTCGCCTGCGGTTTCAGCATCGTCGGCAGTTTCAACACTCGATTCGGGCCGGGCCTGTTGATGCGATTGGCGCTGTAGCCGGGGACTACTCATTCATGACGAAGTCCGGCCTTCCGCAAGCTGTTCCGTTGTTCAGGAATTGTTCAAGCCGTGCGGTCCTTAGCGGCCCCGAAAATCACTCCACGTTGACGGGAATGCCGGCGAACTTTCCCGCCCATTGCTTCGGCCCGGTCTCGTGCACCGATTCGCCGCTGGCACTCACGGCCACGGTGACCGGCATGTCCTTGACGTCGAATTCGTACACGGCTTCCATGCCGAGTTCCGGGAAAGCCACGACGCGGCTGCCGCGAATGGCATTCGACACCAGGAACGCGGCTCCGCCCACGGCAATCAAGTAGGCAGAGCGATGCCGCGCGATGGATGCGACGGTCTCCGGCCCGCGCTCCGCCTTGCCCACCATCGCCAAGAGTCCCGACTTGCCCAGCATGGTGTCGGTAAATCTATCCATGCGATTGGCGGTGGTCGGACCCGCCGGCCCCACGACTTCGGTGCCCACCGGATCGACGGGGCCGACGTAGTAGATCACGCGGCCGGTGAAATCCAACCCGTCGGGCAGGGGTTTGCCGGCCTCGAGTAGGGCGCAGATACGCTTGTGAGCGGCGTCGCGCCCGGTCAAGAGCTTGCCGGACAGCAGCAGCCGTTCACCCGGCTTCCAGGTCGCGATGTCGTTTTGAGTCAGGCCGTCGAGCGCCACCCGGCGCGCACCGGCATCCGCGGTCCATTGGACCTTGGGCCAGAGATCCAAGTCCGGCGGCGTCAGCACCGCAGGCCCCGAGCCGTCGAGCGTGAAATGAATGTGACGCGTGGCGGCGCAATTCGGAATCACGGCCACCGGCAGGGATGCCGCATGGGTCGGGTAGTCCAAGATCTTGACGTCCAGCACCGTGGTCAGGCCGCCCAGGCCTTGGGCGCCGATGCCGAGCGCGTTGACTCGCCGGTATATTTCCAGCCGCAGCTCTTCCAATGGCGACTTGGGTCCGCGCGCAATCAGGTCGGCGATGTCGATGGGCTCCATGAGCGATTTCTTCGCCAGCAGCATGGCCTTCTCGGCGCTGCCGCCGATTCCTACGCCCAGCATGCCGGGCGGACACCAACCCGCTCCCATCTCCGGCACCATGTCGAGCACCCAGTCGGCGACCGAGTCGGAAGGGTTCAGCATCGCGAACAGGGATTTGTTTTCGGAGCCGCCGCCCTTGGCGGCCACGGTGATTTCCACGTGATCTCCCGTGACCATTTCGGTGTGGATCACCGCCGGCGTGTTGTCCTTGGTGTTACCGCGCTTGAAGGCGGGATCCGCCACGATCGAGGCGCGCAGTTTGTTTTCCGGGTTGAGGTACGCACGGCGCACCCCTTCATTAATCATCGATTCCAGATCCAGCCTCGCATCCCATGACACACCCATGCCCACCTTGACGAACACCACGACGATGCCCGTGTCCTGGCAGATCGGGCGATGGCCCTCCGCGCACATGCGCGAATTGGTGAGGATCTGCGCGATGGCGTCGCGCGCCGACGGGCTTTGTTCGACGGCGTACGCACGTCCCATGGCGCGGATGAAATCCGGCGTGTGGTAGTAAGAAATGTACTGCAGGGCGTCGGCAACGCTCGCAATCACATCGGCTTCGCGGATGATGGTCATGGCAACTATGGTAATGGCCAACTGTGCCGCAAATCTATCAAGTTGTGGCCAGCCGTGGGTAGCGAATCCCATACAATCGTCGGCAGCCTGTCTGAATGTTCCCGTGACCGCGAGAGAGAACACTTAAGGATAGGCGCCTATGTTGGAGGTGGCATGCGGCAGTTGCGACGGGCGTTGGTGTGGGCTGGCGTGGGTTTGTGCGTGGCATGGTCGCGCCTTGGCGCGGCGGAGGCTGCGCTGCTGCCGCTGACGGAGTGCCGGCTCGAACACCCGCTCAAGTTGACTTCCGTCGCAGCGCGCTGCGGCTCGCTGCGCGTGCCGGAAGATCGCGACCATCCGCGGGATGGATCCATTGAACTCAACGTGGCGGTGGTGCCGGCGCTGAATCGACGCAGCACGGGCGCACCCATGTTCCTGCTGGCAGGCGGTCCGGGGCAAAGCGCGCGGCAGGTCTACGTGTCCTTGAACAGCGCGTTTGCCCGGATCAACCGCAATCACGCCATCGTGCTGTTGGACCAGCGCGGCACGGGAGCCTCGAGTCCGCAGTTCTGCGAGTATCCGGAGGAATGGCAGCAACCCGCGGATCCGATGCCGGCGCTGCGCAAGGCGACCGCCGACTGTCTTGCCAAGCTCACGCCGCGGGTGCGCTTCTATACCACCAGCGTTGCGGTTCAAGACCTGGATGAGGTGCGGTCGGCCTTGGGTTTTGCGCAGATCGACTTGTACGGTGCCTCGTATGGCACGCGAGTCGCGGAGCACTACATGCGCCGCCACCCGGACAGGGTGCACGCCGTCATCCTGGACGGCGTGACGTACCCGGAGCAGGTGATCGGTGTCGAGACGCCGCAGGACGGTGAGCAGGCGTTGAATCTCATCGTCGCACGTTGCCGCATGGCCGCCGATTGCGCCGCGGCGTATCCCGACCTGCAGCAGGACCTGGAGTCTTTGCTGCGCCAATTCGGTCCGCAAAAAGTCATGGCGACGATCGATGACCCGAACAGCGGGCTGCCGATCGAGATCGAGTTCAGCCATAAAGTCCTCGGGATGGCGTTGAGGTTTTTGTCCTACAGCGCCATACAGGCATCTTTGCTGCCGGCACTCATTCATCAGGCCGCGCACGGCAAGCTGCGGCCCATGACCTCGCAGGCCATCATGAACGCGCGGCAGATCGGCGATCAGCTGGCCAACGGCATGCAGTACAGCGTCATTTGCAGCGAGGATGAGCCCTTTTTCGCGGCCGCCGGTATCGACCGCGCCGCGATGGCAAAGACCTACCAAGGCACGGAGCTCGTGGATGCCCTGCATGAAATTTGCAAACTCTGGCCGCGCGGTCCGGTGGATGCGGATCTGCATGCGCCCTTGCACAGCGACATCCCGACGCTGTTGTTGTCCGGCGAGGCGGATCCGGTAACCCCACCCGCCGATGCCGAGCGCGTGGCCACGGGCCTGACTCACCATCGCCACTTGATCTTGAAAGGCGAAGGCCACGGTCAATTGGGCACCGGGTGCGTGCCCAAGCTCATGGCGGATTTTCTCGACAGCGCGGCGCCCGAGGCGCTCGATGCCGCCTGCCTCGAACAGCATAGCCCAGAACCCTTTTTCTTGAGCATGACGGGACCTGCGCCATGATCGAGGCCACCGGTTTGAGCAAGCGCTTCGGCAGCATCGAGGCCGCCAAGGACGTGTCCTTCGTGGCGCGCGACGGCGAGATCACCGGAATGCTGGGCGCCAATGGCGCCGGCAAGTCGACCTGTCTGCGCATGCTGTACGGGGTGTTGACGCCGGACGGCGGCAAGGCCTGTATCGACGGCATCGACATACGCGGCGAAACCTCCAAGGCACGCGCTCACTTGGGTGTGCTGCCGCACGCCGCCGGGCTGTACAACAATCTGACCGCCCGAGAGAACATCCAGTATTTCGGTTCGCTGCATGGCATGAGCGCGCAGCAACTCAACTCGCGCACCGCGGAGTTGTCGCAGGCCTTGGGCATGGAAGCCTTCATGGAACGGCGCGCGAAAGGCTTTTCTCAGGGGCAGCGCATCAAGGTGGCGCTGGCGCGTGCCCTGGTCCACGACCCGGGCAATGTCGTGCTCGACGAACCCACCAACGGGCTCGACGTGATGGCAATACGCAATTTGCGCGACATGCTGCTGGCCTTGAAGCAAGAAGGGCGTTGCGTGCTGTTCTCCTCGCATGTGATGCAGGAAGTGGCGGCGCTGTGCGATCGTGTGGTCATCATCGGCCACGGCCGGGTGTTGGCGGACGCCACGGTGCAGGAGATCCGCGAGCGCAGCGGCGCAGCGACATTGGAGGAGGCCTTTCTGCAGGTGCTCGGCGATCCGGAAGGCGTTAGCTGATGCGCCCCTTATTCGTGGTTTTCGCCAAGGAGTTCTTGGAGAACTTGCGCGACCGGCGCACCTTGTTGTCGGCGTTGCTCTTCGGTCCCTTGTTCGGACCGATACTGTTCGGCCTCATGGTCTCGCGCATGCTGGAGCAAAGCGTGGTCGAGTCGGAGGTTCCCTTGAAGCTCACCATCTCCGGGAGTCATTACGCCCCGGGGCTGACCCAGTACCTCAAGGCGCGCGGCGTCAAACTCACGTTCAGCGAACTGTCGGAGAACGAGGCGCGCGCCGCCGTGCGCGCCGGCGTATACCAGGTCGTGCTGCTGGTACCCGAGGAATATCCGCAACTCTTTGCGGCGTCGAAACCGGCACCCTTGCTGCTGTTCGCCGACAGCGCCGACTCCCAAACCCGAAAGATCGCAGACCGTGCGCGGGGCGTTTTGGCCGCTTACGGCAGCACCATCGCGCAACTGCGGCTCGAGCTTCGGGGGGTCAATCCGCTGTTGTCCTTGCCCGTCGCCGTGAACGAGGTGGACGTTGCCACCCCCACCGGCCGCGCAGTGGTCGTGCTGGGCTTCATGACGTACTTCGTGCTGTTTGCGCTGCTGATGGGCGGCCTGTATCTGGCCATCGATTCCACGGCGGGGGAACGCGAGCGCGGCTCGCTGGAGGCGCTGCTCAGTTTGCCGGTCGCTCGCTCGGCATTGGTGGGCGGCAAAATCCTGGCGACCTGCGCCTACATGTGCATCTCGCTGGCCTTGAGCTTGACCGCCTTCGTCTATGTGTTTCGCTTCGTACCGCTCGAGCGGATCGGCATGAGCGCCAATCTGGGGCTCAAGACCGCGCTGATTTTCTTCGCGATTTGCCTGCCTTTCGTGCCGCTGGGCGCCACCCTCATGACATTCGTGGCTTCATTCACACGCAGCTACCGCGAGGCACAGACCTATCTGACCACCGTGCTGCTGGTGCCGACGCTGCCGATTGCCTTTGCCAGCATCTACTCGCTGAAGCCGACCAGCTCGCTGATGTTCATCCCGTCGCTGAGCCAACATTTGTTGATGACCAGCGTGCTCAAGGACGAGTCGATTCGCCTGCCGGATGTGCTGGTGTCGGCGGCCGCGTCGCTCGCGCTTGCACTGCTGCTGTTCGTTCTCACCGCGCGCCACTGGCGGCGCGAAACCATGCTCGGATAAAAATTGTTTGTAGGACGGTTTTAATTTAACAACTGGGCGCTGGCCGATTGCAATTAAGGGGATTCCTGTATAGGCGTTCAAGTACACGCTATGTATACTTCGCGTCGCGTCATCTAACGGCTCGGGGGTATCGGCATGGCCAACTCGTCATCCTCGCGGATTAGCACCGTGGCATTCATCGCGATATTGACGCTTTCCGCGTGCACAATGCTGTGGTTATTCTGGCGCTTCCCGCTCGTGACGGCGCTCATTACGCTGGGCGTGTTCCTGGGATTGGGAGTTCTGGCGCGGTTCGCCCGCTCGCTCGATGTCGACATGACGGATTTGGATCCCACCAACCAGGGCGTTTGAGAGAATAACTGTCGGCAAATGGCGACATAAGGTTTCGCAACGACAGCGAGACTTCGCCACCGACTCTGCAGCCACGCGGGCCTATTCGCGCCCCGCTACTTCCCGATACAAAAGCTGCTGAAGATCTCCCCCAGCAAATCATCGCTGGTGAATTCGCCGGTGATTTCACCCAGGGCGAGCTGAGCGCGCCGTAGTTCTTCGGCGAAGAGTTCCAGGGTGCGGGCGGTCAAGTGCACGGCGGCCTGTGCCACACAGGCTTTGGCGCGCGCCAACGCATCGAGGTGCCGGCGGCGCGCCGACAGGGCACCGGTTTCGCCGCTTAGGTAACCCGCGCTGGCCTTCAGGTGCGTGCGTAGCAGCTCCACGCCCTCGCCGGTTTTCGCGCTCAAGAAAATTCGCGCGGGACTCGACGACTCATCGATGGCGGGCGCTGCCCCGGTCAGATCGATCTTGTTGAAGACCAATGTAACCGGAACGCCGTGCGGCAATTCTTGGAGCGCCGCGCTGAAATCCTGCGGCTCGCCGGCGCGCGCGGCATCCCAGATGTACAGTACCCGATCGGCCCGCTGCAATTCGTTGCGCGCGCGGCGCACGCCTTCCGCCTCGACGGCATCGGCGGTTGTGCGCAATCCCGCGGTGTCGATCAAGTTCAGCGGCAAGCCGTCCAGGTGCAGGTGCTGGCGCAGCACATCACGCGTGGTTCCCGGCTGATCGGTCACGATCGCGATGTCATCGCCGACCAGTTTATTGAGCAAGCTGGATTTTCCCGCGTTAGGGCGGCCCGCGATGACGACGTTCAGTCCCTCGCGCAGCAGCGAGCCCTGCCGTGCCGCGGCGGTGATGGAGTCGAAGGCGGCCAGGATGTTGCCGATGCGATCTTGCAGCAAGTTGCCCGGCAGGAAGTCGAGTTCTTCGTCGGGAAAATCGATGGCCGCCTCCACTGCCGAGCGCAGCTCGGTCAGCTGCGCCTGCAGAGCGTGGATGCGCGCCGAGAATTCTCCCTGCATGGAGCGCACCGCCGCGCGCGCCGCCGCCGTGGTGCCGGCATCGATCAGATCGGCGATGGCCTCCGCCTGCGCAACGTCGATTTTGCCGTTCAAGAAGGCGCGTTCACTGAACTCGCCGGGCCTCGCCATGCGGCAGCCCATCTCCAGCAACCGCTTGAGCAGCATGTCCCCGACCAGCGTGCCGCCGTGTGCCTGGAGCTCCAACACATGCTCGCCCGTCAAGGAGAACGGCGCGGGGAAGTACAGGGCCAACCCCCGGTCGATGGGTTCGCCCGCGGCATCGAGAAAATTCGTCAGCTGTGCGAACCGGGGCGCGGGCAGAAACCCGAGCATCTGCACCGCGATTTGCGGCACTTGAGCTCCCGAGACGCGTACCACCCCGACCGCGCCGCGCCCGGGAGCGCTGGCGACGGCGGCAATGGTATCGGGAGAATCCACGAGATTCCGCTAGCTGCGCTGCTTCGCAGCCTCCGCTTCCACCACCTGATTCACCCGCCACTGCTGCGCGATGGACAGCACCGTGTTCGTGAGCCAGTACAGCACCAATCCCGAGGGGAACCACGCCATCATGCCCGTCATGATCAACGGCATGAATTGCATGATCTTGGCCTGCATGGGATCGGCGGGCGGGGGATTCAACTTGAATTGCGCGAACATGGCGCCACCCATCAACAGCGGCAGGACGAAGAAGAAGTCTCGCGAGGACAGGTCGTTGATCCACAGCAGGAAAGGTGCCTGGCGCATTTCCACGCTCTCCAAGAGCACGCGGTAGAAGGAAATGAACACGGGGATCTGCACCACCGTGGGCAAACAGCCCGCCAGCGGGTTGATCTTCTCTTTCTTGTAGAGCTCCATCATGGCCCGGCCCAATTTCTCGCGGTCGTCCTTGAAGCTTTCCTGAATCTGCTTCATGCGCGGTCCCACCGCGCGCATCTTGGCCATGGATCGGCCGCTGGCCTGGCTCAAGGGGTAGAACAGCAGCTTGATCAGCGCCGTCACGATGATGATGGACCAGCCCCAGTTACCGACCAGCTTGTGTATGTAGTTAAGACCGGTGAACAACGGCTGCGCCAGCACGGTCAGCACGCCGAAGTCGACGGTGCGCTCCAGATTCCGTCCGAGCGGCGCAAGCTGCGACTGCAATTTGGGACCGACAAACAATTGCTCATGGAACTGGGCCTTGGCGCCGGCAGCGATCGCCGTCATCGGCCCGGTGGCGGTGACCAGATACTGGTTGTTGGCCACCTCCACTTGGTAGTGATACGGCTGGCCGGCCGGTGGCACCACGGCGGCCACGAATTGATGCTGCAGGGAGGCGAACCAACCGTTGGTGATGGTGGCGGAGTACTTGGCATCGCTGTCGCTTTCGACATTGAGATCTTTGGACTTGGTGCCGTCGTAGACGGCGGGGCCTTTGAAGGAGTAGGTCTCGACGTCGAAATAGGAACGCGAGGCATGCTCCCAATGCCGCAAGATCCGCGCGTAGGAACCTAGGTTGCGCGCCGATGCGCCGTCGTTCTTCACCTCGTAGTCCAGAGCCACGGCGTACTGGCCGCGCTTGAACACGAAGGTCTTGGTGACGGAGAGGCCCGCGCCATCGGTCCAGGTGAGCGGCACGCGCAGCTCCTCCGCACCCGGCGCAAGCACGAAGGTCGTTTCGTCCGACTTCCATAGTGCCTGGTGCGTGGGCGCAGCTTCGCCCGTGCCGCCGAACAGTCCGCTTTGCAAGAGATACAGCGTGGGCGGCGGCGCATCGCTCAATAGCCGCACCGGAATATTCGGCGTGTCCTTGCGCTGCGGGTATTGCAGCAGCTCGGCGCGATCCAGTTCACCGCCCTTGAGGTTGACCCACAAGTCCAGCACGTCGGTGGTGACATGCAGCAGGGCGGGGGGACTTAAGTCCGAACCCGACGCGGCCGCGGCAATCGCGGGCGTCGAAGCCGCGGCGGGTGCGGTGGCCGTCTGCGGGGAGGTCTGGGGCGCCGGCGCGCTCGCGGTGGGCTCCGGCACGGAGTCGCCCAACCTGGCGGGCGCTACGGCGGGTGCTGCATCGGTCTGTGGTGCACTAACCGGCGGCTCGTAGTCATGCAGCCAGGTTTGGTAATTCAAAAATAGGATGGCGGCGAGAACGCCCCAAAGCGTCAAACGGATATTAGGCATGGGTCGGTCTCTTGTCCGGCACGGGGTCGTAGCCGCCTGGCGCGAATGGGTGACAACGTAACAACCGGCGCAGGCCAAGCCAGGAGCCGCGCACGGCGCCATGGCGCTCGATCGCCGTATGTGCATAGCAGGAGCAACTGGGATAGAAGCGGCAGCGCGGCCCGATCATCGGACTGATGGCGAGTTGGTATCCGCGGATACTCCACAGCAAGATTTGGCGAGGGGCTAGCATTTTTGCGTGATGGATTTCCAGTGCTTGTCGAGGCTCGATCGCAAATCGGCGAGCTTTGCCATGCGCGCCGCATCTCGAGCGGAGACGGTAACATCGACCGGCGGCAAGGAGTGTTGGTTCAAGCGAAAGGACTCGCGCGCGAGGCGTTTGATGCGATTGCGCGATACGGCGGTGCCGAAGGTGCGCGTCGCAATGCTCAAACCCAATCGCGGATGGGTTTCATGGTTGGCGAGAACAGATAGACTGAAGAATGCATCGGCGAACTTCCTGCCACGCCGTTTCACTTCTTTGAATTCGGCCGGCTGGTGCAAACGCTTGCGCGGCTCGAACGTCAGTTTACGGATAGACAGCCCTTAAGAAGAGCGCGCTACGGGCAGAGGCGCTTGCGGCCCTTGGCGCGGCGCCGAGCCAGCACCTGACGGCCGCTCTTGGTGGCCATGCGCGCGCGAAAACCGTGGGTACGGGCACGATGTAAATTACTGGGGTTGAAGGTACGTTTCATAGCGCCACTCGAGCGAAACCACGGGGTAAATCAACGATCTAAGCTTTTACGAAGGCCGGCAAGGGTACTGAGCGAGCCTCCTTGTGTCAATAGACGCCCCTTCAAGTTGGAGCTAGACTTCCTGCCCTTTCTTCGTTTAACCCATTGCCTCTACCCCTTAGGAGAGCGCTCTTGCCGGAGTCGCTATGGAACCGCTGTCTGCGAGTGCTCGAGGGCGAACTCCCGGAACAGCAGTTCAACACCTGGGTGCGGCCCCTGCAAGCGATCGAGCGCGACGGTGAGCTCAAGCTCCTGGCACCCAATCGTTATGTCATCGAGTGGCTCGGCCAGAATCTGCTGCCGAGGATCAAGGAGCTCACGCTGGCGTTTGCGGATGGGCTGGCCCCGGAGGTGGCGCTGGACGTGGGCACGCGGGCCGGCGTCATGGTCCGTCCCGTGCCGACGGCCCTGAAGGACGACGGTGCTGCGGCGGCGGCCCGGGCGCGGAAACTCGCGCCGATGGTGCTGGGCAGCCGCATCAATGCGGAATTTACCTTCGAGGGCTTCGTCGAGGGCAAGAGCAACCAGCTCGCCAAGGCGGCGGCGATTCAGGTCGCGGGCAACCCCGGCCGGGCGTACAACCCGCTGTTCATCTATGGCGGCGTAGGCTTGGGCAAGACCCACTTGATGCACGCGGTGGCCAACAAGCTTAAGGAGCGCAATTCGGAGGCGCGCCTAGCCTACGTGCACAGCGAGCGATTCGTCGGCGATATGGTGAAGGCCCTGCAGCACAACACCATCAACGATTTCAAGACGGCGTATCGCTCGCTCGATTGCCTCATGATCGACGACATCCAGTTTTTCGCAGGCAAGGACCGCTCACAGGAAGAGTTCTTTCACACTTTCAATGCGCTGCTCGAAAGCCAGCAGCAGGTGATCTTGACCTGCGACAGGTATCCGAAGGAAGTCGATGGACTCGAGGAGCGCTTGAAATCACGCTTCGGCTGGGGTTTGACGGTGGCGATCGAGCCGCCGGAATTGGAAACCTGCGTGGCCATCCTGATGAGCAAGGCAGCGATAACACAGGTCGATCTTCCCGAGGAAGTGGCTTTTTTCATTGCGAAGCGCATTCGTTCCAACGTGCGTGAGTTGGAGGGCGCGCTGCGCCGGGTCGTTGCCACCTCCAATTTCACCGGCAGACCGATTACTCTGGAGTTCGCCAAGGAGGCGCTCCGGGATCTGTTGGCGCTGCAGGAAAAATTGGTCACAGTGGAGAATATTCAGAAAACCGTGGCCGAGTATTACAAGATCAGAATCGCGGATTTGCTGTCCAAGCGGCGCAGCCGTTCGATCGCTCGTCCGCGCCAGGTGGCCATGGCCATGGCGAAGGAGTTGACCAATCACAGCCTGCCGGAAATCGGCGATGCATTCGGCGGACGGGACCATACCACCGTGCTGCATGCCTGCAGGCGAGTGAAGGAGTTGCGCGAGACGGATCGACGTATCGGAGAGGACTATTTAAACCTGTTGAGAACCCTGACGGGATAGGGTAGGAAAAGCTGTGGATGATTCTGTGGATAAAGATATTCACAGGTGATCGACAGTTTGCGGGCGGTATACGGACAGCTGATGGGGTGTTTTATTTGTACGTATATTATTGATTAATAGGTAGTTATTACTGTTACACACTGATATTCGATTCCTCATAATCATAGTAATAATCTCTTTCTAAGAATTAAGATCTTTAAGATTCAAGATGGTGAGCCCATGAAATTGACGGCAGAGCGCGAGAAATTATTGACCCCGTTACAGGCGGTCATTGGGGTGGTGGAACGGCGCCAAACCATGCCGGTGTTGGCGAATGTATTGCTGGGGGTTCGCCGAGGACAGCTGTCGATTACCGCCACGGATTTGGAGGTGGAGCTGGTGGCTTCCACCGAGGTGGCCGTGCAAGACAGCGGTGACATCACCGTGCCGGGACGAAAGTTTTTGGATATTTTGCGGGCGCTTCCCGAGAAACTCGCAGTGTCACTGAGCCTGGAAGGCGAGAAGGTGGTGATCAAAGGCGGCCGCAGTCGATTTAGTCTGTCGACTTTGCCGGCGGCGGATTTTCCGGTGGTGGACGACATCAATTCGCAGCAGACGGTGCAACTGCCGCGCAGGGAACTGCTGCGCTTGCTGGAGAAGACCCATTTCTCCATGGCGCAACAGGACGTGCGTTACTACCTGAACGGTATGCTGTTGGAGATTGACGGACAGGTGCTGCGGGCGGTGGCTACCGACGGGCATCGTCTGGCCTTGTGTGAAACGGCGCTGGCGGCCAAGGCGAAAAATTCGCAGCAGGTGATCGTGCCTCGCAAGGGAGTGCTTGAATTACAGCGTGTGCTGAATGCGGATGGGGATGCCGAGGTAGCGATAGGAACTAATCACGTTCGGGCACAGATCGGCGACATTCGCTTCACTTCGAAGCTGATCGATGGGCGTTTCCCGGAGTATTCGCGGGTTATCCCGGCGGCTCCGGCCTCAGCCATTCGCGCCGATCGGGACGTGCTGCGCCAGGCGCTACAGCGCACCGCCATTTTGTCCAACGAGAAATACCGCGGCATCCGCGTGACCGTGAAGAAGAATTTGCTGACGGTACAAGCCCACAATCCGGAGCAGGAAGAGGCCGAGGAGGAGGTCGAGGTGGCTTACGAGGGTAACGATCTGGAGGTGGGCTTCAATGTGAACTACCTGCTGGATGCTCTTGCCGCCATCGATGGCCAGGATGTGGAGCTGGGACTCACCGACAGTAACAGCAGCTGCCTGATTCGTTCTCCGGGGAATGCGAGCGCCCGCTACGTCGTGATGCCGATGAGACTGTAGCCAATGAGCTTGGCCCGGCTGCAAGTAACGGAATTCCGCTGCTTGCAGTCGGTGGAATTGGATCTCGATCCTCATTTCACCCTCATTCACGGGCCGAATGCCTCCGGCAAGACCAGCGTGCTGGAGGGCATTTATGTCCTTGGCCGAGGCCGTTCGTTTCGGACCCGGCGGCTAGAACATCTCATTCGGCTGGGTGCCGAACGATTTGTTGTCTTTGGACAAGTGGAGACGCCCCATCGCCGCGTGCCCATGGGGGTCGAGGGAGCTCGCACCGGCGTGCGTGCGCAGATTGATGGCGACAGACCCTCTTCCCTAGCCGAGCTGGCGCTGCAGCTGCCGGTCCAAATCATTGACCCGGAAGTACACCGCCTCATCGAAGAGGGACCCAGTCGCCGCCGCCGTTTCTTGGATTGGGGAGTGTTCCACGTGGAGCAATCCTTCGTAGGTCACTGGCAGCGCTATCAGCAGGTTCTCAAGCAGCGCAATGCGGCGATCAAGGGCCGCCAGCACCGAGACCTCGTCGCCGTGTGGGACAGCGACCTGGTGCGGTCGGGGGAGCTGCTGAACTCCGCCCGAGCACGCTATGTGGCCGCGTTGAGTCCGCACGCCACCGCCATCGGCCGCAACTTACTCGGCTTGGAGCTCTCCTTGAGTTACCGCAGCGGGTGGGCCAAAGATCAGGAGCTGGCGGAGGCCCTCCAACAAAGCTGGCATCACGACCTGGAGGCGGGTGCAACCCAGGTCGGGCCGCACCGGGCGGAATTGGCCATTCGCTTAGGCGGGGTGGGCGTCAAGGACAGGATCTCGCGCGGACAGCAGAAGTTACTGGCGGCGGCCCTGCTGGTGGCGCAAATCAAATTGTTTCCGGAGGGTTCTCCGGTACAGCCCACGCTATTGTTGGACGATCCTGCGGCGGAGTTGGACGAGGAGCGGCTGAGCGGCCTCATTGCCGAGGTATCTACCCAGTCGGTTCAATTAGTCGTGACCACGCTGCACGGTGAGTTCTCCGCTTTTGGCACGCCCGGGCGCCGCTTTCGGATGGTGGGTGGCAAGGCGGAGGAGAGCTACTGAATTGAGTGCTCCCGTGCTTTCGGGTTTGGGGCAAAAATGGTGTCGTCGTTGCACCCTTGACGGCGGGTACAAACGTTCGGCCGTGCTACATCCGGTCCGGTCACGGACGCGAAGCGCTAAGCCATGGTACAGCGGTCAGGGATTGGCCGGCACCAACGGCCACAGGCTCATTTACCTGCAAGTTCGACATGACTGTGCTGGTTCTTGGTTCCACGTGGAACGATAACCCGTGCCGCGCCGTCATCGATGCCCACCTTGGGGGGCTGCAAAGCCTACTTTCGAAAGTGCAGGGCGATCCGTTGGCGCACGAGCTTTCGAATGTCATCAGTCAGCGCGGTGTTCTTGAGGCGATCGAGCAGGACGCTCCCCGTTGTCATCCCGTGTCGGGCCAGCGCTAAGGTAAAGCTCAAGTCCTTTTCGCGGCCGGCAACATACTTGGAGATCGCCAGGTCGTGTACTTCCAAGCACAGGCCCACGGCCTGTCCAGTGCCCTCGCCGCGCACCGATATAACTCGCTCAATCCACTCAGCCGGTAGCGTTGCTGTCTCGGTACCTACGCCTTGGGCGTAGTAACCGTAGGTATCATGAAACGTGGAGAGTTCGCCGATCGCGCGGTCAATCGCATCGGCCAGCTCGGGTTCCCGCAGCGGGTAGAGGTCCGCCTCCATGGAGCGGAGCAGTTCGCCTGGAGCCTGAGGATACTGGCCAAGGATGGCTTGGCTGCCAATCACGACCAGCTCCTGCGTCGGTGCGCGGCTGCCGCAGTCGATCAATACGGAGGCGCTCGCGCGCAGCACATGCTCGAGCTGTTCGCGTGTCACAGGAAGGCCTCGAAGATCCTCGCGCGCTCCTCAGGTGTCAGGAAATTCGTAAAGGGAGAGGACTGCCGAAGACGCGTTGCGTCCTCGCGCATGCTTGCCAAAAAGGCGGCAATTTCCTCGGGTGCTCCTTTGAGGATGTGCTCCCACTCAGAAAAATACGCTGGCGCGGGTCCAGCAGCCTGCGCCCTCCAGCGTGCAAGCGTGCTGCGCGCCTGAACGAGGAGCGCCGGGTTTGCCAAAAGCTTTCTGGCGATGAGGCAATGCATCGCAAGGCTCCTGGCATCAAGGCGCTGGTGATCGGAATACACCGGAGGTTCCGCCTGGACCCAGCTCTGACGCAGCCGATAGCCTGCGCCCTGCTTGCGCGCACGCGAGACACGCATCCGCTCTGCCGCACTGGGGGCATCCGGCTTGCGTGGCCGACCGGGGGGTTTCTTGCCTGTACTCACACCAATAAGTGTAACATGTTTCAACTATTCTTACGACTATCGCCCGGCCGAGCACGAACTCATATGGCCATACAAGCATTTGATTAAACTCAAGTTTTTACCAGATACCAAGTGGCTTTTTGGCGCTGAAAACTGTTATTATGGTGGGTCGCTATTTAGGATCCAGCATGGCCCAAGACAACGTCTACGATTCCAGTAAAATCAAAGTCTTAAAGGGCCTGGATGCCGTCCGCAAACGCCCCGGCATGTACATCGGGGACACCGACGACGGCAGCGGTCTGCACCACATGGTTTTCGAAGTGGTGGATAACGCCATCGACGAGGCGTTGGCGGGTCACTGCGACCGGGTAGTCGTCACCATCCACGCCGATGAGTCCGTTACTGTCTATGACAACGGCCGGGGCATCCCGGTGGATATCCACGCCGAGGAAGGACGCTCCGCCGCCGAGGTCATCATGACCGTGCTGCATGCCGGCGGTAAATTCGACGACACCTCGTACAAAGTATCCGGCGGTCTGCATGGCGTCGGCGTGTCGGTGGTGAATGCGCTGTCGGATTTTCTCGAGCTGTTGATCCGCCGCGACGGCAAATTGCACCGCCAGGAATATCGCCTCGGCGAGCCGCAGGCGCCGCTGGCGGCCATCGGCGATACCAGCGAACACGGCACCACGATTCGCTTCAAGCCGAGCTCGCAGATCTTCACCCACATTACCTTCAACTACGACACGCTGGCGAAGCGCCTGCGCGAGTTGTCCTTCCTCAATTCCGGCGTGCGCATCGAACTGGTGGATGAGCGCGAGGAAAAATCCGAAGTCTTCCAGCACGAAGGCGGATTGAAAGCCTTCGTCACGCATCTCAATCGCAGCAAAACACCGGTGCACGAGTCGGTGTTGTGGTTCCAGGCCCGCGAGGGCCAGACCCAGGTCGAAGTCGCCATGCAGTGGAATGACTCGTACCAGGAGAGCATGTACTGCTACACCAACAACATTCCGCAAAAGGACGGCGGTACGCATCTCGCTGGTTACCGGGCCGCGTTGACTCGAACCCTGAACAATTACATCGAGAAAGAACTCGCCGCGAAGAAGGAGAAAATTCAGACCACCGGCGACGATGCCCGCGAGGGGCTCACGGCCATCCTGTCGGTGAAGCTGCCGGATCCCAAATTCTCATCGCAGACCAAGGACAAGCTGGTGTCCTCCGAAGTGAAGGGCGTGGTCGAATCCGCCGTCGCCGGTCGCTTGGAGGAATTCCTGCTGGAACATCCGCAGGAAGCGCGTTCCATCGTGAATAAAATTCTCGAAGCGGCCTATGCGCGCGAGGCTGCGCGCAAGGCCCGCGAGATGACGCGGCGCAAAGGCGCGCTCGATATTGCGGGACTGCCCGGCAAATTGGCCGACTGCCAGGAAAAAGATCCGGCACTCTCGGAAATGTTCTTGGTCGAGGGCGACTCGGCCGGCGGCTCCGCCAAGCAGGGCCGCGACCGGCGTACCCAGGCCATCCTGCCGCTCAAGGGCAAAATCCTCAACGTCGAAAAAGCCCGCTTCGACAAAATGCTGGGCTCCGCCGAAGTGGGCACGCTCATTACCGCGTTGGGATGCGGCATCGGGCGCGACGACTTCAACGTCGATAAATTGCGCTATCACCGCATCATCATCATGAGCGTGGACGGCGACGAGCATTGCTTTGTGAGGGATCGAAGCGGCGTGCGAATGACGACCGTGGGAGCATTTATCGACGGGGCTCTGCAAGGGATGAGCCCCGACGAAAATGGCGTCACGAAGCGAGTACGAGAACCGCTGGGAGACGTGTTGTGCTTTGGACTGGATGATCACCAGGCCAAATTCCAGCCGATCAAGGGTGTGATTCGACATCCCATCGATGAGGTTCTGTACGAAGCCAAAACCGCCTACGGACGCTCGATTCGCGTCACGGCGAGTCACAGCGTGTTTGTCCAGGACAACGGCGAGATTCGACTGAAGCAGGGCAGCGAACTAAAAGTTGGCGATCGCTTGGTGGCACCAAAAAAGATCCGGTTGCCAGAGAATGCGCCGGGCAGGATTGATCTCCTGCGAAGACTGTATGAGATACCCGAGGCGCGTCGCCAGATTTGGCTGCGCGGTCCCGCCGTCGAGGCGTGGTACAAATCACAGGTCACACAAGAATATGCCAACCGGCCGGAGATGTCCGCGCCACGAGTCGAGTGGCCTGAGGCCGTCCGAGAGCAGCTGAAAAAATTGCGCAGAGCCAGCGGAGTAAGCAATGCCGAGCTCTGTCGCAGGGTCGGCATCCGGCAGCCCGTAACGTTTTATGCCTGGGAGCGTGGGCTATCCCGTCCCACCTTACCGAATTGCGAGGCCTACCTTGCCGTGATCGGCGCCGATGCGGCGACATTCATGCCGCAAATAACTGTCGGGCCCAGCCGGCTCGAGCGGATCTGGGAAACCCAGTACCGTGGCTCGCCGAGTAATCGAGTCAGAAACTATGTACCGCTGGGGGCGCTGGAGGCCGAGGACATCGGATGGTTTGCGGAGCGAGAAGATCTGCAGTTGAGTCCCGAACACAACGCCGACTTGGCCATTCCGCGCTTCCTGGACATCACACCGGAATTGATGAAGCTGCTCGGCTTCTATATGGCTGAAGGCTCATGCTCAGATCGGAATGGCATCAGGCTGGCTATCGGAAAGAGCAATTTGCGTTTTGTCGACGAAATGGCGTCCGCTCTTACCCGGGTATTCGGTCTGGCGCCGCAATTTTATGCCATCAACCGAGGCTGCGGGGAGCTCAAGTTGGTGAACCGCGTGGCGGTGTTGGCCTGGCAACACTTGTTCGGCAACGCTGGTGTTGACTCGCTCACCAAGAAGATCCCTGATCTTGTGTTCAACGTTGACTACGCGCTACGGCTCGCGTTTCTCCGCGGCTATCTTCTCGGCGATGGCTGTGTTACCTGCGGGAAAGTTGTCTTCAGCACATCCTCGCGTGATATCGCGAGTGGAATTTCCTATCTACTTTCCAGCTTCGGCGTAGTTAGTAGCACCAGCGAAATCGCCGCCGACAGAGTGTCGCGACAATGCGGCGAGCAGATCTTTAAATCGACACATCGCCACTGGCAGATCCGTGTGTCGGCCGTAGAGGACTTGGTTCAACTCCGGAGCGTTTGGGGTGATCACTCTGGAGCACCTACAGTGGAAGAAAGAATTCACATCCATGACGTCCCGAGGCGCCGCGCCTTCGACGTCATAAACGGCGACCTTATTGCGTTGCCCATCGTTTCGGTAGCTCCGGTGACCGCTTCCAATGGGAACGTCTACGATTTCTCCGTGGAGGGCGATGAAAACTTCATCTGCGGTTTCGGCGGCATCGCGGCAAAGAATACCGATGCCGACGTTGACGGAAGTCATATCCGCACGCTGTTGCTGACGTTCTTCTATCGGCAAATGCCCATCCTCATCGAGCGCGGCCACATCTACATCGCGCAACCGCCACTCTACAAGGTGAAGAAAGGCAAGCAGGAGAATTACGTCAAGGACGATCTGGAATTGAACGCTTTGCTTCTGAATACCGCGATCGAGGACGCGGCACTGCATGTCAATGCGGAAGCACCGCCTCTGTCCGGGTTGGGACTCGAATCCTTGATGCGCAAATATGTCGAGGTTGAAGCCATCGCTGCGCGTTGGGCGCGCCGATACGACGATCGATTCCTCGAGCAGCTGCTGTACGTGCCGAAACTCACCCCGGAGGCTTTCGATCACATCGATACACTGCGCGATTGGTGCCGTGTTCTCGAGGCGCGCCTCAATGGCCTGGACGATGTATCCAGGAAATACAGTGTCACCGTTCAGACCCTGCCCGGAGGTGGCCATCGCATCGACTTGAAGCGCTTGGAGCACGGGTTGAGTTCCGCCAAGCATATCCCGCGGGAGTTCTTCGATTCCGCGGAATACCTACGCATCGCCGAGCTCGGACAGACCTTGAGTGATTTGATGGGCCAGGGTGCCTACATTCAGCGCGGCGAAGACCGCCAGGAAGTAGCCAGCTTCAAGGCGGCGAAGAACTGGCTATTCGAACAAGCCAAGAAGGGTCAGAGCATCCAGCGTTACAAGGGACTGGGCGAGATGAACGCCGATCAGCTGTGGGATACCACCATCAACCCCGAAACGCGGCGCCTCTTGCAAGTGCGAATCGAAGACGCCGTGGCGGCGGACGATATTTTTACGACGCTGATGGGCGATGCCGTGGAACCGCGGCGCGAATTCATCGAGAAGAACGCGCTGAACGTGTCTAATCTGGACGTGTAGCCCCGTCCTAGTTGGCGGGAACCAGTCGCCTAGGCTCACCGGCGCGTCTGCGAGAGATAACCGACGAAGGGTCCGGACCCGTTCAATCCGAAGAAGCTGTTCAGCTGGCGCCAGAACTCCTCCTGCCGAAAATATTCAGAATGAGGAGAGTTTTCGAGAATGACCAGCTTGCGCTGATCGTCGGCCGGCAACGCCGCGAATACCTGCTTCGTGAAGTTGGGCGGCAGAGCAACGTCACCCTCCGACCCGAATACGATGATCTTGCGATGCAGTCGTTCAGCAAGCGCAATGTTGTCGAATTGGCGATAGTCCTCGTCGGGCCGTAGCCAGGCAAATCGACTGTACCAGAGCTGATGATGGATCATCGCCACGCCGGTCGTGACAGGAGCCGCAACAAACACGCCATCGACTGGATTGCGTACCGCCGTATCCAAGGCAAAAGTCGCGCCAAGGCTGTGGCCTCCTACCAGGATGGATTTGGCCGCCGGCGTAGGAAGGGTGGTGGCGACATCAAACAGCGCCTGGGCAGAGGCCCGAATGTGCGCCACTGACGGAACAGCTTGTCCACGGTCGTAGTAGTTGAAGACGATCAGGTCGAGCCCCAGCTTCCTCGCAGGGACGAGGAGCCGGCGCAGCGCCGGCTCCGCTCCGTAGCCATTGCCCGTGAAGAATATCAATATGCTTGACGACGAATCCCCGTGATCCCAATAGGCCGAGAGCGGCGGGTCCATACCGGCAACCGGCAATTGCTCGACGACGTGATGCTCGTCGGAAAGCGCATTGAGAGTTGCGGCGGATAGCGGTTGAAACGCGACTTCAAAGATGTCCTTCTTCGTAAGCGTGTAGCACGATGCGGCGCATACGCAAAAAAACCCAGTGAGGGCAATCCGAGCCGCCTGCTTCAATCGTTCAATCTTGAGAATCATGTTCCTGCCAATCACTTGATAGCTCACTGCCGTGATGCGCGCGTTGCGCGGTGGTGCGCGAATGTAACCTCGGCCGCGCGTCTCAGCCCGGCAAGCGCGCTGCGGCGCTCGCGGCGCCGAACTTAGAATACAGGCGTTCCCTCTCGCTGGGATCGACATTTACCAGGGTGATGTCGCCTCCCGCCCATTGCATGAGCTTCGAGTCCATGACCTTGAACCACAGCGGGGGCAGGGCGGCCAGTCCGAAAGAGCCCGGATAGCCGCTGGGCAGGCGCGGCAGATCGTCGAAATCGCGCAGCGTCTGGTAAGGCCGCAGGGCGTTGGCATGATGGTCCGAGTGGCGCTGCAGATGAAAAGTCAGCAGGTTGGAAAAGATATGATTGGTGTTCCACGAATGGCGCGGCTTGCAGGTCTCGTACCGGCCGTTCGGCAATCTCTGTCGCAAAAGCCCGTAGTGCTCCACATAGTTCGCCTGCGTGAGGCCATACCAGGCGTAGAAATGATGGATGATGAGAAAGGGCACCATGATCCAGCCGAAGACCAGCACCAGTGCCGCAGCAACCACCGCCGTCAACAACCACGATCCCAGAATCGCGTTGCGCCAATGAAACGGCGGGGCTCCGTCCTTCCTCAGGCGCCGGCATTCATGGTGCCAGCCTCGTTTGAACGCGCCGGGGATTTCCCGCAGCATGAACTTGTAGATGCTCTCGCCCATGCGCGCGCTGGCGCAGTCTTCCGGAGTGGCGACATGGACGTGATGGCCGATGTTGTGCTCGATGCAAAAATGTCCGTAGCCCACCAAGCCGTTGGCTACCTGCGCCGCGATGCGATCCGCGCGGTTGTTCTTATGCCCCAGTTCGTGACCGAGCAGAATGGCGCCGCTGCTGTTGAATCCCGCACCGAGCGTCAGCGCCAAAAATCCCCACCATGGCAATGCATGCGTACCCAAAAACCAGGCAACAAAGAGGAAATTCGCAAATAGAAGAACAATACCGATATACAAAAGGCGGCGATAAAATTTATCGCTCGCCATCGAGCGCACCACCTCTTCGGGGGGATTGTGCCCATCCTCTCCCATGAGCGCATCCACGATCGGGATGCCGATGAAGGTGTACGCCAGCGGATACAGCATCGTCAGGGCATTGCGGCCGGTGGCGAAGTAAAGGCCGACTGCGATCACCGTATGAAAGGATCCGGTCAGCGACAGCAACCATAGATAGCGCTTACGGTCCACGTAGCGAATCGTCCGGCCATCAGGCGACTCCCCGACAAATTCCATAATGCCCTCGCTTCAAGACTTCGGGGCAACCCCTGCGCGGGGACCCGAGCCTCCCAGCATAGCGACGCCCATGTCGGCGGTCCATAACACGCGGGCCGAGGGGTTCGAGGTGGGACCCTAGGTCGCCTTAGTTCACTTTCTCTGGAGGCGGCGTTTGCGTGGTCGCCCGCGAGGCCAGCGCGCGAAGAATGACGCCCTCGACGTGATCCAAGTGCTCGAGGGTGGCCTTGCGCGCGTCTTTCAGATCACGACGGGCGAAGGCCTCGAGCAGTCTGGCATGGTCAGTTTTGGAGCAGGCCTTAATGGACTTTACCAGGAGCGGTAAATTGGGCACGAGGACGGCCTTGATGGTATGGCTATGGATGGCCCTGGCCAGCACGGGATTTCCCGTCGACTCGTAGATCCGTTGGTGAAACTCGTGATGGGCGTGGACGAAGGCGGCCGCGTCCCTCGATGTACGGATCGCGGCGTCTAGGCGGGAAAACTCCGCCAGCGCTTGCTCGTGAATGTTGTCGAGGACCAGCGGTATTGCCCCGGCCTCGAGCAGACGCCGAACCTGGTAAATGTCGCGCACGGTCGACTCGTCCATGCACGCCACCACCGCGCCGCGATTGGCGCGGTACTCGATCATGCCTTCGGCCTCGAGCGCCCGCAGTGCCTCGCGCAATGGGCTGCGGCTCATCCCATAGCGGGCAGAGACCTCCTCCTGCGGTATCGCCTGTCCCGGCGACAGGCGTCCGGCAAATATGTCGTCACGCAGACACTGCGCCAAAGCTTGCACCGAGTCGCGCACGTCAAGCGGCGTGGGTATCGGGGTTCGAGTCATGAGAGAACGCCGCCGCAGGTGGAGTCTATTTTCCGGATTTGGCTCATCAAGCAGCTCCGATGGTAAGGCGACTGCGTGGCCGATTCATGCGTCATACTACTGGTCCGCGTCCACGAAATCCGTCATCGATGTCTTGAAGGGTGGCCGGCTGAATGCCTTGCTACAGGATGAAACGTCAAGGCCGCGAGCGCTTCCGGACAACACGAAATCCACTTTCAACCGATCGGTGCAGGGCGTCTCCGTCACGTGCGCGGCGCCCTGGACCATCACTCGCCGAGCGTTGGGCAGGTACTGAAGGGCGAGATCGCCGTACTTCGGCGGAGTGGTTGGATCATCGCTGCCGGAGACCATCAGGACCGGAACCTTGCTTCGCACCGGCTGATTGAAGGTGGCCGCGACAGGGTTGACGTTCCAGATTCTGCAGGCTCGCTGTTGGGCACGAACGCGAAGATCACCCTCGAACGAACCTGCGCTGGTGCGCCGGATCTCCTCTTCGGTGATGAAGGGAATATCCTCGGCGCAGGTAACGGAAAGGTTTTCTCCCACCATCACCAAACCAACCAGTCCGCGTGTCGTGACATCGATCATCTGCCCAAGCGGCGCGTAGTCTTGCAGGTATGCACGCTCCACGATGTAAGGAACGTAGGCCGCTGCGTCAGACTGGTACAGCGTTTGGCGCAACCGGTCCGCGAAGACTTCCTTCGAGAGTTGCACCACCTGCGGCCGGTGGGTCACTGGATTCGAGAAATTGATGGAAATCGGACCGGCGTCGAATCGATGTACGAGTTCGGCAAAATGGGCTGTGAGGTTGGGGAAATGCTCGGCACAGTCGGGATCCTTGGCGCAGGCCGCGAACAACTGGTCCACGGCGAGTTGTGCCCCGGCAGCGTCTTGCAAGGGGATGATGAGAAGGCCCGGTGGTGCGACGCCGTCGAGGATGGCACTTTCCACATGTTCGGGATGCTGCCGCATATATACCAAGTAGAAGAACGTGCCATAGGAGTCGCCGTCCAGAACGACTTTCGGGTAGCCCAGGGCGGCACGTATGTCGTCCAGGTCGTCGGCGGCCGAGCTCGAGGTATACAGACTCAAGTTGGCATCCGCCGCCAGACGTTCGCGACAGGATTTGAGCAACGCATCCGGCCAGAGTTGCAGGAAGTAATATTCAGGATGCTCCGCCGGCGCGGTATCGCATTGCTGTGGCCTCGCGCCCCCGATGCCGCGATTGTCCACCAAGACGATGTCGTAGTGCTCACGAAGCTGCGTCAACTCCTCTGCGGTCTCGCCTGCCGCGATGAACGGCGCAGCTTGCGTGGCGCTGGCGCCCGGGCCGCCTGGATTCCAGAACACGGCGCGGTGCATCGGATGCTTTGCGGGTAGTACGACGACGGGAAGCTCCAGCGTCCGTCCGGACGCGGACTTGCGGTCCTCGAATACCGTAAATGTTCCGCACCGCGCGGCATATTTTTCTGCACCCAGCGTGCAGTCAGCCATCTTGAGGCCGAGGTGTTCCGGTGGGGAGGCCGCAGAGGCCGCGTAACTCGACCACGCGGTCAGCACGGCAAACAGGGGGGGCAGGAAGTGCGTTCTCATGGCTGATTCTCGGCTCCTGGATGGCTTGACACTCAATCCGCCCGGATTGTATACACGCATACATGTCCAGGTATAGACCCCGATGCGTCATCGGCGTTCCCATCGTCAACTTCGACAACAATCAGCATGCGGCCAACGAAAATATCCGCTTGGGAAATCTTTGGGCAGGCATCGAAATCTATGCGGCTCTGCTCGAGAACTTAAGCTCGTTGCTCCCACATGAGTGAGGTCTTGGAGTCCGGTGCCGCGCTCCGCTCTCTCAAGCCGGTCGCGGCCGTCGCGGCCGGCAATGCCCTGGCCTTGTACGACTTTCAGACCTTTGCGTTCTTTGCGGTCCAGATCGGCCACGCCTTCTTCCCTGGTTCACCTTCCTCACATGCCTTGCTGCTGTCGCTGGCAACCTTCGGCGCGGGTTTCGCCGCGCGGCCGCTGGGCGCCATCGTGATCGGCACCTATGCCGATCGTGTGGGACGCAAGCCGGCCATGGTGCTGTCCTTCGGCCTCATGGGTTTCTCCGTGGTGGCGCTCGCGCTGACGCCCTCGGCCGAGCAAATCGGCATCGCGGCTCCGATCTTATTGCTGATCTTCCGCTTGCTGCAGGGCTTTGCCGTCGGCGGTGAGTTAGGCCCTGCCGTCGCCTTTCTGATCGAGGCAGCGCCGGCCCATCGGCGCGGCCTCTACACCTCGGTTCAGTCGGCGACCCAGGGCATCTCGGTGTTGGCAGCCGGCGTGGTGGGTTTCGGCCTGGCCAGTGCGCTCAGTCCGGCCACGTTCGAGGCCTGGGGATGGCGCATCGCCTTGCTGATCGGCGGCCTGATCGTACCCGTCGGCCTCTACATCCGGCGCAACGTTCCTGAAAAAACGCGCGAGGTCGACCAAAGCGGCGCGGAATTCGAACAGCTTCAGCTGCCATGGCGAGTCATCGCTGCCGGCATTCTCCTGGTAGCAGCACTGACCATCGCCAACTATGTCCGTACATACATCACGACGTACGCGCAGGACAGCCTGGGACTGGCGACGAACCTCGCCTTTGGGGCCACCATCGCTCAGGGATTGGGCGCGCTCTGCGCAGCGCCATTGGCAGGTCTGCTCTCGGACAAGTTAGGCCGCAAACCCGTCGCCCTCGGTGCATTGCCTCTGTCGGTGGTACTCGGCGTTCCCGCCTTCATTGTCATGGGCCACACTCATTTGGGCCTTGTCGTCTATGCGGTGACTTTCGCGTTGAGCGCGATCGGTACGCTGATCTCCGTGCCCGCGATAACCCTGATTGCCGAGTCCTTACCCCGAGCAGCGCGCGCCAGATCCCTGGCCATACTGTATGCAGCCACGATCGCGGTGTTCGGCGGATCGACGCAATTTGTCATCCAGTGGCTGATCGGCCTCACCGGCAGTCCACTCGCTCCGGCGTGGTATCAGACGATTGCACTCGTCATCGGCGGCGTAGCCCTGGCTGCCGTCCATGAACCGCAGGAAATTCCGCACACAGGCGACGGTGCAGTCGGACTCAAGCGTCGGCGCGCCGGGCGAAACGCTCGACTACCCGTCGGTTGGCTATGCTGGATTGCATTGGCCTTGGCGGCAACGTTGCCACGCAACTCAGGGGCTCAGCATGCATCCGACAATCCGGTTGCATCGGCCGAAGATGCCTATGGATCGACACTGGGGCTGGAAAGCACCGGGTTATATTTGCCCTTCAATGTTCGGGGCTTCAATCCGCAGGCGGCCGGCAATGTACGCATCGATGGCCTATATTTCGATCAACAGGGGGCCTTGTCCAATCGCGTGGTCGAAGGTTCGGCCATTCACGTCGGCGTCAGTGAGATCGGCTACGTATTCCCGGCTCCCACCGGCATCGTCGACTATGACCTGAGACATCCCGGCAATGGCTCGCCGAGTGCCACCGTGGTGGCAAGTGCCGGCCCGTTCCAGGCTCGCGGCCTGAGCATCGACGGCAATCTGCCATTGATTTCCAGCGAACTGCAGTTGCCTCTCGGGGCAAGCTATCAGGTCACTGCTCAGACGCCCTTTGGGCCCAATTCAGGGTACACCTCCCGTGTAACGAACTTTGGGTCCACTCCGCAGTGGTCGCCCAACGATAAACTGACTGTCCGTGCCATCATTGATTGGCAGCAGATTGCCCAAGCCAAGACATTTCCCCTGATATTCACGGCCGGTGATTTCTTGCCGCCGGCCATCTCTCGCGGGTATGTGGGGCAGAATTGGGCCGAAGGAAAAAGCCTGTCCGAGAACTTCGGCGGTATCGTCACCGCGCAACTTAACGATCATTGGTCATTCACCGCGGGCGTTTTCCGCTCTGTCGCCGATAGTCCGGTCAGTTTCTCCGACTTTTACGTGAACACACACACCAATGGCGTCGCGGATCACCTTGTCGTGGGTTATCCGGATCAAAGCGTGTTCTCTACATCGGGAGAGACTCGCTTGACCGGTCATTTCTCCAGCGGCCTGTGGGGCCACGAGATTGTGTTCCTGGCTCGCGGCCGGAATACCTTTGCGCGCTACGACGGCTCGGATGCCGTCGACCTAGGCCCGGCACTCATCACCCAGATCACCCAAATGTCGGAGCCCATCTTTAGCTATTCCGCACGCACCGCGGACCGCAGCGAGCTTCGCAGCGTCGGCTTGGCGTATCGCGCGCACTGGCAGGAGCACGCCGACTTTGCGTTGGGTCTCCAGCAGGAAAACTACGACAAAGCAGTCACGCTGCCTTCCGTCAAGGAAGCGACCCTGACGGATCGTCCTCTGCGTGCCTACGGCAATACGGCCTTGACCCTGACCAAAGGTCTGACGGCGTACGCAGGCTTCACGCAGGGGCTCGAAGATTCAGGTGTAGCCCCCAGCATTGCCACGAATCGCGGGGCCATCCTGCCCGCGGCCAGGACTTGGCAGGTCGACTCGGGAATTCGCTATATGCTGACCCCGGAGTTGAAACTCATCGGCGGCGTATTTGAAATACAGAAGCCGTATTTCAATCTCGACGCGAATGCCATTGATCGAGATCTTGGAGTACAACGCGCCAAAGGGTTCGAGCTGTCGCTGTCCGGACAACCCATCGAGCATCTCGATATCACGGCCGGTATGCTGGCCGGTACGGTAAGAGTCATCGGCCCGGACCTGGCAACCGAAGGCGTGGGTCCGATCGCCTTCGGCCAACCACGCCTCACGTACGTGCTCAACGCCACCTACGGCATTCGCAAGTGGCCTGCTATTTCGGTGGACCTCAACTTAACGCGCCTCGGAGCAGCCCCCGCAAGTTTGGACAATGTCCTCTACGCCCATGCGCTCAACGATCTGGATCTCGGAGGCAGGTATCGATTTACAGTGCTCGGCAAGCCGGCGACCCTGCGCGCTCAAATCATCAATGTCACGAATGCCAAGGTTTGGAGCGCGGCCTACACGCCGGGATTCTTCCAACAGGCACCACGCGCCCTGTTCGCCTATCTGACTGCCGACTTCTGATCGCACTCATCGGATACCACCATCGGTCGGATCGGTGCGGTCGGGGTGATCACGCCAAAGCGCGCTGGGATATGGGGCCTAGAAAAGCCGGAGCTCGTGCGATCGTATCAAAGCACTTGCGTCAGCGATCGCAGCCGGGCTGATCGACGATGCGCAATATCGGGATGGCCGCCTTCGCCTTGTCCATATCGCTTTGAATTGCAGGGGCGTTGCCCAAATTCAGCGTCTTGGCTGACCCGTCTGCGTAGGAAATGGTCGCAAAGAGATAGCGTCCGCATTTCGTCGTAACCAAGAGATCCGTGGCGTGGCTGGTAGGCGACTTGAGCGAGTCGCCAATCAGATCGCCCAATTTTCTCGCCGTCCCTGCAAGCTGTTCCTGGTTGCGCCTTACCACATCGGGTGCGATCAGATTCGAGGGCCCCGGAGCCACATAGAGAGGACCATTGTCGGCCGCAGCGGGCGAAATGCTGCCCGTAACACTCAACAGGCCAAAGCCGATGATCAGACTACGCATTTGATTCCTGCCGGTTCAGTGGGGAGTTTCCACACTCTAGGAGCTTTGAAAGGTCTCGCCCGTGACGGGGCGCTCATTACGGCAGTGTTTGTCGGGCGATCAGGATGAATCCCGTGCCTATACCGTTCCTATGTGGTTATGGCGCCTTGATGCCTGCTAAAGTGTGTTGGGTGTTCAAGAGGAAGGGCCTATGAAAGGCAAGGTCGTGGTCATTACCGGTGCGACGTCCGGCATCGGCGAAGTCGCCGCGCAACGGCTTGCCGGCATGGGTGCGCGCATCGTGTTGGTAGCGCGTGATGCGGCGCGGGGCCAAAAGACCCTGGCCCGGCTGTCCAGCATCGGTACGGGCGCGCAGCATTCGATCTTCTACGGTGATCTATCGCGAATCGCTGAATCCAAACGCGTTGCGGCGGAAATCGCCGCTGCCGAGCCGCGTGTCGACGTGCTCATCAACAATGCCGGCGCTTTGTTCGGCACACGCCAACTTACCGCCGACCATTTGGAAGCAACATTCGCAACCAATCACATGGCGTACTTCGTACTCACACTGCGCCTAAAAGCGAATTTGCTGGCCGCCGCCCCGGCCCGCGTGGTCAGTACCGCCTCGGATGCGCACAAGGGATACACCTTGGATTTCGATGATCTGCAAGCCGCCAAGGGCTACTCCGCGATTCGCGCGTATGGACGCTCCAAGCTCTGCAACATTCTCTTCACCCGGGAACTGGCGCGTCGCTGGAGCGGAAAGGGCATCACGGCGAACTGCCTGCACCCCGGTTTCGTTGCGACGCGTTTCGGTGATGGCAGCGGAGGGCTTCTGTCGGGCGTGGTGCGCATCGCCAAGAACTTCGCCATCACTCCGGAGAAAGGCGCTGAAACCATCGTCTATCTGGCGTCATCCCCGGACGTGACCGCGGTCAGCGGCGAATATTTCTATAAATGCCGTCCTGCGACCCCGACCGACGGTGGCCGCGACGATGCGGCGGCCAGCCGCCTCTGGAACGAATCCGCGAAATTCGCGGGAATCGAAACCTGAAGGTGACACGTATGACCTAGCGTGTTCACGTACTTTTAAATTCCTATTGTCCTACAAGCGAGCGCGGAGTCTTGGCTCTGCGAAACGAAGCTCGAAACGCGCACTTTGACCTTTCAGCAGTCCTACGGGGGACACTATGAAGTATTTCGCAGCATCGTTGGTTTCACTGGTTCCGTTGGTGGTGCTTTCCGCGGAGATCCTCGACGCAAAATTCTATCGAGACGCGGCGGAAGGCGGAATCGCGGAGGTGGCCATGGGAAATCTGGCGCAACAAAAAGCTCAGAGCTCGAAGGTGAAGGACTTCGGTGCGCAGATGGTAAAGGACCATACGGCCGCCAAGGAAAAATTGCAGGCTCTCGCCCAATCGAAAAATATCACCCTACCCGCCAATCCGAGCGTCGACGAGATGGAGGCGATTTCCAAGCTCAAAGTCCTCTCCGGTCAATCGTTCGACAAGTCCTACATCCAGGGAATGATAAAGGACCATGAGGAGGATATTGCCGAGTTCAAGAAGGAGGCGGCATCCGGCCAGGACCCTGACGCGAGAGCATTCGCAAGCGCTACGTTGCCGACGTTGCACGCGCACCTCAATAGGATTCGTGCCATCGCCGCCGATGCCGGAGTCAGCGCCGAGTAGTCAACTATAGAGAGGAGTGAAAAACCATGAATGCGAGTCGATATATCCTCGCCGCCATCGCCCTAAGTGCATCTTCGGTAGGCTGCACGCAGCATACGCCGCCGCCCACATCGCCGAACCCGCCGCCGGAGATGCCAACGCCAACGCCGCCGCCTTCGCCGAACACCAACCCGAATGTACCGCCGGCACCTCCCACGCAGCCGAATCCTGGCTAATGCGAATGGGCGGGAACGAAGTCGACGACCCGATGACTTCCCGTCTTCAGTGAGGCGTGAACGCCGACGACCCGCCTTCCAACCGCGTCAGTATTGCGTGCGCGGCGGTCACTCGAGCGTCGATCGGGTAGGAGCTATTCGCGCGGGTTCGCAGTCTGACGCCTGATCCCTCAGCCTTTCGCTGCCCTGTCCTTCGGCACGTTCTTCGCTCGGTCGGTAACGAGAAAGCTTTCGAGGACCCGCAGATACTTCTCCGGTTCCTCGAAGGCCGGTAGATGACCGCTTTTCTCGAAGAAGACGATCCGCGCGCCGGGGATGGCGTGCGCCATGCGCCACGCCGTGAGCGGCGCGACGTTCATGTCGTAGCGCCCGGTGATGACCAAGGTTGGAAAATGAAAATTTGCCAGCTTGGGCGTGAGATCGAGATTCTCGGTGGCTTGCTGCACGGCGCGCGACACCGCGGGAACGAAGCCCAAATCTCCCATGTGCGAGACATAGGCATCGCGCTTCTCCGGCGAGTAGAAGCACATGCGCATATGATTCACCAAACCGGCCTGCGCCGCCGCCTCGGGATCCGCCGCGAGTTTCTTGTCTTCCGCCTCGCCTTGTTCTTCGCGATCCGGGAAAACCTGCGGCAGCAGATGCTCGATGCTCTTCCACGAGGGTGCGGCGGAATCTGAAAGAATGAGCCGGGACACATGTTCGGGATGAGCCGCGGCGTAAGCCATCGCGATCATTCCCCCATAGGAATCCCCCAAGATGGCGACGCGGTCCAGCGAAAGCGCGTTACGGATCGCCTCGAGATCGGCGACCTGCGCATCCATGCCCTGAGACGCATTGGGCTGAACCTGTTTGGACGTGCCCGTGCCGCGCTGATCGTAGAGCACGACCAGTCGATGCGCCGCCACGCGCTGCCAGAGATCATTCTGCATCATGTAGGCATGGGAAAGCCCCGGGCCGCCATTGACCGCGATAAGCGGAATCTCAGCGCCGAGCGTGCCCAGGACCTCGTAGCCTAAGTCCACCTCGGGGGTATGAAGCGTCCCCGTGCGGTGCGCAGTTTGGGCAAAGATCAAGGTGGGCAGCAGAATCGCCAATGCGAACACCAACTTCAGCATATAAATCCTCGTACCGATCGCAACCGACGGAACACGACCCGCTCAGTGTAGTCTCAAGTAGGGCGTAAGGCATGGCCTCTATCCACCGGGAGCGCGTATGTGTTGGGTCGAGCGAAGAGAGCAGTGGACATGATCCAAGAGTGGATTCGAAAAGGCCGCGAACTCGGTGCCAGCGATCTGCACATCGAAGCGGATACCGCGCCGGTGGCCCGCGTCCGGGGCCAGCTGTCCGCCATCGGACCGTCCATCCCGGGAACGCTCGTCGCACAAGCGGGCCGCGAGCTCTTGGGCGGCGATGGCTGGTCGCAATTCCTGAGCCGAGGCTCCGCCGATCTTTCGCGCACCATCGCCGGCGTCCGCTGCCGCATCAATATCTTCCAGACATTGCGCGGCGTGGCCATGGCGGTGCGTTTGCTCAGTTCATTTCAAAACAATCTTCGGGCCTGCAACCTGAATCCGGAATTGAAGAAGCTGACCGACGCGACGACGGGCCTGATCGTCGTCTCCGGTCCCACCGGCAGCGGCAAATCCACGACTCTCGCCGCGCTGGTCGAGGAAATAAACTCCTCGAGCGCGCGCAACATCATCGCGATCGAGAGTCCCATCGAGTACCTGTTCACCAACCGGCGTTCCTTCATCCGGCAGCGGGAGGTCCCAACCCACTCTCCCAGCTACGAGCAAGCCTTGGTCGATGCCCTGCGCGAGAACCCCGACGTTCTGGTCATCGGCGAGATGCGAACGCCCGAGGTGATGCGTCTGACCTTGAGCGCGGCCGAAACCGGCCACCTGGTCATTGTTACCATGCATTCGGCGACCTGTGCGGAAGCCCTCACGCGCCTGTGCATGTCGTTTCCCGCGGAAATACAGGGCAGCATCCGCGCACAACTCGCCGATTGTTTCGTAGGTCTGGTCTGCCAGCGGCTCGATTTCCTGAGCGAGTTTCGCTTGCGCGTTCCGGTTTGCGAAATCCTGCTGCCGAGCGCCGCCTCCAAGGGAACCATACGCGGCGGACAATTCAGCCAGATCGCCAACGTCCTGCAAACCGGTGGAGACGTGGGCATGTGGAATTTCGATCGCTACCAGCGCTGGGTCGCGCAGAAGCGCGACTGGGTGCCGCCAACGCTCGCTGTGCCACTGCCCGAGGAGCGCATAGCGCCTGCCGCGCCCAAATTGCCGCGCCGCGAGGTTCAAGCAGGCCGCGAGGTCCAGACGGCCTCGCCCAAGGACGATACACTGGAGATATCCATCGAGGAGAATGCCGATCTCGATGAATTGGCCAAGCGCATCGAGAAAGGCACTCGCTAGCTTAGCTACGCACCGGTGTCGCGGCCGCTATTCTTCCAGCTGCAATGCACGCATCGCGGGACTGGCGAAGGCAACGCCGCCATCGACCGTCAGAGTCGACCCGATCACGTAGTCGCCGGCTCGAGAGGCTAAGAAAATCGCAGCGCCCGCCATGTCTTCGTCGGTTCCCACACGCCGCGATGGAATATGTTTTGCCACTTCGTCGGCATGGTCGCGCGCTTCCCGGTTCATGTCGGATTTGAAGGCGCCCGGCGCGATGGCACTGACGTAGATGTTGTCCTTGACCAAGCGCGCAGCCATGAGGCGCGTAAGCTGGATCAGACCGGCCTTGCTGGTGACGTACGAATAGGTTTCGCGATGGGTCAGGTAGATGCCGTCGATGGAGGCTATGTTGATCACCTTTGCCGGACGAGCCGCGCTGGCCGCGTTGCGCAATGCCGGCGCCATGGCCTGAGTCAAAAAGAACGGCGTCTTGGCGTTCAGGTTGAGCACCTTGTCCCAACCCTCTTCGGGGAATTCATCGAAGCTGCCTCCCCAGGCGGCACCAGCGTTGTTCACCAGGATGTCCACCTTGGGCTCCTGCGCCATCACCGCGGAGGCTAGCGCTTTAGCGCCGGCGACCGTCGATACGTTCATGGGAATCGAGATGCACTGGCCGCCGTCCTTGGAGAGATCCTTCGCGGTCTGATTGCAGGCGTCCGCCTTGCGCGCCGAAATATAGACCTTTGCGCCCTGTGCAATGAATCCTTCGGCAATCATCTTGCCGATGCCGCGCGAGCCGCCGGTGATCAGCGCGACGCGTCCCTTGAGTGAAAATAGGTCCTTCGTATTCATCGGTGCCTCGACATTGTGGGTGGTTCGATCTCTCATTCTAGCGCAGGAGGATTGCACCGGTCCGTCGTCAGGGCGCGAATTACATTGGTCTGGCGTCGCAGCCCGATTAATGTAATCCGGAGCGCTCAATCCGGTAACATCGCGCGCATGCTGTTTTCTCAAACGCTGGCGTCGATGCAGCCTCAGGACAGTGCCTGGGCCGCCCTCATCGGTGAGGATTGGTCGCAGGGCCGAGCGACTTTCGGCGGTATGGTGGCGGCGCTCGGCAATGAGGCGATGCGTCGTTTGGTGCCGCCCGACCGGCAGTTGCGCGGCCTGGAAACGATTTTTGCGGGCCCAACGCTCGCCGGTGCCGTGCGCATCGAGGCCGAGGTTCTGCGGGTGGGCAAGGCGGTGACGATCGCGCATGCACGCGTATGGAGCGCCGAGAAAATTGCGGCGACACTGACGGGCACATACGGAGCGCCGCGATCGACGTCCATTTCACTGCTGCCGAGCCTGCCTGCGGGAGTGCCGGAAGCGCAACATTTGCCGGCAATACCGGCCCGCGCACCCGCGGGTCCCGCGTTTTTGCAGCACTTCGATTTCCGCTGGGCCGAAGGCGCATGGCCCTTCAGCGGTTCGAGTTTGCGCAGCTCGAAAATCTACGTCCGCCACCGGGATTCAGCCGCGCTCACAGAATCCCACGTGGTAGCGCTCGTCGACTGCATTCCCTCGGTGATTCTGCAAATGCTGAGCACGCCCGCTCCCTCCAGCTCGCTGACCTGGACGCTTCAATTCCTCAAGCATGATTACCGCTTTGCCCCCGATGCGTGGTGGCGTATCGATGCCGAGATCGATTCGGCGGCGGAAGGGTATTCCTGCGAGTCCAGCGTCGTGCTCGACCCCGGCGGCGCCCCCGCGGTGCTCAGCCGTCAAATGGTGGCGGTGTTCGGCTGACGTCCTCCCGCAACCTCAACGTGCGATTCCTTCCACAAGACGTCAACGTCCAACCCGCTGATATTATTTGCCGACGAAGATGCTCTTCGGCAGTTTCACATGGACGCCGAGGTTGGGTTTATCCACCAGCTGCGTGATGGTCACATTCCCTGCGATGCTCACCAGCTGATAGGCCTGATGGCGCGTGAGGTGTTTGTTCGACACCAGGAAATCCACCATCTCCTGGATGGCGCCCTTGGTGGCGGTGGCCAAATCAGGATCGGTGGCCATGCTGATGTAATCTGTGGCGGTTTCCGCTCGAGGCCATTGCAGTTTCATATCCTTGCGCACCGTCAGTTGCAATCGGCCGCGCAAGGATGTTTCGATGGCGGTTTGATCCACTTCGCCGTCGCCCTGTGCCGCGTGCCCATCGCCGATTTCGAACAGGGCGCCGCGCGCGAATATCGGGATATAAAGCGTCGTGCCCACCACCAGTTCGCGATTGTCCAAGTTGCCGGCATGGCGCCCCGGCGGATTGCTGCTGAGGCGGCCTAATTCCGGCGCAGGCGACACGCCGATGCTGCCGTAAAAGGGTTTGAGCGGAATCACGATGCCCGGCAGGAATTCAGCCGTCATTTTCCGGCGGTCGAGGGTGATGATTTTGGATGGTGCGCCGGTCTCGCAGTTCTCCGGCAGGTAGCCGCTGCAGCCGTTGTAGCCATAGTCGAGCGGCAGGTCGATGGACAGAATCTTGACTTCCAGCACATCGCCGGGCTCCGCGCCTTCGACGTAGACCGGGCCGGTCAGAATATGGCCCCCGGGACCGCGCCGATCGCCGGTCACCTCGGACACGATGACCTTGAGCGAGGCCTGAATCTTGTCGTCCGGCACGCCGGCCTTCGCCAGACCCGCAGGCGAGTTGGTCAACAAGGTATCGACATCGATGATGTCACCCGAGTCGATGTGCAATACCGGGGTCGCCTCCGACCAGTAGTAGCCATAGGCCACCGTGGCCGGCGTCGCCTCGAGACGATGCGTGATCGGCGGGTGTGCGAAGGTGGCGCCCGCGAGGCCGAGCGCGACCAGACTCAAACAAGACAGGGTGATTTTTCTCATGGCGCTACGCTATCACACGATGCGCCTGATGGGCGTTGTCGCCGGCGAGATCAGATCAGCCGCGGGCGCGTCGACTGCCGACCGGTAGTTCAGTCACCACCTTGCCACCGGATTCCTTGCGGCGATCCGTTGCATTCGATTCGGATCGTCGATAGTGGGCGATCAGTCTCGTCAGGCCCTTGGCCTGCTGGCTCAGCGATTGCGCGGCGGCGGAAGCTTCCTCGACCAGCGCGGCATTCTGCTGCGTCATCGTATCCATCAAGGTCACGGCTCTGTTCACCTGCTCGATGCCCGAGGCCTGTTCGCGGCTCGAGCTCGCGATCTCCGCCACGACGTCGGTCACTTTCTTCACGCGCGCGACGATTTCACCGAGCACCTTGCCCGATTCGTCCACCAGTTTCGTTCCCTCGTTCACCTTGCCGACGGAGTCCTCGATCAGTGCCTTGATCTGCTTCGCAGCTTCCGCGCTGCGGGACGCAAGATTGCGCACCTCGGAGGCCACCACCGCGAAGCCGCGTCCCTGTTCGCCGGCGCGTGCCGCTTCCACTGCGGCATTCAAGGCCAATAAATTGGTCTGAAACGCGATCCCATCGATCACGCCGATGATGTCGGCGATCTTCTTGCTCGCCACCTTGATCTCGCCCATCGCAGCGACCGCCGAACCGACGACGTGCCCGCCGCGTTCCGCCTGCTCGCGCGCCGCCTGCGCGAGCTGGTTCGCCTGCGATGCGTTGTCCGCGGTGTTATTCACGGTCGAGGTCATCTCTTCCATGGAGGAGGCGGTTTCCTCGAGGCTCGCGGCCTGCTCCTCGGTACGCCTGCTCAAGTCAAGGTTACCGCGGGAAATCTCTTCGGCTCCGAGCTGCACCTCTTGTGAGGTGTCCGTCAGGCTGGTGACGACTTCCATCATGGACTGAACCATTGAGTTGACTGACTCGGCGAGCGCTTTGAAGTGTCCCAATTTGTCGTCGACTTTCACTCGCGCGGTCAGGTCGCCCTCGACGGCCCGCTGCACGATTTGCCGCGTTTCCGCGACCGTCGCCGAAACGCCGCCGATCAACTGATTGATATTCCGCGCCAGCAGCTCGAGGTTGCCGGTCTTGCCGTCCATCTTGATGCGTCGATCGCCGTCCCCGTTGAGTACCGCCTGGATCACATCCTGGGACTCGTGTACCGCGCTATCCAACGCCCGCGCCTCGAGAATGATCGGGGTGATTTCGTTCGCGAACTTGACCACCTTCCAGGGTTTGCCATCCTGACCGATGAGCGGATTGAAGCTGGCGCGTACCCAAACTTCGCGATTGTTCTTGCCGACACGGCGGAAGCGGCCCTGCTCGTGCTGGCCGGAGTGCAGGCGTTCCCACAGAGCCCGATATTCGGGCCCGTCGCGATCTGCCGGAGCGACGAATAAGGTGTACGGCTGACCGAGAATCTCCGGCAGCGTAAAGCCGAACATTTTCAGATAGTTATCGTTCGCGGTGAGCACCGTGCCGTCCATGTCCAGCTCGATCACCGCCTGCGACTTGTTGATGGCCGCGTGAAGGCACTCGAGTTCACGCAGGCGCCCGGAGTTCGCTAGCCACGCCAAGCCACCGAATCCCGTTTTGACTGCGGTCATAGAGACATACCAATTTCCTCTGGAGCACAGGATGTCGACCAGCCCCGCAAGATCTTAAGCTAGGCCGGCCTCACAACCGCAGGATGGGGTTCGCAGAATCCATCGGGACGAGGCGAATGCTTTTATGACGGGCGTCACGTTTCGGCGATCACTCTTATGAGTTCAAGTATCGCCGCGGGAACGCGGGCCCCATGAACGCTTACTCAGTGCCGTGGCTGCCGCAGCCTGCTATGCCGTCTTCGCCGAGGATTGCCCCGCAATACGCGCAAGGCCTGCTTCGATCGAACGCCTGACCTCGTCGTTGAGTTCTCGGGGGTCTTTGCCGGTGGCATCGATCGGGGTACCGATGACCACCCGGATGGTGCCCTTCTTCTTCACAATGCCGCGCCTCACCCAAAAATCGGCCGCGTTGTGCGACAGCGGCACCACGTACTTGTTGGTCGTGGTCGCAAGCAACGCGCCGCTGACGCCGTACTTGCGCCTCTCGGCGCCGACCACCCGCGTGCCCTCGGGGAAAATAATGACCCACAACCCATCCGCCAGGCGTGCCTTGCCTTGCTCGATCACTTGATTCACCGACCGGTGACCCGCTCCGCGGTCGATCGAAATGGGTCGCAGCAACTTCAAGCCCCAGCCGATCAAGGGTATCCACAGTAATTCGCGCTTCAACACCCAAACCTGCGGCGGGAAAATCAGAAAGGGTGCGATGGTTTCCCAGGCAGAGGTGTGATTGCACATCACGACATGATTTCCGGCGGGAATGCGCTCGCGGCCTTCCACTGTGAAGTTCAGGCCGCAGACCTTGTCCAGCACCCAGAACACGACACGTGCCCAGGCGCGGGCGATGGCGAACTGCGTCCGGTAGGGCGCCCAGAAAAGCAGCGCCATGAATCCGCCGACCAGCAATGCCGACAGCATCATGTACGCGGTGAAGAACAGCGATTTGATCAATTGCATGCTAGTAGCACGTCTCAAGTATTCCGGCCTTCATGTGCGATCGATCGATCATGAATGGTGCAGGCTCTCTTCCCACCGCTAACCCGGCAAGCGCGACAAATCAGCCACGCCGGTCAGCAGGATTTGAACATCGCGCAGCAGGGCAAGACGGTTGTTGCGCTTGGCGGCGTCCTCGTCCATCACCATGACGCCATCGAAAAAATCATTCACCGGCGCCCGCAGGCCTACCAACGCCTGCAGGCTGTCGGCATAGCGGCGCTGCCGGCTGGCCTCGAGCACGGGGTCGCGCAGGTTCAAGAGCGCCTGATGCAATCCGCGCTCGGCCGCCTCGGCGAGCCCCCCCGTATCGACCGACACATCGCTTTGAATCGCGGTCTTCTTCAAGAGGTTGGCGATGCGTTTGTTGATGGCCGCGAGCACGCCGGCATCCGGCAGGAGCAAAAATTCCTTCAGTGCGGCCAGGCGCCTCACGGCATCCAGCGGTGAGCGCGGACGATTCGCCAGGACCGCGTCCAGCATCTCCGCGGTGGTGCCGGGCTGCTCGAGCAGCATGCCGCGCAGACGTTCGGCGACGAATTCGTAAACCTCGTCGGCCACGCCGGCGCGCTGTACCGGTTGGCCGGCGGCGGACAGCGCCAGCAAGTCCGCCAAATCCAAATCCAGTTCGGCTTCGAGCAAAATCCGCAGCACGCCCAACGCCGCGCGCCGCAAGCCGAACGGATCCTTGGTTCCCGTGGGCCGCTGCTCGATGGCAAAGATGCCGACCAGCGTATCGATCTTGTCGGCCAAGGCGACTGCTCGACCCAGCGGGGTCGCGGGCACCGCATCGCCCGCATAACGAGGCCGGTAGTGTTCCTCGATCGCCACCGCCACGCCCTGCGGCAGGCCTTGCGCCTGCGCGTAGTAGCGGCCCATGGTGCCCTGCAGTTCCGGAAATTCCCCCACCATGGCGCTCATCAGGTCTGCCTTGGAAAGGCCGGCAGCCTGAGTGATCTCAGGCCCCGCTCCGATGCGGCCGCCGATCAGTTCCGCCAGCTTCGTCACGCGCGCGGTTTTGTCCGCGTAGCTGCCGAGCTTCGCTTGAAAGACCATGCCTGCGAGTTTCGCGGCATGCTGCTCGAGCGGAATTTTTATATCCTGTTCCCAGAAAAAGGCGGCATCGCTTAGGCGCGGCCGCACGACCCGTTCATTGCCCTCGCGCACCTTGGAAGGGTCGCGGCTCTCGATATTGCTGACGGTGACGAACCAGCCGGACAAATGTCCATCGGCACCCTGCACCGGGAAGTAGCGCTGATGGTCCTGCACGGTCGCTATGACAACTTCCCGCGGCAGACTCAAGAATCGCTGCTCGAACCGGCCGGCCAAGGGGACCGGCCATTCCACCAGCGCGGTCACTTCATCGAGCAGAGCCTCGTCGACCAAGGCAGCGAAACCTGGGCCGCATGCCGCCGCGGCCTCCTTGACGCCGGCACGAATGGACTCGCGGCGTCGGGCGAAATCGACCACTACCTTGGCGCGGCGCAGTCTGTTCTCGTAACCCTTCGCGCCCCTGAGCACAATGGGCTTCGGCGAGTGGAATCGATGACCCGAGGTGATGCGGTCCGCGGCGAGACCCAGCACCGTCACCGGCACGACCTCTTCGCCATACAGCAGCAGCACCGAATGCACCGGCCGGACGAACTCCGCACTGCTCGCTCCCCAGCGCATGCGCTTCGGAATGGGCAGTGCGGCGATGGCGCGGATCAGAATATCGCCCAGCAGCGAAGTGGTCGCCGCGCCGCGCTCGGTGCCGCGATACTGTAGCCAGGCACCCTTCACGGTGGTGAACTTCGACAGCTCTTCCACCGCCACACCACAGCTCTTGGCGAAGGCCGTGGCCGCTTGGGTGGGTGCTCCCTGGGCGTCGAAGGAGTTCGACAGAGGCGGACCGCGCCGTTCGACCTGGCGATCGGGTTGACGCGCGCTCAATTTCTCGACCCAGACCGCAAGCCGGCGAGGCGTTGCGAAACTATGAACCCGTCCATGGGCAATGCCGGCAGCGTCGATGCCCTTCGCAATGCCTTCAGTGAGCGCGTCGGACAGCGTCGACAGGCTGCGGGGCGGAAGCTCTTCGGTGCGCAGTTCGAAAAGTAGGTCGCGCGCGCTCATCAGGCCACTCGCTGTGCGTCGGCATTCTTCAGCAGCGGAAACCCAAGCGCCTCGCGGCTCTGAAGGTAGCCCTCGGCCACGCTGCGCGCCAGGGTTCTCACGCGCAGAATGAAACGCTGGCGTTCGGTCACGGAAACCGCATGCCTGGCATCCAACAGGTTGAACGCGTGCGAAGCCTTGACCATTTGCTCGTAGGCCGGAAGCACCAGCTTGTCCTTAAGCAACTGCTGACAGGCGATTTCATTAGCGGCAAATTGCGCCGACAGCACGGCGATGTCCGCCTTGTCGAAGTTATACGTGGATTGCTCGACTTCATTCTGGTGGAACACATCTCCGTATGTGACCGTACCGAACGGCCCCTCCGTCCAGGCAATGTCGAAAATGCTCTCCTTGCCTTGGATGTACATCCCCAATCGCTCCAATCCGTAAGTGATTTCCCCCATGACCGGCCGGCAATCGAGGCCCCCCACTTGTTGGAAGTAAGTAAATTGGGACACCTCCATGCCGTTGAGCCAGACCTCCCAGCCCAAACCCCAGGCCCCCAGCGTCGGGGATTCCCAGTTGTCTTCCACGAAGCGGATGTCGTGCGTCAGGGGATCGAATCCTAAGCAGCGCAATGAATCCAGATACAACTCTTGGAAGTCGTCCGGCGAAGGTTTGATGCACACTTGAAACTGATAGTAGTGCTGCAGCCGAAAGGGATTGTTCCCGTAACGCCCGTCGGTGGGCCGCCTGGAGGGCTGCACGTAGGCCGCCCTCCAGGGCTCCGGGCCCACCGCCCGGAGAAACGTGGCGGAATGAAACGTTCCCGCACCCATTTCCAGATCGTAGGGCTGGAGAATGATGCAACCCCGGTCGGACCAGTACTTCTGCAGGGCAAAGATCAGGTCCTGAAACGTGCGCGGCGGTGTGGGAGCGTGAGGCATGGGAACGCCCTTGAGACAAAGTCAGCGAGTATAGCGACGGGAGCGCCCACGGGGGGAACTCGGGCAGGCCCCAGAACGAGTTACGGTGCACTCAATTGGCCCACGGCCCGCCTCAAGCGACTACTGTTGCTGCCTGAGGGGCGTACAAGGGCTGCAATGCACCAACATAGCGCGTCGATTTTGGCGCAATGTTCATTTATGATGCATCAAGGGCTGGCTGGATGCGCAAGTGCTTGATCCACCGCGCCTCCGCCAGTGGCACATTAGCTGCATTGTAGTTTCATCCCCCGGCTGGCCGGGCCTCTTTACCATTTCGCGAGGACGCAAATGACTCCCGCCGATGTTCTGAAATTTATTAGTGAAAAAGAAGCTAAATTCGTCGATCTCCGTTTTACCGACACTTTAGGCAAGGAACAGCACGTTACCGTCCCGACGCGCATGGTGGATGAGGGGTTTTTCAAGGACGGCAAGATGTTCGATGGCTCTTCGATCGCCGGTTGGAAGGGGATCAACGAGTCCGACATGATTTTGATGCCAGACCCCTCGACGGCGGTAATCGATCCTTTTTACGAGGAAACCACCCTCAATCTGCGCTGCGACGTCATCGAACCGATGACCATGCAAGGTTATGGACGCGACCCGCGGTCGCTCGCCAAGCGCGCAGAAGCGTATTTGAAGGCCTCCGGCATCGCTGACTCCGCACTGTTCGGACCGGAAAACGAATTCTTTATTTTCGACAACGTCACCGTCAGTTCCGGCATGAACGGCTGTTCCTACGAGGTTGACGCTTACGAAGGTGCATGGAATTCAGGCAAGGCTTATCCGGAAGGCAACAGAGCCCATCGGCCGGGCGTCAAAGGCGGTTATTTCCCCGTGCCCCCCGTCGATTCGCAGCAAGACATTCGCACCGCGATGTCGATGGCCTGCGAGGAGATGGGCCTGAAGTTCGAAGTCCACCACCACGAAGTGGCGACCGCCGGACAGGGCGAGATCAACGTGGCCGCGAACACGCTGACCAAGAAAGCCGACGAAGTGCAGATTCTGAAATATGCCTTGCAGAACGTGGCACATGGTTACGGAAAAACCCTGACATTCATGCCCAAACCCATCGTGGGGGACAACGGCAGCGGCATGCACGTGCATCAATCCCTGCAAAAGGACGGCAAAGCACTATTCGCGGGAGACAAGTACGGCGGCCTCTCGGACATAGCGCTCTACTACATCGGCGGCATCATCAAGCACGCGCGCGCGATCAACGCATTCACCAACGCCAGCACCAACAGCTACAAGCGGCTGGTGCCGGGCTTCGAAGCGCCCGTGAAGCTGGCGTATTCGGCGCGAAATCGCTCTGCCTCCATCCGAATTCCTTGGATTTCAAATCCCAAGGGCCGGCGCATCGAAGTGCGATTCCCCGACGCCACGGGCAATCCCTACTTCATGTTTGCCTCGATGCTGCTGGCGGGTCTGGACGGTATCCAGAACAAGATTCATCCGGGAGACCCTGCCGACAAGGATTTGTACGATTTGGAGCCGGAGGAAGACAAGAAGATTCCGACGGTTTGCCACTCGCTCGACATGGCGCTCGAGTATCTGGACAAGGATCGTGGGTTCTTGAAGGCCGGCGGCGTGTTCACCGATGACCTCATCGACGCCTACATCGATTTGAAAATGAAGGAAGTGACGCGGGTGCGCATGACCACGCATCCGATCGAAATCGAGATGTACTACAGCCTATAGATCCTGGGGTGCAAGGGTGACGGCGGTCACGCCGCCGTCACCTCGTTTTGTGGTCCGGAGGCGATAGGTCTATGCTTTGGAAATATGCACCCGCGAACCTCATGGTTGGTGACAGGCCTGCTGGCGGCATGTGCGGTGCAAGCGGCGGTCGTTTACAAATGGGTCGACGCCGACGGCGTGGTCCACTACTCCGACCAGGAGGTACCCGGCGCGGAAAAGATCTATACCTCCTCGTCCACCTCCGCAAAGGCCCCTCAGGCTCGTACGCCGGCCGCAGGGCCGCAAACATCGGCGAAAGCGGCTCCCTCTTCAGGGCTGGATTACAGCGAATTTTCCATCAGCGCGCCGCAGAACGAGCAGACCTTCTTCGGCGACGACGTCATTGCCGTGCACTTGAGCCTCGTCCCTGCACTGAAGGCCAACCACAGCATCACCTGGCACTTGAACGGCAGGCAGCTGGATTCTCCGCCGGACGCCGTTGCGTTTCCGCTGCCGCATTTGGATCGCGGCACCTACGTGCTCGCTGCCGCCATTACCGATCAACGCACGGGCGATTCACAGAGCAGCAACAGCATCACTTTCTACGTACGGCAGCCCTCGGCGCTGCTGCCGCAGCACAAGTAGCTCGATTCCTCCTATCGGGTGCTCGGCGTGTCCGCTGAGCTGCAGATGGACACCCTGCGCATCGATGGCACCGAGTTGCTCGATGCCATGGTCACCAGCGTGTTCCTGCTGGATCAAGATCTGCGTGTGACCTACCTGAACGCGGCCGCGCAAACCCTGCTAGGCCTCGGGCCGAATCAAGCCTTGGGCCGATCCATAGCGGATTTGACGCGCGGTGCCGAGAGTCTGCAGCCCATGTTCGATCGCGCGCGCAGCGGCGGTGAAGGTGTCGTGCTGCGTGAGCTGACCTGGCCCGCACCCGGCGGGGCGGATCGCATTCTCGACTGTGCCGTGACCCAGATACTCATTGGCCAGCAGGCCTCGAGGCTGCTGCTCGAAGTCGAAGACATCACCCAGCATCGGCGTCTCACCCGGGAGAACACTTTGCTGGCGCAGTTGGGCGGCAGCCGTTTGATGGTCCGCCAGCTCGCGCACGAGATCAAGAATCCGCTCGGCGGCCTACGCGGCGCGGCGCAACTGCTGGAGCGGGAACTCTTGGATCCGGCGTTGCGGGAATACACGCGGGTGATCATCAGCGAGGCCGATCGGCTCACCAACTTGCTCGATTCCATGCTGGGTCCGGGCCGGCCGCCGTTGAAGCGGCCGGTGAACGTGCACGAGCTGCTGGAGCGTGTGTACCACCTGCTGCGCAGCGAGGCATCGCCGGGCGTCACCATCGATCGTGACTACGATCCCAGCCTGCCCCAGCTCACGGTGGATCCGAATCACATCATCCAGGCAATGCTCAATTTGGGCCGTAACGCTCTCCAGGCGCTTGCCGGGAATGCCGTGGAGTCACCCCGGCTCATTCTGCGGACCCGCGCGGTGAGCAATGTCAGCGTCGGCGCGCACCGGCACCGGTTGGTGGCCTCGATTCAATTCGAGGACAACGGTCCGGGTGTGCTCAATGAAATTCGCGAGACCATTTTCTATCCATTGGTGTCGGGCCGCGCGGACGGCACGGGCTTAGGCCTAGGGATCGCGCAGGATCTGGTCAGTCGTCACGGCGGATTGATCGAGTTCGACAGCTCACCGGGGAGAACGCTATTCGTCATTTCCTTGCCGATGGATTCCGCATGAACGCGAAGCCGCTGCACGTATGGTTGGTGGACGATGACGCGTCCATTCGCTGGGTGCTCGAAAAAGCTCTGAAAGGCAGCGGCATACAAGCCAAGTCCTTCGACCAGGCAGACCATGTGTTGACCGCGCTGCGCGGTGAGGCGCCCGATGTGTTGATGACGGATATCCGTATGCCGGGCCGCAGCGGCCTGGACTTGCTGAAGGAGATCCAGAGCTCGCGGCCCGGACTGCCGGTGATCGTCATGACCGCGCACACCGATTTGGATGCTGCGGTGGCGGCGTATCAAGGCGGCGCGTTCGAGTATCTGCCCAAGCCCTTCGATATCGACAAGGCGGTGGACCTCGTGCGCCGCGCCGCAGAGCAAGCCACTTTGTCGACGGATACGGAAGCCACGAGGCGCAGCATCCCGGAATTGTTGGGACAGGCACCGGCGATGCAGCAGGTGTTTCGCGCCGTCGGCAGATTGTCTCGCTCCAGCATGACGGTGCTCATTACCGGCGAGTCCGGCACGGGCAAGGAGCTCGTCGCGCGGGCGTTGCATCGGCATAGCCCGCGCTCTGCCAAGGCCTTCGTCGCGCTCAACACCGCGGCCTTCACCGCGGACTTGCTCGAGTCGGAGCTGTTCGGCCACGAGAAGGGTGCATTCACGGGTGCCGATACCCTGCGCCGAGGCCGGTTCGAGCAGGCGGACGGCGGCACGCTGTTTCTCGATGAAATCGGCGACATGTCGCCGGCGCTGCAGACGCGGCTGCTGCGCGTCCTGGCCGAGGGTGAGTTCTATCGTGTGGGCGGCCAGACTCCGGTGAAGGTCGACGTCCGGGTGATCGCCGCGACCCACCAGGATCTCGAGACGCGCGTGAAGTCCGGGCATTTTCGCGAGGATCTGTTGCACCGGCTCAATGTGATCCGAATCGAGATTCCGCCGCTGCGCGAGCGACGCGAGGATATCCCGGAACTGTTGCGGCATTACTTGGCGGTTGCCGGGCATGAACTCGGTGTGGAACCTAAGCTGCTGACCGCGCCCGCGGAAACCGCGCTCGTGACTTTCGATTGGACCGGCAATGTGCGCCAGCTCGTCAATGCCTGCCGCCGGCTCACCGTCACAGCACCGGGACGAGAGATCCGCGCCGAGGATATTCCGCCGGATCTTGGCGGTGCGGTGCCGGGCCAGACCGCGAGTCACGATTGGATGGCGAAACTTTCTCACTGGGCCGAGCGGGAATTGGACTCCGGCACCAAGCGCCTGCTCGACACGGCGGTCCCGGAGGTCGAGCGCATCCTGATCCGCGTGGCGCTGCGCAAGTCCGACGGACTGAAGCAAGACGCGGCTAAATTGCTGGGGTGGGGCCGCAATACGCTGACGCGCAAGATGAAGGAACTGGGCATGGAGGATTCGCCTTGAGTCCTCAAGCGTTTGAACTACCCTGCGAACTCAATTGCCCCGCGGGTTGAGTTGCTGGGAGAGTTGAGCTACCGCGCGAGTTTCCAGCCTCACGGTATAATCCGTCGGTGAACGAATTCCTCGCTAGGAAATTTGGCGCCCTGAAGGCGTTGCTGCTCGGCATACCGCCGACGGAGTGGCTGCTTGCAGGGATCGTCGGCGTGGTCGTGTGGGCGGCACTGTGGATCCTGCGCGATCTCATCGCCTCGCACTATCGCAAATATTCCAGCGCCAGGAATCCGACGCTGATCCGGTTACTCGCCTACTTGATCGGCAATACCACGCAGATTTTCTTCCTGGCCGTCGCCCTCGATGTGGTGCAGGAAATCCTCACGCTGCCCGACCGGGTTCAGCACCTCGCGTCAAACACGGTGATGATCCTCATTCTGATTCAGGTGGGTCTGTGGGCCGGCCGCGCGGTGCGCTTCTATCTGGAGATGAAGGAACTGGAGCGCGGCGCGGACCGGGTTTTCGCCGGCTCGCTGGACATCATCAGTTTCGTCGCGCGCATATTGATCTGGGCATTGCTCATCCTTCTGGCGCTCGACAATCTCGGCGTCAACATCACCGCCTTGCTGGCAGGCTTAGGGGTGGGCGGCGTGGCCGTCGCGCTCGCGCTGCAAAATGTGCTCGGTGATCTTTTCGCCTCGCTGTCCATCGCGTTGGACAAGCCCTTCGTGATCGGCGACAACCTGACCATCGACGCCTTCGTCGGCAAGGTAGAGCACATCGGCATCAAGACCACCCGCCTACGCAGCGAGAGCGGCGAGCAGATCATCCTGTCGAACGCCGACATCTTGAAGAGCCGGGTGCGCAATTTCGGCCGCTTGGCGCAGCAGCGCATCCTCGCCACCATCCGGCTGACCTACGACACCCCGTCGGACAAGCTCAAGGCGCTGCCCAAACTCCTGGAGAACATCGTTCGCGAGCACGCCCAAGCGCGCTTCGAGCGCTGTCACTTGAAGAGCCTGGGCGAGAGTTCCTTCCAATTCGAACTGTCGTACTTCGTGCAGCAGCCGAGCGTGAATCCCATGCTGGATCTGCAGCAAGCCGTGAATTTCCGCATCATCGATGAACTGCGGCGGCTCGGGGTGGACTTTGCCTATCCGGCGCAACTGGTGCTCATCGACGGGCAACGGCCGGCGCTCGAACGGTAAGGGCGATGTTTCATGTCGTGCTGTTCGAACCGGAGATTCCCCCCAATACCGGCAACACGATTCGGCTGTGCGCCAATACCGGTGCGGTGCTGCACCTGATAAGGCCTCTGGGTTTTCGGCTCGACGATAAAAGCCTCAGGCGTTCCGGTCTCGACTATCACGATCTCGCGGACGTGAAGGTCCACGAGACTCTCGGGAGCTGCTTGACTCAGCTGCAAGACTCTCGACTGTTCGCGGTGGAGACTGGAGGCGCGCGCCGCTACAGCGATGTGTCGTACCGGGCCGGAGACGCCTTTCTGTTCGGGCCCGAAACCCGAGGGTTGCCGCTCACCGCACTGGAACGCGTGGGGCCCGAATGTTCATTGTTCATACCGATGCGCCAGAACTGCCGCAGCATCAACTTGTCCAACGCCGTTGCCCTGGTGGTCTTCGAGGCCTGGCGCCAGATCGGGTTTGCCCAACAGCCTGTCTGAGTATTCCCAACAAACTCCTAGCAGCACGTCGAACGCGCAGCATCGACTGGCAGTGCGCAACGGGCAAAAGTCGCGCCTTTTGCCGGCGACAGCGGAGCTGATGTCCGACAAAATCGACCGGCAACTCAGAGGTGCGTCAGGTGACGCCTGCGTACAGCTCCCAGAGCCTCAGAACGCGCGGGCTGATGTTCGGCACCGACTTGAGTCCTGCTAGGGCCTTCTTCGCCTCCGCAGGGTTCTTGAGCTGCACCTGAGCCCGGGCGAGATACACGAAGGCCTCGTCCTGCTGTTTGATCTGTCCCTTACCCAAACCGCGGGTAATGGCGCTTGCCGCCCCCTGATAATCGCCGGCGCCGTAGTACACCTCGCCCAGCTTCATATCGAGCTGACCTGCCGGATTCTTGCTCGCTTCCGCATCCAGCGCCGGCAATCCCTTCTTGTCCGCGTCCGCGCGCGCCTTCATGGCGTTCAACAAGCGCGTGGTGCGCTCCTTGTGATCATCCTTCAAGATCCCGGAACTCTGCAGCTTCTCCAGCACCAACTGCGCCTCGCCGGGCAACGCCG
>JAJPKM010000029.1 GCA_021323735.1 Gammaproteobacteria bacterium
AATGACACTGCCTGCAGCCACGGTAGCACTCGACTGCATGGTCACGGCGCCGGCGGTGAGCCCGGCTCCGGTAATGGCGCTCGTGGCCGCAGCCTGCGTATCACCGACCACATTGGGGATCGAAATTGTGGTACCACCGCCGGGTGAGCTCCCACCGCCTCCGCCGCAGGCCGCCAAGGCTCCCAAGAACCCTGCCAGGGCATATCGCTGCATCAATCTCTTTACGTGGCCAATGCTCATGATGACGCTCGTTCCTCTCAATGTCGCACTATTGTCAAATATTGGTTGGCGCCGGGGTGGCCCGGCGGTCCAGCGATCCGGACCTCACTTTCCCAGACAAAGTTGTGTATGAGCGCGCGCCTGGGCTCAAGATTGGTTGAATCTTTTCTCAAGAAGCCTAAAATTTGAGCGAACTGAAAGCCATTGAGCCGCACGTCCCAATGCCTGAGGAGACGATCAAACGATTCAGGCTTGGCCCTTGGCTGGTCGATCCGATGCTGGATACTATTTCCCGCGACGGCGCCGTCGTCAAGCTAGAGCCGCGCGCCATGCGATTGTTGTCATGCCTCGCGAAACGACCGGGTGAAGTTTCAACCATCCAGGAACTGCTGGACGAATGCTGGCGGGGAGTGGTGGTCACATCGCAATCGGTGTATCAGGCTGTTGCCCAGCTGCGCAGCGCATTGGGCGACAACCCGCTGAATCCCACCTACATTGCGAGCATACCCCGGCGCGGCTATCGGCTGGTGGCGCCAGTCATTCCGGTCGAGGAACCCGTCGGCGAACTTAATCAGGTCTCGCCTTCCGAGCGCCCGAGCGCATCTAGCGGCGTGCCCGGCGACGCTGGCGGCGCAGCTATTGAGCCCCCAATTCCCCGACCTGCGAGATGGCTCAGCCGGCGGCGGTCGCTGACTTTGGCCGTTATCGGTGTTGCCTCGATATGCGCCGCGGCGTTGCTGTTTGCGCTCGCCGGAAAAGAACCTGCTCCTCAACGGTCCGCTCCCGGCACCCAGGCGACAAACACGGTCGGCCCGGCCAAGAGCACATCGGACGCGCATGTTATCGCACCGCCCGGGCCCTCTATCGTGGTATTGCCGTTCGTCAACCTGTCAAACGACCCGGATCAGCAATACGTCGCTGACGGCCTTGCCCAGGAAGTCACTGTTCATTTGGCGAGCGTCAAGGGTTTGCGGGTCATCGCACGGACTGGGCTCGACCTCGACACCGATAAGCCGGAGTCCCTCCAGGCCAGCGCTCGATCGCAGAACATTACTCACCTGCTGCGAGGAAATGTGCGCCCGATGGCCGATCACTTGGAAGTCACTACGCAATTGATACGCGCCGACAGTGGCGAAATCGTCTCGTCCGGCCGCTACGATATCGCGCTTGCAGATCTATTTCGAACTCAGGACCAAATTGCCCGGGCAACGGTACAGACTCTCCAGCGGGGCCTCACGGCCCCGACAGCCCTAGGACCGCACTACTCGCCGGTCGACGAAGCCTATCGCCAATTCTTGTTGGGTCGGAAATTCGCCGGCGGCAATAACGTCGAGAGCTGGCGCCTCGCGGCCGCCGCATTTAATCGGGCGATCGATCTCGACCCGCATTATGCGGCTGCCCACGCCAACCTCGTGGAACCGGAAACCGATTTGTGGGGTGAAACCGGAGATTCTGAGTGGCTTCGCCGGGCCCGTGCGGACGCCGACCAAGCGGTGGCGCTCGGACCCGACCAATCGGATAGCTATCTGGCGCGGGCGATTCTGCGCCACTGGTACGACTTCGACTGGGATGGCTCGAAGGCAGATTTCGAGCGAGCCTTGGCTCTCGATACCAGTCAAAGCGATGGCACGATTGAGGTCTGTTACGCTCAACTGCTCGCATCCACGGGTCAATTGCCGTCCGCCATCGCCGCCCTAAGAAGGGCCATTGAGACTGACCCCTTGTCGCATGACGCCTGGCTATATCTCGGCGTCTACCTGATTGCCGAGCATCACTACCCGGCGGCGGATCAAGCATTGCGCCGTGCGATCGAAATTGAACCACGCGCGTTGTATGGCTGGGGCATGATGGGCATCTTGCAATTGCATGAGGGCCAGAGCGAGCTGGCGCTCAAGAGCTCTGAAAAACTTCAATCAGAGGCGCTGCGCCTACGCGGGCGGGCGCTCGCTGAACACTCCTTGGGTCACGCCGAATCGTCGCGACGAGCCACCAAAGCTTTGATTGCACGCTACGCCCGATTCGATGCGTATCAAATCGCACAAATTTTTGCCTGGCGTGGCGAGAAGGATGCCGCGTTCGACTGGTTGAACCGCGCGCTACTGCAGCGCGACGCCGGTCTGGCACACCTGAAATACGATTCCCTCATGGAGTCTTTGCGAGCCGACCCCCGCTATCTTACGATTGTTAAGAGAATGAACCTCTCGATATAAGGATACGACCCAACAGTTGGGCGGCGAATGGGCCTCCATTGAACAAATCGTTTGGCTTGAGGAGCACTACCGGGGGATCCGCTAAGGCGCAATGCTCGTAGCCTCCAGGCGGTCGGCCATGCGCACCAGCTCGGGCAGCGACCCCGCCCTCATCTTCCGCATGACCTGTCCACGGTGAACTTTCACGGTCATCTCGCTCAAGCTAAGCTCCGCCGCGATCTGCTTGTTCACTTTCCCCGAAACGACGAGCTTCATGATTTGGCGCTCGCGCTCGGTTAGGGTGGCGTGGCGCTCACGCAGATCGCCGACGAGCACCGTCCGCCGGCGATTTTCTCTGTCGCGCTCGATCGCCTCGTGGATTGCGTCGAGCAGCTCCTGATGATGGAACGGCTTGGTCAGGAACTCGACGGCGCCGGCCTTCATGGCTCGCACGCTCATCGGGATATCACCGTGGCCGGTGATGAAGATAATGGGGAGATCGGAACCCGCCCTTGCGAGTTCCTTCTGAAACGTCAACCCGCTCATCCCCGGCAATCTCACATCGAGGACGAGACAGCCGGGGACCTCCGGCCGTTTGCTATCCAGGAATTCCTGGGGGGAGGCGAAGGCCCGTACCTGCAGCCCAATGGAACCGACCAAATCTTCGAGCGCGGCTCGCATCGACGGGTCATCGTCGATGATAAAAACAACGGCGGTTGCGCCTGTCATGAGATTCTCGCCCCGCGCCGCGCGACGGGCTCCTCGACGGGCAGAGAAAGCCGAAACACGGCACCGTCCGGGGAATTCGGTCCAGCTGAAAGCTGTCCGCCATGGGCCTCGACGATCGCGCGGCTGATCGATAGGCCAATGCCGATCCCCTCAGCCTTTGTGGTGTAAAAGGGTTCGAATAGGCGAGTTGCGTGTTCCGGGTCGAGCCCGGCGCCGGAGTCGCGCACCTCAATCCGCAGAACACCCGGCCCCTGTGCGCACGATACGATGGTCAATTGACGGGGCCGCTCGTTCGTCTCGCTCATGGCTTCGATTGCATTGACGATCAGGTTGAGAAGCACCTGCTGAAGTTGCACCCTGTCCACTTGAAGGGGCGGGAGGTTCTCAGCGAGCTGTGTCTCGAGGAGGATATCGTTCCGGCGAATCTCGTGCTGCGTGAGCGCGATCACTTCGCGGATGGCATCGTTGAGATCCAGCGAGCTCTTGCGTGGCGCCTGCCTCTTCATCAGCGTCCGGATCCGCTTGATGACATCACCTGCCCTCCTGCCGTCGTTCACGATACGTTCGAGGGCACGCCGAGCCTTATCCATGTCGGGTGGCTGGGCTGCCAACCAGTGCGCACACGAGCCCGCGCTCGTCACGATGGCCCCCAGCGGTTGGTTCACCTCATGTGCGATGGAGGCCGTCAGTTCACCCAGCGTCATTACCCGCGTCGCGTGAGCCAGTTCCGACTGCGCTCGCTGTAGCGCACTCTCCGCACGCTTGCGTTCCATGAACTGTCCGATTTGACTCCCAAGCGTGGTCAGTATGTCGAGCAGGACAGGGTCAGGCTGCCAGACGTCGCGGCTCAGCAGTTCAATTACGCCGAGGACCTCGCCATCGAGCAGTATGGGAAGCGCAGCGGCCGCGTGCAAACCCTCGCGCGCAGCCACTTCAGCGTGTTCGAATTGGGAGTCTCCGGCCACATCGGAAATGCAAGCAGCCGTACCACCTGCCCAAACTCGACCCAGGAGTCCTGCCCCGCGCATCACGCCGCCCGTCGGAGCGGCAGATTCGCCTAGGGCCATATCGTTCGATCGCACCCTCCACAGATCCGCGCAGCGCAGTACTCCCTTCTCGGAGTCCATGCGCCAGTGCATGCCGAGGTGGCAATCCAAGCACTCACACAGGGCTTGCAGAATCCTCGGGACCGCCTCCTCGAGGGTGCCCGCGTCGGCGAAAATCCTGGTGACACGATGTTGTGCAAGCAACCGTTGCTCGGCACGCCGGCGTTCCGTCACATCCATCACGGTACCAAAGTGTTCGAGCAGCTTGCCGCCTTCACCCAACACCGCGTGCCCGGTCGAATGCAGGTACTTGACTGTTCCATCGGGCAGCAAGATCCGGTAGTCGATCGAAAAACCACGCGCTTCACGGATTATCGTCTCGATGTGATTCAGCAGCCTCTCGCGATCTTCCGGATGGAACCGATCGAGAATCTCGCTCAATTCCGGTGGATGGCCGCGCCGAGGATCGTGTCCATAGATTCGATACTGTTCGTCCGAGTAATAGGTGTATTTCCCCAGGGCGTAGTTGTATGCCCAGCTGCCGGTGTGCGTGAGCCGCTGCGCTTCGGCGAGATACGCCTCGCCCTGCTTCAATGCCTGCTCCGCGCGATTTCTCTCGGTCAGATCCAGCACGAAGCTGACACCACGGGCCTCACCGTCAAAAGTCGCCGAGCCGATGAGAGTGGGCACACGGCTGCCATCTTTACGAATGTATTCCCACTCGGTCGGTTGCGCACTGCCGGTGCGCACGAGCTCTGCCACGAGGTCCTCGCGAATACGTCCCTGGTATTCGCGCGGGGTCAGATCGGTCCACCGCAGGTGGCCGGCCGCCAGGTCCTCGCGCTCGTATCCCAGCATGCGTAAAAATGCGTCATTGGCCTCGAGCACCAGGCCATCGAGACCCCAAACCAGTATCCCGACGATATTGGCGTCGACCAGGCGCCGAATCTTTGCCTCCCGCTCGGCCAGATCCCGGTAGAGTCGGGTATTGTCGAGCGACATGGCCGCCTGTGAGGCAAGCAGCTTCAACACCGTGACGCGGCCCGCGCCAAAGACGCGCGGAGCAAGACTGTTCTCCAGATAGAGCGCACCGATGAGCTTGCCGCGGTTCAAGAGCGGCATGCACAGCACCGAGCGCGCACCGCATCCATCGATGTAGGGGTCCGCTGAAAAAGGGTTTTGCACGGATGCATCGTCCAGGATGACCTTCGCCTGAGTACGCTCGACGCTGTGCAGAACCGATTCCGGCAGGGTGAGCGCGCTTACCGGCTCGTTGCGCAGCCGCACCACAATGCTGTCTGCGGTCGTGGCCTCGGCGGCGATTCTCGATCCCGCCTCTTCCGCAAGTATGAGCAACCCACGGTCCGCGCCGGAGTGCTCCATCGCGGTTCGCATGAGCGTTTCAACAAGCCTTTCCAATACGATCTCGCCCGAGACGGCTTGCAGCACCTTGATGACCGTGGCGAGATCCAGATGCTCGACCGGCGCATCTATCGTGGCGGTCAGGTCCGATACCCGCTCCTCTTGCCGCAACCAGGGATGGCGTTCGCGGAGCTGGTGCACCTTGCCGGTGGCGCCCCAGCGCAAGTAGCATGAATGTGCCGCCTGCAGGTAGGCACGCGAGATGGTTTCGATCCCACGGCGTGCATGAAAACTCGCCGCGCGCTCATTGGCAATGGCCTGATTGTGAATGAACCCTTTGTCCCGGGACAGGCCGATGGCGCGTTCGAAGAGCTGCTCGGCATCCAGGAAACGGCCATCGAGGGCCGCCACCTCAGCGCTCACCAATACAGCGCGGTTCTCATAGTCCTCGGAGGAGTACGCGGACCAAGTCTCGAGCTGCCGCAGGTGCCGGGTCAAGGCATCCAAGTGCTTCGCGTGTTGCGTGCTCGATGCGGTATCGCAGCACGCCGCATGCGCGAGCGCGCCATAATAGTGATATTCGGCGTGTTCCTCGGCACCAGGAGCGGTCACGGCGGCCAGGTGAGCCTTTTCCGCCGCAATTGCCGCCGCCGCGTAGTCACCCGCGAAGAAACACGCTTGCAGCTTGCGAACCCAATATTTTCCCTCCGCAAGCACAAGACCGGGATTTCCGCACACGCGAGACGCGAATTCCGGCTCACCGATATAGGTATCGAAACGTTCGAACTTTCCGGCAGTCCCACGGAGCATTTTGATCAATGCCAGTTGCGGCACGATCATGTCGGCCGCAAAGTCGAACTGCGCCGTCTGTGCCAGAGCCATACCGCGCTCGGCAGCCTGTTGCGCATCCTGCAGCGGTTCGCCCGTGAACAGCAGGCTTGCGGTGGTGACCGGCCAGCAGAGCGTCGCAAAATTCAGCTCGGCGTTGGAGTTGGCCACTTCGAAGGCGCGGCGAATCACCGACAGCGCGTAGCGCTCGCCTTTCACCCAGCGGCCGGTGTAAATGGCATAGGCCACATAGGTACAGGCTTGATAGCGTTTCAACCCGCGCTGTTCCACCAGGTCATAGCCAAGCTGGCCGAATCGAAAGCCCATGGAATGATCGCCGAATCGAGGTCCCGCCATCTGAGCCAACATGACGTAGGAAAAGCAAGATCCGTCCCCGTTGCCCCGCTCGAGGCTTAAGTTGACGGCCTTGCAGATCATCAAAAAAGCCAAATTGATGTCAATGAACGCCGTGGGTGGGATTGCCCGGGCCAAAACATCATGCGAGGCGAGGATCTCCGGATCTTTGAGGAGCGGCTCGTTGAGCACATCCGCCGTATCACGGCTGCCAAGCGTTTCTCGGATCCGCTCGTACTCGCGTTTGACCTCATCGTCAGACGGATGCGGCGAACACGAGATGCCTACCTTCCGTAGGTATTCGAGCGCCACATCTACCGCGCGTGCGGTCTGATTGAGCGTCGTGCAAACATCGATGTGCAGGCATGCGATCGCCGCTCTCTCGATGGCATCGACCGCCCGATCTTCGAGAGTGATGATTCGCTTTTGCGCATCGAGCGGGTGGCCCGTCAGGAACTCGCATTCCGCACGAATCAACTCCAACGTGAAGCACAACTCGCGCCGGCTTTGCCAGGAATGCTCCGGCAACAACGCCGCTCCGGCCGCCAGGTAGACCAGCGCAGAGGCATATGCGGAAGAGGCTTTGGCACGTTTTGCGGCCAGCACGCACAGCTCGGCGACCTGTTGGCGTTCCACATAGGAGTTGATCGCGGAGGCGCCAAGGTTGAACTGGTTCACGATCTCGAATATTGCCTCCTCGCGTTGCTCCGCAGGCGTGTGCGCCATGAGCAGCCTGCCGATCCGTAAATGCTCCTCGGCGCGAGAGGCCTCTGGAATGATCGAGTAAGCGGCTTCCTGAACCCGGTCGTGAGTGAATTCGTAGGAATCCTCCAGCTGAATCACCAAATCGGACTGGGTCGCCTCCAAGAGCCGGCCATACACTTCATCCGTCGATTGCTGGCACACTCTCGCAAGCCAGTCGATCTTCGCACTGTTGCCTATGCACGCCAGTAACTTCAGTGTCTGCTTGGTGAGGATCGGCAGACGGCTCAGCTTGCCGATCAAAAGATCGACCACGTTGTCCGCAAGACCCTTGCGGCGAATGCTCTGCAGGTCCCAAACCCACTTTCCTGCGCCGTAGTCGAATGCGAGCAGGCCCTCCTCCTGGAACTCCGTCATGAACTGAATCGCAAAAAATGGATTGCCGGCCGTCTTTTCATGCACCAGGGCCGCCAGTGCGGCAGCCTGCTCGCGTTCGCAGCGAAGTGAATCGGCGATCAGACAACCTAGATCCAGTGCGGTCAACGGAGCGAGTACGATTTCGAGTACTGGAACCCCGGCTCTTTTGATGGCCTCCAATTTCCGAGCCAGCGGATGCAAGGCATCTACCTCATTGTCCCGGTACGCGCCGATCAACATGAGGTGGCGCAGATCGGATTGGACGAGAAGATCCTCGATCAGATCCAGAGTTGCCGAATCGAGCCACTGCAGATCGTCGAGGAACAGGACAAGCGGATGCTCCGGACGCGCGAACACGCCGATGAATCGGCGCATGACGAGTTGGAATCGGCGCTGGGCCTCCTGCAAAGGAATATCGGGGACCGCCGGCGGTTCGCCGATGATGAGTTGTAACTCCGGCACCAAATTCACAATGAGCCCGGCGTTCGGACCGAGTGCATCCTTGAGCGTGCCGCGCCAATGGTGGAGCTCCGCTGCACTCCTGCCCAGGATAGGGCGGATGAGGCTCTGAAACGCCTGCGCGAGCGTCGAATAGGGGATGCCGCGCTTGTACTGATCGAATTTTCCCGAGGCAAACAGGGCGCGTGGTGGAACCAATGCTTTCTGCAGCTCGTTGACGACGGAGGACTTGCCCACGCCGGAGTATCCCGAGACCAGGACCAGTTCCGGCCGGTCGCCTGCCACGACGCGATCGAAGGCCGTCAGCAGGTCGGCTATTTCGGATTCTCGCCCGTACAACTTCTCCGGGATGAGCAGCCTGTCCGGAGTGTCGTGCGTGCCGAGCGCAAACTCCTCGATCCGATGCAGCGATTGCCACTGAACCAGGCAGCTCGAAAGATCGCTCTTGAGACCTGCAGCCGTCTGGTAGCGATCCTCTGCCGTCTTGGCAAGCAACTTCACGATGATCGCAGAAAGCGCCTTCGGAATGCTCGTCCGCTTCTCGTGCGGCGGGATGGGCCTGCGCGCAATATGGCAATGGAGCAATTCCATCGGATCGGCAGCCGCGAATGGAAGAGTGCCCGTGAGCATTTCGTAGAAGGAAACGCCCAAGGCATACAGATCGCTGCGCGAGTCGATGGAACGGTTCACGCGGCCAGTCTGCTCGGGCGCCATGTAGGCCAGAGTACCGGCCACCACCTCCGGCGGATGGGGCACTTGACGCTCGCGCGGCCGGCGCGAGGCAATGCCGAAACCCATGAGCCGGACCTGGTCGAGAGCGGCATTCGCCAGCATGTTGGCCGGTTTGATGTCCTTGTGCACCAGGCCATGGCTGTGCACATGGCCCACGGCAGCGGCAACACTGATCGCCAAGCGCAGAAACCTCTCTATCTCCATCGCTTCGCTTGTCAGGCAATCCAGCGGGACGGCGCCTAAGTCCTCGAGGATCAGCATCGGGCGGTCGGTTTGATGGCGATGCAGCGAGAGGGAGCGGATCACATACTGAGGATCGAGTGTCGATCGCAGGGCATGATCTTCCTGCATTCTGTGCAACGTCGCCGGCGACGGATGATCGCCGGCCGGGGATAAGACCAGAATGCCGTCTGGGTTAGCATCCGCGGGACCTCGGTAGCGGCCCCGATAAAGTACGAACTCGGCGTCGCCCTTCAGCCGCTCCAGAGAGTACTGCGTCAAGTCGGGCACGCTCTGTCCCGGCTCGCGAGTCGCATCAGAAGAGTCGATCTTGGTTGCGATTGCGCTCATGATTCAGCAGCGGACACGATCCTGAGAGCCCATACGAGTATTCCGCGTGCGCGTTGGCTCTGCAAGGGAGCGAAATACTCCGACAGGCTCCAAGCCTATGGTACTCCTTTGCCCACGGATTGCCGCTTCGCCTATGGTCGTAGACCATCCCTACGAAGGTATAGCCTTTCCAGATCCGCGACTAGACCGCTCTTCGCCGCATACCCGGGCATCGTCCCCATGTGCAATGGCTTTACGCCCTGCATGGGTGGTTTGCTATCTCCACTAGGTCGTACTGCAATTCCCAAACGAGGAATTTGAAATGAAACCGCAAATTTCTTGTAGCCCAAGGCGGGACTGGCTCGCTGCGACGGGATGTTGGGGAGCGGCGGTCGTCACGATGCCGCTGCTTCTGACCGGCTGCGGCCATCGGGCACCGCCCGCAGCAGCTCCCCCGCCGCCGAAGGTTTCAGTCGTCACCGTGCAAGCCCGGACGGTTCCGATCACCACCGAGCTCCCGGGAAGAATCACGGCTCGTCGCACGGCCGAAGTGCGCCCGCAGGTGAGCGGAATCATTTTGAAGCGGCTGTTCGTCGAAGGCAGCGAGGTGCGGGCGGGGCAGCAGCTCTATCAGATCGACCCGGCGCCATACCAGGCCGCCTACGACAGCGCCGTCGCGGCAGAAGCCTCCACCCGCGCCCTCTTCGAACGCTACAAGCCGCTGGCCGAAGCCAACGCCGTCAGCAAACAAGATTATGACAACGCCCTTGCCGCCCATTTGCAAAGCCTCGCGGCAGTGGAGACCGCGCGCATCAATCTGATCTACACCAAGGTGCTCTCTCCCATCACCGGCCGCATCGGCCGCACCTTCATCACCGAAGGCGCGCTGGTCACCGCCAACCAGGCCACGGCGCTCGCCACCGTCCAACAGCTCGATACGGTATACGTTGATGTGACGCAACCGAGCAGCGCCCTGCTGCGGCTGCGGCGCGAGGCCGCCTCCGGCCGGCTGAAGCAGAACGAATCAGGCCAGACGCAAGTGCGGGTGAAGCTGGAAGATGGCAGCGACTACGCGCATGCCGGTACCTTGGAGTTTTCCGAAGTCACCGTAGATCCGGGGACGGGATCCGTCACGCTGCGCGCGGCGATGCCCAATCCCGAGCGCCTGCTGCTGCCGGGCATGTTCGTGCGCGAACAGATTCAGGAGGGAGTTCGCCCGGGCACGGTGCTCGCGCCACAGCAGGCCATCGGCCACGACATCAAAGGCGAACCCACCGTACTGGTCGTGGGAACGAACGACATCGTCGAGCTGCGAAACCTGCAGACCGGTGCCGCCGTCGGCGATCAATGGATCGTCACGTCGGGCCTGAAGGCCGGCGAGCGCCTCATCGTTGAAGGGTTGCAATTCGCCCGACCCGGCTCGAAGGTAGTCGCCGAGACATATCGCGCGCCGTCGGACGGAGCACCGTCGGACGGACAAGCCGCGCGAGAAGCCGCCGCAGCGCCGCCCGCACCAGCTGCCATCACGCCTGCGCCAGCTGCCATCACGCCTGCGCCAGCTGCCATCACGCCCGCACCAGCTGCCATCACGCCCGCACCAGCTGCCGTCGCGCCCGCGCAGCCTGCCGAGTAGGCAACATGGTCAATTTCTTCATCGATCGTCCGATTTTTGCCTGGGTGCTGGCCATTGTCGCCATGCTGGCGGGCGCGCTGGCCATCGTGACTCTGCCCGTCGCCCAGTATCCCAGCATTGCCCCGCCGGCCATCTCCATTACCGTGATTTATCCGGGCGCCTCGGCCGATACCGTGCAAAGCACCGTGACGCAGGTGATCGAGCAACAGCTGAGCGGCATCGATCACCTGTTGTATTTCGGGTCCGAGAGCGATGCCGACGGCAGCATGACCATCACGCTCTACTTCGAGCAAGGTACCAATCCCGATATCGCACAAGTACAGGTGCAAAATAAATTGCAACTGGCCACTCCCCTTCTGCCGGTGGAGGTGCAACAGGCCGGCCTGCGCGTCGCCAAGGCAACCCGTAATTTCCTGCTGGTGGTGGGCTTCTATTCCACCGACGGTTCGATGAGCAGCGAAGACATCAACGACTACATCGCATCTCACGTGCAGGACCCGATCAGTCGCACGCAGGGTGTTGGCGACTATCAACTATTCGGCACCCAATACGCCATGCGCGTGTGGCTGAATCCCGTCAAGCTCACCAGCTATGGGCTATCGCCGGTAGACGTGAGAAACGCCCTGCAGGTGCAAAACGTGCAGATTGCCGCGGGCGAACTCGGCGGCCTGCCCTCGCTGCAGGGACAACGCCTGCACGCCACCATCGTGGGTCCGGAACGCCTGACCACTGCCGAAGAGTTCGGCCGGGTGCTGCTCAAGGTCAACACCGATGGCTCGCAAGTGCGGCTCAAGGATGTGGCGAACATCGGCCTGGGCGCGGAAAGCTACTCGATCCACACCGAGTACAACGGGAGGCCTGCGGGCGGTATCGCCATCAAGCTCGCCACGGGAGCCAACGCGCTGGAGACGGCTAAAGCAGTGCGTGCCACCATGGACGGGCTGACGCCGTTTTTCCCCCACGGCCTGCAACTGATCTATCCCTACGACACCACACCCTTCGTGCGCGTCTCCATCGATGAAGTCGTTAAGACCCTGTTCGAGGCGATCGTGCTGGTATTCCTGGTGATCTACCTGTTCCTGCAAAATCTGCGGGCCACGCTGATTCCGACGATTGCAGTCCCGGTGGTGCTCTTGGGTACTTTCGCGGTACTCGCTGCCGCCGGCTACTCCATCAACACCCTGACCATGTTCGGTATGGTGCTCGCAATCGGCCTCCTGGTAGACGACGCCATCGTCGTGGTCGAGAACGTCGAGCGCGTCATGGAAGAGGACAAGCTCTCACCGAAGGAGGCCACACGCAAATCCATGCGCGAGATCACGGGCGCGCTGGTCGGCATCGCCATGGTGTTGTCGGCGGTATTCCTGCCGATGGCCTTCTTCAGCGGATCCACCGGTGTCATCTATCGCCAGTTCTCGATCACCATCGTATCGGCCATGGCCTTGTCGGTGCTGGTGGCGTTGGTCTTTACTCCCGCCCTGTGCGCAACGCTGCTGCGGCCGCGCGCGGCCGGGGCGCACGAGCGCCAGCGCGGTTTCTTCGGCTGGTTCAACCGCGGCTTCGGCCACATGAACCGCGGCTACGAGCGTGGGGTTGGCCACGTCTCGCGGCGTATCGGACGCTATCTGGTGATCTATCTGGCCATCGTGGTCGCCATGGGAGTGCTGTTCACGCGGGTACCCACGTCCTTCATGCCGGATGAAGACCAGGGCATCCTGTTCGTGCAGGTGTCCGCCCCACCCGGGACCGCCAGCGAGCTGACGCAGCGCTCGTTGGACGAGGTTCGAGACTACTTCCTCGAGAAGGAGAAGGACCTCGTCAGCGGTGTATTCACCGTCAACGGCTTCAGCTTCGGCGGCCGCGGACAGAACGCCGGGTTGATATTCGTGCGCCTCAAGGACTGGGCGGAGCGTCCGGGGAAACGCAATTCCGTGTTCGCCATGGCAGGCCGTGCCAACCAGCACTTCCGGCAAATCCGCGCTGCATTCGTGGTCGCGTTCGCGCCTCCGGCCCTGCTCGAGCTCGGCAATGCGACAGGATTTGACTTCGAGCTAGAGGATCGCGGCAACCTCGGGCACGAGGCCCTGATGAAGGCGCGCGACCAGCTGCTCGGCATCGCCGGCAAGGATCCGGCGATCGGTCTGATCCGGCCCAATGGGCTCGACGATGAGCCACAGTACAAGCTCGACGTCGACCGGGAACAGGCGAGCGCGCTCGGCGTCTCGATCAGCGACATCGACGACACCCTAGGTGCCGCCTGGGGCTCTGCCTATGTCAACCAGTTCGTCGACCGCAATCGCGTCAAGCGTGTCTTTCTGCAGGGCGATGCCGGCTCACGCATGCTGCCGCAGGACTTGGATGACTGGTATGTGCGCAACAGCGCCGGTCGAATGGTGCCCTTCTCGACATTCGCCTCGGCGCATTGGACCGTGGGCTCGCCGAAACTGGAACGTTACAACGGCACACCGTCTCTGGAATTCCTCGGTGCTCCGGCGCCCGGCAAGAGTACCGGCGATGCCCTCGCCGTGATGGAGGCCGCCGTGGCCAAGCTCCCCAAGGGGGTGGGCTATGAATGGACCGGCCTGTCCTACGAGGAGAAGCGCTCGGGCTCACAAGCGCCGGCGCTGTACGTCATTTCACTCACCGTCGTGTTCCTGTGTCTGGCGGCTTTGTACGAGAGCTGGTCCATTCCCGTCGCGGTGATGCTGGTGGTGCCGCTCGGCATCATCGGCACGATCTTGGCCACGCTGCTGCGTGGACTCGGCAATGACGTTTTCTTCCAGGTAGGGCTGCTCACCACGGTAGGCCTTTCCGCCAAGAATGCGATCTTGATCGTTGAGTTCGCCAAGGCCAATGTCGAGCACGGCATGGGGCTGATGGAGGCCACCATCTCTGCGGCTCGCCAGCGTCTGCGGCCCATCATCATGACCTCCATGGCATTCGTCTTAGGTGTACTACCGTTGGCGATCGCCACCGGCGCCGGGGCCGGAGGACGCGTCGCCATCGGCACGGGCGTGATAGGCGGCATGTTGACGGCGACGGTGCTTGCCGTGTTCCTCGTGCCGGTGTTCTTCATCGGCGTGCGCTCCTTGTTCCGCGGATCCTCGCGAAGCGAAGAGCCGGCGCAATCCGCGCTGCCGGCGCCGGAGACCTGACGATGAGCCGCGGAATCGCGCGCCTTCTTGCCGCAACGCTGGCCGCGCTGCTCGGCGCCTGCACCTTGGAGCCGCGTTACCAGCGTCCGGCCTCGCCTGTCCGGGCGCTCGAAGGGACCGGCAGCTCCACCGCCGCCGCCGACATCGGGTGGCGTGAGTTCTTCGTCGATCCACAGCTGCAGCAGCTGATCGCACTGGCACTTGCCAATAACCGCGACCTGCGCGTGGCAGCGCTCAACGTTCAATCCGCACAAGCGCACCACCGCGTCCAACGCGCCGAATTGTTTCCGACCATCGACGCCAGCGCGGTCGAACAGGTGGATGAATTTCCGGGCGGGGCGTTCGGCGCCTTGGTTCCCGGCGGGAGCTCTACCCCGGGCACGACCGGCGGAACCACCCTGCGCTTCTACGACGTCGGTATCGGCTTCACCAGCTACGAGCTGGACTTTTTCGGCCGCATCCGCAGTCTCAACCACGCCGCTCTACAACAGTATTTCAGCTCTGGTGAAACACGCCGTAGTGTCCAGCTGACCCTGGTGGCCGAGGTCGCGACGGCCTACCTCACGTTGCTCACTGATCAGACCCTGCTGGACATCGCCCGTGAAACATTGAAGAACCAGAGCGAGTCCTTCTCGTTGACGCAGCGGATGTTCGGCGCCGGTGCGACCACGGAGCTGACGCTGCGCCAGGCGGAAAGCACCGTGGAGGCGGCCCGTGCGGATGTCGCGCAGTACAAGCGTCGTTTGACTCAGGATCGCGATGCCCTCGAGTTGCTGCTCGGGGCGTCGATGCCCGATGGCATCGATTTTTCCGGCGGCTTGGACCGCGGAACCCTGGTGGCCGAACTCGAAGAGGGTATCCCCTCGGATGTGTTGGTGCGCCGCCCCGACGTGCTCGCCGCCGAGCATCAGCTGCAGTCCGCCAATGCCCAGATCGGTGCGGCACGCGCCGCCTTTCTGCCGGCCATCACGCTTACCGGAAGCTTCGGTACCGCGAGCACACAGCTGTCGGGCCTATTCAACGGCGACTCGCGCATTTGGACCTTCTCTCCCCAGATCAGCCTCCCGCTCTTCGCCGGTGGGGCCAACGTCGCCAATCTGCGGGCCACCGAGCTCGCGCGCGACACGGCGCTCGCCCAGTACGAAAAGGCCATTCAAAGCGCCTTCCGTGAAGTAGCTGACGCGTTGGCGGCACGCAGTGCGCTCGATGAGCAGCTGCTGGCACAACAGGCGCTGGTCGCTGCCTCGGCCCAGGCATACCGGCTGGCGGACATGCGCTTCCGCGGCGGTGTCGACAGCTACTTGAGCGCACTCGATGCGCAGCGCTCGCTGTACAGCGTCCAGCAGCAATTGCAGAGCGTACGGCTGCTGCGGCTGCAGAATCTCGTGACACTCTACAAGGCCTTGGGTGGGGGGCTGCTGGAACGCGCACCGACGCCACCGAGCCTGTCGCCGTCGACATGACCCGAACTGCCGCAATCCTTCGGGAGCTGTCGGCATTTGGGCAGTTAAGGTTCGGCGCGCTACGCCTGCTGGGCGCCACGCTCCAGATCCTGGCGACCTGGGCGTTGGTGCACGCACTCACTCCCGAAGAAGCGGGCATCTACTTTCGTGGGTTCGTCATCGCACTTGGCCTCAGCACACTGCTGCGTGGCAAGTATGAGATCTACATGGCGCAGCACATCCTCGGTCGAGATGCGGCCTCCATCAGCATGTCCACCGGCGCCCTCCTGGCGCAACTCGCGCGTCGCACGCTGCTGCGTGCCGCGCTGCTGTGCGCCGCCCTGCTGGTAGTGACGGCCGACCTCGATATCCAGGCGCCCCAGCTGCAAACCGTGCTGCAGACTTATCTGCCCTTCGTGCTGGCTCTTCCCGGCGTCAGCCTCTCGAGCCTTCTCGGCGAGGCGCTGCGTGCGGCCAACCGTACGCTCGGCGTGGTCGTGGCAACCTACGCCGTGAATCTGTCCATTCTGCTCGCCGTGGCGTTTGCGCCCGCGGACGCATCGCTCGCCTTTTATTCATGGTCATTCTTCCTCGGCAGCTTAGTCGCCGCGGCAGTGGCGGTTGTGCTCGCCAGACGCGTCTTCCCGACCACGCCGGAGGAGGCCGCCCAACCGGCCTCACCTGAGCAGTTGCAGTCGGTGGACTCGCTGGAGCTCATCGGTCTTGCCCGTGGTGCCCAGTTGTGGGGGCCTTTGTGCATCCTGTCAATTTGGGCCACGCCGTTGCAGATGGCGGAGTACGCCGTCGCGGCGCGCACGGCCATGATCGTCGACTTCTTCCTGCCGGCGCTGAATCTGACGGAATTGAACCTGACGGGAGAGGATTCGATGTCGGCTACGTGGCCGACGCTCACCTCGGAGAGCCGTTTGGCCCGACAGCTTGCCGCCGCTTTGTTCTATAGCTGCGCGATGGTAGCGCCACTGCTGATACTGGCACCGGCCACGCTGGCGCTGTATGGGAGCCCCTACGGCTCGAGCTTGACGATCTATGTGCTGCTGCTCGGCGTACAGTGGGTCAACGGCGCAGGTCGTCCGGCCGTGCGATTCGCCGTGATGCAGTGGGACGCAAGGCGGATTGGGCTCGTGATCGGTTCGGGCGCCATCGCCGGCGTGCTGGCCTGCTCATTGGGCGTTGCCGTCTACGGCGCCATGGCGGCTGCCGGAGGCTCGCTGATCGGCGCGCTGATCCTCAATGCCGGCGCCATCCTGATGGCCTTTTGGGGCCGCCCGCGTTTAGGCTCCGGGTACTCCTGAGCTGTCGTCCGGCAGGATAACTCCCAACGACAGGAAGATTCCCAACAGAGCTGCCACATTACAGCTCCGCGGGTAATAGAACTTCGGCGTAAGCAATGGCGGCAAGGCTTCCCTGCGCGATGGCAACCACTCGTTTGTTCGATCCGTCAAGTTTCGCCGAATAGATCGAACCGCCCTGTTCGGTCACGAACATTCTTCCGCCGGGGACATCCAGTGCGATACCGATTCCCTCCATCAAATGGCTTAGCACTCTGCTCTGACTGAGTTCTCCGTCGATTGACGTTCGATTCACGGTGTTTCCGTGCGGCGGGTTGCTCCGATCCGTCCAATAAAGGACGCGATTCGCAAGGTCGAGTTCCAAATCGATGGGCTCGGGCAATTGTTCGAACAGAATCTCAACATCGCCGCGGTGAGCCGGCGTCTGCCCCGCGGGAATCTCCAGGCCCGCGCGAAAAATGCGCCCGTGCTCTGCGCCGCCCCCGCTCTTTTGCGTCCAATAGACCTGCTCTCGATCCATGTCGACCGCGATACCCACGCACCAGTTCGAGGAATTTCCCCGATCGGCATCGCCGCGGCCGGTCTCGATGAGCGTCTCGATCCCCGAACCGTCAAGATTCGCGCGCATGACTCGCATGCCTTCGCGATCCGACCAATAGAGCTTGCGGTTCTTCTTGTCCAGATGTATCTGCTTCGGCGTGAAGGTGGCGCCTTTGGGCACTATCGTCCTGCGGTTACCGCCTTCGAGGTCCACGCGTTGGATCGTGCCGTCATTGCGATTGGGAATCCCCATGTCGCTCCAGTAGAGATGTCCGGCGTCGGCATCCACAGCGATGCCATCCGAGAGGCGACAGCCGGTCACGAGGGTTTTCGTTTCGGAACCGTCCGGATTCATCGAAAACACGCGACCACCGCTCATATCCAGGACGAACAGACGGCCGGTCCTAATCGTGCGGCACTCGCGCATGAGTGTTGAACGCCATGACGCGGTCATGGTTTCCTCCTACACGCTGCGATCTTGATATAGCTTGCGCCCGCCGGAGCGTGCGCTCTAGCCAGAACGTGACGACCCGTGGTACGAAACCCACTTTTTATTCGCGGCGGCGCTGCCGACCACGGATACAAACAAAAGTCACGATTGGCCAATACGTCAATGCCCTGTGTCATTACTCTGCAAACGCACACGGCCTGCACCAGGAGCTTGCCTGGGTATTCTCCATGGCCGCGAGCGCGGAATACCCAGGCAGGCCCCTAACGCCGGCACTTACGGCGCTACAGACGAGGACCATGGAACGATTGTCGCAACCCGATTCCCGCGCGCACCTTCACGACAGAATCGTTTGTCCGCATTGCGATGGTTATTTCAAGACCCCGAAGTTACAGGCAGGTGAATACGCCAGGTGCCCGGATTGCCGAGGCGTATTGCAACGTCACCGGACACTCTCGTTACAATTTGTACTTGCCTCAACCCTTTCGGGCATCATCTTTCTGTTGATAGCCCTGATATGGCCGGTACTTACTACCTCCTTCGGGGGCATTCGTAACGAAGTCAATCTGCTAACCGCGCCCGACGCATTCAACGGCGACTGGTTCGCCATCACCGCCTACGTGATGGTATTTGTCTGCGTCGCAGCTCCTCTCGCCCAGGTATTGTTGCTGTCTTGGCTACTCGCCTTCGCGCTGAACAATCGCCGCGCTCCCGGATTCTCCGCGCTCCTGCCCCTGCTGAAAGTACTTCGGCCCTGGGCCATGATCGAAGTATTCTTTCTCGGAGCGCTCATCGTCGTCGTGAAAGTCGGGGGTTGGGTATCCGTCTCGCTGGGCCCGGGAATCTGGTCATTGGCGGCATTTTCCGGTCTATTGGCTGCCGTACACCGATTTGATTCCGCGACCTTGTGGTCGAAGCAGGATCTTCGATGAGCCTGCGAGCCGCACAACTTAAGGTAGCGCTGTGTCATGTCTGTGGACAGATAGAAGACACCACCATCGCGGCGCGTTGCGGCCGCTGTGGCCGCAAGCTGCGCCTCCCCGATCCGCGCAGCAGTGCGGAACGCTCGATGGCGTGGTTGATCGCCGCCATGGTGCTCTACATTCCAGCCAATGTATTGCCGGTCCTATATGTCAGCGGACTCGGTGGAGGAAGCGAGAGCACGATTTTCGGTGGCATCGTGGAATTCCTACGCAGTGGATCATGGGGCTTGGCCCTGCTGATATTCGGTGCCAGCGTTGCCGTGCCCATCACCAAGTTCGTCGCGCTCGGCCTGCTCATCGGCATGAGCCATGGCAACTCCAGCGCAGCACCGTCGCAGCGCGCCAAGCTATACCGATTCGTCGAATTCATCGGCTATTGGTCCATGCTCGATGTCGTCGTGGTGGCACTCACCTGTCGATTGGTTCGTTTCGGTTCACTGGCGGCCGCAGAACCCCGGCCCGGCATCATCTTCTTCTGCGCCGTCGTTATCGCCACCATGATCTCCGCCTTCAGTTTCGACCAGCGCTCGATTTGGATGGCAGGATATCGCCCGGGACACCGCCATGGATGATCCAGGCGAAGTGCTGGTCGAGCAGCACCGGTGGCGGCCACAGCTCGTTTGGGTCGTGCCTATCCTGGCGGCACTGGTCGGCGCCTCACTCATGGTGGAATCCTGGAAGTCCCGCGGCCCCCGCGTGACGCTCAGCTTTCAATCGGCTGAGGGCCTTCAGGTCGGCAAGACCCTGGTCATGTACCGCAGCATTGCCGTGGGGCGCGTGATCGCCCTTGCCTTGAGTCGCAACGGGGACGGCGTGGTGGTCACGGTGGATCTTGATCGAAGCGCCGCGGGTGCGGCCACCGAGGGCAGTCACTTCTGGGTACAGCACCCTCGGCTTGGCATCGACGGAGACGCGAGGGTCGACTCACTGCTCAGCGGTGCGTTCATCGGCGTCGACATGGCGAATTCAGGCAAATTCAAAGACACTTTCGTGGGCTTGGAGGAGCCCCCGGCCTTGGCACATGGCCGGGCCGGCCGACTGCTGACCCTTCACGCGGACACTCTCGGGTCCCTGTTACCCGGCGCCCCGGTGTACTTTCATCAAGTTCGCGTCGGGCGGGTCACCGAGACCCGACTGGAGGACGACCACCACGGTGTCCTGATTCGAGCATTTGTCGACGCACCGCATGATCAACTCATCTCCGCCCGCTCCCGCTTCTGGAATGCCTCGGGTATCAATCTTTCCCTGAATGCCGACGGCTTGCAGGTCAAGACCGAATCCCTGACCGCCGTGCTTTCCGGTGGCATTGCCTTTGAAGACGGGCCGTCGGGACTTCCCAGCACGGAGGACGCGCACGGTGCGGATTACTCGCTATATCGAGATCGGGCGACGGCCTTCACGCCCTCTCCCGGCGAGCCGGACTTGGTCCGCATGCGGTTCAAGCATGCACTGCGTGGCCTGAATATTGGTGCGCCGGTCGAAATGGTCGGTGTCGATATCGGCCATGTCAGCGCCATCGATCTGGAGTTCTCTCCGAAAGATCAGTCGTTCTCGGTGGTGGTGAGTGCGTTGGTCTATCCGCAATTGATGGGTCATGCCTATGACACGCTGGCCGAGCAGGGCACGGCAGGCTCGCAAGATCGCGTGGCAGCACTCGTTGGCCGTCTGGTGACTCGTGGGTTGCGGGCGCAGCCAAGGATGGGCAGTCTCCTGACGGGACAACTCTACTTGGCGGTGGATTTTCTGCCCACCGCACCAAGGGTCACATTCGATGCGAGTCGGCGCCCCTTGGAAATCCCGACAGTCGAGTCCAGCACCGGTGAACTTCAACTGCGGGTGTCGAGCATAGCCGAGAAGCTCGACAAGATACCCTTCGCAGACATCGGTAACCACCTCGACGGCGACCTCTCCACCTTGCAGACGCTGCTTGCACACGTGGACCATGACTTGCTGCCCCCGGCGACCGCGACGATATCGGAGGGACGCTCGACCCTGTCGGCGCTGCATGACGCGCTTTCCAGCGATTCGCCCCTGCGAGGGAGCATCGACAAAACGCTCGAGGATGCGGATGCCGCTCTGCAGGAAATGCGAGCCCTCGCAGGATACCTGCAACGCCATCCGGACGCGTTAATTCGCGGCCGGAAGCCAGACCCGAAAGATCCCGGGACCCCATGACTCCTCGGCAGTCCCTTTGCATCGTTCCCATCGCCTGCGCGCTCTTAAGCTGCACGACGGCGAGCGTCCATCTTTATACGCTCTCCACGCCCCCGCCCTCGCCCCTGCTAACTTCGACTTCGACTGCGAGCTTGACAGCGGCGAGGCAAGCCCACGATGTCTTTGTCGTCGAAAGCATTCGAATACCGAGCGCAGTCGACCGCAAGGAACTGGTGGTACGCAAATCCGCGAATGAATTGGTCCTTCTCGAGAATGCCAATTGGGCTGCCCCGTTGCGCGAAGAGGTCTGGCGTGCGCTCGTCGCGGACTTGCGGATGGCACTGCGGGATTCGGCGGCAGGTGATTCAGCGAGTCCGATGCCCACCATCGGACTTCGGGTTGACATTGGCGTTTGGGAAGCCACCGCTCAGACCGTATACCTTCACGCAGAATGGCGGATACGGTCTCGTGGCGCGGCCACGCCCTTCGAACTTCGCTGCAACAGCGATCTTAGGGAAAGCACGTCGGGATCGCCGGGCGACCTGGTCCGCGCCGATCAAGCCTTGCTCGCAGATCTCGCCAAGTCGATCGCACCTCTATTGCGAACCGATCAACCCACCGAATGCGGACCGACTGCTACCGCCCTGGCGGCTCCGTAATACGATTCAGGGTGCCTCGCAGCCGCTGCCGATCGCAAGCTCGCTTCTTCCCACATGACCCCTTCGGAGTCATCTCTATTCGAACGACGCCAGGCGGCGGGTGTTGTGCCCATGAGCTTGCGAAAGCTCTTGTTGAAATGTGCCTGATCGCTGAACCCACACCTAAGCGCGACCTCGCTCAATGGCAAGCCACCCTCCAGCATGAGGCGGGCGCCGCGCTGGACTCGACGGCGCACGATATAGGTATGCGGGGAAGTCCCGAGTCGACGTTTGAATGCACGGGAAAAATAACCCTCGGTGAGATTGACGAGAGCGCTCAGATCGCAAACCCGGATCGGCTCTGCCAGATGCTCTTCGACGTAATCTAAGACGCGGCGGGCCTGCCAGGATGGCAACGCACTGCGGCTTGCAGCACCCGGCTCGGAGATGAGATGCGTCATTCTGAGCGGTTGCCCGATCTCCTCGCGCAATATCAAGGCGGCCTGATCGATTGAAGACCTTGCACCGCTCGAAGAGCGGTCAAGCTCGGCCGCCGCGAAATTCAGCAGCGTCATGATGCGGCACACGGTGCCCCTAAGCCGAGACACTGTCAAGGATGTCGCCTCCCCGGTCATGGACTCGATCGCCGGGGCCGGGTCAGCACCACAGGATTGACGCGTGCCGTGTGCAGTACTTTCGAATGTGGTCATCATCGATTGTCCTGATTGGTTCGCCATCACCATCGGGGGAAGTCGATCTTGCCCCGCCCCGGGCGCAACGTTCGCGCGTTTCACCGATCCATCGGTTGCTAGCAAATCATCTATGCCGGGTTGAAGACCATTGCCCAAGGAGACGGTGCCATCGCACGCGCCGAAGATACGATAGTCACAGTCGCAGGACGGATGCGCTTTGGTATTACCACCCTACTGCTTTTGGGTGGTTTGATAGGCCTTCTGTTATACGCACATCGAAAGTCGCGCCGCCCTGCATACATTGAATTTTCGATGGGGCAATGACGGGCCGACGCGACAACCGGGGAACGTTAAAAAAGATCGCTTATCTACAAGATTCCCTCCCGCGTTGATGCGACTTTCGTAGCGTATGCGCTCCCCCTCGTTGTCCATGACACCCGGTTCCGGCCTCCGTTTCGACGACCGATGCGACAAAATGCGCCCTCGCGATCTCAGCTTTGGGGTTCTCCCTGCGGGCGAAATTCCCCTTGCCTGCGAGATTTTCCATGCATGGGGGATTCTCCGTGCATGCGCGACCTGCGCGCTTCTGGCCGGTTGCTCACAGGGAGTGCTCGATCCCCAGGGTCCCGTAGGGGCCGATGAGAAGGTCATTCTCTTCGATGCAACCACCATCATGCTGGCCGTGGTCATTCCCGTGATCATTTGCACCTTGGCCTTCGCCTGGTGGTTCCGCGCACGCAATAAACGCGCTCGGCGTCTCCCCGATTGGGAGTACTCCGGCCGCATCGAGTTCGTCACCTGGTCCATCCCGGCGATGATCGTCATGTTCTTAGGCGGAATCGCCTGGATTGGCTCCCACGACCTCGATCCCCGAAAGGCTCTAGGCAGCGCGAAGCCTGTGGAGATCGAAGTCATCTCGCTCGATTGGAAGTGGCTTTTCATCTACCCCTCAGAGCGGGTGGCCACGGTGAATGAACTGGTCCTGCCGGTCAACACGCCGGTCCATTTCAAGCTCACCTCCGCAAGCGTCATGAACAGCTTTTTCGTGCCGCAGCTGGGCAGCCAGATCTACACCATGGCGGGCATGACGACGCAGCTCAATTTGCTCGCCTCGAACGCCGGCACTTACGCTGGGCTGTCTGCCCAATTCAGCGGCGATGGCTTCTCGGACATGCGTTTCGACGTGAAGGCCGTGCCGGAAGACGAGTACGAGGAGTGGCTCAGATCGACACGCGCCGGCACGGAATACCTCGACGCCGTCCGTTACGCTCAATTGGCGGCGCCCAGCGGCCCCGATCCGCCCCATACCTTCGGCCAAGTCACGCCAGGCATGTTCGACAGCATCGTGCATAACCACGGCGCACCGATCGGCTCGAGCCCAACCTCGGCATTGACCAGCGGCCGATCCCTGTAAGAGGTGACACATGTTCGGAAAATTGACCTGGGATGCAATTCCGCTGCACCAGCCGATTCCGCTGATTACGGTTTGCATTCTCATGGTCGGGATCGCCGGTGTTTTGACCATTGTCTCTTGGAAGGGCTGGTGGCCGTACCTGTGGCGTGAATGGATCACCAGCACCGATCACAAGCGGATCGGCGTCATGTATGTAATCCTGGCGCTCGTCATGCTGCTGCGCGGTTTTGCCGACGCCATCATGATGCGCGCGCAGCTGGCGCTTGCCGCGGGACATGCGGCCGGATACCTGCCGCCGGAACACTACAATCAGATCTTCTCGGCCCACGGCACCATCATGATCTTCTTCGTCGGCATGACGTTTGTGGTCGGACTGATGAACTTCGTGCTGCCGCTGCAGCTTGGGGTCCGTGATGTGGCCTTCCCCGTTCTCAATTCGGTCAGCTTCTGGCTCACCGCGGCTGGCGTCCTCCTGGTCAATCTCTCCCTGGGTGTCGGCGAATTCGCCAGAACCGGCTGGTTGGCCTATCCCCCGCTTTCCGAGATCGCTTATTCGCCGGGGGTGGGCGTCGACTACTACCTCTGGAGCCTGCAGATCTCAGGGCTCGGTACCCTGTTGTCAGGGATCAATCTCACGACCACCATTCTCAAGCTCCGTGCGCCCGGCATGGGGTACGGGCGGATGCCGGTGTTCTGTTGGACCGCGTTGGCCTCCAATCTGCTCATCGTCGCCGCATTTCCCATCCTCACCGCCACATTCGCCATGCTGCTGCTGGACCGGTATCTCGGATTTCATTTCTTCACCAACGATGGCGGCGGGAATCCGATGATGTACATCAATCTGATCTGGGCCTGGGGTCATCCGGAAGTCTATATCTTGATCCTCCCGGCATTCGGCGTGTTCTCCGAGGTCATCGCAACCTTTTCCGCCAAGCCGCTGTTCGGCTATCGGTCCATGGTCATGGCCACCATGGCCATCTGCGTATTGTCCTTCATGGTGTGGCTGCATCATTTTTTCACCATGGGTGCTGGGGCCAACGTGAACGCGTTCTTTGGCATCGCCACGATGATCATTGCGGTTCCGACGGGCGTCAAAGTCTTCAATTGGCTATTTACGATGTACGGCGGAAGCATCCGATTCACCACGCCGATATATTGGGCCATCGGCTTTATGATCACCTTCGTCATCGGCGGAATGACGGGCGTACTCATGGCCATCCCGCCGGCAGACTTCGTGCTTCACAATAGCCTCTTCCTCATTGCGCATTTCCACAACGTCATCATCGGCGGCGTCCTGTTCGGTGTGATGGCTGGATACACCTACTGGTTCCCCAAGGCCTTTGGCTTCACGCTACATGAGGGTCTGGGCAAGGCTGTCTTTTGGTGCTGGTTCGTCGGGTTCTATCTTGCCTTCATGCCTCTTTACGCATTGGGCCTCATGGGTGCCACACGGCGAATGCAGCACTACGCCGACCCGACATGGCAACCGCTCATGATGGTGGCACTCGGCGGTGCCGTGGTTATTCTGGTGGGGATCGTGCTCACCGTCGTGCAACTCGTGGTCAGCATTCGCACTCGCGAGACGCGACGCGACCTCACAGGGGATCCTTGGAACGGTCGTACACTTGAATGGTCCGTCTCGTCGCCACCACCCGAATGGAACTTCGCATTGCTGCCGACCGTCGTCGGGCCTGATGCCTTCTGGAACGCGAAGCGTCATCCGAGCCTCCGCAACGCCGCCCCGCGGCTCGTGGCTTTGACTGTTCCCAAGCGTAGTGCGCTCGGCTTTTGCGTGGCTTTCTTTATGGCGATCCTGGGATTTTCATCGATCTGGCATATCTGGTGGCTGGCCATGGTCGGGTTGTTCGGCGCGATCGCCGTAACCTTGCGCCATGCGTGGCGCACTGAACTCGAGGATTGCGTGTCGATCGCGACGATTGCCGAACACGAGCATGCCCACTCACCGCAGGCCGGACGGGCATGAACACTCTCGTCGATGTCGTCTCGGCAGAAATACCGGTGGGCGTTCCGCTCTCCGAGCGCGGACCGGCACCTAAGCGCATTGTCGCGGCATTCGGGTTTTGGCTGTTTCTCCTCAGCGATATCATCATTTTCGCCGGGCTCTTTGCCGCCTATGCCGTGCTCTGCGGGGCGACCGATGGCGGACCCTCCGCGGTCGAGCTATTCGACAAGCGCCACGTACTCATCGAAACGGGTTGTCTTCTGGCCTCGAGTTTCACCTGCGGAATGATGATGATTGCGGCGGATCGGCGCGAAACGGTGCTGACGTACTCCTGGGCGCTTGTTACGGCCGGATTGGGTATTGCGTTCTTGTCACTGGAGTTCTCGGAGTTCGCCCACATGGTGCACCAGGGCGCCGGACCGACTCGCAGCGCCTTCCTGTCTTCGTTCTTTACCTTGGTCGGGACACACGGCGCGCACGTCACAGCCGGCATTGCATGGCTGGCGATCATGATGGCCCAGGTGGGCACGCTGGGTTTCCGGCCGATGGTCATCCGGCGCATGCTGTGCTTCAGCCTATTCTGGCATGCGCTCTATATCGTGTGGATCGGCGTTTTTACCGTGGTTTATCTGGGAGCACACGCATGAATGCGCATAGTGAAGTTGCCGAGGCCGAGCGGGCACCCGGGTCTCATCAAAGCGGTCGCGAGCGACTAAGAAGTTACACACTGGGTCTTGCGCTGGCGGTATTGCTGACCGCGGCTTCATTTGCCGCTTCTTCCTCGAGCTACGTGTGGACCCCGAGCATCCCGATACTCCTTGCCGTCCTGGCAATCGCCCAGATGGGCGTGCACCTGGTCTTCTTCTTGCACATCAGCAGCTCACCCGATTCCACCAACAACATACTGTCCCTGGCCTTTGGCATCTTCGTGGTGGGACTCGTCATTTTCGGATCGATGATTATCGTCTCGAATCTCAATCATAATATGCAGCCGATGGATCAGCTCATGGACATGCATAGGCAGCGGTAGACGTTGCGTCGCGAATTAGGAGCTATTGCTTCGCTTTGCAAGTTCCCGGAATCGTCTGCACGGGCGGGTGCCCGATTCTGCTACCCGCAACTATGATGGGGTCGTAGGGGGACTCGGTGAATGTCGTGGTTTGATCGCTCGGGGGAAGACAGAAGACGATTACAACCCGATACCGCACAGCCGCGTTCTTCGCAGTCCAATCGGCAGGCACATTGTACCTATCGGCCGACAATTCCTGCATCGCGACATCGGCAAATAGTGGGTTGTCCGCCCGTATCAACTTTATCCCGGTTGCCTTGCCTTTTGCGTTGATGCTGAACTCGGCTAAGACGCTGCCTTCGAGGTCACGGAGCCTGGCTTTGTCCGGGTAATAGACACCGCCTAGGCTTTTGATTTGCGGGAGGGGCGGTGCATCTTGAGCAGCAGTTGCCGGCTCCTCAGCGATGGCGCCTGGAATACAGAGGATCTGCAACGCCACAGACACCGCGAGAGACCGCAGGCATCCAACGGCCACGCGCCGAGCTTGCAACGATTTCTCTAGATCAGACAAGCAAATCCCCTCTTTGCCCATGATGGACAGCGACGCTGAATGGTCGTGTCAAGCTTATCGCGATCAGCCGATGGAAGTCGAACAACGCGCATAAATTGCAGGTCTTTTCCGCCGACTGCGACGATCCTATACACTCGCTTGATGAAGGGCGGCTATCTGGCACTGCACGGCAATTGGCCGGCACTAAGGGTTTCATTTGGCCGCCAATAAGGGTTTCATTCGGCCGGTACAAGGGCTTACAATTAGCCGGTATGGCTGCAATCCTATACCGTCGATTGGCGGAAACCGCCCTCATCACCGCACTCGCGGACACGCCAGTCGTCCTCATCCACGGGCCGCGACAATGCGGGAAGACCACTCTCGCCCTCCAAGTCGGCAAACGTCGACGATTTCGCTATTACACCTTCGACGATGCCGCAACACTCGCCGCCGCACGGTCGGACATTACTGGCTTCGTCTCGCGCCTGGAAAAGCGTGCAATATTAGACGAAGTCCAGCACGTCCCCGAGCTATTTGCCGCCCTCAAGCCTATCGTTGACGCAAACCGTAACGCCGTGCGTTTCATTCTAACCGGCTCATCGAATGTCCTGCTGATTCCTCGTTTATCAGACTCGCTGGCCGGCCGCATGGAGATACTGCGCCTTTACCCGCTCTCACAGGTCGAGCTCGAGCGTGCTCGCCCAACCTTTCTTGATACCCTCTTCAGCGATGCACAGTCATTCCGACATAGCGGAAGTCTCGGTAAGGAACTGGCAGAACGCATCGCTCGCGGCGGCTACCCCGTGGCCCAAAACCGGACGCCAAAGCGAAGAGACGATTGGTACGCGAACTACATAGAAACCCTTGTCCAGCGTGACGTGAGGGATCTCTCTCACATCGGAAGCCTTGATGCTCTGCCAAAGCTTCTCACGCTTGCCGCGAGCCAGACTGCGCGGCTCGCCAACTTAAGTGAGATGGCGAGCCAGTTCGAACTCAGCCGCCCGACTATCCGCAGCTATCTCACACTAATCGAGCGACTGTTTTTGGTCGAATTCCTGCCACCCTGGTTCAGTAATCGCATCAAACGACTGATTAAAAGTCCCAAACTCCACTTTGGCGATACCGGCTTGGCCTGCAGTCTCCTTCACTGCAGCGCCGCCGAACTCGACGGCCAGCGCGACCTGCTCGGTCAGCTACTCGAGACATTCGTATTTGGCGAAATTGAAAAGCAGGCGGGTGCTCATCCCGAAAGGATTAACCTCCATCATCTACGCGACAAGGATGGTTATGAGGTCGACATCGTGGTGCAGCGAGGCACACACCACGCCGGCATTGAAGTCAAGGCGGCGAGTTCGGTCCGCGAAGGCGACTTCCGCGGGCTAAAACGCTTGCGTGAACTGCTAGGTCGTCCTCGCTTCCACAGCGGAATCATCCTATATGACGGCGAACATGTATTGCCGTTCGGTGAGCGTCTACTGGCCGTCCCGCTCAGCTCATTATGGGTTCGTAGCCCGCGGCCTGCCACCATCGCAAGTCAATCGAAGTGAGCGCGTATGCGGTGTACCGGGGGGTTAATCGAGATGCTTCAAATTCTAGAGGCCAAAGCGTTTCAAGCAGTTGCGTTTAAAGTGGCGGAGAGGGTGGGATTATTCGCGCTGCGCGCTCACCCTGCGGGCCGCCGTCGGAGAGACCTCCGGCGTTCAACGCGGCCAGACGGCTGCGTTAGTGCTCGCGGCCGGGGACGGCCGCTCGTCCTCCGCTTCGCTCCGGACCGACGCTTTCGCGTCGTCCCAAATCGCTCCGCGATTTGGTCGAACCCCACATAGACGCAAATAGAAATCAGTAAGTCGCTGAAAAATTGAGGCTCGCCGTCCCCTAGAATCCGCTCTCTTCCCCGCTTTTGGCAGTAGATTTCGCAGTAGGCCTCACTCAGCGCGGTTGCGCAGTTCGCGTTTGGCGGCGCCCCAGTCGATCGGCTGCTCCTTGCCTGCATCGTGACGCACAACGGTCTCGCGGAGTGCCTCCTCGTGCCAGGGTGGAGATTCGAGCTGGGCTTCCTCTTGGCCTAACGGCATCCGGATTTTGAACAGGTGCAAACGGCTCTTCATGGAAATGTTGCCCAGATTGTCACGTCTGTCGAGAACCTCTCGAACGCGAGGCCGACCCCCTCGTTTACCATTAAGGCGGGAGCTAGACGCCTTGCGCGCAGAAGTACTCGATCCCGCATAGCGCGCCAGCTCGCTCATCCATGCCTTCGAACCAAAGACACCGGCAGCGAGTCCAGCGACACTCAGGTCCGCATCCAGCCCCTCCCAATGCAGTCCGGTGCCCAAAGGGGTCAACTCTACTTTCGCAAGCTGCGACGCCGTGGCGTTCTTCAACCCTGCAATAACTTTGGCGGTAACATCAGAATCACGCCATTCGTAAGCTCAATCACAAGACGAGATTTGCGCGCATCGTAATGCGCCTTGGCGGCGCGAGGCTGTCTCGCCAGGCGCGTTTCGCCCGCCTTGGTCGCGCGCGTCCCCAAAAACGAGCATTACCGCTGACCAACGATAGAAGACTCCACCGCGTGCGAAACCCACCTCCCGGCGCCAGTAACTCGCGCGTTTTGGGCGGGAAGTTGGCGTAGAACGAAAGTGCCAGACCGGTTCGGACTAGGCGTCAATGCGGCAACTAATCTGAACATACCATTCGGCATCAGCGAACGAGTTGGGGCGCATGCGAGGATTTCCAACCCTGCATTCATTATACGGCATGGCCATTCGCCCGAACAGACTGCCGCTGCGGATGGAACTCCTATATATACGCGTCGGCAGCCTACATTTCCTGGAGCTTCAAATGAAGGACTTCAAAGATAAAGTCGCCGTTGTCACTGGCGCGGCAAGCGGTATCGGTCGCGGCATGGCCGAGACCTTCGTCGCCGCAGGTATGAAGGTGGTGCTAAGCGACATCGAGCAGCGGCCGCTCGAAGAAACTACTCGCCTATTGCTTGCAGCTGGCGCGGATGTGCACGCTGTGCTGACCGACGTGTCAAAGTCAGATCAGGTAAATAACTTGGCGAAGCAAACGCTAAGTAAATACGGCGCAGTGCATGTGCTTTGCAACAACGCCGGCATTGGTGGACTTAGCGGCGATGGCAACGGCACTAGCTGGACAAGTTCTCTCGACGATTGGCATTGGATACTGGGTGTCAATCTCATGGGCGTCGTGCACGGTATTCGTTCGTTTCTACCGATCATGATTGAACAAGATACCGAGGCCCACATCGTGAACACCGCTTCGTTGGCAGGACTCATCGCAGCTGGCACGCTGTACGGAACGAGCAAATTCGCGGTGGTGGGCCTCTCCGAGAACGTGTATCTAGAACTGCAGCGCGGCGGGTTCAAACCGAAGGTGTCGGTTTTGTGCCCCAGCTTTGTCGACACCAATATCATGAACTCCAACCGAAACCGGCCAGCGGAATTCGCGATCGAGACGTCGGCGCACGCGGAGCCGGTAGCGGCAGCGATGCGGGAGTGGGTCACGGAGCAATGCAAGAGAGGCTTAAGTCCGCGCGCTGTAGGCGAACAAGTGCTGGCCGCCATCCGCGATGAGCGCTTCTACATTCTGACGCATCCCGAGTTCAACCCGATCATCGAACTACGGATGAAAGACATACTGAGTGGCGCAAATCCCACCCTACGGCCACCGCCTAGCGTCGCCGCCCGAGACGGTTGAGTGAGATTGAGATCCTGAATATCAGCAGGAGTTCCTTTCCTCGAGCGACATGAGTTGACAGAGATCGTCCCTCCCCTTCTAAGTTGGCTCAAGGCTCGGAGCAGCCTGCCGCTTGCACCCCGTTTTGCCGATGAGACCTTCAAGGCTTCTATTCCTACCCTGAGATTGTTTCGGCTCTAGATTGGCTGGGCGAGGCTTCAGGAGATCCCTGCCGGGTTGTGGACCAGCGCGGTAGAGTGCTGAGACCCCCAAACCAGACCGGATGTTAGGCCCAATTTGACGCCGCATCATCCTGGTGGGAGAAGTCGAGGTACGCGCACTCGAAAAAATTCATCAAGCCAGCCATCACCTCAGGAAGATTGTCGAGATCAATACCCTGATCGCCGAATGCGAACGGTAGACCGCGAAGCGTTGCCGGAAACCGGAAGCTGTCGGACCTCTTGTCTGCCTGATCCAGTTCCGCGACAAGCACCTGCACCGGGCTGAGGCCGATGGTCTGCTCTCTGCCACGCTCAATCACTAAAACAACAAACTGCTTCCAAAGAGTAGCAAGATCGTGCGTGACCGTCGCATCCCGGTTGATGGAGGCGAATTTCAGGATAATGCGCTTTAAGTGGAGCTCCACGGACTGCCGATAGCAGAACGGCGCTGCGTATATGACGTTATTACGATCGACGACGTTCGCCGCAGCCTGCTCAACAAGGAGATCGGCCGCGCGGCTGTATCCCATGGGCATTCGGTAGAGGCGTTCGTTCGGATCCCTAACGACTTGAGCATCGTATGCCCATGATCCTTCAACAAAGAGACGATAACCGTCGCGAGGCCAGGGATCCTCAAAACCCACGCCCTTAGTTCCCGTAGTCATGTGATTTCCCCTTCTCGCCGCGCTCCTCAAAGTGATGGGACGTCATCACAGCTTAGCCTGCCACGTTGACCGGGGATCCGGCGTCCGCCTTTCCGAGAAAGCGCGGCCGGCGGCGCGCCGAGTTACCGCCCACGCATCATCAGGGTTTTCGGCACTCAATCGCGATGGATCCGCGCCCGGACTCCGTCGAGGCTCGCCTCCATTGACGGATCGGAATCGCAGTCTCGCGAGCCCGCTACGCATGTGAACCGGTCATTGAACTCTTGCGCTCTACGTACTAATACACGTATACTATTACATATAGTAGTACTTATGGATGAACATAGATGACCGAATCCGCGCCGCAGCACACGGTTCCCGAAACTGTGCTTTCGCCGAAGGGAGCGGTTGCGAACCTGCACATCTTGCAGAACACGGGAGAGGGAGGGTGGGCGCTTGCCTCCATGCAGTGGGAGGGTCGAGACTCTCTCGGGATTCGGTGGAACGGGACCCCGGAAAATCCGATCGGAAATCCGCAGTCCCGCGGCATTCCGACGTGGTTCATCCTCCCCGACGAAGTGGCCGCGAAACTCCGAGACCCTGCATTGGGGGGACTAGACGAGAGCAACGCGGACGTGACGCGTGTTCGGGTTCGGCCGCTGCCCTACCGAATTTGGCATGGTGAACAACAGGAGCCCCTAGATGATGAGTGGGTGATGTCGGTGACAGACCGCACCCGTCGACTTCTTGAAATTATGAATCCCCGGACTGGCCATTTCATGGCTGTGCACCCTGAGCAAATTGTGAGGTTGGTGCGAGATACGGTGAGAGATCTTCCGAGCGGTCCGAAGCACGGCATCCTCGAACTAAACGTGCAAATGATTTTCGAGAACGGTCAACTTAGCCTCGAACCGGTGGAGACCCTCTCGGCGCGGCTCGACTTGGTAGCGTGCGAATTGGATGAACACGGCTATGAGGGTCGGAGCGAACTGCTTAGAGCGTTGATCGCGGAGGCGAGAACATCATTGACGGGGTCCGACGGAGCGCTCGGACCATGGGAAAAGGCCGAACTCGAGTACGCCGAGGCGGCAGTGAACACTAATTTTCTGAGGCTCGCGCTCACCTGCATAGACAAGGCGATAGCGGTCCACAACCTGCCCGATCAGGACTACGAATATGGGTTTAATTATGGACGCTGGCCGACTGGCGGAGCACCACGGCCGTAGTCGATCGCACGATGCCCAACCTACGCTCCGTTGATGTGCTCTTCCTGAACGACCTCTTCGAGATGGGCAGCGGGTACGTGCTCAATTTTTCAAATGCCACCTTCGGAGACTTTTTTCGAGAAGAAGTGGGCATTGACATCGATGACTCGCGTTACGATGTCGATGGCACATCGAAGGCCAAGCGGCTGCGCTACTTTTTGAGGACTGCGGATGCCGCGACGGCGGTGCGAGCACTTGAGGCCCTGTGGGAGTATCGGGAAGCCCTTCGGCGGCGCGCTCGGAAACCGGAGTCCCTTGAGGACCCACAGTCCGAACTTTCCTCACTGATTGCGCGACTTCAAGGGAAAGGTCCGAGCACACCGCATGCTACGGCCTTCACCGCTACAGGCGTTAACCGGTCGGTCCTAACCTCGATGCGTTCCGAACTCGTGGCGCTATCAAGCCTTGAACCACAACCGCGGGGCTACGAATTTGAGAAGTTCCTAAAAAGATTCTTCGATGCTTCCGGGCTCGCGGGCCGCGATCCCTTTCGCCTGCGCGGCGAACAGATTGACGGGAGCTTTCTACTACGAAGCGAAATCTATCTTCTCGAAGCGAAGTGGCAGAATGCACCCTGCGGGGCTGAAGATCTGCACGCCTTCCACGGCAAAGTGGACCAGAAAGCCGCCTGGGCGCGGGGCCTATTTATCAGCAACTCCGGGTTTACGGAGGATGGATTAATCGCGTTTGGGCGGGGGAAGCGAGTTATCTGCATGGACGGCCTGGATCTATACGATCTCTTGGATCGCGCGATCCCGCTCGAGCACGCTCTAGATCTCAAGGTTCGACGGGCGGGGGAGACCGGACTGCCATTTCTTCGAATTCGTGATCTATTTCCAAAATAGAGACACCAAAATCGCTCCCGGCGATTTTGTAATGTAACGACTGGCGGAGAGGGTGGGATTGCTCGCGGCCGGGGACGGCCACTCGTCCTCCGCTTCGCTCCGGACCGACGCTTTCGCGTCGTCCCAAATCGCTCCGCGATTTGGTCGAACCCGGGTAGGTTCGTCCACACACCCTGCACCTGCTGAAAATAAAAAGGTCCCGATGGGACCTTTTATTTTCAGTGGCGGAGAGGGTGGGATTCGAACCCACGTGCCGGAATTACCCGACCATCCGATTTCGAGTCGGCGCCGTTATGACCACTTCGGTACCTCTCCGATTAACTTAAA
>JAJPKM010000012.1 GCA_021323735.1 Gammaproteobacteria bacterium
ATGGCGTTCAACAAGCGCGTGGTGCGCTCCTTGTGATCATCCTTCAAGATCCCGGAACTCTGCAGCTTCTCCAGCACCAACTGCGCCTCGCCGGGCAACGCCGCGTCCCCGAGCAGCTGCGCCATTTCGATATAGTCCGTGTCCGCCTGCATCGCATTGACGTCGTACATCACCCGATAAATCATCAAGGTGTTGCGATCCTCGCGCTCATCCTGGCGCTCCAGGCGAATCAGATTGTTCCAATACGAGGTCTTGTTGGTAAGACGCACCAGATCGTACAGCGCCGAGGCCACCGCCGCCGTCTCGTTGGCATCGCTGGCGCATTGCAGTTTCAGCTGATACAGCACTTCTTTCGGCGCCTCGCCAGCCTTTTTGAAGGCTGCTATCGCCTTGTCGCCCCATACGCCTGAGTTCTTGCAGTCCTTCTGCTGGTAGTAGAGCTGACTCATGATCAGCAGGTCGTTGGGGGCTGGGTTGCTCTCAGTGGCCTGCTTGCCGTACTCAATCGCCTTCGCAGACTGTTGATTGCTTGCCGCTAATAGAAACAACGTGCGGAAAAGTCTTACCAGCTCTTCGTCTCGATAAGCTCCGGTCGCAAGAACAACCTCGTAAGCGGCTTGCGCGGCGCTGGGGTTGTTCAGTCGAACATACACAGTGGCTTTGAATGCATTGATCTTCACCTGATCGTCCGGAGTCAGCGGGGATTTTGCCTCCGCAGCATCCAAGTACCGCAGGGCTTCAGACCATTGCTGGGCGTGCATGGCCTTCTGCGCCTCCGCCACTTCCGCGGCAATCGTGCCGCTGACGGCCGATTCGTTTGACCCATTCGCATCGGTGCTTCCGACTAACGGCGGCGCCGGTGGATGACCCGCTCCAGGTTGGGCGTCGGGCGCCGTACTGAATGCGGCGCGGTCATGCGTTCGATATACGGAGAGCATTTTGTAGCTCACGGATACCAACGACACGGAGATGCCGATGGCGATCAAGCCCCACATCCATAAGCCCATGGCCTTCAGCAAATGGCTCATCCGGAGCGACCTCACAATGCTGGTTCGCGGAGTATATGCCTACCAGTAGAGTAATAAACCTGCCGCTTCACCGGTTCCAAGGCCGCAAGACCCGCCGCGCCGGGTCGCTGGTCGTCGCTACGACCGAGGGGTCCAGCAACCGGCGGCGTCGGAGGTGGCGGATGGCCGCTTGAATGGTGGACTTTGACAACCCCGTCTTGGTAGCGATGGTCTGCAGGCTGACCGAGAAGGTGTCCCGCTTGTAAGTTGCGGCAATGCGCAATAAGTACAAATAGACAATGAACGTGGCTGGACGCCGGTCATGGCCGACCAAGTCGGGCATGAGAACATCGACGACATAGGGATCCAAATTAAAATACTGCATGGTTAATTACTATACCGATTATCGGCACCGTGCACGTGCGGGAGGCCCGATAATCTCCATTCGCTCCCATGGCGTTTGAACGGAGAGCCCTTCGTGATTACACAAGTCAAATTTGTCGGCATACCGACCCGCGATCAGGATCGCGCGCTGAAGTTCTATACCGAGAAACTCGGATTTGAAGTGTCGACGGATCAAGTGTTCGATGCAAACCAGCGTTGGATCGAGCTGCGCATCGTCAATTCGGCGACGCGGGTTGTGTTGTTCACGCCGGACGGTCATGAGAGTCGCATCGGCACATTCTTCAACGGTGCGTTCGCCTGCGACGATGTCGGCTCGACTTATCGGCAACTCACCGCTCGCGGTGTCGAGTTCACATCTCCCCCGCAAAAGCAGCCCTGGGGCGAATTTGCGACATTCAACGATCCCGACGGCAATCAATTCGTGCTGTCATCGGCATAGCTCCCGATTCATCGGGCCTAAGTCGAATTCGACTTAGGCGCAGCCTAAGGCCGCATCCGCGCCGCCCAGCGATACAAGAGAAATATGGTCAGCGCAAACACGCCGCTGCCGATCCAAACAGCGGCGTTGTCGGCAAACTCATCGCCAACCAGGGCCAGTGGGAAGTCCTTACCTGAGAAGGCGACGAAGGCGGCGATGATCACGCCCACCAGACCCTCGCCGACTATCATCCCGGAGGCCAGCAGCACGCCGAGCTGCTTCGTGGCTTCGGGCTTCGAGGCACGTTCCGCGCGACGATCGAAGTACCAGCCCACGATCGCTCCCACCACCACCATCAGCGTGCTCTGCGTTGGCAGATAGATACCCAAGCCTACGGCGAGCGGCGAGAGATGTGCCTTGGTGGTAAAGCGGCGCAGTGCTTCGTCGACGGCGATCACCAGCACGCCGACCAGCGCCCCGATCCTAATCAGGCTCCAGTCGACATTATGCTGAATCACACCCTGCGCCAGCGCCGAGATCAGGCCGGCCTGAGGCGCCGGCAATGGGTGTTCATGGTGGGGTCCGGGGGCACCGGCGAAACCATAGGCATGGTTGAGCAGGTCGAGAATGGGTGGAATGATCGCGGCGCCGGCGACGACTCCAATGACCAGCGCCACCTGCTGCTTCCACGGCGTCGCATCGACGAGCTGGCCGGTTTTGAGATCCTGCAGGTTGTTGTTGGCGATGGCAGCCACGGTGAACACCACCGCGGTGACGAACAGCGCATAGGCCACCAGCGCGGTACCGCTGCTCGCGGGCAGGCCGGAGCGGACACCCGGCACCAGAAGCAATGCCGCCCCGATCACCACCAAAATGCCGATGCCCGACAGCGGACTGTTCGAGGAACCGATGAGCCCGGCCATGTAGCCGCACACCGCGGATACGAAGAAGCTCATCAGGGCGATGTAGACCAGGGCGCTGACCACCATGAAAAACAGGTGGTCGCCGAGGCCGCTGCCGGCGGAAAAGTTTGCGATCAGAGCGCCGATCGGCACCATGCAGACCAATGAAACCAGGGCGACGTAGCCGATCGGGATGTCCTGCTCGGTACGCGGCAGCAGGGAGGCATTCCCGGCGGCGCGCGCCCGCGATGCCGCCATGGCGGAACGCAGCCCGGCGATCACCGGTTTGATGAGCTTCGCCAGCGTCCACACCGCCGCCACCCCGATCGTGCCCGCGCCCACGAAACGTACCTGATGGCTCCAGGTGTGCTGGGCCAACTGTGCCATGGGCTCCGCGCCGGCCGCGAGCGCCGAGAAGTGCGGCACGCCCCAGGCCCAGCCGATCAGTGCACCGACGAACATCGCGATGCCGACCCACAGGCCCACCAAGTGACCGACGGCGAACAGCGCGAAGGACAGCAGGAAATCGAAGCCCGTTACGCCGCCCCGATCACCGACGCGAAAATACCGCACCACATCGCTGGTGAAGATGCGCGTCGCCACGATGCAGGCAAAGGCCGCCGAAACGATTGCTCCCCAGACCACGGCCGCAAGTCCCGCACGGCTATCCTCGACCGCAGCGGCATTGGCGTTTTCGCCACCACCTACTTTCAGCACCTCTGCGCAGGCAACGCCCTCCGGGTAGGGCAGGTCCGACTGTGTCACCAGCGCGCGCCGCAGCGGGATGGAATACATCACGCCCAAGATTCCGCCCAGAGCGCAGATCGCGCAGGAAACCCAGTACGGAAAGCCGGTCCACCAGCCGATGATCACCATGCCGGGCAGGACGAAGATCACCGAGGACAGCGTGCCGGCCGCCGAGGCGACGGTCTGTACGATGTTGTTCTCCTGCACGGTCATGCCCTTGAGGCCGCGCAGCAGCGCCATGGAAATCACCGCGGCCGGGATGGAGGTGGCAAAGGTCAGGCCTGCCTTGAGCCCGAAGTAAACATTGGCCGCCGTGAACACCACGGTGATGACCACGCCGAGAACCAGGCCGCGCAGCGTCAGTTCGGCGCGCGGTGCGGTGGCGAGCGGTACGGAATTGGCAGTGCTGCTCATATCGTCCCCTTGCGATTCTTGTCGTTGAGTCATGGCTGCCCGCCATACGGGAGGCAACAGCTCCCCTTCATACCGCAGAAACTTCGATTCCGCCACAGCGATCTCGCGCGGCAGGGCTCAGAGGCCCTGCCGCCGAAAGCGCCTCAGTTCGCCGCGGTCTTGACGCCGGCCTTTCCCCCGGCCTTCTGCTCCCGGATCCAGGCATTCGTGCGGGCATCCAGCAAGTCGAGCGGCAGCACGCCGCCGTTCAGCATTTCGTCATGGAAGCTGCGGATGTCGAACTTCGCACCCAGCTGCTTTTGTGCACGATCGCGCAGTTCGCGAAACTTCAGTTGCCCGAGCTTGTACGACAGCGCCTGCGCCGGCCAGCCGATGTAGCGGTCCGTCTCCGATTGGATGGTGGGCTCATCGACCGGTTGGTATTTGCGGAAGAATTCGACCACCTGATCGCGGCTCCAGCCCTCTGAGTGAAGACCCGTGTCCACGACCAGGCGCACGGCGCGGAACAGCTCGCTGCTGAGCCTGCCGTAGTCGCTTACGGGATCCCGGTAGAACCCGACATCCTTGCCGAGTTGTTCGGAGTACAGCGCCCAACCTTCTACGTAGCCGGAATTGCCGGAGTGCTGGCGGAATTTCGGCAAGCTGGTCATTTGCTGCTGCACGGACAGCTGCATGTGATGCCCCGGGATGCCTTCATGATAGGCGGTGGCCTCGTCATCGATGAGCCAGCGATGCTCGAAATTCGAGGTCGCGACGCTCACGCGGCCGGGACGCTTGCCGTCCGGAGTGCCCGTTTGGTAGTGGGTTGCCGACGCGGCCTGAAACGGCGGAATGGCCTCGACGGTGACCGGCGAACCAGGAATGTAGCCGAACAATTCGGTGAGCTTCGGTTGCATCTGCGCGATGTACTTGCGGAAATCCTCGAGAATCTGTTCGGCCGAGGTCGGTATGTACTTCGGATTGGTCTTCAGCGACTCGCGAAACGAGGCCACATCCGCAAAGCCCTGGGCGCGTGCAATGGTGAGCATCTCACCCTGAATGCGCTCGATCTCGCGCAGGCCGATGGCGTGAATCTGGGCGGGGCTCAAGGTGCTGATGGTAGTCCGGCTGCGGATGTCGTTCAGATAGCGCTCCTTGCCGCCGGGCAGCGACGTGACGCTCAAGGTCGTGCGGCCTTGGGGCGCGTATTCGCCCGCGATGAACGCCGCAAAGCTCTTGTAAGCCGGGATGACTTCATTGTTGGCCGCATCCGTAATCAATTGGGTCAAGCGCTGCTGATCCGCCGCGGAGATGGCCGAGGGAAACTTCTTGGTCGGCAACAGAAACGGGTTTGCCGCAATGATCCCCTCGCATTGCGCCGGGACTTTCTCGATCAGAAAGCGCACCGGCATGAGCCCGTCCTTCATGCCCGCACGCAGCACATCCTCGGCCTGCTTGAGTACGCGGGGGATCTGGTGCAGGCGCGAGATGTAATCCTCGTAGTGCTTCACGGAATCCAACGGCACCGACAGCGGCAGGTCCGCGAGGCGCGATTGCGGCCCCTCCATCTGATTCACCGGCATCTCGTATTCCTTGAATTGGAAGTTCGTGATGCGCTGCGCCAACATACGCTGCATGACCTCGTGCGACAGCTTATCCTGCTCCGGAAAGCCCGCCGTCGAGATGGTCTTCAAACGGGCCAGGAAATCCTCGTCGAGCGCGTGCTGGAGTGCGAAGGCGGCCGGGGAGTAATCCTCGAGCTGGTCGTTATATCGATAGTCGCCCACCGCAGTCGCGCGTTCCGGATGCCTTTTCAGATCGGATTGGTATTGTTCTTCGAACAGCGCGTTCTGTGCGGCAATTCTCGGGGCGACGGCATCCGCTGCCTTTGCCGCGGCGCCCAAAGAGCAGAGGACCAGAGCGGTGCTGCGCAAGTGTTGGAACGCCATGTGATTACTTCGCGGCCGCGGGGAACGGCGGCAATTTGCCGATGTCACGCGCGTCGTGCTGGATGATGACCGTGGCGTGCAGGTTCGTGGCGAGCTGTTTGAACCGGTCCAATGAAGCCAGAGTGTCGGCGCGGTTGGTGTTGAAAGTCGGCACGCCGTTGCTGTCGTAGTTTTCCTGGAAGTGCGACAAATCGCCGGTGATGAGCACATTGCCCTTCTCCTTCAGCTTCACCAACAGGCTGTGATGTCCGGGCGTATGCCCCGGTGTGTTCAGCATGATGACGCTGCCGTCGCCGAAAACATCCTTGTCGCCGGATACCGGGTCGACTTTGCCGCCGCCGCTGATCCAATGCTCGAAATTCGCCGGCTTGATCATCGGATTGGGTTTGGGGTCGTTGAGCGCATCCCAATCACCCTTGCCGATCAACAGCGTCGCTTCAGGAAAGGAGGCGACCTGGCCGATGTGATCCCCGTGGTAATGGCTGATGGCGACGAAGCCGATCTGCTCGGGTTTCAAATGCAGCAGCGCCAGCTGTTCCACCAGACTGCTTTTTGGCGCAGTGGGCGCCGGCGTGCTGCCCGCGGCTGCGGCCGGATTGCCGGTGTCCCACACCAAGTAGTCCTTACCGTGTTTCACGAGGTAGCAGCTGAAGGTCAGTTGAACGCTCAATCCCTTGAACGCCGCAACGTCCGTGAAACCACTGACGTCGTTGAGCGTGGTGGTCTTGCCGCAATCCAAACGCGTCAAGGTCAATTCAGGCGGCGCCCCGGTCTGCGCCGACGCCGCGGCGGCCGCCATGATCGAACTTGCCAGCAATGCGGCGCCAATCTTTGATCCCATACGATGCATGTGTGCTCCCGATTCTCGATGAATGACTGGTGAAATTCGGAAAAAAGTTAAAAGGCAAAAGATAAAAAGATCAAGAAAAAGAAAAAAGCGAAAACGATCCGCCCCGATCGACGGTCATTCAGTCTCGGAACGCACTTCGCGTCCCATGAGCGCCTGAACGGCGGCTGCTACCGGTTTGTCCTCGTACATGATGCCGTAGATCTCGCGGCAGATCGGCATGTCGACGTCCAGTCGCAGTGCCACATCGTACACGGCGCGCGCCGCCAGGACGCCCTCGACCACCTGTTGAATGGCGCCTTGCGCCTGCGCCGCAGACTCCCCGCGCCCGAGCGCCATGCCGAAACGGCGGTTGCGCGATTGGTCATCGGTGCAAGTAAGAACCAAGTCTCCAAGGCCGGCGAGTCCCATGAAGGTTTCTCGCGCCGCGCCGAGCTTGACGCCGAGGCGCATCATTTCGGCAAGGCCGCGCGTGATCAAGGCAACGCGCGTATTGGCACCGTAGCCCATCCCGTCGGCGATACCTGAACCGATGGCAATGACATTCTTCACTGCGCCGCCGACCTCAACGCCCATGATGTCGGTCTGAGTGTACGCACGGAAACGGGGTCCCGAGAGGCTCAGGGCCAGCTCTTTGGCGAATTGCTCGTCCAGGGAGGCGACCGTCATCGCGGTTGGCAAACCGACGCCCACTTCCTTGGCGAATGTCGGCCCCGACAACACGGCCCCCGGCGTCGTACCCAGGACTGCCCTAACCACCTGGTGGGGCAGCAACCCGGTGGAGATTTCGAATCCCTTGGTCGCCCAGGCGATCCGGGTGTGCGGCGCCAGATGCGGCCTAACGCGTTCGAGTGTTGCGCGAAACGCCTGCGAAGGCACGGCGATCAGGGCGTCCCGGGCACCCTGCAGCGCCGACTTCAAGTCGGACATCACCTCGAGCGTCTCGGGAAAGAGGGCGTCCGGCAGGTAGCGCAAGTTGCGCCGCGCGCGTCGCATCTCGTCCAGATGAGCGGCGTCCCGGCCCCACAGATGGGTCGGGTGGCCTTCGCGCGCCAACAGAATGGCCAGGGCCGTGCCCCAGGAGCCGGCGCCGATGACGGTCATCGGTTCCGTACGCCGGGACTGCATGGCTGCTCTAGTTCACCAGGTTCGGCTGAGGAGCTTGCTGCGCCTGGGCGAACAACGCATCGAAATTGACCAGGGGCAGGAGGAAATTCGGGAATCCTCCTTTGACGATGAGATCGGAAATCACTTCCCGCGCATACGGAAACAGCACGCTGGGACAGAAGCTGCCGATCAACCGCTTCAAGTCCTCGGTGCTCGTACCCGTGATGATGAATACGCCTGCCTGCTTCACCTCGACCAGGTACAGCGTCGCATCGCCCTGCTTGGCTTCCACCGTGATGGTCAACAAGATCTCCCGAGTTTCGGGCGAGAGTTCCTCCGCCGAGGTATTCATATTCAGCTGAAACTTCGGTTCCCACGTCTGGTTGGTGGGCAGGCGGGGACCGTTCGGGGACTCGTAGGAGCAATCCTTCAAGTAAACAGTCTGCAGACTCACCTGCGGGCCTGTATTGGTCTCTGTTCCCGCCGCTCTAGCTTCGCTCATCCTGCCCCCTGAATTAGACGATCCAGCTCCCCGCTGCGATCCAGTGCGAAAAGGTCGTCACACCCACCGACATGTTTGTCACCGATAAATATCTGCGGAACGGTGCGCCGATTGCTGCGCGCGACCATTTCCTCGCGAAATTTCTCATCGTCCTCGACGTTGATCTCGGTGAAGGTCACCTGTTTGTCCGTGAGCAGGCCCTTCGCCCGCTGGCAATAGGGACACCAATCCGATACGTATACCGTGACGAGCGGCTGCGTCATTTCGAACCGCTCTTGCCGCCGGTCGTTTTGGTCAGCGGCAAGTTATCCTTCACCCAGGCATTGAGTCCACCATGAAGATTGAACACCTTCGTAAACCCCAGCTTGGTGAGCGTGCGCGCGGCGCCGGCGCCGTTGGCTCCGGTGTCGCAATAGGTAATGACGCTTTTGTCACGCCATTTCTTCAGTGCGTCGGCCTGCGATTCGAGCGTGGCCGCCGGCACGTTGCGCGCATCGACGATGTGCCCTGCATCGAAGGAGTCCTTGCTGCGCAGATCGATCACCAAAGCGCCTTGATTCATGAGCCTCACCGCCTGCGCGGCACTCAATGCCGCAAATGCCTGCACGCGCGCGCGCAGCTCGTACACCAGCACCACGAGAGCGGCCAGCGCCGCCGCGGCGACGAGAAACGGATGGTGGCCAATGAACTCTAACAGTCGCTGCATGCGGCTCGCCCGGTTTGGGGTTTTTGGGCGCGCAAGTATAGCAGCGGGCACAAGGCTTGTATGCTTAAGCCCGCATGAACGCCCCCACTAGCCAACGCCGCAAACGCCCGTACCTGAGTGCGATACTGGCCTGCGTGCTATGTGCGGGCAGCGCGGGCGGTGCCGGGACCGCCGCCGAGCCCCAGGATTCGGCGCAGGCGAAAGCCAAGCTGGCCGCGGTGCGCGCCCGAATCGCGGAACTCACCCATCGGATGAACTCGCAGCTGGCGCAGCGGGATTCCTTGAGCGCGCGCGTGCGTGAAACCGAACTCGTCATTGCCGCCAAGCGTCAGCGTGTCGAGGAGCTGCATGTGGAGGAGGCCGTCGCGGAACGGCACCGCGCGGAGCTGCGCGCCGAACAAACGCGCAATCAAAACGCTCTGCAATCGGAGCGGGAATCGCTCGCAAGTCAGGCGCGAGCGGCCTACATGATCGGCCGCCAGGAGGAACTCAAGCTGCTGTTGAATCAAAGCAGCCCGGCCGCGCTGGGGCGCACGTTGGCGTACCACGGTTATTTCGCCGAGCAGCGCAACCGCAAGATTAAGGTCATCGAGGATGAGGAAACGCGGCTACAGCAATTGGTCGTGCAGATCGAGCAGCAAACCCTCGACCTTAAGACACTGGAGAACGCGGCCGGCTTGGAAATTGCCGGACTGCAGCACGCGCGTGCCGAGCGCACTGTGGCAGTGGCGGCGCTGACCAATAAATTGGCCAACGCCAATCAGGAACTCGGGAATCTGAAGCGGGAAGAACAGGCGGTCGAGACACTGGTCGCAGACCTCTCGCGCATGATGCAGGATTTTCCGGCCGACCCCTCGCAGAGCTTCGATCAAATGCGCGGTAAGTTGCCATGGCCGGTGCTGGGGCATTTGAGCACGCGGTACCAGGCTCCGCGCGACAACGGCGCCGGCGGCGTGCGCTGGAATGGCGTGATGATCGATACGGCGCGCGGAGCGAAGGTGCGGGCAACCTTTTATGGTCGCGTGGTCTATGCGGATTGGCTCCAGGGATTGGGGCTGTTGATGATCATCGGCCACAACGGCGGCTACATGACTCTGTACGGTCACGCTGAGATACTCTACAAGTCCGTGGGAGACCGGGTCGCCCCCGGAGACGTGATTGCCGCCTTGAGCGATACGGAAGGGGTTACCCCGCAGCTCTACTTCGAAATACGGGAGGGACGAAAAACCGTCGATCCCAAGGTGTGGCTGAAGACGGTCCCGTAACCCGAAATATTCACGAACAATCGGTGCAATCAAGCATTCGAGGTATAGCCCCGGGTTTTCTTTCGTCTTCTTTCCGCGCTGCATGACGGCCGGATTGGCTATTGTTCGGGCGGAAGGGGCTTAGGTCGTGGGCGCCATGTTTAATTTAACACTGCACATCATGGCTGGCGGCGAATCACCTCGGCACGTATGCTCCCGTTCCTAATGATCAAGAAATCTTCAAATGCCTTGCTCCTGGCCTTGGGGCTTGCCATCGGCCTGTCGCTGGGGTTGGCGCACGGTGTCCTGGCGGACAAGGCGGCTCTCGGCGCCGACCTGCCGTGGCAGGATGCACACATGCTGGCCGCGGTGCTGGAACGGGTCAAACACGATTATGTGAATCCCGTGGACGATCATCAGCTGTTGCAGGCGGCGATCCGCGGCATGGTCGCCTCGCTCGACCCCTATTCGGCCTATTTGGACAGCGATGAATACGACGAGGTGAAGATCAGCAGCTCGGGACGCTATTCGGGCGTGGGGTTGGAACTCTCGATCGAGGACGAGCAGGTCGTCGTCATCGCGCCATTCGACGGCTCATCGGCGGCCTTGGCCGGGATTCTGGCGGGCGATGTCATCGTGACGATAGACGGTGTCCCCGTGAATACCAGCACCTTGGCCGACACGATCGGCCGCATGCGCGGCGAGGAAGGGACTACGGTCAAGATCGGGATCATGCGTGGCGATAATCCTGAACCCATGTTGTTCACGCTGAAGCGAGCGCGCGTCGAGCTGCACAGCGTCAGGGCGCAGATGCTGGAGCCGGGCTACGGGTACGCAAGAATCTCGCAGTTCAGCGAGACCACCGGCGATGACCTGACGGCGGCGCTGAAGGATTTGCGCAAACACAATGGTACGCCGCTCAAGGGGCTGGTGCTCGACTTGCGCGACAACCCGGGCGGGGTCCTGGAAGCGGCGGTCGCGGTCGCCGATACCTTTCTGGAACGCGGTGTGATCGTTACCGCGAAGGGGCGAACGCCGGACTCCAAATTTGAAATGGATGCGACGCCGGGCGATGCGCTCAACGGTGCGCCCATCATCGTACTGGTCAATGGCGGTTCGGCCTCGGCGGCGGAGATCGTCGCCGGCGCGTTGAAGGATCAGCATCGCGCAAAACTCATGGGACGCACGACCTTCGGCAAGGGTTCGGTGCAGACCATCATTCCCCTGTCCGACGATCGCGCGGTCAAGCTGACCACGTCGCTGTATTACACCCCGTCCGGCGTTTCCATCAATCACCGTGGTATTGCCCCCGACATCGAGCTTGCGCGCGATCCGAACGCTGCGCCTGCGCTGCCCACGAACGCGCCGTTGCTCGAGCGTGATGCAGAGGTTCGACGCGCGCTCGAGGAACTGAAGATCTCGCCCATGACGCGCCCGCATGCGGCGACGACCGCGGCAAAGCTCTAGCGGAACTAGTCATGAATGATCCATGCGTTCAAGCACCAGGGCCGTCCAACCCGCCCTTCTTAATATCTCCGGGCTAGCTGATGCGCAGCACCCGTTCCATCGAGATCCTGTGCTTGGTGCTGGCGGCCTTGGTGCTCATTTGGTCCGGGGCGTTGGCCGCAGAGATGTGGCCGGTGATCGGCCTGCTCGCCGCCTTCGCGCTGGCCATCGTGGGTTTTCGCGTTCGCGGCTTCCTGCCGAACCGCAGCCGCGTCCGGCTGCTGATCGAGTCGTGGTCGATGGTGCTATTCATCACCTGCGTGCTGTGGTTCACGGGCAAGAGCGGCAGCCCGCTGTTCAATCTGTACTTGCTACCCATCATTTTGAGTGCGCTCACGCTGGGCCGTCTCGTGACGCTGCTGCAGGTGGCCGCCATCGCGGCCTGCCATGTTCTCTTGGCCATGACCACGCCGGGTGTGGACGTGATCTCGCTGTTCTACGCCAGCCAGGTCGTGGGACAGCTGGCGCCGTTCTTGCTGGTCGCGTATCTGACCACCACGTTATCGGCGGACATCACGGAGGCGCGCGAGCGCATCGAGAATCTGGCGCAGAACGATTCTCTGACCGGCCTCTACAACGTTCGCATGTTCAACGAGATGTGGCAACGCGAGCACGAAGCCTGTGAGCACAACGGCGGCACCTATGCGCTGCTGATGATCGACATGGACAAGCTCAAGGAGATCAACGATGTGTTCGGCCATGAGGCTGGGAACAGCGCGCTCCTGCTGGTCGCGGAATGCGTGCAAAGAAGCATTCGCCAATCGGACCATGCTGCCCGCTTCGGCGGCGACGAGTTCGCGGTGCTGCTGCCGGGCGCCTCCCACGAAGTTGCCCAGGCCGTGACCAAGCGCCTGCGCCACAATGTTTACAAGACCACGCTGGATTTGCGGTCGCGCATGATTCGATGCAGCGTCAGCGTCGGCGTCGTCTGCTACCCCAAGGATTCGAGGGACATGCGTCAGCTGCGCAGCTTAGTGGACGACAACATGTACCGCGACAAGGAACTGCGCGGTCATCCCGGTGCCGAAGCAAACGCTTGAATGTCTTACAGCAAATCCCTGAATGTGCTGGACTTTCTCAAGAATAATGTCAAAGTTAGCGCTGCATCACGCCCGGGCGTGATTAACATATGTTCAAGTCTTCGTTCCTGATCTAGGAGAGCGGGTTAATGCGGTCGATCAATCGAGCATCGCCACTCGGACGGGCTCCCGCGCTTCCAAGTGCGTTGGCCGGCATTTTTCTCTGTGTTCTGGCCTGCCACGCCTCCGCGAAAAACCTCACCAAGAACCCCAATGAGCCGAAGCTGAAGTCCAGCTCCGTGCTCATCGTCGATGAGAGCGACTCTTCGGTGCTGTATTCCCGAAATTCGGATATCGCCGCACCCATCGCCTCGATCACCAAGCTGATGACGGCGCTGGTGGTCTTGGACGCCCAGCAGCCTTTGGATGAACCCATCCGGATTACCGAGGCCGACCGCGACTTCCCGAAAGCGTCATTTTCGCGTCTGACCGTGGGCACCACCTTGACCCGTGGCGACCTAATGCATCTGGCGCTCATGTCCTCCGAGAATCGTGCCGCGCACGCCCTTGGGAACAACTATCCCGGCGGCATGCCGGCGATGGTGGTCGCGATGAATGCCAAGGCCAAGGCCTTAGGGATGAGCAGCGCCCATTTCGTCGATCCCACCGGGCTGTCGAGCCAGAACGTGGCCAGTCCCGAGGACCTGTCGAAGCTGGTGATTGCGGCCTCGAAGAATCGCACGATTCGCGAGTATTCCACCGATCGGAACTACGCCGTGCGGGTGCAGAAGCACTTGGTCGAGTTTCGCAACACCGATAGGTTGGTGGCGAACCCGGCCTGGAACATCATCGTGCAAAAGACCGGATACATCGCCGAGGCGGGCAAGTGCCTGGTCATGGCTGCAGTCATCGAGGGTCGCTCAGTGGTTATTGTGCTGCTGGACTCCTTCGGTAAGTACACTCGGGTAGCCGATGCGCAGCGCGTCAAGACCTGGATGGAGAGCGCATCCAACCGCCACTTCCAAGCGGAGATCCGCTAGCCGGCGCGCAGCCTGTGCAGGCATGACCCTAGGTGTCCGATGATCGGCTGCGGACTCATCAATCCGCAGTAGCTTCTGAGGTATGGGTGGCGGCAAGGTGCCTCTTGATGTCTCCGTAGTCAGCCACCCGTATGGCGCCCTGCTTGGCGAAAGTTTCAGGCCAGGTCAGGGCCGGATTCCGAAAGCAACTCTCGAGGATGAAGAGCTTGCGCTTCTGCTTCAGTGCGTGGCGGGCTTGTACCAGGGTGCCTGAGGTTTCCCCCGCTTCGACGATGATCGTTGCCTCGGTGAGGGCCGACATGGTCGCGTTTCGCTCCGGGAAGAAGTAGCGGTTCACCCTCACGTGTTGTTGAGAATACCGAACGATGGGCACCTGACTGATCACCAGGTGAGTGTCGGCGATGAACCGCTGCAACTCCCGATTCTCGCTCGGATAACATTCCGTGATCGGGGTGCCCAGTACCGCGATCGTGAATCCCCCGGCGTCGATGGCGGCTTTGTGGGCGACCGTGTCGATCCCTCGCGCCAGGCCTGACACGATTGTATAGCCGTCGCCGGCGAGCAGACGTGCGAGCCTTGCGGCCCGCTGCTTCCCCTCATCGCTGGGTTCTCGCGTGCCGACGATCGCAACACAGGGCGCGTCGACCAGGCCCCAAAGCCCCTGAAAGTAGAGTAGTTCGATCGGGTGATCGGCATCGCGCAGCTTCTGCGGATACTCGCCTGTGCCGTGAATCCGCACGCCGAAATGTCGAATACCGGCGTCGCGAATTGCGCCAAGCGCGAGGCGGGCGTACTTCTCGATGTCCGCTTGCGACACGAAGTCGGACGGGATTGCGCCTGGATGAGTGCGAAAATCCTCGGCCATGGACTTGAACCACGTGCCTTCTCGTGCCCATAGGGCCTCGTAGGCCCCGAGTTCGCGTCGAGGAGAGATGGCGCGGTCGGCGAAGTCCGCAGCTGCCGCCGACGGTGAAAATAGATCTTCACTCATCGCGCTATTATAGACGATGACTGTATGCGCATACAGTTGAGCCGCTGCCACCGATCGCCTGAGACACCGGCTGACCCGGGCAAGCCACCGGCGTCACTCAGAAGCGCACGGTGAAATGCACGCCCCAGTTTCGCGGCTCGCCCAGTTGCACGTAAAGCTTATTGGGGAAGTCGGGCGGCTCGTCGCCGAAGAAGAAACCACGCACGGTGTAGTTCTTGTCCAATAAATTCCGGCCCCATAGATACGCTTCCCATCGCGGCGTGTCCCAGCCCAACTTGCCGTTGACCAGGCCATAGGCATTCGATCGGGTATTGTTCGGCGGCAGGTCGTATAAGAAGGAGCCCATGCCGGTCACGTCGAGGCGCGCATAGGGCCCGCGCGGATCGCGCCAGGTGGCATTGATCGAGGCTTGCCAGGGAGGCGCATGCGGCAACGCGCGATCGGGCAGCGTCACGCCGTTTTGCACGAACCCGTGGTACTGCGTCTGCAGCAGGCCGAGCGAGCCGCCGAATTCCAGGCTTTTCGTCGCGGCCCAGGCGGCGGTACTTTCCAAGCCGTAGTTGAATCCCGACTTGGCGTTGCCGGTAAAGAAAATAAAGGTATTGGGATTGTTCGGATCCAATTGCTCGGAAGTCAGCAGCTGTTCGTTGTGGCGTAGCATGTAGAACAGCGAGGTGTCGATTCGAAGGCGGCCGTCGTCGATTTGCGCCTTGTGGCCGACTTCAAAGTTCAAATCGGATTCAGGCGTGAACAGCAGCTGGTTGGTGGGCAGCCCGGGACTTAAATTGAAACCGCTCGCCTTGTAGCCGCGGGCGATGAGGGCGTAAACATGCTGGCCCTCGGCCAGTGCATAGTCGAGCGAGGCCTGTCCTCCCCACAGATTGTCGGCCGGCCCAAAGTTGTTCGCCGTGGTCGGCGCATCGAGATTGGTCGTCATGTCGCTGTAGCGGCTGGTGTGTCGCTCGCCGCGCAGCCCTAAGGACCAGCGTGCCCGGTCAGTGAGGTTGCCGTCCATCTGTCCATACACGGCGCCGTTGCGCGAGCGATACTCGCTCGATGTCACGCTCAAGCTGTCGCTGTTCTGGGTGGCATCGAAGGGATCTACATAGATTCCGGCCATGGTGTCCGTCAAGGACTCGCGCAGCTCGAAGGCGTAAACGCCGAAAAGCCAGGAGATCCCGGGCGAGATCTCCGATGAACCCCCCGACCCCGACGCCGGCGTATCGCCGAGGCGGAACTCGAGACTGCGAGTCGAGCGATGGCGCACCTGGTACTCGGTGAAGTCATAGGCATACGGCGCCCAGAGCTGTGGATTTCCCCAATCCCCGTCGAAACCGTAGTTGACCTTGGTGTCGGCGTAGGTGGCGATGGTGGTGAGGGTTGCCGATCCTAAACCGCTGTAAGTGGAACGTGCGGACACCCCGGTGGAAAATTGCCGATCGACGCCGGGATGATCCGATTCCGTGGTACGGCTGTTATCGATGGCGAATGCATCGTAGCCGTTGTCGATTTGCGCGCGCAGCAGGGTGACATCGACCCGCCACACATCGCTGGGTTCGAAGCGCCATTTCCCGCGGACGGTGAGCTCATCGCGGCTGTCGGTGTTGCTGCGGCCCAGATAGGCATTGTGGTAGAAGCCGTCGCTGGTGTATTGCTGCACGGCGAGCCGGAACTCGGAATCCAGCGAACTTACCGGACCTGTGAGCACCGCTCCGTAGGAACGTTCATTGTAGTCCCCCACATCGACTTCCGCCCGACCGCCGAAGGTATCGGAGGGTTCGGCGCTCTTCACATAGATCAGGCCGGCCAGCGCGTTGGCCCCGTAAAGCGTGCCTTGCGGGCCATGGAGCACTTCGATGTGATCGACATCGAACAGTGTTGCCGCGGAGCCTAGGCCGCTGAAATCGATGTCGTCGATCAGAAATCCAACCGAAGGATTCGGCGCCCCTTGGTATTGCTGCAGCTCGCCGATGCCGCGTATCTGAAAATACCGCGGCCGGGAGGTGTCTCCCGCCCAATTCAAGTTCGGCACCAGTGCCAGCACGTCCTCGAAATGTTGCTGCCCCGCATCTTGCAGGGTCTGTCCACTAAGAACCGACACGCTGCCCGGTGTCTCCTCCAGGGGGACCGAGCGCAGCGTCGCGGTAACGATGATCTCGTCCAAGGACTGGCGGTCGGCTTCATCGGCGGCATTCGACCCGGACGAGAAGGTGAATGCGGCGAACAATAAAATCAGCGCGGAAAATTGACTACCCATGCTCCCTCCGCCGGTATTAACCGGATCAGGTTCAATGGGTTTGCTGGTGGGCCTTAGGCTGCCAGCATCTCAGGCCCTAAAGGCCACCCCAGCGTTGTATCGAAGACCGAGATCTAAGACCGATATCGTAAGTGAAAAAACTCTGGTGAAAAAGTTTTCAGGCGAAAAAAAATTTCAAGCAAAAAAGAGTGCGCGCACCGCGCCGATCAGCCCGCCCACCACCAGAATCACCATGGGCAGAAAAGTCATGCCATATCCCACTTCACGCTTGCTGGGGTCCTTGACGTAGGTGTAGGCATAAACTTCCCGGCCGACCAGATAAACCACGCCCAGGGCGGCTGCGACCAGGGGGCTGAAGTAGTGGGAGAACAAATATATTCCCGGCAAAAAAGCAATCAACTGTTCCAAGGTATTCTGCTGGACGCGAAACAGGCGCTCGAATATCTCGTTGCCGGAGATCGCCGGGGCCTTGATGCCGTACCGGCCACGGGCCGACCCGACTTTGAAGCCAAACACGATGAACTGCAGAACTGCGAGCGCAGTCACGATATCGACATAAGCCATGGATCTTCCTCCGTTCTTATTGGATTCTAGCACTCCGTCGCCGGGCATTTTTGCTTAAGGTTGGCAATTCGTCACGTAAGAGGTTCTCAGTCTGCAATGAGTTCACCGCGAAAATCCGCTCGAACCCGAAACGGCACCCGGGGCTATGCCCATCTGGTCGAGATCGATGTGCCTGTGGCGCGGGTCTGGCGAGCGCTGACGGAGCCGGGGCTGATTCGCATCTGGTCGGGCCACGAGGCTGACATCGATCCGCGGCAAGGCGGCCGGTACCGAATCGGCAAGCGCAGCGGCAGCGCGCGGGAGGCGCACATCGACGTGTTCGAGGTGAACCGGCGGCTCAGGCTCATCTATCTCAACGGCAAGGACTCGCCCCCGAGCGACACCGCCGCGGTGGACGACTTCATCCTGGACACTCGCCGAGGCGGAGGCAAAACATCGCTGCGGCTGCTGGGGTCCGGGATACCCGAAACCAGCGACTGGGACCGAAGTTACGCGAGCATCCGCATGGGCTGGGAGCGGTTCCTGGGACGCATCAAGGTCACTCTGGAAAGTCCGCCGATTCCTAGGCAGCCCGTCAAGGTAGTACCCAAAGACCCGCCCCTGCCCGGACTTGATTATTGAGGTAGCTCGCAACCCGACTTGATATGCTTACCTTCCTCGGAGGACTTAAGAGTAGGGAGGGGAAATGCTTGGGTTCCTCATTCGCGCAGCGCTGGTCGCGCTGGGGCTTTGGCTGGCGACCGCGTGGGTCGATGGTGTCTCGATCGACACCCCCTCCACCCTGGTTCTCGCCGGCATCCTGCTCGGGGTCGTGAATTCCGTCATTCGGCCCATCGCCATTTTGCTGACACTGCCGATGACCATACTCACTCTCGGATTGTTCCTGCTGGTGATCAATGCCGGCATGGTTGCCTTGGTCGCGTGGATGTTGCCGGGCATGCACGTCACGAGTTTCGGAGCGGCTTTCTGGACCTCCATCCTGGTGAGCTTGGTGAGCTTCGTCGGTTCCTGGTTCGTCGGCGGCAAGGGCCGGGTCGAAGTGATTCGAAAAAAGAACTATTGAGTCTTGGGCTCCGCCAAGGTCTTAGGATCGGTGAGGCTTCCGCCGGGCAGCGTCAAGATGCACACGCCGATGATGATGATGGCCATGCCGGTGAGCTGCAAGCCCGACAGAGGTTCATGCAGAACCAACCACCCCAGCACGGCCGCGATCGCCGGATTGACATAGCTGTAGGTGCTGATGAGCGCGGGTGTGGTATTCATGGTCAGCCATCCGTAGGCGGTGTAGGCAAGACCGGAACTGAGAAAGGTCAGATAGCACAGCGCGATGAGGCCCGGACCATTTGGCGGCCAGTGCATCGAGTCGCCGCGCACCACGCTCAAAGCCAACAGCATCAGTCCGCCCATGAGCATTTGCAGTGCCATGAACATCATCGAACCCAATTGGCTGTTGATGCTGCGGTAGTACAGCGTGCCCAGCGACCAAGAGGCGCAGGCAGTCAGTACGCCGAGCTGTGCCAGCGAGCCTTTGGAGAACACGGGACCCTTCGGGATGAGCATCAACACGGCACCGATGAATCCCACCACCAACCCCAAGATGGCCCACCGAGTCAGGGGATGTCCGCGCCTGCCGAAGACCCCCAGTCCCGCGATCCAGAATGCCGAGGTGCCGTTGAGCAGCGCCGATTCGTTGCTGGGCAGGAATTGGATGGCCCAGGTGTTCAAACCATTGCTGATGAACACCATGAAGAAACCGGCCACGGTGACATGGCGCCACTCGATCAGCCGGGTCGGCAGGTGGCTGCCGCCAAGGGTGCGCGCAAAGGCCGCCAACAGCACGCCGGCCGTGACGAAACGCACGCCCGCGAACAGCGCCGGCGGCAGGTTTTGAACGGCAATTTTGGTGAAAATAAACGAAGATCCCCACACCAGGTACACGGTGCCGAGGCAAAGGATCAGCTTCGTGGAATGACGTGAATCGCGCAAAACTTAAAGGCGCGGCGCGCCGGCGCGGTAAACCCATGGCAAATGCCGGACAGCAGCGCCGCCGCAATCCATCGCGCGCCGGGTTGCCGGGGTGATCATTCGACGTTGCCCATGAGCTTCTTCACCGGTCGACTGAGTACCAAGAGGATGGCGCCCAAACCGACGGAGAAATAAACGATGTGCATGAACTGCCCCGGCATGGCGGCGACATTGTTCGCATCGAACTCCCCGGCGATCAGGCCGGCGACGAGATTGCCCAGCGAGAGCGCGAGAAACCACATGCCCATCATCTGGCCGACGAATCGCTTGGGGGCCAATTTGGTGTAATAACTCAGGCCCACGGGGCTCAAACACAGCTCGCCGAAGGTGTGCAGCAAGTAGGTCATCAGCAGCCAATACGGCAGCACTTTCGAGCCGTGGGCCACTATTGCCGCGGCCGCAGCCATGACCAGAAATCCGGAGCCCATCAGCATGACGCCCACCGCGAACTTTGCCGGCGCGGAAGGGTTGAGCTTACGGCGGGCCAACGCGATCCACACCCAGGCAAAAAATGGCGCGAACAGGATGATGAAAATGGAATTGAGCGATTGAAACCAGCCGGTGGGAATCTCAAAATGCAGCCACCCCATCATGCGGTCGGTATAGCGCTCGGCGAATAGAGTCAAACTGGAACCGGCCTGTTCGAAACCCGAGAAAAACAACGCGCACCCGATGAACAGCACCACCAGTACCACGCCGCGCTTGCGCTCCTCCGTGGTGAGATCCGCGAAGATGAAGTAATAGGCAAAATACAGAATGGCCATGCCTGCGATGACGTAGGCGGCGGCTTGGCCCAATCGCAAAGCATCCATGGGAATCCACCCTGCGCTTGACATAAGAACCACCAACGCCAATGAAGCCGTTCCAATCCAGAACCGCGTCCACTCCTTGGAGCGAGGCACCAACGTAGTGTCGCTGCCGAGGGCGTGAATGGGTGCGGCGCGCACCCCGGCCTCTCCCAGATACTTTCGCGTGAAATAAAACTGCAGCACGCCCAAGAGCATGAACACCGCGCCGGCGCCGAAACCCGCCCGCAGGCCGAAGAATTTCTGCGCCAGCGGAATGACGATGGGACCCAGGGCGCCGCCGATGTTGATGCCGATGTAGAAAATGGTGAATGCCGAGTCCAAGCGCGCACCGCCCTCCGGATACAAGCCGGCCACGATGGCGCTGACGTTGGGCTTGAGCAGGCCGACACCCAGAACGATGACCAGAAGGCCGATATAGAAACCCTTCGGACTGGCGGAAATCGCCAACAGGAAGTTTCCGGTGGTGATCAGCGTGCCGCCGAGCATGACGGCGCGCTGCGCGCCGATGAGGCGGTCGGCGACCCACCCGCCGGGCAGCCCTGCCAGGTATGTCCCGGCGGTGTACAGGCCGTAAATCGCGGTGGCGGTCTTGTCGTCGAGGCCTAAACCTCCCGTCGATACGGAGGCGACCAGGAACAAGATGAGAACGGCGCGCATGCCGTAGAAGGTGAAGCGTTCCCACATTTCAGTGAGAAATAGCGTGGCCAGTCCGCGCGGGTGCCCGAAAAAGGTTGCGCTCAAGTCAGACTCCGCGTTCGCGTTCGGCCTGCTCGGCTTCCTCTTTTTCCCGCGCCGCTATTTTGTCCTTGAGTAAAAGTCCGGCCATGATGATCCCTATTTCATAGAGCAAGTACATCGGTACCGCCATTGCACTCTGCGACACCGCGTCGGGCGGCGTGACAAAGGCGGCGAAGATGAATATCCCCAACAGCACGAAACCGCGATTCTTCTTGAGCGTCTTGATCTTGACGAAGCCCGTCCACACCAATAGTACCGTAGCCACGGGCACTTCGAAGGCCAGACCGAATGCCAGCAACAGCACCATGACGAAATCCAGGTAGCTGCTCATGTCGGTCATCATCTGCACCCCGTGAGGGGTGGTGGCGACGAAGAAGCTCAGCATCACCGGGAAAACCGCGTAATAGGCAAATGCAGCGCCCAGGTAGAACAGGATGATGCTCGAGATGAGCAGCGGCACCGCCAGCTTTTTCTCGTGTTTGTACAGGCCCGGCGCCACGAATGCCCATGCCTGGTAGAGCACGAAGGGCATGGCCACGCCGATGCTGAGCAGCAGCGCCAACTTGAACGGCACGGTAAAGGGAGCCACCACGCTGGTGGCGATGATGGTGGCGCCGCTGGGCAGCTTGGCGATCAAGGGCTTCGCGACGAAGCTGAACAGCTGGTTCATGTAGAAGGCACAGGGCACGAAGCAGATGCCCACCGCCAACATGGCTTTCAAGAGCCGATCGCGCAGCTCCAGCAAGTGCGAGATGAGGGTGCCTTCGGCGAGACCACCCGGTTCACCGGGATCAGTCATTGGCGATTTTATTCTCTGTGTTTTCGGAGGGGCTGGCGTGCCAATCCGCGCCATGTACCGTCAATGCGCCTTCCGGTGAATACGCACCGGGCGGTGTGGAGGCAGGCGGCGGGAATGAGGTTGTGTTCGACGTTGACGTCGAGGTTGACCCTGAGGCTGCTAAGGCCGACGGCGAGGCGAAGGTCGACCCTGAGTTTGAGGAAGCTGAGGTCGAATTGCTCGACTTGGTCTGCCTCATCAGCTCCTCGGCGCTGACTTCGCGCTCCAATTGCTCGCTCAACTGACGCGCCATCGCGCGCGCGCGCCCCACCCAGTTGCCGACTTGCCGAGCAACCTTGGGGAGCCTCTCCGGCCCCAACACGATGAGTGCTATGGCTGAGGTAAGCAGTATCTCCGAGAACCCAACATCAAGCATGAGGCATCAAGCTTGGGTCTTGGGAGGTACCTTGGCATCGCTCTCCCGCGCGGCAGCACTCGGCGCGGACGTGCTCGGGCTGAAATCCGCATCCTTGTCCTGCTTGAGCTGCTTGGCCTTTTCGTCGGTTTCGCCCTCGTTCATGGCCGATTTGAAACCCTTCACGGCGGCGCCCAGGTCCGAACCGATGGTGCGTAGGCGCTTGGTCCCGAAAATGACCAAGGCAATGGCCAAAATGACCAATAGCATTTTTGAATCGAACATCTCGCTTCTCCGAATCCAGACTTAACCGATTGGCCGCCAATGATACGCCAAACATATTATGACGTTGGACCGCGATATGCCGCTGCGCGTTCGGTCGCATTTGGCGGGTTGGTCAACTTTCCAGCCAAAAAGTGACGGGGCCGTCGTTGGTCAGTGACACCTGCATGTGAGCCCCGAAAACGCCGGTTTGCACCTTGCCGTGCTGTTCGCGTGCCGCCTGCACTAGAAATTCGAACAAACGCCGCCCCTGCTCCGGGGCCGCCGCGGTGGAAAAGCTGGGCCGTAAGCCCTTGGCCGTGTCGGCGGCCAGGGTGAACTGGGGTACCAGCAGCAGTTCTCCCTGCACCTGAAGCAGATTCAGGTTCATCTTCCCGGCGTCATCCGCGAATATCCGGTACTGCAGCAATCGGGTCAGCAGCCCGAGCGCCGCCGCTTCATCATCCGCCGGCTGGACACCGAGCAGCACTAGAAGCCCGGCGCCGATGGATCCCACGGTACTGCCGTCGACCCTGACCTCCGCATCAGAAACGCGCTGCAACAAGGCAATCATGAGCTAGTAAAAACCACTCTCAAGGAAAATTCGCCCAAAAATTAGACTGCAAAACCCACAACATTAGGATATTAGGCTCATGTAGCGATATGAATAACGGATCTCGTGGATCCTTCATAAAATTTGCCACCAGTGGCAAGACATACACCGTCAGTGGCAAGATAGATACGCCGTGACACTCCTAAGAGGTCGATTAAACGTCTTTTCGGGAAAATTGTGGAGGTGCATTGAAGAACGGCCTCGCTATTTGTCGGCGCGTACCGCGGGAGATGACGATTGCCAAACCCAGTGCCGCTCTGCGACCGAGATCAATGCTTGGCACGCACTTGGATGTAAGGGCTTGCTGAAATAATATCCCTGTCCCTCAGCGCAGTTGTACGCTCGCAGGAACTTCAACTGTTCCACATTTTCCACCCCCTCTGCAACAACCTGTAAGTGCAGACTTTGTCCCATGTGAATAACCGAGCGGACAATGGTTGCGATATCCGCGTTCCCAGGAACATCGTGCACGAACGACTTGTCCAATTTCAGTGTGTTGATGGGAAAACGCTTTAGATAGCTTAAGTTGGAATAACCTGTGCCGAAGTCATCGACCGCAATCCGTATTCCCATGGCGCTTAAGGACTGTAAAACGTTCCTGGTCGCGTCGAAGTTGCGCATGACCGCCGTCTCGGTCAATTCGAGTTCTAAATAGCGCGGCTCGAGCCCCGTGTATTCTAAAATTTCGCAGACGTTCTCGAAAAATCTGACATTGCTGAATTCTACGGCGGATATATTAACGGCCATGGTTCCGAATCGAATGCCAATTGCTCGCCACGTCTGTGCCTGCAGGCACGCTGCTCGCAATACCCACTGACCAATCTGCACGATGAGACCGCAATCCTCGGCGATCTGGATGAACTCTAGGGGAGGCAGAACGCCGCGGCTCGGATGCCGCCAGCGAATGAGCGCCTCAACACCAGTGATGGCACCGCTCACCAGATTGACCTTGGGCTGGTACTCGAGCGCAAACTCACCTCGATCCAGGGCATCGCGCAGATCACCTCTAATGAGCTGACGCTCCGCCGTGTGACAATTCATCTCGTCCGTGAAGAAGTGACTCCTGTTTCGGCCGTTCTCCTTTGCGTAATGCATAGCGGTATCCGCGCACTGGATCAAACTCTCAGGATCGGCGCCATCTTCTGGATAGACGCTGATCCCGATACTGGCGGTCAAATGCAAAAGGTGACTTGCAATGGTGTAGGGCTCGAGCACCGCCAACCGTATCTTGTCGGCGATCAGTGCGGCATCCTCCGCATGCGAGATCTCAGACAGCAGCACGATGAACTCATCACTTCCTTGGCGGCTCACGGTGTCGGAGCTGCGGACGCAGGGCGTGATGCGTAGCGCCACCGCTCGAAGCAGCTGATCGCCGATCAAGTGTCCGATGGAATCGTTGATGTCTTTGAAATGATCCAAATCGATAAATAAGACCGCCAGTTTTCGGCTAAACCGCTGCGCCAAGGCAATTCCCTGCTCGAGCCGATCGTCCAACAGGCCCCGATTCGGGAGTGAGGCGAGAATATCGTGCTCGGCGAGGTGAGTCATCCTCTGTGCCATTGGGATTTTCTCGCGATCGCGCTATGCACCATATTGATCAGCGTATCGGCATCCAAGCGGCGTTTGAGCAAGTAGTCCTGAGCTCTCATGCGGACGTAACACGCAGAACGCGCTGACGGATGATTCGTCGAGCCGGCAAGGGTGCCTGCTCCCTTTGACGGGTTCGCTGTAAGCGATGCATTAAGTTCCTTTATATGCGCTTGGGAATGCTACGCGTTGGAGCAACGACTCACCGTTCGGTACCACACTCAGGGATTACCCGATCAATGGCAGATAGAAACAGGGTAGCAATAAGAAATCGATAAGCGGAGTATGCTAAGGATCTAGCTTTGGATTGTGCAATTTTCCAAGAGCTGAGTTTCACCGTCCATCTATCGTAGCGGCTAAAGATGGATCGCAGGAAAATGGACTTTGCCTAGACGGTCACGACTGCACTTGCGGGGCATCCCCTTGGTTGAACGAAGCCCTCCCGTTATCGCACCCTCGACACGCCCGCTCGGGGTTCCTGGGGAGCGGGCGATAGTTACGTCAAAGGCGGCAGTGCACGCACCTGGAATTGCTGCGGAGATGACCCATGCCACGGTGTTGTTCGCCGATATGCGGGGATACACCGGTCTCGCCGAGCGATTGCACCCCGTACAAGTGGTGTCTCTGCTCGATGAAGTCTTCACCGTTCTTGCGCGCGTCACTGCGGCGTTCGGCGGTGAAGTGTTCCACATGGCCGGTGACAGAATGATGGCAGGATTTGGAGTCCGAGATCCGACCCGGTCGGGCGCCTGCGCCGCTCTCGCCGCCGGTTGCGCGATGCTTCGGAGTTTTGCGCCGATGGCGGCTCGATGGCGGCACGAGTTCGCAGTCATCACCGGCATCGGCATCGGCGTTCATTCGGGCGAAGTCGCAATGGGATCTCTCGGGCCGCCAGGTAGACAGGCCATCACCATGATCGGCGACACGGTGAACGTTGCCGCCCGCCTTTGTGACCGCGCACGCGCCGGCGAGGTGCTGTTCTCCGGCGTAATTGCAACTGCTCTTAGCACTCACGACGACGGTTCGGACATGGGAGCGAGGCCATTCCTTCAACTGCCACAATTTGAACTACACGGACGTAGCGAATTGCTGGATATCTGGTGCGTACCGGCGCCTGAGAGGCTCGCGCACTGAAATTAACAGAGGTGTTCCACGGTTGGATGGGACCGACACCAGCGAATACTATGTAAATCAATCATGGTCCACCGCAATGTCGATCCGCTCACGCGCTGCGTTGCACTACATGGCCGGATGCCAGAGTATCAAAACTATCCTTATGTCACATCACCCTCGATCGCGTGCGCCCACACTGCGCTTCATCTTATTGTTAGGAGCGCGCGCATATGAACATTTCGAACGAAGTGAAGCTCTGGCACAAGGCGGCCCCCTGGCTTATCGCGGCGGCGACGACCCTCAGCCTGATCGTTATCCTCCACCACTAAGCTCCTCTGCTTTTATCACCACACCTTCTGAACTGCTGCCGCCCCTCGATCCCGGTGTCGCAACGGAAGTATCCATAGCTAACGTGAAGCGATTCCAAACTCCATCGACCTGGCGGGGCCGCTGGCAGCTGGTCAACAGCTTCATTCCCTATCTGCTTTTGTGGGTAGCGATGGTGTACGCGCTCGCGGTGTCGTATTGGATCATGCTGCCGGTTGCGATTCTCGCTGCCGGCTTTCTCGCGAGGATTTTCATTATCTTCCACGACTGCGGCCACGGCTCGTTCTTTCAGTCAAGACGCGCCAATCAAGTGGTCGGCAGCGTGGCCGGGCTCCTGAATTTAACCCCGTATCGCCACTGGCGCTGGCAGCACGCGGTGCATCATGGGACCTCCGGGGATCTCGACCGGCGCGGATCGGGGGATATCTGGACGCTGACGGTGCAGGAATATCTCGAGAGCAATCGCTGGAGGCGTGTGGCGTATCGCCTGGCGCGCAATCCCTTCGTATTGTTCGTGATCGCGCCGCTGTATATCTTTGTCGTACATCATCGATTTGCGTCGGCGAACGCGCCGCCGCGCGAACGTCTGTCGGTGCGACGCACGAACCTGGCATTGCTCGCAGTTACCGCCCTGATGAGTATCGTCATGGGGCTAAGAACCTTCTTATTGATCCAGTTGACCGTGTCGGCGTTTGCCGGAGCGTTGGGCGTGTGGCTCTTCTACGTGCAACACCAATTTGAGGGAGCGCACTGGGCTCGAGGTAAGGAGTGGGACCACACCAGCGCGGCGCTGCGGGGCAGTTCCTTCTATAAGCTCCCCATAATCCTGCAGTGGTTTACCGGCAATATTGGCTTTCATCATATTCATCACTTGAGTCCGCGCATTGCGAATTACCATCTCGAGCGCTGTCATGACGCAGACCCGTACTTCGAGAAAATCAAACCTGTCACGCTGCTGGCGAGCTTCAAATCGCTAACCTATCGACTCTGGGACGAGCAGCGGCGGCGATTCGTGGGATTTCGCCATTTGAGGGCGGAAGCGATGTCGACTTAGCGATTGACGATGGGATTCACGCCAGTGCGCCGGTGGCGGTCCATCTTGTGCTGGAAACGCTGTTCATCGTCGCGTGGATTACGGATGGCACTCATTCGCTTCGGGTTTTCCCGCAATGGATTTTGAGGTACCCCGCACTTAAGAGCGACATATCCCTATGGCTGAGTGCTCTGATGGATCGAGTTTCGTCTTGAGTGCGCCACCGAACCGACAGCGTGCCAAAGCATCAGGCAGCATCGACAATGCAATGCAGGACCTCTTGCAACAGCTTGACCTCGATGGCTATCGCACAGCGCTATTGCTTGTTGCGCGCACCGAGCTCGAGCGCTTACGGCAACAGCGTTCGGCAGGTACTGACGTGGAAAGACGCAAAACCCCATTCGTCGCGTCCCCCGCAGATGGAGCGACCTCACCAGAAGTGGCATCTGCAGGTCCCCCTTACAGCGGCCCGCGTGCGGTGTGTCGCGAATGAATGCCGACAAGTCCGCGCCGGTCGAGTACAAAGGGATGCTCGAGCACGTCGATCAAGACTTGGAGCTAGACTTTATCAGGGAGTTTTCTACGGCCGGGGAGTTGCTGAACCTGAGCGTCGACAACCGCCGTGAGCGCATCCGGGTGGCTATCTATACCCAAAAGTTGCCACACATGCTATTTCGCGACGGTCCGATGACCTATGCGGAAGCCTACGCAGAATGCTTTGGACGGCCGCTCGAGATGCGCCGCACTGTCAGGCATCAACCGCAACCAGAGGCGACGGAGTCACCAGCAAGCGAAATTGTATCGGCGCCGGAGATATCGCTTTCACGGGTCGGCTACTGAAGCGCACAGCCCGCGCACGGGGCACCAAGACGTGCTCCCGACAAACCTAGGCAGACACTGTCTTGGCGCTTGGCGATGCGAGACGAATCTCCGGCAGCCTACGGTTAGTAAGGGAGCGTAGTTCCTCTAGAGCATGAGCAAGCAGTGTGCCGGTCGCCCCGCTTATTCCTATATTGCCAGTCTTGAGTGCAGCGAGTGACTGGATGGAGATATCGATCAGCCGCTCGTGTTCGGCGGCATAAACAACTAGGCGTTGTTGCAAGGTCTCCGCTTGGCGATCCATCGAGGTCTGGCGGATAGACCCAAACGATGTGACTGCGTCCGCAATCGCGTTATCGAGACAACGGTTCAGGGTGCGAAACTCGTCGGTGGAAATGGGCACGTCCTGTTCGACCGCCAACGCCGTAACGCATTGGCATACATCCCCGTAGTCGTGCACCACTTGGTCGACGCTAAAGCCTCGACGCAGCAATTCCGCGCCGTGTAAGGCTGCGGCGCGACCGATCTCCGTAGGCGCCGGTGCCGGCTCTGATTCGACACCCCGGGCGTCGGTGTTTTGCTCGACTCGAAGGGTTTCGACAAGCTGCTGCAGGAATAGCGGCACGCCATGATCTATCGTTGCCGGGGTTGCAGTGGGCTCGAACCTTTGGGCGACCTTTTCCCGGCAACGACTGATTAGTAGCTGACGATTAGATGTCAAAAATTCGTGGAGCATCTTGCAAGGGTATTCCGCTTGAGACGGACCTGTCTGTACGAAACCGTACATGAACCATGCTGAATTCTATTGTGCAAATGCAAACCCGGATTTGCTCGCTTTGGCGCCATACATGGCTTCGTCCGCGCGGTTGATCAAAGCAGCCGCACTGGCGCCGTCTTTCGGGAACACCGAGATTCCAATGCTGGCCTCAAGACATGGACTGATCGTGACATCACCTACACGCAGGCAACATGGCGCTTGAATTGCCTTGAGAATCTTCGCCGCAATCATCGCAATTTCGTCGTGCTCATGAAGCTGAGTCAGCACGCATAGAAATTCGTCGCCCCCAAAACGGCTGATCGTATCGTCGTCGCGCGTAACGTGCTTGAGCCGCATTGCAACCGTCTGCAGTACAGCGTCGCCTGTCTGATGGCCATACGTATCGTTGATGCTCTTGAATTTGTCCAGATCCACGAACATGACAGCAAGATTCCACCGATGCCGTCTCGCCTGCGCAATTCCATGTTCGAGCCGATCGCCGAATAGCACGCGATTCGGCAGGGCCGTCAACTTGTCATGCAAGGCGGCATTGCGAGAACCTGACTCTTGTTCGAACGCTGCGGCCAATCGATGATCGACCATGGTCCGATCTCTGATTGCAATTTGCAGCGCCTGATTCACCGCCGTGAGCTCTTCCGACGCATCCTGCATTTGCTTTACCACGGCCGAACTATTGTCGGCAGCGCTTTTCACCCCCGGCAGTGGGTCGCTGCTGGCAAGTGCGTGCGCAATATCGGCATTGACCGAAGATAGCTCTTCGGTTGATTGCTTTATGCGCATATTTATTTGCTCGCTCTTCACAAGCACTTCGGTGAGGAGTTCACCCGACACGGTTTGGAGTTCCGCGTTCAGATTTGATCGTCATTTAATGTCCAGGTGCCGGTGACGCCATAGCCCAGAAACTTCAAGGTCCGAGATCTCGCCAGCAGGTCACCAAGCTATCTACCCCGCATTATCCGCTTGCCCGGCATTCCGTTCCGTGCCTTAACGTACATAAGCAGCTAAATACAGGAGGAGCAATCCAGGTTCTTTCGCTTACGGCTGACGGAAGACGGTCATCCCGACTGTATCGTTTTATTCGCTTTCAGCAAACGGATCAAAAACCTTGATTCCCGGCCTCTGGAAATCTTTCACGTTCCCGGTGGCGATCGTAAGATTATGGCGGCGCGCGATCGCAGCGATGTAGCTGTCTTCGACCGGCATGGGCTTGCCTGCGGTCTGTAGTTCGTATTGCTGGTCCGCCCACACATGCGCAACCGATACGTTGAATCCAAGAATCCGTCCGTGCATCGCTTCGACCAATTCCGTCAACCATTTCTGCAACAGCACTCGCTGTTTTCCCCGCTTGGTGCGCACCCAAAACGCCAGTTGAGCGATGACGATTGAGCTGGTGTAGCACTGCTGTTGATGCCTTTCGAGCCACGTGATGACACGCGCATTGCCTGCTTTTTTCGCGGGTTGGCTTAAAACGTCCGAATCGAGTAGCCAGCTCACAGCTCGAGTCGTTTGGGCATCTCGCTGCGCCGCGGTGGGAGATCGTCCATTTTCACAGGGCAGGCCTTGAGCACATTCAACCAATCCGCATTCTTGGCGATGCGGCGGAAAACCACTGTGTCCTCCTCAGGGTCAAACTCCGCTTGGAAGTGGTCGCCCGGTTGAGCGGGTATGAGACTCGCCGGGAGCGTCAGGCGTCGTTTGGCATCGAGGGTTAGGATCATCTGTGGGATTATCCCACTAGGGCTGAGATTGTCAATGCGCGAGCCCTCGGGACGCAGGCGCGGGCGCTTTTCTTCGCTATTTACGCCACAAAGTCGGCGTAAATAGCACCAGGATGGTGAATACCTCGAGCCGGCCGAGCAGCATCGCGGCCGAACAAACCCAGGTCTGGAAATCGTTCAACACGCCGTAGTTGCTACCCGGGCCCACCAAGCCCAAACCGGGGCCGGCGTTGTTGATGCAGGCGATGACCGCGGAGAACGAGGTCATGAAATCCAGGCCGCTCGCCAGCTGCAGGAAGATCAGCATGACGATGCTCATGAAGTATAGGAATACGAACGCCAACACGGCGAATACCACGCGGTTGGCAATGACCGTTCCGCCGACCTTGAGCGGTCGCACCATGTTCGGATGTACCAGCTGGTTGAGTTCGCGATTCGCCTGCTTGGCGAGTACCAGCGTGCGTATCATCTTGATGCCGCCGCCGGTGGATCCGGAACTCGCCACGATGCAGCTCAAGAACATCATCCACATGGGCGCAAAGATCGGCCAGCGTGAATAGTCCTGAGTGTGAAGCCCGCTGTCGACGGCAATGGAGACCAGGTTGAACGTGGTGTCGCGCAGCGCGGTGGGGAGACTCGTGTAGGTTCCCTTGAAGTACAGGAACAGCGATACGCCGATACAGCTTCCGGCCAGCACTCCTAGGATCGCCTTGGCCTCGGCGTCGCGAAAGTATGCCGTCACGCCGCGCTGGCTCCAGGCGAGAAAATGCGTCGCGAAATTCAACGCCGCCAGTATCGAGAACGCGGTCAGCACCAGCTCGATCGGCAGCGAATTGAAATGGCCGATGCTGGCGTCGTAAGTCGAGAATCCGCCCAAGGAAAGCGCCGAGAACCCGTGACACACCGCGTCGAACCAGTTCATCCCCGCGAAGCGCAGCGAAACGATGCAGGCCGCCGTCAGTCCCGTATACACAGCCCAGAGAAGTTTCGCGGTTTGGCCGATGCGCGGCGTGAGCTTGCTGTCCTTCATGGGGCCGGGCATCTCGGCACGGTAAATCTGCATGCCGCCGACGCCGAGCATGGGCAGGATCGCCACGGCCAGCACGATGATGCCCATGCCGCCGAGCCAGCTCAGGAGATGCCGCCACAGATTGATCGATCGCGGCAGGAACTCGAGCCCCGAGATAACCGTGCCGCCCGTGGTAGTGAGGCCCGATGCTGCCTCGAAGTAGGCCTGCGTGAAATTGATAGGCAGGTAGTGCCACAGCGGGAACCCCGCCACCGCGGGCAAGGCCACCCAGGTCAAGGCCACCAGCATCAAGCCGTCGCGGGTCTTGAGTTCTCGCTTGAAGCGGCGTGTACCGAGCCACAGCAGCGCGCCGAGCACGAATGTCGCCAGCGCGGAGATGACGAAAGACCAGAGCGCGGGATCCAGCTCCCACAGCGCCATGACCAGCGGCGCGAACATGGTCACGGAAAACACCATCATGACGAGGGCGAATATATTCGCGACCGGCAGTAATATGTCTTTCACAAGAAAGAGGCGGAGCCTTGGAACAGCTTTTCGACCGCCTCGATGTGGCGGCGATCGGTCAGGAACAGGATCAAGTGATCGTCCGGCTGAACCGTGGTGTCGTGGTGCGCGATGATGACATCCTCGCCCCGCACCACCGCGCCCAAGGTCGTGCCCTCGGGAAGCGAAATGTCCTCGATGCGCCGGCCGATGACCTTGGAGCTGTCGGCATCGCCGTGCACCACCACCTCGAGCGCCTCGGCGGCGCCCCGGCGCAGCGAATGTACGCGCACCACATCGCCGCGGCGCACATGGGCGAGCAGCGAACCGATGGTGACGGTCTGCGGCGATATCGCTACATCGATCGAGCCGCTTTCGATGAGTTCGGCATAGGAGGGCTTGTTGATCAGTGCCATGACCTTGTGCGCGCCCAGGCGCTTGGCCAGCATGGCCGATAGGATATTCGCCTCCTCGGAATTGGTCAGCGCGGCAAAAACATCAGCGCTGTCGATGTTCTCCTCTAGCAGCAGTTCCTCATCGGCGGCATCGCCGTGCAGCACCGTGGTGCTTGTCAGCTGTTCGGAAACGCGCCGCGCGCGTTTGCCGTCGCGCTCGATGAGCTTGACCTGGTTCTTGCTTTCCAGCTCGCCGGCGAGCCGCAGCCCGATGTTGCCGCCGCCGGCGATGACCACGCGGCGCGCCGGCGCCTCTTCGCGGCGCAACTCTTTCATGACGACGCGGATGTCGTCGCGCGCCGCCAGGAAGAAAACTTCATCGCCGTCCTCAATCACCGTGGTGCCCTCGGGCTTGACGCTCTTGCCTGCGCGATAGATGGCGGCGACCCGCGCATCCGCGGAAGGGATGTGCTTGCGCAGCGTGCTCAAGGCCTGCCCCACCAGGGGGCCACCCTGCAATGCGCGGATGCCCACCAAGCGCACCCGGCCGTCGGCGAAATCCAGCACCTGCAGCGCGCCCGGATAGCGGATCAGGCGCGCCACGTACTCCGTGACCAATTGTTCGGGGCTGATCCAGAGGTCCACCGCGATCCCGTTCTCGCCGAACAGCTTGTCTCTTTCGGTATAGTCGGCGGAGCGCACCCGCGCAATCTTCTTGGGTGTCCGATACAGCGTCCAGGCCACCTGGCAGGCCAGCATGTTGACTTCGTCGCTGTTGGTGAGCGCCACCAGAATATCGGCGCTGGCGATCCCGGCGGCTTCGAGAATGCGCGGACTGGACGCGTTGCCGTTCACCGTGCGAATGTCCAGGCGATCCTGCAGGTCCCGCAGAATATCCTCATCCTGGTCGATGACGGTCACGTCGTTCGCCTCCTCGCGAGAGAGGTGATACGCCGCCGTGCGGCCCACTTGTCCGGCACCTAAAATAATGATTTTCACGGTCAGGAGCCCGTCAAAGTATTCCCATTACTCTACACGAACGAGATTGGCATAAGACAGCATCAGCCACTTCGTGCCCTGCCGCTCGAAATTGACTTGAATGCGGGCATGCGGGCCGTTGCCCTCGAAGTTCAAGACCACGCCGTCGCCGAATTTGGAATGCCGCACCCGGCTACCCATGCGCATCGACGAGGACGGGGATTCATCCAAGGTGCTGCTGCGCTTCACGAAAACCGGGCGTGATACGGCCAGCCGCGGCCGCACCTCCTCGATGAGTTCCGGCGGCAGCTCGGCGATGAAGCGCGAGGGCTGACCGTAGGTGTCCACGCCGTACAGCCGCCGCTGTTCGGCATAGGTGATGTACAGATGCCGCATGGCGCGTGTCGCACCCACGTAGCACAGCCGTCGCTCCTCCTCGAGCCCGGCCAGATCCGCCACCGAGCGCTGATGCGGGAACAGGCCGTCCTCCATGCCGGCGAGGAACACCACCGGGAATTCCAGCCCCTTGGCGGAATGCAGCGTCATCATCTGCACGCAATCGTCGTAGGCGTCGGCCTGACCTTCGCCCGACTCGAGCACCGCGTGGGCGAGGAAGGATTCCAGCGGCGACAGCTCGGTTTCAGCCTCCGTCTCCGGCGAAAATCCCCGCGCCGCACTGACCAGCTCCAACAGGTTCTCGATCCTGCCCTCGCCGCGCTCGCCTTTCTCCTTCTTGTAGTGTTCGATCAGGCCGCTCATCTGGATCACGTGATCGACCTGTTCATGCAGTTCCAGCCCCTGAACCTCGTGCCCCAGCTTGTCGATGAGCTGCATGAAGGATTGCAGCGCCTGCGCCGCGCGTTGCGGGAGCGCTCCCTGCACGCTGGCGGCAGCGCTGTTCCACAGCGAAATCGAGTTCGCGCGCGCGTAGTCGCGCACCAGATCCACGGTCCTCGCGCCGATGCCGCGCACCGGCAGGTTGACGACGCGCTCGAACGACGTGTCATCCGCGCGACTCGCGATGAGGCGTAGATACGCCAGGGCATCCTTGATCTCCGCGCGCTCGAAGAAACGCAGGCCGCCATACACCCGGTAGGGCATGCGGGCATTCAAGAAGGCTTCCTCAAACACCCGCGATTGCGCATTCGAGCGGTACAGCACCGCCACCTCGCGCCGCGCACCGCCGCGCGAAACCCATTCGCGGATGCGATTGACCACGAAGTCCGCTTCGTCGCGCTCATTGAAAGCGGCATACAGCCTGACGCGCTCGCCGTCTTCGCCGCTGGTCCACAGGGTCTTGCCGAGACGGCCGGCGTTGTTGGCGATCAGGGCGTTGGCGGCCTTCAGGATCGTGCCCGTGGATCGATAATTCTGTTCCAGCTTGTACAGCACGGCTTTCGGAAAATCGCGCCGGAACTGATTGAGGTTCTCCACCCGGGCTCCGCGCCATCGATATATCGAATTGTGCGTGACGACGCCGCCTGCGATGAAATTATGGGTGCGCTCGACGTTGATGTCGTAGACCTCGGCGTCGTAGGTCTCGTACTCGATGCGCTCGACCACGTCGAATCGGCCGGAATCGACCACCATGACCATCCCGCTGCGGATGCTGGCCGCCGTAATAAAGGGTAATGATTTCTCGAGCATATGCCCCTGAAGGACATAGTGGCCGTCGAGCCGTTCGCGAATGGCGCGAGCGATCGACATCAGTTCGTCGAAGTCGGCGCGCACGGTCTCGAAGCGCCAACTCAAGGACTGCGGCTTGGCGGCTCGGACCTTGAGACCCATGGCTTCAAGGACGGCGCGATCCTTGGACGAAACGCCCACCACGGAAATACGATGCATCGGCGTGCCGCCGCGCTTATCGCCGCACAGCGTGATGACGATGTTGCGGCGGCTGGAATTGCGGCTCTGCGGCTGATGGTGCGGCCGGTCGATATCCAGCGCCACTTCTTCGAGCAAGCGTTCGGCAGATACCAGCGTGTCCAGCGAGCTGAATATCCGCCGCAAATGGCCGGCGTCGTGTACGAAACCGTTGCGGGCTTTGCCTTTGCGTGAAACGAAGGGACAGGTCGGCAGGCCGAAGCGCAGCGAAGTCACCACCTCGTCAATGCGTGCTTCATGCTCGCTTGAGTGGGTGCGGATGACCCACAGCGCGTCGGCATGCTCCTGGAGTGAGCGTTGCTTGAAGCCCACCATGGGCCTCGCCTGACCCTCCGTGTATACCTGCGAGGTGCCGAGCCGGAAGCCCACGCCTTCCTTGTGCATGAGGTACAAGAAATAAGTCTGGGGCGTCTCGCCGAGTACGTAGCCGGCGAAGTGGACGTGCTCGGGCGTGCTTTTGACGACGGCGCCGGAGCGCAGATGCAGGCACACCAGCTGTCCCCGGCGTCGCTTCGCGAAGCACTCGGTCACGCGGGCCGGACGTAGATCACCGCTGCCGTAGTTCGACAGTACAGAATCGCCGGGGACGATGGATTCGATGGCACGCTTCGCGCCGTCGCCCATCGTAACTTGTGTCCCTGCCGCCAGACATTGATCGTCATCACCGACGACAAACGGCATGCCGTCCGGATTGGCGAGCAGCATGAGCCATTTATACTGAATGGCATTGGTGTCCTGAAATTCATCCACCAGCACGTGCTTGAAGCGCGTGCGGTAGTGCTGCAGCAACGCGGGGTTGTCGCGCCACAGTTCGAAGGCGCGCAGCAGCAGTTCGGCGAAATCCACCACGCCGGCCCGCTGACAGGCGTCTTCGTAGGCTTGGTAGATTTTGATCAATTGCCGCCGCGTCGGATCGCCGTCGTCCTTGATGTGCTTGGGACGGTGGCCTTCATCCTTCTGGGCATTGATGAACCAAAGAATCTCCCGCGGTATCCAGCGGGTTTCGTCCAAATCGAGGGCCTTCAGGACCTTGCGCAGCACCCGCGCCTGGTCTTCGGAATCCAATATCTGAAAGCTTTGCGGCAGACCCGCTTCACGCCAGTGGATGCGCAGCAATCGGTGCGCCAAACCGTGGAAGGTTCCCAGCCACATCGCACCGCCGGGCAATCCCAGCAGTGTTTCGATGCGGCTGCGCATTTCCGCGGCGGCCTTGTTGGTGAAGGTGACGGCTAGGATGCCATTGGGCGATGCACCCTCGACCTGGATCAGCCAAGCCACGCGGTGGACGAGTACCCGCGTTTTGCCGCTGCCCGCACCGGCCAATACCAGTGCGGGTCCCAAGGGCGAGGCGACCGCCTGGCGCTGATCGTCGTTCAGGCCGTCAAGAAGATGAGATACGTCCATAAGGGCGCGGATTGTACTGCACGTTCCGCCCGCGCTGCTTCTTGCATTTCAAGAGATTTTAGCCCGAACTATTCGCAAACGACCCATCCATGTGCAAAGGTTGATCCGCCCCTTCGGTGAACTCTTACGTTGCCTGTGAATTCTTCAGGTTAGGGCTGCTTTCCTCGGCAAATTCAATCAACGCGAGCGCCAGGGAAAGCACCACGGGCCCCGCGATCACGCCGATGGCGCCGAACGCCGGAATACCGCCCAAAACACCGACGAACACGGCCAGCGCGGAGATCCTGGCCCGGCCGGATATGAGGATGGGCCGCACGACATTGTCCAGACCGCTCAAGCCCGCTCCCCACACCAACAAAAATATGCCCCAGCCCCAGTGCTTTTCAAAGAATAGCCAGAGCACGGCCGGTATCCACACGAAAGCCGAGCCGCCCACCGGCAGCAAGGACAGCAGGGCCGCCAGCACGCCGAACACCACGGGCGAGGGCAGGCCGACGATCCAGAAGCCGATGGCGATGAACAGCCCTTGTAGCAATGCGGTCACCGTGGTGCCGTACACGATCGCGCGGGTGACTGCGCTCAATTGAGTGAACAGCCGTTGCTTGCGGTCTTCGGCCATCGGAATCAGCCGCCTGCCTCGCGCGATCATGGCGTCGCCGTCGCGCAGGAAAAAGAACAGCAGGAATAACATGATGGCAAAGGACAGCAGCGATCCGAGCGCACCCAAGAAAAACGAGCCGCCCCAGCTCGCGGCGCGCTGCATTACCTCGCGCGTCCCGGATACCAGCCAGGACTGCAGCTGTTCGGCGGAGATGGCGGCGTGTGCCTGCAGCCAGGTATTGATTCGGGCGATCCAGGGAAACTGCTGCAGATCCGAGAACGACTTAATATCCATGTCGGTCGCCGATTGTTGCACCTGCTTGAGCAGGGCGGAAATCTGCGACACGAACTCGACCGAGAGCGCGCTCAAGGGCAAGAGAATGACGATGGGCGCCAGCGCGGTGAGCACCGCGGCGCTCAAGCTCGTGCCTTTGAAGCGGTGCCGCCAGCGAATATTCACGGGAAACAGCAGGAAGGCGAGGAAGGCCGCCCAGGTCATCGGCAGGGCAAAGGGCTTGAAGATCAGCAGCAGCGAATAACCCAAGATCGCGGCCACGACAAGGGCGAATACCCGAGAATAAAAACCAGGTGTGGCGGGCATGAGAACATCCTAACATTCGGTGTGCATTCACGCGGAACAGTCAGACAATCTCCTGGGAGACACCCATTAGCAGCATCGTGCGATCGACAACCACTGCCGCGGCAGCCGTCGGCGGCCTTCTATTCGGGCTGGGGACCGCGATGACGGCGAACAGCGACGCGGCGCCTATCACGGCACCCTATGGGTCGTGGGCTTCGCCATTGAGTGCCGAGGCCCTTGCGGCCGGTGGAATTTACTTCGGCGATCTGCGCAATGCAGACGGGGAACTGTATTGGACCGAAAACGTCCCGGCGGCCGCAGGCGCGATGGCGCTGTTCGGCCTGAAGAAGGGCGTGGCCGCACCCGTCACCCCGGCGGACGCCAACGTGCGAACGCGTGTGCACGAGTACGGCGGAGCGCCGTTCATCGTGGCCGGCGGCACCATTTACTACAGTCAATTCTCCGATCAGCGCCTGTACGCGCTGAAGCCGGGCGGCAGTGCGGTGCCCGTGACGCCGCCGAACTACCGCTACGCCGATTGCGTCGTGCAGCCCGGTGCCGGCGGCGCGGCCGCGGCGCTCATCTGCGTGCGCGAAGATCACACCGACCCCAAGAATGTGCGCAACACCCTGGTGCGCCTGAGCCTGCCAGTGGCCGGAGCCGGCGAGGTGCTGTTCGAGGGCACCGACTTCGTGGCGTACCCGCGCCTCCGTCCCGACGGCCGAAGGCTCGCCTTCATTGCCTGGAATCATCCCAACATGCCATGGGATGGGACCGAACTGCGTGTGGCCGAACTCACGCCGCAGGGCTTGAAGGCGCCGAAGCTGGTCGCCGGCGGCGCGGCAGAATCCGTGCTGGAGCCGCAGTGGGATCGTGACGGAACGCTGTACTTTATTTCAGATCGAAGCGGCTTTTGGAACCTGTATGCGCAGCGCGATGAGGGAGTGCATGCCGTATGGCCGCGCGCCGCCGAATTCGCGGGCCCCTTGTGGACCTTCGGCCAGTCGAACTATGTGCTCCTCGGCGATGGCCGCGCGGTGGTGCGCTTCGGTGAGCAAGGCATTGACCGGCTCGCCGTCGTCGACCTCAAAGCCGGTACGGCACGCGTGCTCGATCTGCCCTATGTGGAATTCTCGCACCTGACCGCGATCGATGCGGGGCACATCGCGGCAATCGCCGAGGCCTCGACCGCAACCTTGTCCATCATCCGTATCGACCTCGCCACGCCCACGCCTACGGCCACGACCCTGCGCAGCGCCGGTCAATCGCCGCTGGCACCTGAGGCCGTGTCGCTCGGCCAGCCCATCGATTTTCCGAGCGCCCAGGGACGTACCGCGCATGCGTTTTATTATCCGCCGGCGAATCCACGCTACCGAGGTACGCCGGGTACTCTGCCGCCGTTGCTGGCATTCGTACACGGCGGCCCCACCGGGCAGGCCTCGCCGGCGCTGCGCCAGGGCGTGCAGTTCTGGACCAGCCGCGGATTTGCGGTGGTGGATGTCAACTACGGCGGCAGTTCGGGCTACGGGCGCGCCTACCGGCAGGAATTGAACGGCAAGTGGGGCGTGGTCGACGCCGAGGATGTCATTGCCGCGGTTCATTTTCTGGTGGCGTCCAAGCGCGCCGACCCTAAGCGCACCGCCATCAGCGGCGGCAGCGCCGGCGGCTACACCGTTCTTGTGGCTTTGAGCACCAGCGATGTGTTCCGCGCGGGGGCCGACCGTTTCGGCATATCCGACATGACCGCGCTGGCGCGCGACACGCATAAATTCGAGAGCCGCTACTTGGATTCACTGATCGGACCGCTGCCGCAGGCGCAGGCGATCTACGACAGCCGGTCGCCGTTGAATCATCTGGATGGATTCAAGGTGCCGGTGATCGTGCTGCAGGGGGCCGATGATCCCATCGTGCCGCCGAATCAATCGGAGCGCATTGTCGAAGCGCTGCGCGCGCGGCACGTGCCGGTGGCCTATGTGCTGTATCCGGGCGAGGGCCATGGTTTTCGCAAACCCGAAAACATCGTCAATTCATTGCACGCCGAGTTATCGTTCTATGGGCAAGTTTTTGGTTTCAAGCCCGCGGATCAGCTGCCGCCTCTGAAGATAGAAGGTTTGCCGCGGACATGACCGGAGGCGGCGCCGGCAGACGGGTCGGCTGGGTGAGCGCTGCGGGCATGGTGTGCGGAGGCTCGATGGTCTCGAATGGCGAATATGCCGGAGCTGCAAATTCGGCGTTATCCGGCCACGCGTCGTGCTTAGCGCCTAGGGAATCGCCGCTGCCGACGCGTCAGCCGCGAAGAATGAAGTAGTGATCGACGATCAGCGCGGCGAACAGCAGCATCAAGTAGGTGATGGAAAACCGGAATGTCCGTATGGGCAGGTCCGCGCGTAGGCCTCGATTCAGCGCCACCACGAAGTACAGGAATCGCGCATTGAGGGCGAGCGCGGCGGCGAGATAAATCAGTCCGCTCATGCCGGTAAGATAGGGCAGCAGCGTGGTCAAGATCAGCAGGATGGTGTACAGCACGATCTGCAGGCGGGTGTAGGGAATGCCGTGCGTGACGGGCAGCATCGGTATGCCCACCTTAGCGTAGTCGTCGCGTCTCGCGATCGCCAGGGCCCAAAAATGCGGCGGTGTCCAGGTGAAGACGATCAGGAACAGCACCAGGGCATTCGGGTCGATGGTATGGGTTACCGCGGCCCAGCCCAGGATGGGCGGCGCGGCCCCGGCGGCACCGCCGATCACGATGTTCTGCGGTGTCGCGCGCTTCAGCCACAGGGTGTACACCATGGCGTAGCCGATCAAGGAGCAGAAGGTCAATGCCGCAGTCAGCCCGTTGACCCGCACCGCGAGAATCAGCATGGAGGCGGCTCCGAGCAGGACGGCAAACACCAGTGCATGGCGCTCGCTCATATGCCCCGTGGGCAGAGGCCTGCGGCGCGTGCGATTCATCTGTCCATCGATGCGCCGATCGAGAATATGATTGAAGGCAGCCGCGGAGCCCGATGCCAGCGCAATGCCCAGCGATCCGAAAATCAGCGCCGGCAGCGGAACCCAGCCGGGCGATGCCAGGACCATGCCGACGATGGCGGTAAAGACGATGAGCAGGCTCACCTTGGGCTTGGTCAGCTCCAAGTAGTCCCGCCAGCGGCCGTGGCCGACTTCGGCAAGGGGCGGATTATCGGGTACGGTGGCCATGGTGCAAGGGTATCACGCCGACCCTGCAAATCCGGCCGCGGCCGGTGCCTGCGGAGCCGCCGCTTTCGGATGAACAGATTCCGGCTTGGCGAGATTCGGCCAGAGCAGGCGCAATAAAGTCACTGTACAAATAACGAGCAGCGCGGCGCCTGCATTATGCAAGGTGGCCAGCGGCAGCGGCAGCGCAAAATGCACCATCGCCACACCAATGCCGATCTGCAGCAGTACCGCGCCTACGAGCAGGGCGCCGATTGCCCTGAGGCGGCGGCCGGCCGCGCGCGCGCAGGTCAAGACTCCCACCACCATCAATACCGAGCCTGCGAGCAGTGCCCCCAATCGATGGGTCACGTGAATGGCCATGCGTGCAGGATTGGGCAGCACTCCACCGGTGTAGTCGATATCCAGGCCTCGCCAGAGCACGAAGGCGTCCCGGAAGTCCATGCGCGGCCACCAAGACTGCTGGCAGGTCGGCAGATCCGGGCAGGCCACGGCGGCATAGTTGGTGCTGGTCCATCCGCCGAGAAAAATCTGGATGCCGAGCGCCGCCAGCGCGCCCAGCGCGAAGGGCCGCAAGCTCCTTTCGCGAGCCGACAAATCGCCGTGCGTTGGAGTGAGCGACAACCACCACAGCGTGCCGAGCGTGGTGAGGCCGCCCAGCAAGTGCGCCGTGACGATCAAAGGCTTCAGCAGCAGAGTGACCGTCAAGGCACCCAAGGCGCCTTGCAGGCAGATGAGCACGAACAGAAGTACCACGATGGCCACGGGCTGCTTAAGGTCCTTGCGATGGTGCACCGCATATATCAAGAGACCGACGACGATGAGTCCCAAGGTGGAGGCAAAGTAGCGATGAATCATTTCATGCAAGGCTTTGCTGAAATTTTGCTCAGGGGGGTAGATGTGACCGTAGCATCCAGGCCAGTCCGGGCAGCCTAACCCGGCATCGGTGAGTCGAACCCACGCCCCAAGCACCACCACCACCGCGGCCAGCAGGGCACCTGCCAGCGCCAGCCGGCGAAACCACGGGAGTGCGCGTTGCGGATCCACAGGATCAACCGATGGAAGAGAGGCGCAGCAGGCGCTTCATGTCGTCGAGCATGCCCTTAGGCTTGGCTTCGGGGGCATAGAACATCATGAGATTGCCCAGGGGATCGATCAAATAAACCCGATGGGCATTCACTGCATCCGAAGGGTCAGGCAGCAGGGCCAGCAAAGGTTCATCCGCGGGACTCAAGCGAACGGTGATCAGGTCCGGGTGCGCGGCCTTGAGCTCTTGCAGGTCGCAGCAGTCGTCATCGCCGATGAACACCCGCTGCACGCGGCCCATTTCGCGATCGAGCGCCAGGCGAACCTGGCGTGTGTCGTACAGATGCCGGCGGCATTCCTCGTCGCAGCGGCCGCGCTGCGCATACAAGAAGGTCCACTTGCCCTTGAGGAATTGCGGTGAAGTAGCTCCGGTGCCCAAGAGCGGCAATACCAAGGCAGGGAGCGGCCTGGCAGGAACGATTAATTCGCCTGCGTTCACGCGGCCGCCAGGGTGCCAATCCCTTGCATAGTACAAATAAAAAGACAGGCCTAAGGGGGCGAAGAACATCAGTGCCACGCCCACCAATAGGCGTCGCTGCCGGCGATTCTGTGCGCTGAGTTCACTCATGCGGGGAGGTTAGCGCCCGTGCGGCGAAAATTGGTGACGACATAGATGACGGCTAAGGCAAGCGCGAGCCCGAACCATTGCACTGCATAGCCGACGTGACGCAGGGGTGGAAATCCGGGCGGTGCCCAGTGGCGTACGAAGCCGTCTGGTTCCGCAGCATCGAGCAGAATCAGATCCGCCGCCGCCGTCCAGCGCGTCTCGCCGAGCAGCTGCGCCACGGCGGCATGGGTGGGAAAATCGGCAACGACGGGAAAAGGCGCCGCCAGCGGGGGGGGATTCCCTAAGCGGATGCCGGGACTGGGCAGGTTGTCGGCGCGGCCGCGGATGCGGCGCGGGTCCGCGGCGACGGGGATTGCCGGCCGCTCCGCGCGGCTTTTGCCCAGGGGCACCCAGCCGCGATTGACCAGTACCCAACCGCCGGCCTGCAGCGCAAACGGCGTGATGACGAAGTAGCCTGCGCGTTCGGCGTTGACCATGTTGTCGATGAGGATCTGGCGGGAATCGTCGTAGTGTCCGTCGGCTTCGACTTGCGTATACCGCGGGACTTTGGCGCTGGCCAGGTCGATTCTTTGCGCGGCGCCGCCACCTGCGGTGAAGGCGTCGAACAGCAGCTGCTTCTCCGCGGCGCGATGCAGCTGCCAGCGGCCCAGCGACACCAGCAGGGCTAGCAGGGCCAGCGTCAGCAGCGTCGTGAACGGCCGCGGCGCGAAGGTGCGATCCTTAAATCTGATGGGCACGATATACTGCGAATCCTAAAGGTGGGCGCCAGATGGTATTCAAATACATCATCCTCGGGATGCTGGTGCTGATCCTGATCAGCCTGGGCAAGGCGCTGTTTCACCTATCGAGCGCACGCGAGGACGATGGCAAGAAAATGGTCGCGGCCTTAGCCTGGCGCATCGGGCTGTCGGTGGCGCTGTTCGTGCTGCTAATCGTCGCCTATTACAACGGCTGGATCGATCCTCAGCACGTCTCGCCGGCTCACAGCCAATAAACGAACAGAAACAGTCCGAGCCACACCACATCGACGAAGTGCCAGTACCACGCGACGGCCTCGAAGCCGAAATGTCTTTTCGGCGTGAAGTGGCCCCTTAAGACCCGGAACCAGATCACCGTCAGCATGATGGCGCCGACGGTGACGTGCAGGCCGTGGAATCCGGTCAGCATGAAGAATGTCGAGCCGTAGATGCCCGTGCCCAGCGTGAGTCCGAGCTCCGTATAGGCCTCATGATATTCGCTCGCCTGCAAACCGACGAAGGTGAAGCCCAGCAAGAACGTCAGGGCCAGAAAAATCTTCAGCCGCGTGCGATGCCCGGTGATCAGCGCATGGTGCGCGATGGTGACCGTGACGCTGCTCGACAGCAGGATGGCGGTATTCACCGCGGGAAGTCCCAGCGCCGGTACCGTCTCGAAGGTGCCATTGGCGCGCGGACCCAAGGCGGCAGGCCCGTTGGTCGGCCATACGCCGTCATAGCCGTTCCACAACAGCAGTTTGCTGAAGATCTTCACGCCGTCGCCGGACAGCCAGGGCACCGATAAGTTGCGCGCATAGAACAGGGCGCCGAAGAAGGCCGCGAAGAACATCACTTCCGAAAAGATGAACCACATCATCCCCATACGGAAGGATCGGTCCACCGCCATGTTGTACACGCCCTGCTGATTCTCGCCGATGACGGTGTGGAACCAGAAAATGAACAGCAGCGCCAGCATGGTGAATCCGGGCAGCAGGAACCAAGCGGGCAGCCAGCCGTTCAAGGTCACGATGGCGCCGGACATCAGAGTGAATAGCGTGATCGAGCCATAGATCGGCCACGGACTGCTGTGGGGAATGTAGTACTGCTCTGCCGAGTGCGCTTGCGCCATGGTTCAAATCTCTAACGGGTAAGAACTGCCATAGTTTAACGAGGGAACTTAAGGCCGTGTTGTGGATTGCGTCAGATCGTAAAACGTGTACGCCAACGTGAGCCGGTCGACGTTGGCCGGCAACTGCGGGTCGACGATGAAGCGCACCGGCATGTCACGGCCTTCTCCCACGCCGAATTTTTGCGACGTGAAGCAAAAACACTCGGTTTTATGAAAGTACTGCGCCGTGCCGCTCGGGGAGATGCTGGGCACGGCCTGCGCCACGGAAGCCACCGAGGTCAAATTCTTGGCATAGAACGCGGTGTCGTACAGCTTCCCCGGATGAACGCGCATCGAGGCGACGGTCGGCCTGAATTCATAGCTGCCCACCGATGCGGGAGCGGCCACGAACTCGATCGTGATCTCGCGGTTCGGATCGATGGCCTCACGCGCCACGGCCGGCCCGGCCTTGGCCTCCGCATTACCGATGCCGACCGCGCGACAAAACACATCGTACAGCGGCACCAGCGCCCAGCCGAAGGCGAAGCTGCACGCCGTCATGATCAGCAGTCCCCGAATCAGCTTGCGATTGGCGCTCTTGCGATCCATGTGCGGTCCTAGGAACCTGCCTTGAGTACTTTCCGTGGCCGCCGCTAGTGATGGCCGCGAAAGACCAGCAGGGCAATGAACCCGAAATAGAACGCCAGCGCCACGGTCGCCAACCCCAGCGCGGCGTTTCTGATCTTGAGCTTGCGCGGATTCTCCGCCTTCACGTTCATTCGACTTCGGGGGCCGTGGTGAAGCTGTGGTAAGGCGCCGGCGAAGGCAGCGTCCACTCCAGGCCATGGGGCCGCGCACCGTCCCAAACCAAGGCACTGGCTTTTTGGCCGCCGCGCATGCACTGGACGACGATAACCGCGAACAGGATTTGCGACAGTCCGAAACCGAAGCCGCCGATCGAGGACACCATGTTCCAGTCGGTGAACTGCACGGCGTAGTCGGGTATGCGCCGCGGCATGCCGGCCAACCCCAGGAAGTGCTGCGGGAAGAACAGAACGTTCACGAAAATCGTCGACAGCCAGAAATGCCACTTGGCCAGGGTCTGGTTGTACATGTGGCCGGTCCACTTCGGGATCCAGTAGTACACCGCCGCCATAATGGCGAAGATCGCACCGGGCACCAGCACGTAGTGAAAGTGCGCCACCACGAAGTAGGTCTGGTTGTACTGGAAATCCACCGGAACGATGGCGAGCATGACGCCTGAGAAACCGCCGATGGTGAACAGGAACAGAAAGGACAGTGCGAACAGCATCGGGGGCTCGAAGCTCAGCGAGCCGCGCCACAGGGTGGCAGTCCAGTTGAACACTTTCACGCCCGTGGGCACGGCGATCAGCATGGTGGACATCATGTAGAACAATTGCGCGGCGAGGGGCATGCCGTCGGCGAACATGTGATGACCCCAGACGATGAAGGACAGAAACGCGATCGAGGCGATGGCGTAGATCATCGAAGTGGCACCGAACAGCGGTTTGCGCGCGAAAGTCGGCAGAATCTCCGAGATGATGCCGAAGGCCGGCAGAATCATGATGTAGACCTCGGGATGGCCGAAGAACCAGAAAATGTGCTCGAACATCACCGGGTCGCCGCCGCCGGCCGCGTTGAAGAAGCTGGTCTTGAAGAAATGATCGGTCAGCAGCATGGTGACCGCGCCCGCCAGCACCGGCATCACGGCGATCAGCAAGTACGCGGTGATCAGCCAGGACCAGCAAAACAGCGGCATCTTGAGCAGGTTCATGCCCGGGGCGCGCATGTTCATGATGGTCACGATGACATTGATGGCGCCCATGATGGACGAGGCACCCATCATGTGAATGGCGAAGATCAGCATCGGGAAGCTGTCGCCGGTCTGCAAGGACAGCGGCGGATACAAAGTCCAGCCGGCCGCCGCCATGCCGCCCGGCACGAAAATCGTCGACAGCAGCAGGGTGAAGGCGAAAGGCAGGATCCAGAAGCTGAAATTATTCATGCGCGGCAGCGCCATGTCGGGCGCGCCGATCTGCATGGGGATCATCCAATTCGCCAGTCCGACGAAGGCCGGCATCACGGCGCCGAAAATCATGATGAGCGCATGATTCGTGGTCATTTGATTGAAGAACACCGGGTCCATCAGCTGCAAGCCGGGCTTGAACAGCTCCGCGCGTATCAGCATGGCCATGGCGCCGCCGATGAAGAACATGATCAGGCTGAACACCAGGTACATCGTGCCGATGTCTTTGTGGTTGGTCGCGAAAAGCCAGCGCTTGATCCCCGTCGCGGGCTGATCATGGTGATGATCATCATGGGCTTGATCGGGGTGATGCGCGGCGGCGCCGGCGTGAACGTTGGCCATGGTCGATAGTTCTCTTAAAAGTGACTGCGTTAATGCGACAAAGCTTGCGCGGTGGGCGGCGGAGCGGCAGGCGTGCTCGGAGCATCTGCGGGCGCCGGTGCGGCCGGTGCGTTTGCGGGTAGCGGCAGGGCTGCCTGCTTGACGGCGGCCTTCTGCTCGCCGACCCATTTCTTGAACTCATCGGGTGTACGCACATCCACGACGATGGGCATGAAGCCATGGTCGCGGCCGCAGAGCGCGGCGCACTGCCCGCGGTAGATGCCTTCCTTGCCCGGATCCACCTTGAACCACAGTTCATTCACGAAGCCCGGAATCGCGGAGCGCTTGGCGCCGAAATCAGGTACCCACCAGGC
>JAJPKM010000006.1 GCA_021323735.1 Gammaproteobacteria bacterium
ATCTTTGAGCGGATGGTGTAGTCCTGATAGGCGGGGATGGCGATCGCCGCCAAAATGCCGATGATGGCCACCACGATCATCAATTCGATGAGGGTGAAGCCCTTTTGCACTTTATTGAACATTGACTAACTCCTAATGATGAATAAGCAGGAAATCGCATTAGACAACGGCGTGCGCCGGTGACGGAGAAATAGCAAGTCCCATGCCAAGAGTCGCGACTCAATCTAAGTATATGAATTCAATAAATTATTAGAGAGTATCGGTCGGATATTTGACATAGGCTCGTCGCCTTGCAGCGCCAGGTGAGACGCAATCCGTCGTTCAGCGACAAAAATTGTCAGTGCGTCCGCACAGGTCAGGCTCCTAGTCGGAGCAACGGCCCGATAAATTTTTCGTAATTGCGCCAGCGGCCCACGGACTCCGTGTACATCTTCTGCCGCACTTGCCACGCGCTCGCGGTCACTACTTGACGTTCGGTCCTATGAAAGTCCAGGCATCGTTGATCCCACTCCAGATCGAGGTAAGCTAGAACCTTGCGCGTCCATCCGTCTTGATTGGTGACCAACTCAGCATAGGGAATGTCCAGAATGGATTCTCTCGGAAGCACGGCACGCCAATGCGCCATCAAGCGCTGGTGCTGCTGAAAGTAGTGCGCCAAGTCCGACAAATCCATGGTGAAGTTCATAGCCCCAGAGAAGTTCTGAAAGTAACAAGACAGGCAAGCATCGATGGGGTCACGTCGCATGTAGATGATGCGGGCGTTTGGAAATACCGAGTAAATCGCCCCCAAATAGTCGGAGTTGACGGGTGCCTTATCGACGACGCGCGCTGCACCACCCGACCGCGCCTCCAGAACGTGCAGATAGGTTTCAGCTAGATTTCTGCGTAGCGGCTCACCGAGTAACGTGCGCCGCAAGTCACTACCGCGCTTGAGCATTTTGTCATCGAGAAATCCCAATTCTCCAACGCCTTTTGCGGAAGGATGCGATGCTAGGATCTGCTCAATCAGCGAAGTCCCCGAACGCGGCATGCCGACGACGAAGATAGGCATCGCTGAAGCTGAAACGCCTTCTCGCACATCCGCGATTGCTGTAGGCGTATATATGCGGACCATGTCATCAACGAAGGATGTGCGCTCCGCCCGGTCGTAAGGTTCGGCTGCTGACTTCGCCAACTCGTTCCCGCGCTTGAAATGCACGAACGCTTGTTCGAAGTTGCTGACATCGTCGTAATACTTACCCATGGCAAAGCGCATGGTTGCCTCTTCCAAAGGCGCGATTCCGCTCTCCGCAATCTGTCGCGCGCTCGTCAGCCAGCCTGCGTCGGAGGAGGTCATCTTCCGGGTGTGAGCCACAGCTGCCCAGGCGCTGGGCATTTTGGGATTGATCTGTATGGCGTGCTTGAAGCGCCTTTCGGCCTCATCAAAACGCCCTTCCAGCCTTGCAATTTCTCCCATCAAGAACAGTGCATCGGCGTGCCGCGGATTGCTCTTCAGCACTTTTGCAAATCGGGCCCTCGCCTCACGCAGGCGACCCAGCGCGAGAAGAGTAGTGCCGTGATGAATTCGAGCATCTATCGAGGTCGGCTTCAATTTAAGAGCGTGCCGCAGCGAAATCTCTGATTCGGCACTCTCGCCCATTTCGCGAAGTACAATTCCCAGAGTGCAATGCGCTTCGCCAAAGTCCGGCTTGACCTCAACCGACTGACGCAGGTATTGCTCTGCTTCTCTGAGGAGACCAAGTTTGCCTAACGCTGCCCCCAGGGCGTGCAGGGCATGGGCATCACGGGGGTCCAGTTCCAATAAATCCTGATAGAAGTGGACTGCCTCCGTATAGGCTTCGCGAGCGAATGCCTTGTTACCCAGGTCCAACAGTTGTTTGCGTCGCCCCTGAGATTTTTGCTCCGCAGCGGCGATTGAAGTTGGTGGTTCCGCGGGATCAGTGCGGTGCCCAGAGAGATGCAATACCAATGACTGGGTTAACTCATCTGCGGTCTCTTGTGCCACGCCGTTCCCGATCAGCCTCCATTTGAAGGAGTTCGCAAATTTCGCCTTCTTATAGACGTTTAGCTGGAGCGCACGTACTTGGCTGTACGCATGTTGCAGCAATTGCTCCAACTTGGCGGGGGAGTTCCCAAGTGCCGCACCGCGTCCTATGGCAGGACCTGTCGGTGGCGCAAACTCGTCAGCTAGCGCAGTCCCAATCTGGGCTGCTTGGCGGGAATCAAACCAGTCGAACATGCTTGAAACTCAGAAAATTTGACAGATACAGTCTACAACAGCCACCGGGCCTACCTATAGAACGACCGCGAGAATATAAGTGAGAGCGATCACGCTTTCTCGTCAAGAAATGTGTCTACTCAATACCAAGCTTCTTTATCCGGTAGCGCAATGCACGAAATGACATACCTAATACCTTTGCAGCGGCAGTCTTATTGAATCGTGTCTGTTCCAGTGCTTTTAGGATGGCATCCCGTTCGATCTCTTCCAAATGGTCGCCGAGAGCGCCTGTATTCAATGAGGTTGGGGCCGCGATCGCCGCGCCTGGAGGCGGCCGTAGTTGAATGTCCGCAGCTCGTATTTCTCCCTGCGTGGTCAACGTGATGGCTCGTTCCAAAATATTCTCGAGCTCGCGAACATTGCCGGGAAACGCATAGATCTCAAGAGCGGCAAGGGCATCCTTCCCCAACATGGGCGGGGCGATTTTCATGCGACGGCCGAGTCTGCGTAGGATGACCTCGGCGAGTTCCCGAACATCCTCCGGTCGTTCGCGCAACGACGGTACTCGCAATTCGATGACATTAACCCGATAAAACAAGTCCTCGCGGAATTTCGCTTCCGCCACTAGGTGGGCAAGGTTCTTATGCGTCGCCGACAGAACGCGTACATCAATGCCGACCTCCAATTGCTCTCCGACGGGGCGCACCGCTTTCTCCTGAATAACACGCAGCAGCTTGACTTGCATGTGCAGCGGCAGGTCGGCGATTTCATCGAGAAACAGGGTGCCCCCTTCGGCGGATTGGATTAACCCCTTTTTATCGTTGATGGCGCCGGTAAAGCTGCCACGTTTATGGCCGAAGAACTCGCTTTCCATGAGTTCAGTCGGGATAGCCCCGCAATTCACGGGTACGAAGGGGCCATCGCGACGCGGGCCTGACTCATGGATGAGCTTGGCGACCAATTCTTTGCCGGTACCCGATTCACCGGAAATATGTACCGGTGCCTGGCTGCGCGCGACGCGAGCAATCATTTCGCGCATGTGGTGCATTGCCGCCGATGTACCGAGCAAACGCGGGCCGAATACGCTGGTGTCACCATCATTCGGGTTGGATAATTTGATGGCGCTGGCAACTAATTTGCGCAAGCCTGCTAAATCAAGCGGCTTGGAGACGAAGTCGAATGCTCCCAGCTTGAGCGCACGTACAGCGGTTTCCATATTGCCGTGTGCGGTAATTACCGCAACTGGTACGTTCGGTGTGTACTGTTGCATCCATTCGACCAACTCCAAACCATTGCCGTCCGGCAGCTGCATGTCTGTCAAACATAAATCGAATTGCTCGGTTTTGAGCAGTCGCTGCGCAGCACCCACTGAACTCGCCGTGCGAGTGCTTAGGTCCATGCGCTGCAAAGTGATTGAAAGCAATTCGCATAGATCTGGCTCATCGTCAATAATCAGCACTGCGGGGTTGGTCATGGTCCTATTGTAACGTTAGCCGCTGCGACGGGGCGATTCAGGGCGGAGGGGTATCTTTAAAAATGGGGGGGGTCGGTTGGACAGCCTCGCCCCCTAACACGCTATGGAACATACCTTTGCCATCCCCGTTTACCAAACAACGCCAAACCTGGCTCCCTTGATTGGGACACTGCGCGCCCAGAGCCACGCTGACAGCGAGATTCAGCTTGCGACTTCGACGCCATCCGCCGAACTTGACGCTTTCGCCAAAACTCACGGCCTGCCCCTGCACATCAATCCGCAACGGATCGACATCGCCACCGACTGGAACTTTGCGCTTGGCGCGGCGCGGACCCGGTTCGTGACTCTCGCGCATCAAGATGATCTGTTCGCCCCGCAGTACGTTGTCCAGCTATGTGGGGCGATGGGGCGCCATCCTGGGGCGGTGATGGCCTTTTGCGACTACTCGGAGCACTCGCCGAGCGGTGCGCGCCCGGTGAATATCAATCTGCGGCTCAAGCGAGCACTGTGCCGCAGGGCTTTCGGCAGGCGGGAGTGCATCGCCAGCACCTGGGACAAAGAGCGATTGCTGTCGTTGGGCAACCCCATTTGCTGCCCCAGCGTAATGTTCGATCGTTCGGCGCTGCCCGACTTTCACTTTCCAGGCGGATTTCGTACCAATCTGGATTGGATGGCGTGGCTTCAACTCGCGCGCCGTCCGGGTGGATTTGTCTATGTGCGCGAAAAATTGTTGTCCAAAGGCATACATGCCGAGAGCGCGACCACCGCCACCATCGCCAATCGCGCGCGACAGCGAGAGGACCGGGCGCTTTTCGACGAATTCTGGCCGAGGCCGGTTGCAGCCGCGCTTGCGGCCATCTACAGATTCGGCTATCGAGCGAACCGGGTCTAGGAAGCGACTCCGCCAAGACTGATGCAGACCACGCCGAGTGTGACCAGCGCGATGCCGGTCCACTGCAGCGGTGACAGTGTCTCGCCATAAATCAGCCACGCGGACAGGGCCATCAGTGTGTAGAAGCCTGCCCCGACGGTCGCGGCGGCAACGCCAAGCTTTTCCCGCGAGATGATGAGCATCCACATCACATAGCTCAAGACTTGCAACGCAATGGAAGCGCAAATCCAGGGCGATAACGCGGCATTGCCTATGAATTGGGGCAAAGCCGTTAACTGGGTCGGGCGACTTAAGGCTTGTAGGCCGCGCCTCAACACCAGCTGACTGATGACCGAATTGATGGTGAAGGCGATGAACAGAAATTTGGTATTCATGGGGTGGCTAGCGGTGAAAGGCCAGGACGTAGTTCGGGCGGTCCTTTTCTAATAGATGCGTATCCACGCAATGCAATGGTCCCAGTGCTTCTTCGAAGAGGCGCGTCAGGTCATCGATCGAGATCAGGCTGACGTTCCGATCGCCGGTGACATAGCGGTCAGACCAATAGCCCAGCACCGCGCGCCAGTGACCCGGTTCCACATCCTTTACGATGATGCGCAGCGCGGGCTGACGGTCGAGGAGAACCTTGATCGAATCGAGGAATCCCCGGCGCGCGGACTTAGGGATGTGGTGCATGACATCGGCGATCAGCAATGCGTCTGGGCTTCTCTGCCCGCGCGATACATAGTCCGCCAGCGTGGTCGCAGGCATGCGCGTCACCTGCCCTGCAAAGCGTTCCTCGATCCATTGGCCGACAAACGGTGCAGGGTCCAGGGTGGTAATTGTCAGGTCGGGCCGTAAGGCGAGCAGATGATTCAGTGGTTGACCGTCACCCCCGCCGACGTCGAGTAGGTGTGCACCGCGAGGTAGCACCGCAGCCAACGCGACCGCGACCTGCGCCAGATCGACAAATAGCGCCCGGTACCAGAGGCCGGCCAAACGGGCAATGCGGGGGCCCAGGAAACGACGGATTGCCGGCCCTACCGCCATGGGCACTCGTATCGTCGGCGATGGAAGCTCATGCCGATGAAGTTCATGAATCACTGGTGTCCGGCGGTCGCACATCGATGAATTTCAAGAGAAACGAGGAAAAAACAACTTCAGCGCCCGCCAGCATCAGGGTGACCGAGGGGATTGCCACACGCATCACAATGGCGGGATTGAGGGCCGCGAGGCGAGTCTGTGCCCAGCTCATGACCGAGTAGCCGGCGAGCCCGAGTCCGCTGATACCGAGAATCAGGCCCAGCAAGATGCCGCGTTCCAGCGTGAATGCTTTCAACAGGCGGGCCAGGGACGGGCTCATCGGCAGTACGTTCTTGAGCACCCCGATGGTGCGCGCCAATATCGAGAATAGGACCAGCTGAATCCCGAGAATCACGGCGCCGCCCGCATACAGCATGGTGTGAATATCGAAACCGACGCCGGCGATCAGTATCGGGCCGCGCGCAATCACGATCTGTCCAAGGACGCCGATGGCGATCAGAAAGGCGCCCGGGTACAGCATAAGCCATCGGGGACTCATCATCAGGAGAAAGCGCAGGTGGCGCCACCCATCCTGCCAACTGCGAAGATGCGGCGCGCGCGACCGCCCGGCCGCGGAAAGGACGGTAGGTACTTCGGCAATACGCCAACCGGAGAGCGTCGCCTTGACGATCATCTCGCTGGCGAACTCCATGCCCGGCGCCTGCAGTCCCAATTGCAGCGCCGCTGCTCGATCCACGCCCCGGAGGCCGCAGTGAAAATCCCCGATCCCGGACGAGAAAAGCAGCCTGCCGGCGAAGCTGAGCAGCGGATTGCCCACATAGCGATGCAATAGCGGCATGGCGCCCGAGCGGATGCCTCCGCGAAAGCGATTGCCGATGACCATCATGTTGCCGCTGCGAAGAGATTCTACAAAGGCATCCAATGCTGAGAAGTCATAGCTATCGTCCGCATCGGCCATGATTACGAACCGCCCTCGAGCGGCGTGGATACCGCCGATCAGGGCATTGCCATAGCCCTTGTCGGGAATGCGCACCACACGTGCACCCGCCGCCAGCGCAAGATCCATCGATCCGTCCACTGATCCATTGTCGGCGACCAGTACCTCTCCTTCTATGCCGGTGCGATTGAGAAAGTCGCGCGCCTTGCGCACGCAGGTCGTAATGGTCTCGGCCTCGTTCAGGCAGGGCATGAGAACGGTCAGTTCGCAATGCACAACCGATGACGCCGGCGTGGCCATCAGGACGCACTCCGCTGCTCGTGATACTCATCCTCCGCATTGACAAGCCAGATGTCTCGTTTATGAGCTGCTCCGGTGATGGAATCGACGGCGCATTTGGCCGCCAGCATGGAATGATCTTGGTTGTTGTAGCGATGCATGCCATTCCGGCCGACGGGATACAGATTGGTGAAACCGTCGAGGTAAGGCTTGACCCGGTCAAATTCTGCGTAGGCACCGAAATAGGCGGGATAAGCCTTGCGGACCCGAACCAGCGTGCCATCGAGCACATCTTTGCGGTCTACCAACCCGATTTTCTCGAGTTCCGAAGCGGCGAAATCGACGAATCGACCGTCCTCCATGCGCCAAAGGTCGTCGCCCTCCCGGCAGAAATACTCCAGACCCAGCCAGATCGAGCTGGGATCCGCCACCATGGCTGGGCTCCAATTATTGAATACCTGAAGGCGCCCGATCCGAACGTCTGCGTCTTGGATGTAGATCCAATTGTCCGGCGGCATCCCGTTGCTTGAGGTTATGCTCCGATTACCGGTCGAGTTCATTCGTTTGAGCAGCAGACCGACGGTCATGAAGTCGCGGTAGGGGAGCTCCCCGGCGATGCGTTGTACCCTTAAGTCGGGAGGCTGCAGACATGCGATCAAGTCGGAAATCGGCATCGTTGAGATGAAATGAGCGCAGGCGACGCGTTGCCGCATTCCCGTTTCCTCGTCCAACACGGTCACTGCGCTGATTTTGGCAGACTCATGCTCAATGCCTACGATTCGATGGCGTAGATGAATTCGTCCCCCGAGGTCGGAGATTCGCCGTGCGACTTCCTCCCACATCTGGCCGGGCCCCAATTTGGGATAGAGAAATCGCTCGATGAGGCTGGTCTCGATTTGCTTCTGCGCCGCATCGCTTGAATGGCGAAAGGGCCGGCTCAGCGCGTGTCCGATCGCCTTCGAGACCGACAATCCCTTGATGCGCTGCGCACCCCATTCTGCGGAGATGTCCGTGCAGGGTACCCCCCAGACTTTCTCTGTGTAGTCTCTGAAGAACGTCTGATACAGGCGGTTGCCAAAGCGATTGATGAAGAAATCCTCCAGCGAGGTTTCCGACATCCTGGGGGTCAGCCGCGCCCGTCCGTAGCTTAAGCCGATCTTGAGCGCTTCCAGGGCACCTAAATTCTTCAAGGTGCTGGCGTTCAGAGCCAAGGGATAGTCGAAAAATCGGCGCCGATAAAAGATCCGCGACAGCCGCTGTCGGATCAGCATGACGGCGTCGGCGTTGATGTTGGAGCTTGAGTTCAGGCTGGAGCGTGAGCTTAAAGGGGGTCTCGCATCAGGCCTCAAAGACCGAGACTGACCCTGGTAGCTGATTCGCAGGTCATCGGAATCCTGCGTGTCGCTTCGTTCGATGGGGAGGATCTCCTGCCACCAACGCATGACCCAGTCCGATTTCGAAAAGAATCGATGGCCGCCCAAGTCCATGCGATTGCCGCGGTAATCGATGGTCTTTGATATTCCGCCGACTTGAGTGTCCGCTTCGAACACGATCGGCGTGATATCGGATCGGCGCAGCAATTCCAGAGCTGCCGTCAATCCCGCCGGGCCCGCGCCCGCGATGACTGCAGTCTTCACGACGTAGACAACTTGCGCCGCACATTGCGGCAGTCGTACAGGTTCCAGCCCTTCCAGGGGCCTGGCTTCTGGTGGGGTAGCGCATCGAACCCGAGGTCTTGCGTTGCAATGACAAATCCCAGCTGTGAGTCGCTGCAGACCTCTTCCAATGTTGCCGTGGTCAAGGGGTGGGTGGCGACCTCCAGCTTGCGCTTGTCCGTGGCGGCGGCACGCAGACGCGTCAGGAATTTCCAGTTCGGATCCATGAGCGGCAACAAAATTTCTGAGCGGCGCTGAACCTCAAGTGCCGTCGGGCGCGAGAACACCACGCCGGCGGTTTGATCCGCGGCCAGGTAATTCGGCCGTTGAAGCGTGAACCACACGAAAGTCCCGACGTCACGCGGCGGCGTCACGAGCACCGTGCTGGTTGGCGGAATTACAGCTTGCCAATCGGCAAATTCGGCAATGTCGGCGGGGGAAGCCAGGGTTCGGGATTGCCGGAACGCCGACGGTATGAAGAAAATCGATACGGCCAGTAAGCTGGCGGACACCAGTGTTGGCGTCCATGCGGCGCGGCTGCTGTGCACGCACCGCCAGACCCCTGCCGCGGCCAGCGTGACCAGGAACTGCAGTCCGAATAGATCGCGCATGGGCGCTCCCGTGCTCGCGGCGCGTAAGGCGGAGGAGAAGAGGTTCCAGTCGTGGAAAACGATCCAGCCCAGAGCCGCTGTCAGCAACGCCCATGCCATCCAGCGAAGAATGAGACCTATGCGAATCGGGAGATAGGATTTCATCAGCCATAAACTTAAGCCCAACGAGACACATGCCATGCCGTCGATCGCGGGCAATGTCAAACCCGCCGTCAGCAGCAGGGCGCACAGCGGGCCGCACTTGGGGTCCGGCCAGACTTGAAGAATGGCTGCCGGCATCAGCAGGGCACTCAAGAAGGTGGCAATCCAGACCCATCGCCAAGCCTGCCCCTGCACCATGAGCGCCACGGGGCCCAGCGCCCCGGCAATGAAGGCAACGCCTAAACCGGTGATGCCTACCAACCCGGCGGCCACGCAAAGTCTGCGGACGCGGGCGTCTGGAAACGCCATGGCCGTGAAGGTGAGGTAGAAGAACGGCTGCACATTGAGTTCCCAGTCCCGAAACGACCAGAGCTGCAGGAATAAGAATTGTGAGCGCTCGTGGACGACGTTCAGCCATGCCAAGTCCATCACGGGAAATACATGAGAAACCCATGCAAAGCGTGTAGCCGCGGCTGATATCAACAAGCTTGCCAATGCGCCTGCGATCGCTCCCATCACGCCGAAGCGGATGGGTATCGAGAGGCATACCAGGAGCAATAGTCCCGGCAGCGCAATCAACGGATGGACGAACAACGCGGCGGTTGCTACGCCGAAGGCGAGAATTTTCCTCCCCCCGAAGTAGCAAGCGAGAGCAGTCGCGATCATCGCTTCGGCCGGCAGTCGTGCCGTCAAGAATTCATCCAAAAACTTGAACACACCCGAGCCGCCGTAGCTGCCGGCCACAATGAGTAGAAAGACCACGGCCGGCCACGCGCCATCGCGGGGTCGTGCGCCATCGCCGGACCAAACGCCATCGCGGCCCGTGAGTGAGCGGGCGGTGCTCCACGACGCTGCCAGGAGCCAGACGGTGAACGCCAGGGTGAGCGCACGTGCGGCTTGTTCGAGGCCTAGAGGCTCGATGAACCAGGCATACAGGGGAGAGAAAACCGTGAATTGGTCCTGCGATGTGTTCTGGAGGTAGAGGTCGCCGGCAAGGTGCGGGTGAATTCGGGCCAATGCTTGAAACGCGTAGAGCTGTGCGTCACCGAGCAGCCCGTGATAACCACGCAACATCAGCCAGGTCGTGAGTGCCGTCAGAGCGAGGGCTGCGGTGGCGATCTTGGATGGAAACCCGTGGCTCGACGAGTGCATTGCTGACATGGCTGTGTAAACATCACATTATGCACGACCCGCCATCGGCACAGTGTTTCAATCGACGAGCGGCAGGCTCGCGATTCACGTCGATCATGTTGAGCCGGTTTTCCGAACGCCATGCGATGGCGGCGGGTGTGGTGTTGAGTATCCTGTGCGTGGCCTACTTCTACTTGCTCGATCGCCTATGGTTCTCGAGCAGTCATTTTTCGCCCATCTTCCGGGCGCTGCTCAAGTTTGACGGCCAAACCGCGTGGCTCGCGCTTGCCATCTCCGTACTCGCCCTGGTGTGGAATCGGCCGGCGCCCATCCTCAGGTGCGTAGACTTTCTCGGACGACACCCCATCGGGCTGGCGCTGGCGGCCGTGACCTTGGTGGCTGCCGGGTCCTTGACGGTCTATCACGCCTATCCCTTGTCGATGGACGAATATGCGGCGGTGTTTCAAGCCAAGATTTTCGCCTCGGGCCAGGTTGCCGCCCAATTGCCGCGAGGCTTGGTCGATTGGCTCATTGTCCGCGGCTTCAACGGCGCCTTTCTCATATCTTCGCCGCAGATCGGCACAGTCATCGGGGCGTACTGGCCAGGCTTTGCGTTGCTCCTTGCGCCATTTGAATTCATCGACGCGCCCTGGCTGTGCAATGCCCTGCTCACCGGAATGGCGATTTATTTGATTTATTGGATCACGAAGGAGGTGACTCAGGATCGCAGGGCAGGTGCTTGGGCCATGCTGTTCGCCCTTGCTTCCGGCGCTTTTGTCGCGGATGGAATCTCGTATTACTCCATGCAAGCGCATCTGGCGGCGAATCTGCTGTATGTGGCCTTGCTGACCAAGCCGTCCAGGTACCATGCGTTCGGTGCAGGACTCGTAGGTTCCCTGGCCCTGATCCTGCATAACCCCATGCCGCATGCGCTGTTCAGCGTTCCCTGGATCGCCGCGATGGCGATGCAACGCGACCAACGCCGTCATCTGCTGCCGCTGATGGTCGGCTACCTGCCCGGCGTCGGGATGGGGCTTTTGTGGCTGGGGCTTCGATCGGAGATTGCATTGGGCGCACCTGGCGCCGCGGCCATGCACGGCGTGGCTTCCGGCATTTTCGTCTGGCCGGACGTCAACCTGCTCAATAGCCGCGTGGCAGCCCTGGTCAAAATGGTGGTGTGGGCCATGCCCGGCCTGTTTGCGCTGGCGCTTTATGGGTTCGTACGGCAGGCGAAGGACTTGCGAGTTCGGCTGCTGGCAGCCTCCGCCATCCTGACCTTCTTAGGTTATCTCTTCGTGAGGTTCGATCAAGGTCACGGCTGGGGCTATCGCTATTTTCATTCCGCCTGGGGGGCGGTGCCCATCCTGGCAGGGTGCGCGATGATCGATCGTAGGCAGGGGAATTCGAGATTGGCGTCGTTCGCCGGTGCGACAGCGCTGTTGAGTCTGTTGGCCATCGTGCCCTTTCATTTGACCCAGATCGATGGATTCATCGCCGAGCACTTGGCTCAGCTGGGGTCCCCACGGCGGCCCGGCAACAATGTGTATTTCATTCATCCCGGGGGCGGATTTTATGTGGCTGACATGGTTCAGTTCGATCCGCGGCTGCGAACCCGGGACCTGTTCTTGGTCAGTCATGGCCGAGATCTGGACACGCAATTCATACGGCAAAATTGGCCGGAAGCAGCGACGGTCTCCCATGGACCGGCGGCAGATCAATGGTATCTGGGGCTCACCGATCAGCGTGCACCGATTCCAGGCAGACCGAAAGAGCGGCAGTTCGTGATCGCGCACGTGCCGCCCTAGCGGATTTATACATAAATGGATGAACGCGCCGTCGCGAAGTATCGACCGTGCGCGCTGCCGGCTAGCGGCCGTGGTTCATTCCTCCCAGCGCTGCGGGTCGCTGAACACGATCCTGAAGATGCTGCCGCCGCCGCTGCGAGGTTCGTACAGCAAGATGGCGCGATTCAGCTGGCACAGTTCACGCGCGATGAACAGCCCGAGTCCCGTGCCGCCCTTGGGACCCGTGAAGAAGGGCTCGAAGATCCGATCGATCGCATGGGGTTCGATCCCAGCTCCGTGATTCGCGACCTCGAGGTAAGGCCGATTGCTGGGGTTGAGCCGATCCAGATTGATCTCCACGCTGATGCCCTCACGAGCCTCGCCGTATTTCATGGCGTTGTCGCATAGATTCCAGACGACCTGGCGCAGATGGCTGGGATCGAACCGCACCTCCAAGTCACCGTCTTCTTCGTGAATGCCGATCTGGGTTTCGCGCACCTGCATGGTCTCGCAGAATTCGTCCAGGAAATCCTCCAGCCAATCGCCCAAGGTCAGTCGGGTCGGCTTGGTCGCTTCGCGCCGCGACAACTGCAGGACATTGTTGATGATGGCGCTGACGCGCTCGGAGTTGCTTTGAATAATGTCCGTCAGTCGGCGCTCATCCGGCCCGATGTTGGCGCTTTCTGCGAGCAGCTGGCCTGCGTGGCTCATGGCACCCACGGGGTTGCGAATTTCGTGCGCAATGCTCGCGGACAGTCGGCCGAGCGCGGCCAACTTCCCTTGCTGCACGCGCTCCGCGAGGAGACTGGTGTCTTCGAGAAAAATCAGCGTGGGGCCGGGCGCGGCCCCGAGCGGCGCGAAATGCGGCTGAATGACTCGGGCACCATCGGCCGCCACGAAGCTCGACGGTGCATCGTGGCCATGCTCGCGCTGGCGCCAGGTGGACAGCGAATAGAGCAGCCGCGGCGATACCTCGCCGACCAGGGCGCCGGGAACGGCTTGATTGTCGCCCAGAATTTCCGCGGCCGATTCATTGATGAGGCGGATCCGATCGGTCGCATCCACCACTAACAGGCTTTCGCGCAGGTGCTGCACGATGTACTGCGAGAGCTCAGCGAGATTCGCCAGATCCACGTCCTTCTGGCGCACCAGATTTTCGCTTTCGCGCATACGGCCGGCGGCGAAACTGGCGGCAGCCGCGATCGTAAATAGCACGACGCCGAGAAGGCCGGCGGTTGCATAGGAGGTGGCGTCGGCGTCGCCTCTCAATTGCAGCCAGGTCGTATCGGCCAGGATGGCAATCGCAGCGATGGCGGCGAGGAAAAAGGCTGTGCGAGGCGGCAGCAAGAACGCGAGGCCGCCTACCGGCAAGAGGAACAGGATCCCCAGGCCGCTGGCGATGCCGCCGCTGGCGTAAAACAGCGCGCTCAGCACGACCATGTCGATCGAGGCCTGCAGGATGGTTTGCACGGTGGCGGTCGCGAGCCGGCGACGCACGAAGATGACGCTGCCCAGCCCAAACAGCAGGTAGATGGTGCAGGCGCCGACGAACAATTGCGGTGACTTGACGCCGATGCCGCGCGCGCCTCCCAGGGAATAAAGACCCAGCAGCACCAACGGCACCGACACCCGGTACAAATTCAGGACGGCGAGCACCCGCCAGCTCAAGGCGGGATCGCGGTCGCTGCGGTCGAATGTCTGGCTCAAGAGATCACCTTTTCACGGTGTGTTACCGCCAAATTTAAGTTGGCAGGTTTTAGCGCGCCTACGGCTGCAATAGCATAGGGTATTTGTCGATGGCGCAGCGTCCGGCGTTCGAAAGACGCTTGTATGGAGGCGACCAGCATCGGCTTTGCGCTGCCTTTACGGTTAATTCAGAATAGCGCGCCTTATCTGACCGGATCGACAGCGGGAACCAATCATGAATTTGCGCGCCTTGGGCTCGACGAGGGGAAGGATTTGAGCACCCCTGGACAATTGCGATGTGCCTTGGCGCAGCTCAACTTGATCGTGGGCGATGTCGATGGCAACACCTCGCGCATCGTCGGTGCCGCCCACGAGGCGCGCGACCGGTATCGCGCCGATATCGTCATGCTCCCGGAACTGGCGGTTTCAGGCTATCCGCCGGAGGACCTGCTGTTCCATTCCGGCATGCGCCTGCAAGTGGCGCGCTCGCTCGAGCGGCTGAAGCATGAGGTGCGGGGCATTACGCTGATCGCGGGTTACCCGGAATACGCCGGCGCGAAGATTTTCAATTCCGCCATCGTGATCCGCGACGGCGGCGTGCTCGCGAATCATCGCAAGGCCTGCTTGCCGAACTACCGAGTTTTCGATGAGAAGCGCTACTTCACGCCGGGCACCGAGCCTACCATCATCGATGTTCACGGCGTCAAGGCGGGCGTGCTGGTGTGCGAGGATGTCTGGGAGTCCGGACCGGCACGTCAGGCGCGCCAAGCGGGAGCGCAGGTGCTGCTGGTGATCAATGCCTCGCCCTACGAGGTGCACAAACAGACGCAGCGCGAACAGTTCGTGGTGCGCGAGCGGACGCGGGAAACCGGGGTGCCGGTGGTGTTCGTCAATCTGGTCGGGGGGCAGGACGAACTGGTGTTCGACGGCAATTCCTTCGTCATGGACGCGCTGGGAAACGTGACGCAACGTGCGCCCGCCTTCACGGACGGCATGTACGTGGTTGACTTGAACCTGGACGCATCGGGCAGGGTGCACCCCATTCCTGCCGACATTGCGCCTCTGCAAGGCGAGGAGGAGAGCGTGTACGGTGCGCTGGTACAGGGCACCCGCGACTACGTGACCAAGCACCGCTTTCCCGGCGTGGTGATGGGCTTGTCGGGCGGCATCGATTCGGCGCTCACCTTGGTGTTGGCCGTCGATGCGCTGGGCGCGGATCACGTGCATTCGGTGGCCATGCCCTCGCGCTACACCTCCCAGATGAGCAAGGATGACGCCGCTCTTCAGGCGAGGAATTTGCGCGTCAAACACAGTGAGATCTCCATCGAGGGGATGTTCGCGGCGACGCTGGCGGCATTGAAGGATGAATTTGCCGGCTTGGCCCCGGACATTGCGGAAGAGAACATTCAGTCCCGATGCCGGGGCGTCTTGCTCATGGGCATTTCCAACAAAACCGGCAAGATGCTGCTCACCACCGGCAACAAAAGCGAAATGGCGGTGGGCTATGCCACGCTGTATGGCGACATGGCGGGCGGATTCGCGCCCATCAAAGATTGCAGCAAATTGCTGGTATACCGTCTGGCCCGCTGGCGAAATGCGCAGTCGGAAGTAATCCCTCAGCGGGTGATCGACCGCCCGCCTTCCGCCGAGCTGCGCTTCGATCAGAAGGACACCGACAGCCTGCCGGCCTACGAAATCCTCGATCCCATCCTCGAGGCCTTCATCGAAGAAGACCTATCGGTGGACCAAATCGTCGCTCGCGGCTTCGATCGGGCGACGGTGGGGCGGATCCTGGATCTGGTGAAGCGCAATGAGTACAAGCGCCGGCAAGCGCCTCCGGGGGTGCGGGTCAGCGGACGGGCATTCGGCCGCGATTGGCGCTATCCGATTACCAGCGGTTACAAATCGCACTAGAAAATGCGGCGATACCAGGCCTTCTTGCGCTCGATCTCCTTGGTGGAGCCCGGATAGTTGGCCGCGTATACCAGCTCGGCATTCTTCGCAAGGTCGGTCATGTTGAGGTCGTAGTAGGCATTGACGATGACCTTCAATGAATCCTTCACCGCGGGGGCTCCGTCGTAGTTTTCCACGCAGTACTTGGCGCGGTTGAGCGCGCCGACATACGCGCCGCGGCGCATGTAGTACTGCGCCACGTGCAGCTCGAAGTCGGCCAGGCGGTTGCGCAGGTAAATCATGCGTTGCTGGGCATCGCCGACATACTGGCTGTGCGGGAATTTCTCGATCAGCTGCTGAAAGGAGTCGAACGATTTCTTCGCATTGATCGGCGGGCGCTGCGACAGATCGACGTTGAAACGGCGCTCCAGCCAATTGGATTGGCGCTCGAAGTACACCAGGCCCTTCATGTAGTAGGCGTAGTCGACCCGTGGGTTGGTCGGGTTTTCGCGGATGAAGGTATCGGCGGAATCGACCGCCGGGTCGACCTCGTGATTCTTGTAGTAGGCGTAGATCAAGTCCAGTTGTGCTTGGCGGGCGGGTTCGCTGAAGGGAAAGCGCGACTGCAGCGCCTCGAGTTGTTTGACGGCTTCGGCATAGCTGCCGCTGCGGATCGCCTTCTGTGCCTTGGCGTAGATCTGTTCCGGCCCGGATTTGGCGTCGTTGGCGCGGTGGCTGCGGCAGCCTGTGGCCAGCATCATCACACCAAGGCCTAAGAGCAGGACACGGCTTAGTTGGACAAGATCACGCAGTCGCACAAGCAATTCCTTACAATGGGGACGTTCAAGTGGCGGGGCCCGAAAGCGCGGCAGTATACCCGATGCCCCGACCGTAGCTTCGAGTACCCCGATGACCGCAGAGTTCCAAGTGATCGATCTGGATATTCCGGCCGAATTGGCAGGTTTGCGGCTGGACAGCGCATTGGCCCGTCTGCTGCCGCAGCATTCGCGCACCCGGATCAAGGCGTGGATCGAGGACGGTGCGGTTCTGGTCGGGCGGCAGCTGCCTAAGCCTCGTGACTTGGTGGAGGCTGGCGCCCACGTCCGGCTGCAGATCAGCCGGGAGTCGCCGACACTCAAGGTGCTACCGGAGGCGATTGCGCTACGTGTCGTCCACGAAGATGCGGACCTGCTGGTCATCGACAAGCCCGCGGGATTGGTCGTGCACCCCGGCGCCGGCAATCCCAGCCATACCCTGCAAAATGCCCTGTTGGGGTGGGATGCCAAGCTCGCCAGCCTGCCGCGGGCCGGCCTCATTCATCGCCTCGACAAGGACACCAGCGGACTGCTGGTGGTAGCCCGCAGTCCCGAGGCCCAAACTTCGTTGTCGCGACAGTTGATGGCGCGCACCATGTCGCGCGAGTACTTGGCGGTGTGCGTCGGCGTGATGACGGGGGGCGGCACCATCGATGCGCCCATCGGCCGCAATCGCAGCGATCGGTTGCGCATGGCGGTGCGCGAGAGTGGCCGGCCGGCAGTGACGCACTATCGGGTACTGGAGCGCTATCGTGCCCACACCTACCTGTCGGTGCGGCTCGAGACGGGCCGAACGCATCAGATACGCCTGCATCTGTCGCATCAGAAGTATCCCATCGTGGGCGATCCTGTGTATGGCGGCCGATTTGCGCAACCGCGCGCCGCCGCGCCGGCACTGGTCGATACACTGCGCGCCTTCAGACGCCAGGCATTGCATGCGGCAACTTTGGGATTTGATCATCCGCGAACCGGCCAACGATTGGTCTTGAACAGCCCGGTGCCGGAAGATTTCGGGCAGCTGCTCCTGGCACTGCGCGATGACGCACGCTTGGCTGAAGCACCGACCGGGCGCGTGCGGTGAGCTTGTGGTTCGAGCCCGACTGGCCGATACCTAGAGGCATACGGGCACTGTCGAGCCTGCGCGGGGACCTCCATGGCGGTGGTGCCAGCCAGGGGCCGTATGCCCGGTTCAATCTTGGCGCTCATGTCGGCGATGAGCCGGCGGCGGTGGCCCAAAATCGGCGGCTCTTGATGAGCCGCGCGGGTCTTCCTGCCGAGCCCTGCTGGTTGGCGCAGGTGCACGGAGTCGCGGTAGCCGATCTGGACGCCACCGATCTGGATACGGCCGGTGTCGGAGCGGCTCCTCCGATTCCGGCAGATGCAGCGGTCACCCGTCACCCAGGGAAGGTTTGTGCCATCCTCACGGCGGACTGCCTGCCCATCCTGTTGGCCACGGACACCGGTGATGCGGTGGCGGCCGCGCACGCCGGCTGGCGGGGGCTGGCCGCAGGGGTAATCGGGGCTACCGTGCGCGCCTTGGCCGTGCCCCCCGATCGCCTGATGGCCTGGCTGGGTCCGGCGATCAGCCGGTCGCATTTCGAGGTCGGTGCCGAGGTGCGCGAGGCATTCTTGAGGACCGATGCCGGCGCCGGCGATGCCTTCGAGGCTAGGCCTAACTTCAAGTTCATGGCGGACCTTGGCATGCTGGCGCGCCGCCAGCTCGAGGCGCTCGGGGTGAGGCGCATCTACGGCGGCGGCGAATGCACCTATGCGCGCGCCGACCGGTATTTCTCCCACCGGCGCGACGGGGTCACCGGCCGGCAGGCCACGCTCATTTGGCGGGAAGAATCAGAAAACGGTTGAATTGACGGTATTCCACCCCCATTAGTCAGCATTCCCAGTGGCAGCGATCTTAAAGAGTACCTCATGCGAATGGACAAGCTGACGACGAAGTTCCAGCAGGCACTGGCCGACGCTCAGTCCCTGGCGGTGGGTCGCGACCATCAGTACATCGAGCCGGTGCATCTCATGGCGGCGTTGCTGGACAGCCAAGGCGGCACGGCTCGGCCTTTATTGGAGAAGGCGAGCGTTCAAGTGTCCAAATTGCGCTCGGATTTGGCCGGTGCCTTGGACCGATTTCCCGAAGTGGAAGGTGCCGGCGGCGAAGTGCTGCTCAGCAACGATCTTAACAAGCTGCTCAATGTCACCGACAAGCTGGCGCAGCAGCGCGGCGATCAATTCATCTCGAGCGAACTGTTCGTGTTGGCAGCTTGCGATGATCGCGGTGAGCTCGGCCGTCTTCTGAAGGCCAGCGGCGCGACGCGCGCTGCCTTAGAAAAGGCCATCGAGGAAGTGCGCGGCGGCGCCAAAGTGGAAAACGTGGGGGCCGAGGAAAATCGCCAGGCGCTGGAAAAGTACAGCATCGATCTGACCGAGCGCGCGACCCAGGGCAAACTCGATCCGGTCATCGGACGGGACGATGAGATTCGCCGCACCATCCAGGTGCTGCAGCGGCGCACCAAGAACAATCCGGTGTTGATCGGTGAGCCTGGTGTGGGCAAGACGGCCATCGTCGAGGGACTGGCTCAGCGCATCGTCAATGAGGAAGTCCCCGAGGGCCTGCGCAACAAGCGCATCCTGAGCCTGGACATGGGAGCGCTCATCGCGGGTGCGAAATTCCGCGGCGAATTCGAAGAGCGGCTCAAAGCCGTGCTCAACGATCTAGCCAAACAAGAAGGCCAGGTGATTCTGTTCATCGACGAATTGCACACCATGGTGGGTGCGGGCAAAGCCGAGGGGTCGATGGACGCGGGCAACATGCTGAAACCCGCGCTGGCGCGCGGCGAGCTGCATTGTGTCGGCGCCACCACGCTGGATGAATATCGCAAGTACATCGAGAAGGACGCCGCACTCGAGCGGCGCTTCCAAAAGGTCCTGGTGGATGAGCCGTCGGTGGAAGACACCATCGCCATCCTGCGCGGCCTGAAAGAGCGCTACGAAGTGCATCACGGGGTGGAGATCACCGATCCTGCCATCGTGGCGGCGGCGACCCTGTCGCATCGCTACATCGCTGATCGGCAGCTACCCGACAAGGCGATCGACTTGATCGATGAGGCCGGCGCGTTGATTCGCATGGAAATCGATTCCAAGCCCGAGGCGCTCGACAAGTTGGACCGGCGCATCATTCAGCTCAAGATCGAGCGTGAGGCGCTGAAGAAGGAGTCCGACGACGCGTCGCGCAAGCGCCTCGGCCTACTTAACGAGACGCTGAGGACCTTGGAGAAGGAATACTCCGACCTGGAGGAGATCTGGAAGGCGGAAAAGGCTTCCGTCCAGGGGGCTGCGCATATCAAAGAAGAACTGGAGCGCGCCCGGCAGGATCTTGACACCGCGCGGCGCGCGCAGGATCTGGCACGCATGTCGGAACTACAGTACGGACGGATTCCGGCGCTGGAACAGAAATTGGCGAAGGCGCTGGAAGTCGAGCAGCAGCCCAATCAACTGGTGCGCAACGCAGTGACCGAAGCGGAAATCGCTGAAATCGTCTCGAAGTGGACCGGCATTCCGGTGTCGCGCATGCTCGAGGGGGAGCGCGAAAAGCTGCTGCGCATGGAAGACGTCTTAAGCAAACGCGTCGTGGGTCAGGCGGAGGCGGTGCAGGCGGTGGCCGATGCCATTCGGCGTTCGCGCGCGGGACTTGCGGACCCCAACCGGCCGAGCGGTTCGTTCATGTTCTTAGGTCCCACCGGGTTGGGCAAGACCGAACTGTGCAAGGCGTTGGCCGAATTCATGTTCGATACGGAAGACGCTTTGATCCGCATCGATATGTCGGAATTCATGGAGAAGCACTCGGTGGCCCGCCTCATCGGCGCGCCGCCCGGATATGTGGGATACGAGGAGGGCGGATACCTGACCGAAGCGGTGCGCCGCCGGCCGTACTGCGTCATTCTGCTCGACGAAATCGAGAAGGCTCATCCCGACGTCTTCAATGTATTGCTGCAAGTCTTGGACGATGGACGGCTCACCGATGGCCAGGGACGCACCGTGGATTTCCGCAACGCCGTGGTGATCATGACCTCCAATCTGGGGTCGCAGGTGATTCAGGAACTCTCGGGCGAGGCGAACTACTCCAAGATGAAGGATGCCGTGATGCAGGTGGTGACCCAGCATTTCCGGCCGGAGTTCATCAATCGGGTCGATGACATCGTCGTGTTTCATTCCCTGGGCCGCGAGCAAATACGCGCTATCGTGGACATACAGTTGGGACGCCTGCGGCAACGACTGGCCGAACGCGATATCAGCCTGCGCTTGGAGGACGGTGCGCGCGACAAGATCGGCGAGGCGGGTTTCGATACCGTGTACGGTGCCCGGCCGTTGAAGCGCGCCATCCAATCGCAGATCGAAAACCCGTTGGCACAACGGATTTTGAAGGGCGACTTCATCGCCGGAGACCGAGTCATCGCGACGCTGAAGCGCGACGCTCTGGTGTTCGAGAAGGAACGCCTGCACTAAGCCGTGCGACGTGGGCGCTGCGATGTCGGGCGCCGGTTCGCTATACTTCGCAGCGCCAGTTCGGTTACGGGAAAATACATGCCTTTCTACGAATATCAGTGCAAGAACTGCGGTCATGAGCTCGAGGCCATGCAAAAGGTCAGCGATGCGCCGCTCAAGAAATGCCCCCACTGCGGCAAATCGCAGCTGCAGCGGCTGATGTCCGCACCCGTGTTTCGCCTGAAGGGCGCCGGCTGGTACGAAACGGACTTCAAGGGGGACAAGGAGAACCAGCGCAATCTGGCCGACCGGCCCGAGGCGGAAGCTTCGAAGGACGCCAAGGATGCCGGCACTACCGCCAAGGACGGAAAGGATGCCAACGGCAAGGACGCTAAACCGGATGCCAAGGGCGCCGACAAGGGTGCTGATACCGCTGCCGCGAAGGAGTCGACCGCAGCCGGCGACAAACCAGACGGCAAAGCGCAAAAATCCCCCGGGTCCGATCACAAGCCCGCGGGCGGCGCCGGCAAGAAGGCGACCGGCAAGGTCACATCGGCCGCGGGCCGCTCGCGCGCGAAGCGCCCGGCCAGGAAGCCTGCGGCCAAGGCCAGCCCGCGACGCTGAGGCGGCGGAACAGGCGGGCCGGTTCAGGTGGCTGACCGAGGCGGCCAAAAGCACCCCGGTAATCGCCCCTGGCGGTACCTGCGTCACCGCTGACACAGGATTTGGCTTGCCTTAGGCTCACGCGAAGCCTTAGCATCGCGCGCTTCCCTTTTTGGTTGATCGAATATGCGCACTCATTATTGCGGGCGGGTCGATGAGTCACTGATCGGCAAGTCCGTGACGGTGGCCGGCTGGGCTCAACGTCGCCGTGATCACGGCGGGGTCATTTTCGTCGATTTGCGTGATCGCGAGGGTCTGCTGCAAATCGTGTTCGATCCCGACAAGGCTGACATCTTTGCCTTGGCTGAGCGCGTGCGCAATGAATTCGTGCTCAAGGTGACGGGGCTGGTGCGGGCCCGGCCGCCGGGAACCGCAAACGCCAATTTGAAATCCGGGCAGGTCGAGGTGCTGTGCCAGGGTCTCGAGATCTTGAATCGTTCCGAGCCGCTGCCCTTTCAGCTGGACGAGACCGTCAGCGAGGAAGTGCGGCTGCGCTTCCGTTACCTGGATCTGCGCCGCGAAGAGATGCGCGAACGGCTGCTGCTGCGCCACCGGATCACGCGCGCCATGCGTCAATACCTGGATGATGCCGGATTCATCGACATCGAGACCCCGATGCTGTCGAAGGCCACGCCTGAAGGCGCACGCGATTACCTGGTGCCCAGCCGCACACATGCCGGCAAGTTCTTCGCCCTGCCGCAGTCACCGCAGATCTACAAGCAATTGCTGATGATTTCCGGATTCGATCGCTACTACCAGATCGTGCGCTGCTTCCGTGACGAGGACTTGCGCGCCGATCGTCAGCCGGAATTCACGCAGCTGGATATCGAGACCTCGTTCCTGGATCAAGGGGCGATTCAGGAAATCATGGAGGGCCTGGTACATCAGCTGTTCCGCCAAGTGATGGGCGTTGAATTGCCCTCACCCATGCCGCGCATGAGCTACGCCGAAGCGATGCGCCGCTTTGGCTCGGACAAGCCGGACTTGCGCGTGCCGCTGGAGCTGGTCGATGTGGCCGACTTGGTCAAGGGCTGCGACTTCAAGGTCTTCGCAGGACCCGCCGCCGATCCGCGCGGCCGGGTGACTGCCCTGTGCGTGCCGCAGGGAGGCAAGCTGACGCGCAAGGAGATCGACGACTACACGGCATACGTTGCGCGCTATGGGGCTAAGGGGCTTGCATACGTCAAGGTCAACGAGCTGGCCAAGGGTCGAGACGGATTGCAGTCGCCGATCCTGAAGTTTTTGAGCGATGCGGCCATCGCCGCCATCATGCAGCGCGTGAGCGCCAAAGATGGGGACCTGATTTTCTTCGGCGCCGACAGCGCCAAAGTGGTGAGCGATGCCTTGGGCGCCCTGCGTCTCAAGGTGGGCCAGGATCTGAAGCTGGTGGCGCCCGGCTGGCGCCCGTTGTGGGTGGTGGATTTCCCGATGTTCGAGTGGGATGCGGACGCGAAGCGCTGGCAGGCCATGCATCATCCCTTCACCAGTCCGGCGAACTTGGACCATGCGGCACTCGCGGCCAGCCCGGGAGAGGCCACTGCAAAAGCCTACGACATGGTGTTGAACGGCTCGGAGATCGGCGGCGGTTCGGTGCGCATCCACAATCAAGAGCTGCAGTCAGTGGTGTTCGATCTATTAGGTATCAGCGCCGAGGAGGCTCGCACCAAATTCGGATTCCTGCTCGATGCCCTCAAGTTCGGGGCGCCGCCGCACGGCGGCATTGCCTTCGGGCTGGATCGGCTGGCCATGCTCATGGCGGGTGCCGACAGCATCCGCGACGTGATCGCATTTCCGAAGACGCAAACGGCGGCGGATCTCTTGATGGATGCCCCCACGGAAGTCAGCGAGGCGCAGCTCAAGGAGCTGCATATTCGCGTCCGCACGCCGCCGAAGATCGACTGAGCGCAAAGACCCCTCGAGCGGCGCAACCTGAAGTGAACGTGCAAAATCCCATCGACGTTCACGCGTATCGGCGTCCGGAATCGGTGTTGGTGGTGATCCACACCGACGGCGGCGAATTTCTGCTGCTAGAGCGGCGCCGGCCGCCAGGTTTCTGGCAATCGGTGACGGGGAGCATGGAGTGGGGTGAGAGCGCCGATGCGGCCGCACGGCGCGAAGTAATCGAGGAGACCGGCATCACGCAAGGCGTGCTGGTCAATTTGCAATGGACCCAGGTGTACGAAATTTTGCCGGCCTTCGGCAAGGTGCACGCGCCAGGGGTTACCTTGAATCTCGAGCATGCCTTTTCGCTGCGATTGCGCGGCCGCGTGCCGGTGACCTTGAGTGACACGGAACATGTTCAGTTCCGCTGGGCTACGGATACCGAGGCACTCAAGACCGTGTCCTCCAGCACGAATCGCGCCGTCATCGCCGAGCTGCGTCTTTAAGGACCGACGTTGAGCACCGTGGTTGTGTACGTGCACGGACTTTGGCTCACCGGCATCGAGGGCGGCATTTTGCGGCGCCGGCTAGCCAGGCAGCTGAACGCCGAAACCCATGCATTCGCCTACCCCTCGGTGAGCGCCGGGATGGCCGCCAATGCCCAGGCGCTGAAGAAATTCCTGACCGGGATTCGCGCGGACACGTTGCATTTGGTTGGGCATAGCCTGGGCGGGATCCTGATTTTGAAACTGTTCGAGGATGCGGCCGCGGCGCAGCTGCCTCTGGGCAGAGTGGTGCTGCTAGGTTCTCCGGTGTGCGGCAGCCGCGTCGCGCTGAGGCTGGCGAAGTTGCCATTCGGCAGGAAAATCATGGGCTTGTCCGTCGGCGAGGAATTGTTGGTACCGCGTGAGCGGCGCTGGAAGCGGATGCGGGATCTGGGTGTGATTGCGGGTGATCTAGGGATGGGCCTGGGCCGCCTGGTAGGAACTGGCGGCGCACCGAGCGACGGCACCATCTTGGTCGAGGAAACACAAATCAAGGGGGCGGCTGATCGGGTGGTGCTGAGGGTCAGCCATTCAGGAATGCTGTTCTCGGCGCCGGTGGCGCATGCGGCGAGCTGTTTTTTGAGCACGGGGCGATTCAGCCGGTAAGTTGGTCCGCTCGGGAAAGGGATCTGTGAGTAGGGAATTGCGGCCCCACAGGCATGCGTTAGCCGGATCCGCGCTTTTTCTTGGAGGTCGCCCGATGGCGGCTCCGCTTCCAAGATGATTCGCCTTCTACGCGGAGAGTTACTGAGAGGCTCCATCGTCGCGATCTAGTTGCTGTAGACGGAACAGCAGATCCAGAGCATCGCGCGGGCTCAAGGTGTTGGGGTCGACCGCGCGCAAAGCTTTCAACACGGCCGATTCTTGTGCCGGCGCTGCAGCGGCGTGCGCCGCGGCAGCGGTGGACGCGAACAGCGGTAACTCGCCTTGGGGCGAGCTACGGCTTCGCAGGGCATCCCGTTCGCGTTCCAGTTCGACCAAGTAGCGGCGAGCCTGCGCCGTCACGGATTTCGGAATCCCCGCGAGCGCTGCTACCTGCAAGCCATAACTTTGATTGGCCGGTCCTTCCTTCACGCTGTGCAGGAATACCAATCGGTCGCCATGTTCCACCGCCTCGACGTGGACATTCACGACGCCGGGTGCTTCGCCCGCGAGGCTGGTGAGTTCGAAGTAATGCGTTGCAAACAAGGTGAAGGCGCGTATTTTCGTGGCAATGAAGGCCGCGCAGGCCCACGCCAGCGACAGTCCATCGAAGGTGCTGGTGCCCCGGCCAACTTCGTCCATGAGCACCAGGCTTTGCTCGGTGGCGTTATTGAGAATGTTCGCGGTTTCGGTCATTTCGAGCATGAACGTCGAACGGCCGCCGGCAAGATCATCGGACGCCCCGATCCGGGTGAAGATGCGATCGATCGGGCCCAGCACCACACGGCGCGCCGGCACGAAGCAGCCGATGTGCGCCAGGATCACGATGAGCGCGGTCTGGCGCATGTAGGTGCTCTTACCGCCCATGTTGGGACCGGTGATGATGAGCATGCGGCGCGAATCATCGAAGCGCACATCGTTGGGGATGAAGGGCTCGCGGGCGGCGCGCTCGACCACCGGATGACGCCCGCCGTCGATCTGAAGCGTGGGCTCATCGACCAGTTCCGGCTGCGCGCATTGCAGCGCCGTGGCGCGTTCGGCGAAACAGCAGAGAACATCGATTTGCGCTGCCGCGCTGGTGGTGGCCTGCAATGCCGGCAGTGTGGCGCACAGTTGATCGAGTACGCCGTCGTACAGGAATCGCTCGCGCGCCTGAGCTCGATCGCGCGCTCCCAGCACCTTATCCTCGAAGGACTTCAATTCCGGCGTGATGAAACGCTCCGCCGACTTGACGGTCTGGCGGCGTAGGTATTCCGCGGGGACCTTGTCGGCTTGGCTGCGGCTCACTTCGATGAAAAAGCCCTGCACCCGATTGAAGCCCAGTTTCAAACTCGACAGGCCGCTGCGCTCGCGCTCGCGCCGTTCGAGGTCCACCAGAAACTGCTCCGTATTGCCCCCGAGGGCGCGCAACTCGTCGAGTTCCGCGTCATAGCCCTCTGCGATCACTCCACCATCCCGCAAATAGTGCGGAGGCGCATCGACGATGGCACGCTTCAACAACCCGCACTCATCGTGGTGCTCGCTCAAGTCCGATGTGAGCCACTCCAGCAGCGGTGACGGCAGGACGGCAAGCTGCCGCCGCAACGCGGGCAGGGCGGAGAGTGCCGTGCGCAGTTGCGCAAGATCGCGCGGCCGCGCCGAGCGCAGGGCGACTCTCGCCAGAATTCGTTCCAGATCGCCGACGGCACGCAGGCTCTGCGCCATCTGAGGCGACTCTGCGTGCGCCATCAGCGTGGCCACGGCATGATAACGGGCGCGCAAGGCGCTCTTGTCCCGAAGCGGGCGATGCAGCCAGCGGCGCAGTAACCGGCCACCCATCGCGGTCGCGGTGCGGTCGAAGACACCGGCCAGGGTCAGATCGGCCGAGCCGGAGATACTCTCGTCCAGCTCCAGATTGCGGCGAGTCGCCGGATCCATGATCAGCGCTGCGTCGCGTTCTTCCGTGGTGATGGATAGCAGATGCGGCAGCGCCGATTTTTGGGTCTCGCGCACGTAGGCCAGCAGCGCCCCTGCCGCCGCAATCGCCAACGGTTTGTCCGCGCAGCCAAACCCGGCAAGATCGCGGGTGCGAAATTGCTCGGTGAGGGCGCGCGTTGCAGAGTCGAGCTCGAAGTGCCAGGGTGCCCGAGACCGCCAGGGGCGATTCTCACCGGCCGCGGTGCGAGGGAGCGCAGGTTGTGCTCCGTCGGGAGCTAGAATTTCGGCGGGCTTAAGCCTTTCGACCTCCGCCTCCAGAGATTCCAGGCTGGCGAGTTCCATGACGCTGAAGCGCCCGGCCGACAGATCGAGCCAGGCCAGCCCGTAGCGCTCCCCCTGCCCGCAGACGCTCGCCAGAACGTTGTCCCGTCGCTCCTCCAATAAGGCCTCATCGGTCACCGTCCCCGGTGTGACGATGCGCACCACCTCCCGTTCCATGGGGCCTTTGATCTTTCCCGGCTCGCCGCGCTGCTCGCAGATGGCGACCGATTGGCCTTTGCGCACCAATTTCGCCAGATAGCCGTCGAGGGTGACGGCAGGAACACCGGCCATGGGGATCGGTGCACCGGCGGACGCGCCGCGCTGGGTCAGGGCAATGTCCAGGAGCTCGGCCGCGCGACGCGCGTCGTCGTAGAACATTTCGTAGAAATCGCCCATGCGGTAGAACAGCAGCACGTCGGGATGCTGCGCCTTGATGCGCAGGTACTGCTGCATCATGGGGGTGTGAGTAGGGGTAGCTATATCTTCCATCAACGCGTCCTGAGGGCGATGCAAGCGGCGATGTTGGCCACGATATCAATTCTGTAAATTTGCAACTCAGTGTCCTTCAGGTCTGCTTCTCATCGCCGAGTTCGAAGCGCAGGATGTCCCCCGGTTGGCACTCCAGAAATTCGCAGATGCGCGACAGTGTCGCGAACCGCACGCCGCGCACCTTGCCTGATTTCAGCAGCGAGAGATTCTGCTCGGTGATGCCGACGAAATGCGCCAGCTCCCTGGATGTTTTCTTGCGCAGTACGAGCATCAGGTCCAGATGAATGGTAATTGCCACAAACAACCCTTTATATGATGCTCGCGTTGTCTTCAGCCAAGCGCGCCGATTCCTTGAGGATCTGCGCCAGAACCAGGAAAAGCGCTGCCAGCAACAGTGACCAGAGTTGTTCGCCGGTTGCGGTAAGCGCAAAAGGCGAATTGGTACGGCCGACCAAAGCGCGAAGCGCCGCAATCTGCAACGGCTGTGTGATGCTGAGCAATTCGACCACGATGATGGTCAGGGAAAAGACCTGTAAGTGCGTCGACACGCGGGAAGAGAAAATCTCGCCGCGTTCGCAAGCTCGCATCATCTGTACCAGCCGGATGAGACCGTAGAATAACGCCGCTTCCGGGAGCAGTTCCAGCCAAAGCGCAAGCTGCGGATCAACGGTCGCAGCCGGCGACGCAGAAGAATGCGCCGTGACGGTGGGCGTCAATGTCGTCGTCCACGTGTCGCTTTGATGCGTGAGGGAATAGGCGGCGACCGCGACGATGCCGGCCATCACAGCAATCGCCGCCCACCTTACCGCCATCGCAATTCGACGGATCCGGTCCTGTAAGACCGCGCGATTCATCATTTTATTTGACATGTTTATCGTATAACAGTAAAATTTGGCTGAACAGTAATCATGGTCTTTCTAAAGTCATTTGTCCACATGATGGAGCGTTCGCATGTTTCGTGTCGCAGCAGCCTCGGTATTGCTCCTTGGATTTTCGCCCGTCCGCGCAGACGACGTGCAAGCCCTGATACAGAAGTACGTTTCGTGGCGCGGCGGCGCGGCTTTTGAGGCGATGCAGTCATTCCACGAGGAGGGGCGAATTCGCTCGGGTGGCGAAAGCGGTCGCTTCGAACACTGGCGAGCCAGCGACGGACGGTTTCGTCAGCACGGCAAGCTTGGCCTCATCGCGAACGATGAAGCGGTGACGCCGGATGCGAACTGGACCAAGAACACCAGCGGTCAGATCGAGGATATCGGCGACAATGGCGAAAGCGATCGCCGCCTCACCTTCTTGACCTTCGCCATGCGCGCCGAACCTCGCGACGGTGTGCGCTATGCCCTGCTTGCTCCCGAACAGCGTGAAGGCCGGACCTGGGAAGTGGTTCGAGTCAGGTTCGGCGGTGCCGATACCTACGACCTATTCATCGACGGTGGGACCGGCGAATTGCTGGGCGAGCGGATCACCGAGGACCAACAAATCCGCTTCGTCCGATACGATGACTGGCGCATGGTCTCCGGTGTCCGCATGCCCTTCGGCGAACACGACAGGGGCGCGAACCCCGCGGACGACCAAGACCTGCGGGCGCGCGCGATTCAGATCAATCTTCCGCTGCCTGCGGCCCTTTTTGCGCGCCCGGCGTCAGTACGACTCTGGCATTTTGCCGCTGGCCGACGCTCCACGGGCTGGATGGACTTCGAATTCTTCGACGGCGAGCGAATATTCATTCCCTCGACGGTCAATGGCCACGCGGTCAAGCTGATACTCGACAGCGGCGCTGGCATTTCGGTGCTGGACAGCGCGTTTGCCAAGAGCGCGAACATCAAGGGGGGTGGTTCCCTCGGCGTCATGGGCGTGGGCGGCAACAGCACCATGCAGCTGGCACCCAATCTTCAGGTCAAGATGGGTGCGCTGACCTTGAGTCCCATCACCGCCGGCTTGATCGATCTGTCGGGGGTGAGTGCCGACATGGGTCATCCGTTGCCGCTGGTCCTGGGCAAGGAGGTTCTCAATCAACTGGTAATCGACATCGATTTCCAGCGCCACAGAATAGCGTTCCGCGATCCGCAGGGCTTTTCAGGCCCCCCGGGCGCCGTGCGCCTGGAACTGGGAAGACATAGCGACAACCATACCGTCCCAGTCTCCGTAGACGGCGCGGCTCCCGTTCCATTCGATTTCGATCTCGGCAACGGATCGCCGCTGATTGTCTACGCGGCCTACCGAGATCAAGCTCATCTGCTCGATGGAAAGCGTCAATCTCTCACTCTGACCGGTGGTGTCGGCGGTGCCCATCCGGACAAGATGGCCATGGTCGACTCCATCGCCCTGGGCGGCGTTCAGCTGACCGAAATTCCAGCGGCCTTTCCGGATGCGGGCAGTGACGCCGTGAGTTCCGACCGCAGCGCCGGCAATATCGGGCTGCCGGTCTTCAAGCGTTTTCGGCTGATGACGGACTACCCGCACAACGCTATATGGCTCATCCCAGACGCCGGCGCCTTGGCAGAACCGTTTCCCAAGGGTCGGTCCGGACTCAATGTGACTCCCGCGGGTGATCGTCTGAAGGTGCTGCTGGTCGCTCCCGGCAGTCCGGCGGCGCAGTCCGGCTGGAAGGAAGGCGACGAGATCACCGCAATCGACGGCCAGAAGATCGGTCCCGCCTACTCAGGCTCATCCCTGTCGTGGTGGGCGGAGGGGCCGGCCGGAACGGAGATCACCCTGGGTCTGGCCGATGGATCGACTCGGAAGCTCACGCTGGCGGATTATTTTTGAGGCAGGGGCGAAGATGAAAAAGCTGTATTCGCTCGATCGACTTCTCGTTTCTGCCGGGCGCAAATTGAATGAGGCAGGTTGTCCGACTGGGATCGAAGCCGACTGAAGCAGCGCCGGATATCGCGTGATCCCGAGCGCAGTTTCAAACGGGTAGACTACCTTCGATGACGGACAGCGATGCCAGATTGAAGCGTCTTGCCGCTCGCTTAGGTAAGCGCCTGCTCAAAGAGCGTTGTCATGTGGTGACGGCGGAGTCCTGCACCGGCGGTTGGATTGCCAAGGTCTTGACGGACATCGCCGGCAGCTCGCAGTGGTTCACCGAAGGATTCGTGACCTACAGCAATCAGTCAAAGATCCGGCGCCTAGGTGTACCGCGTGCGGTACTGGAAAAGCACGGTGCGGTCAGCGAAGAGACGGTGCGCGCCATGGCCGCAGGGGCGCTGCACCGATCGAGCGCGCACATCGCCGTCGCGGTGACCGGCATTGCGGGGCCTGGTGGGGCGGTTCCCGGAAAACCTGTGGGGACCGTCTGGTTGGGATGGGCCACGCGTCGTGGCCGCGCAATACGCATCCGTACGCAACTCAGGCGCTTTCGCGGTGACCGTAACTCGGTGCGCCGAAAAACGGTTCGAGCGGCGCTTCAAGGGTTGCTCGCGCGGTAACCTTCGCATTGAAAGCTAAGGGCTCTCAAGGAGGCTCGATGCGATTATTCTTTGCGCTGCGGCCGGATACCGATGCCGCGGCGCGCCTAGCCGACGTCGGTGCGAAGTTAGACCTCCAAGTGCCGGGCCGCCGGGTACACCCAAAGAACCATCACGTGACGCTGGCCTTCCTCGGCGAGGTTCCCGACTCGCAGCTTGCGCTCCTTGAGAGGGCCGGCAGATCCGCTCGAGCACGACGCTTCACCCTGGCATTCGATTCACTGGAATATTGGCCGCAGTCGCAAGTCGTGGTCGCCGCCGCTCGGGAATCTCCCTCGGAGCTGCTTCGTCTGGCAGCACAGCTGCACGCCGCGACCGGATTGCCGCCGCAGCGGCTGCGTGCGCATGTCACCCTGGCGAGAAAGATGGCGCAAGCCCCTGTGCTGCAAGCCATCCCTACGATTTGCTGGGACGCAGTGAGCTTTTCGCTGATTCGCTCCGTCACCAGCGGTGCGGAGTCGGCTTATACAGTAGTCCATACCTGGCCACTACTGGACGAAATGTAAGTTGCGCGAAAACTCTACGAATTCATTGCATATGAGGTGAGCGTCGAGCGCTGAATATGAAATAATGGCGCCACACCTTGTTGAGGAATGTCTATGGAAGAGAATCGCAAGAAAGCTCTCGCTGCCGCGCTGAGCCAGATAGAAAAGCAATTCGGCAAAGGCTCGGTGATGCGCCTGGGCGACGCCGGCGCAACCTACGAGGTGGAGTCCATCCCCACCGGTTCATTGGGCCTCGATATCGCACTCGGTGTCGGCGGCATTCCGCGGGGACGGGTCATCGAAATCTTCGGACCTGAATCCTCGGGAAAAACCACCCTGACCCTGGCCATCATTGCCTCTGCGCAGGCCAACGGTGGCACCGCGGCTTTCGTCGATGCCGAGCATGCGCTCGATCCGGTGTACGCGGAAAAATTAGGCGTCAAAGTCAATGATCTGTTGGTGTCCCAACCGGATACCGGAGAGCAGGCACTGGAAATCACCGACATGTTGGTGCGCTCCGGTGCGGTGGATGTGGTGGTGGTCGACTCGGTCGCGGCGCTCACACCGAAAGCCGAAATCGAAGGGGAAATGGGCGATCAGCACATGGGCTTGCAGGCGCGCCTGATGTCCCAGGCGCTGCGTAAATTGACCGGCAATATCAAGCGCTCGAACACCATCGTCATTTTCATCAACCAGATCCGCATGAAGATCGGCGTCATGTTCGGAAATCCCGAGACGACCACCGGCGGTAACGCCCTGAAATTCTATTCCTCCGTGCGCATGGACATTCGGCGCATCGGGGCCATCAAGAACGGCGAGGAAGTGGTAGGTTCCATGACCCGCGTCAAGGTCGTCAAGAACAAGGTGGCGCCGCCGTTCCGCGAAACGGAATTCGAGATCATGTACGGCACCGGGATTTCCAAGGAGGGCGAGCTCATCGAATTGGGTGTCCTACACAATCTGGTCGAAAAATCCGGCTCCTGGTACAGCTACAAAGGCGAGCGGATCGGACAGGGTAAGGACAACACGCGCGTTTTCTTACAGCAGCACCCGGAGATTGCCAAGGATATCGAGGCGCAGGTTCGCGCCAAGCTGATTCCGGAAAAGGCGACCATGAATCGGGGTGACGACGTCAAAGAGGCCTAACGCCCTGGTTGGCCGGCCGGTCGAGCCATTGGATGCTCGCGGGGCGCGGATAGCCGCCCTGGATGCCCTGGCTCGGCGCGATTACGCGTCCGAGGATTTACGCGTTAAACTGCTCGAGAAGGGTTACGATGCGGCTGTCGTGTCGCCCCTGATCGACGCGCTGCGCGACGAAAAATTACTCGATGATCGGCGATACCTTGAAAACTTCGTGGCCTATCACGCTGCGAGAGGCCAAGGACCGCTTCGCGTTCGTCTGGATTTGCGTCGGCACGGTTTGCAGGGGCCGGTGGTCGAGGAATACCTCGAGGCCTATCCTGATTGGATAGCGCAGCTTCAAAAGGCGCGGCTGAAGAAATTTGGCGCCGGGTCGCCGAAGAACTACGCTGACAGGCAGCTGCAGGCGCGGTTCCTAGGTTACCGGGGTTTCACGAGCGCCCAGATAAGAATGGCCTTAGGCTTTGACGTTGAACTTGATGCAGATAGTTAAAGACATATGAAACGCGACGCACGACTGAGATCGATGACCACCTCGGAGATCCGGGCCAGTTTTCTGGAATTTTTCCGCAAGAACGGCCATGCGGTATTGCCGTCGAGTTCACTCGTCCCGGTGAATGACCAAACTCTGCTGTTCACCAACGCCGGTATGGTGCAGTTCAAGGATTTGTTTCTCGGCAAGGACGTGCGTGACTATTCGCGCGCGGCCACCTCGCAGCGTTGCGTGCGGGCGGGCGGCAAGCACAATGACCTGGAAAACGTCGGCTATACCGCACGTCACCATACATTCTTCGAGATGCTGGGTAATTTCAGCTTTGGCGACTACTTCAAGCGAGAGGCGATACACTTCGCCTGGAACTTCATCACCGGCACGCTGGAAATACCGAAGGACCGTCTGTGGGTGACGGTATACACCGAAGACGATGAAGCCGAGCGCATCTGGGTCGAGGAAATCGGCATCGATCCCACCCGCTGCACTCGGATGGGCGAGAAGTCTAATTTTTGGGCGATGGGCGACACCGGACCGTGCGGGCCGTGCTCCGAAATATTCTATGATCACGGCCCAGAGATTCCTGGCGGCCCGCCAGGGAGCCCCGACGAGGACGGCGATCGCTATGTCGAGATATGGAATCTCGTGTTCATGCAGTACGATCGTTCGCCGGATGGGGTACTGGTTCCGCTTCCGAAGCCGTCGGTCGATACCGGCATGGGTCTTGAACGCGTTGCTGCCGTGATGCAGGGCGTCCACAGCAACTACGACATCGATCTGTTCAAATCGTTGATTCGCGCCGCCGCGGAAATCACGGGAACCGAGGACCTCGAGTCGTCCAGCCTGCGCGTGATCGCCGATCATATCCGCGCCTGTACGTTTCTGATCATCGACGGCGTGGTGCCGTCGAATGAAGGCCGCGGCTATGTTCTGCGGCGCATCATCCGGCGTGCGATTCGCCACGGCTACAAATTGGGCCAGACACAACCGTTTTTCCACAAGCTGGTACCGAGCTTGGTGAGGGAAATGGGCTCCTATTACGCCGAACTGGTGAGCGGCGGGCCGCGTGCCGCGCAAATACTTTCCCAAGAGGAAACTCGATTCGCCGAGACGCTGGCCACCGGCATGGCGCTGCTCGACGCAGAAACGGCAAAACTGACCTCTTCCGTGATTCCCGGCGAGACGGTCTTCCGTCTGTACGACACCTATGGATTTCCGGCGGATCTGACCGCGGATATTGCGCGTGAACGAGGCCTTAGCATCGATCAGGCAGGCTTCGATGTCGCCATGGAGGCCCAACGCGGTCGTGCGCGGGCCGCGAGCAAATTCGGCGCGGAGTCGCGCGATTCGATCAAGCTCTCCGGCAAGACTGACTTCTCCGGCTACAGTCGTCTCGTCGACGGCGCACAAGTCACGGCTCTGATATTAGATGGCGCCATCGTTGATGGCTTGAAACCCGGACAAGAGGCTCAGGTCATCCTCGATCACACACCGTTCTACGCGGAAAGCGGCGGCCAGATCGGCGATACGGGCGTGATCAAAAGCGCTGGTGCGTGTTTTGCGGTGCGCGACACGCGGAAAATCGGCGCATCGTTTTCGCACATCGGAGTACTCGAGAGCGGTGAACTGCGTGTGGGTGATGCAGTGGATGCTCAGGTTGACGGTGAGCGTCGCAACGCGATTGCGCTCAACCACTCAGCGACCCATCTGTTACACGCGGCATTGAGGAAGATTCTTGGTACGCACGTCGAACAGAAAGGTTCGTTGGTCGCCGCCGACCGGCTGCGATTCGATTTCTCGCACACCCAAGCGCTATCGCCCGAAGAATTGCGCCAGGTCGAGGACCTGGTGAATTCGACGATCAGGAAGAATGCGCCGGTTGAGACACGTGTGATGGCTTTGGACGATGCCGTGGCTGCTGGTGCGATGTCGCTGTTCGGCGAGAAGTATGAGAGCGACGTCCGTGTTCTATCGATCGGTGATTTCTCGATGGAGCTTTGCGGCGGCACTCACGTCGAACGTGCCGGCGACATCGGCTTATTCAAGATCACCGCGGAGTCGGGAGTCGCAGCCGGCGTTCGCCGTCTGGAAGCTCTCACCGGCAGGGCAGCCTATGAGTGGGTGGTGCACACCGATCAGGTCCTGCGCGATATTGCTGCGTTGCTGCGGGGCAGCCGCGAGGATGTGGACGAGAAAGTGCGCGAACTCGTCGAGCGCTCCCGCCGGTTGGAAAAAGAGGTGCAGCAGCTCAAATCGAAGCTGGCGAGCGGTCATGGCGGCGATTTGACATCTCGCGCCAAGGACGTCGGCGGCGTCAAAGTTCTGGCCGTGCAGATCGAGGGTGCCGATGTCAGGGCGTTGCGGGAAGCCATGGATCAGCTCAAGGGCAAGCTGGGCTCTTCGGTGATTGTCCTGGCGAGCGTCCAAGACGGCAAAGTGGTGCTGGTGGCAGGCGTTTCGGATGATTTAATCGAGCGGATGAAAGCTGGTGAAATCGCCGGGCTCGTGGCCGCGGAGGTTGGAGGCCGCGGCGGTGGGCGCGCGGACTTTGCTCAGGCGGGCGGCACGCAACCCGAGAATTTGGGGGCGGCGCTCGCCCGCGTCGAATCCCTGGTACGCAGCCGGCTGTCCAATTGAGCGATTGTTTGTTCCGACACAAAGATGCAACAAATGCTATTGGTATTCTTGTATTCTTCGCGCATCGGCTGAAGAATTCCTCTCGGCATCTGATTGACGCGATGCAATGTGCAACGCAGTACATTTCGCTGCTCAAGTGCCAGTAGCAAGGAGCTAGATTATGTTGATATTGACGAGGCGTGTCGGCGAGACCGTAATGATCGGCAATGAAGTTACGGTGACCGTATTGGGCGTGAAGGGCAATCAGGTTCGGATCGGTGTCAACGCACCGAAGGACGTGGCTGTCCATCGCGAAGAAATTTACGAACGGATCAAGCGCGAACAAGATCAAGATCCCAGGATGGGCGCATCGGTCAACAAGATTGTCGATGACGCTTGACCTAGGCGGTTAGTCCTTTCGCTTTGCCTAGACCGCTCGGGGCGGGTATCATCCCGCGCTCCGCGAAGGCCCATTGGGTCTTAGAATCCGGAGAGGTGGCCGAGTGGTCGAAGGCGCGCCCCTGCTAAGGGCGTAAGGGTCAAAAGCCCTTCGAGGGTTCGAATCCCTCCCTCTCCGCCATACGGCACGACAAAGCCTGTCGGTACTTCAGTTTTTGGAGTTCTCCCAAGGCACATCGGACGGGAGGGATGACATCGGAGCGTCTGCGACGGTGGTCCGGAGCGCAGCGAAGGACGAGCGGCGAAGCCGCGAGCACTAACGCGGCCGTCTGGCCGCGTTGAACGCCGAAGGTCCCTCCGACGGCGGCCCGAAGGGTGAGCGCGCAGCGCGAATAATCCCTCCCTCTCCGCCCGCGCCCGTCATCTCCGCAGGTTCCTGCTCATCCCTAAACCATTGAATTCGCCTATTTGTCGGCGACGTTTCATCGTTGGACGGTCCCGGCGTGGGGAATGGTGATCGGCAATCGTTGTGGTAATATTCGCGCCCCTGACGCGGCCGGGGTGCTCTTCCTAGAGCGCCGAGGCAACTTCAGGGCAGGTCTGCTCGCTACAACCCGAGCAGGGGTAAGCGTCGATTTTCCTTTGCGCCCGTAGCTCAGCAGGATAGAGCGCCTGGCTACGAACCAGGAGGTCGGGAGTTCGAATCTCTCCGGGCGCGCCAATTTCCAAACTTCGAGTAGGACTCGGAGCGTGATTTCAGCGCTCAAGAACCAGCTCCGTGTTTCCATACCGGAGCTGGCGCGAAAATCGTCCCTTCACGCGCACGACGGGATTGACCGGCACCTGTGTCGAGCGGCCTTCATTGTAAGCTTGCTCGGCCGCTGTCGGCTCCCATTCGACGCCCAGCTTAGTGAGAGCCTGGCGAGCGGCGCCGGCAAAGCCGTTCGGACTGTCGAGAACGGTTGCTCCGGACAGCCTGGAAACAAAGGCCCGGCCATAAACGCCATAGCCGAGCCGCAGCAGCCGTTTCTCGCGTACAAGCTCGCGCAGGGCGCGCAGCACTTGATCCTCGCCGCCCAGATCGCGGAACTCGCGCGTCAGGAACACGGCATCCCGCCGGTGCGCTATCCGCGCCTCGACCTTGTCGCGCAATGTCATTCGATCTCGCATGTGCGGCCTATGCAAAAACCCGACATTAGTCAATCATAAAAGCTGTGTAGATCAATAGCTTTTGATTTCAGCGTCTTGGCCTACTGTGCCGCCTTAGCCTTGCTCACCAGGTTAAGATTGATGCCCATGCAGGAGCAATGGAGGGCCTCCGCAGGCCCGCGCGCGGGCGCCACGTAAAGAAACCCGGCGCACCCGGTGCAACGGAAATGCTCTACGAGTTCTTTGTACGCTGCGACGACTGGCTCGAAATCCAGAGGGCGTGTCCCTTGCGGGGCCGCGTGCTACTCGACGATCAGGCTTCATGCTGAGTAGCAATCTGCGACAGATACGCCTCAATGTCGCTCGACGACACGCCCAAGGGCGCTGACCGGCCCGGATGCAGGCTTTCCATTTGCACTTGGATCATCTCCGCAACGGCGGTTCGGTCGGTCGCCGGAATGGATTCTGGCAATGGCGCCGCTCGTTCGACGTGACCTAGAATAATCTCTCGCAGACGTTCGCGAACGAAGCCCTGATAACGAAGTTCTATTGTCAGTTGTTCGGCAGTTTTGGGCCTGTGATGCGCGCCGGTCCGATATGTACCGGGTTCCTGCGCCTTCGCCAACGCGAATGAGCTCACCTTTTTCGACGAGTGCGGTCAGACGCCGGATAAGGTTCGCCGAGGGATCTTGCGGCCGGCAAAGGCGGTATGTCTCCGGCGCCCTTATTTGGGTACCGGGCGAAATAGTTGAGAATGTGCGGGTCAACGTCGGACATGAGTCAATCTAGAAGCGGTTAAATACAATAAAAACAATAAGATAATCGCAATCCGATGAGGCAAGTCACACCTTGTGAAGCAATATTTGAGGCAAAACATGCGCCGCTCCTACTACTGTCCTGTCAATGGACCAACAGACGTCCAGCTCAATGGTGTAGCCAGCGGCGACACAATCCCGAAATAGGGGGATTGTTCGGCAAGCATGCATCATGCGGCACGGCTAATCTTGCCACGGCGTGCTGCTTAGGAGTCCAGAGCGGCGACGCTCGCTGCGGAACTGGAACGCGCTGCAGCGCTTCGGAGACCGGGATTTTGCTGAGGGTGTTCCGCCGCCGTCAGCGTTCACGCTGACTTCAGAACCGGTGGCGGAACCTTGTTTGGCGGGCTCCCAGCCCGGTATGCCCATATGCTGGCGAATGGCAGTTTGGTCACTTGCCTAGCTCCTTGGTCAGTTCACGGTCGTTTGACTGCTCGATCATGATCCGCCTTGCGGTGGCGCAAGCTAAAAATCATCAGGTCGATCAATTAGTCGCTGGCGGTAATGTTTGACAGTAAGTATTTCGATGCTAGCGGCAGAAACTCGGTAAATAATCCGATACGGCCTTTCAAGGACTTCCCGAACTTCGTCGTCGACGAAAGCTTGTAGTCGCGCTCCGCTGCGTGGCGTGAGCATAAGCGCCTCTGCACGATCCAGAATTCGCTCGACCATGGCGAGAGCGCGGGGCTTGGAATCTTGCGCGATGTAATCGTGGATCTCCGCGAGCCGTGTCCGCGCCCGCGCGGTCCACGCGACCTTCATCGGCGTCGGCCGTATTCCCGCCGCAGATCCTCAGAGTCAGTGACGCGCCCCGCCTTCGCATCGGCGAGCCCAGCCTCCACGTCACCTCGAAGCTCTAACGCGTACACCAGATCCTGCCAGGTTGCGTCGTCCGGCAACGCTTCGATCAACTCATGTGCCCGCTGCTTGATGGCTTCTGCCATAGCGTGTCCTTGTCTCGTGGAAACGACCTAACCCGAATTTTACCCGATTGCGAGCACTTGGCACCGTAGCGAAAACGTAGCGTTTGATGCAGTTTCATGCGCTACGGTGCCTGTTTTGAGAGAAGGCGGACCTGCTAAGTGGTTGAAAAATAAGGACCTATAAAATCGAGTTTCCGACTATGAACCAGGAGGTCGGGAGTTCGACAACTTGGCCGTCTTCGGCCAAGTTGGACGCTGCCGCACAGCGGCGGCGGTCCCGAAGGGACGAGGCCGCAGGCCGAGCAATCTCTCCGGGCGCGCATTGTTTATCGACTCAGCAAGCGTAAGGGCTTCATCGGCCCATTAAAATGAACAAAAGGGCGGGCCCCTTACGGAGTCCGCCCATTCACCCTTCCGGTCCTGCTCAGGACCTGGCGATGCTCAGTCGCGCGTTTCGATGCCGGGCAAGGAAGCAGTCCCTTCCTTGCGAACCGCATCCAGCTTGTTCGGATCCAGTCCGAGCGTCTTGAGAACCGTCGGTGCTACCTGGGTCGTCTCGACGAATGTCGTGACGGTCCGGGCCTGCAACGAGGGATTCGACACGAGCAGCATGACGTTCGTGTCATCCGGCGCAAAACCGCCGTGCTCCGCCTGCTTCTTCGTACTGCCCGTATACACAACGCCGACGTTCGGCAGCACGATGATGTCTGGAGTACGTGGGTCGCCGCCCTCGGAGGGCAGGCCGGGGGTGTTGAACGCCGTCTCCAAGGAAGGACCATAGAGGATCTGGCCAATGCCCGCGGCGGCGGCATTGCTCTCCAGCAGCGCCACCGCGTCGGTGGTGCTCGTGCCCGGATTCAGCCACAGGAGCGACACATCATCCTCGGTGGGACCGATCTGGTTCAGCTGGGAGTCCGACAGGAAAGCCGAGCCCAGGATCCCCGAAGGCGGCGTGCCGTTCGCCCCGCTGTGTCCCGGAATCGGGAAGAAGCGATGGGTGTCGATCGGCGACTGCCCGTGCTTCGCGGTGATGACAATGGTCGTGGAGTCGTAGAGGCGGTTGCGCTTCAGCTCGTTCACGAGCTGACCGATCGCGCCGTCGACGAACTTGATCTCACCGGCCATGCTTGGGGTCGGAGTGCCGGCCGCATCGGTGTAGCCGCCCTTGACGCCGCTCTCGATCAGTTTCTGTCCGACGCTCACTGCCTGGAAATTCATGCCGAAGAGCGCCGGCACGACCGCGTTGGAGGTACCCAGATGGTTCTTGCCGTCGATCCAGTTGAGCACGGCATTGACCTTGAGCTGGTCGTAGCACTTGATGTTGTCGAAATCCGTGGTCCAGTCGCCGCCGTTGATGTTTACCTTGGAGCAATCCAGTCCGGTGGCGGTCTTGACTCCCGGCAGCGGAACAGAATTGGAGTTGACTTCCGGCGAATAGTAATCATCCACGTTGCTCGGCACGGCGGTGCCCGTCGGTCCGGACACCGCGGCGTACACGCCGTGCTTGTCCGACCAGGCCGTGAAGCCGCCGGCGGCATGCACGACGCCGAAGATGGTGTTGGCGCGGATGAAATTCCACGGGTACACGGGAGCGCAGCCCTTGAAGGGGTCGCGTGGCAGCTTCTGCGGATCGATCGCCGCGACACCACCGTCGGTCAGCCCGGCATTCGGCGCGCCGCCGTTGAGCTTCGTCTGATCGAACTCGACACCTTCCTCATATTCGGTTCGGGTGCCATTCGGCTGTCCGATCCTGCAGGCTCCGTGAAGTATCCCATTGCCGGTGTCCGCTGCGGGCGGAGCCAGCACGCGGTCAAACGCCACGTCGTAGTAAGCGCCCACAAGCTTGGGCGTGCCGCCGGTGACGATTGCCATCAGCCCCGGGAAGGAGTCGGACGGCTTGGAGGTTGACGTGCGCCGGTAGTTGATGCCAGTAGCTCCCAGGGCCGCGAGGTTCGGACACGTTTGATTGGCGACGCAATTCTGGAAGTCCAGCGCATGCATGCCGTCGATGCTGATCAAGAGCACATGACGGCTATGGGAACGGTCGTGACCGTCGTTATCGGCCAGGGCCAATGAGGTCGCGCAAGCGGAAATGGCCAACGCCGTGATGGCCGCGAAGCGGCGGGAAATCGCCATGAAACACCTCCTATTGTGTGGGAAACCGTCTTATGTCTCAACAATACGAGGTGCCCATTGCGGTTTCGTGTCAGCAGGTCGTGCTGTTTCGCTGGAAAGCAGTCCGCTCTTGTTGGCCATCGCCGCCCTTGTCGGGTTGATCGCCTTTACGCTGTTGCAGCCCGGCTGGACTATGGTTCACTAACCCAAATCTTTAACTGCATGGAGAAGCTATGATGCTGTTTTGGATCGAATCGCTGAGCAAAAATTTGCCGCTCGGCATCGTGGCCATTACCGCCCTGTCGGCCGGTGCGCTTGCAGCACCGCAAGGGCCGCCTTTGCACTTGAACACCCTTGCCGAAATCCCCTTGGGCGGCCACACCACGCGGCTCGACTACGCCAGCGTCGATTCTGGTCGGCATCTGCTGTTCATCGCGCACTTGGGTGACAGCGAAGTCATCGCCGTCGATACCGGGGCGCGGCGCGTCACCAAGCGAATTCCCGAGGTCAGCAAAGTGCATGGGGTACTCGCGATCCCGGAACTGGGTCGGCTCTATGCCTCCGCCACCGGGACTAACGAGGTGGTGGCGATCGATGAAAAAACACTCGAGATCATTGCGAGAATGCCGGGGGGTACCTATCCGGACGGGCTGGCATACGCGCCGGACGTTCATAAAGTGTACATTTCCGACGAGCACGGCGGTACCGACACGGTGATTGATGTGACCACCAATACGCGCGTCGCGACGATTCAGATCGGCGGCGTGATCGGAAACACGCAATACGATCCTTTCAGCCACCACATTTTCGTGAGCGCACAAAGTACCAATGAACTCGTCGAGGTGGACCCCGCGACCGATGCCATCGTGCGGCGCATTCCAATCCCCGGCAGCAATGAGAATCATGGCCTGCTGATTGATCCCGCCTCGCATCGCGCCTTCATCGCCTGTCAAGGCAATGATCGGCTGATTGCTATGGATTTGCGTTCTGGCAAGGCGCTCGCGCAGTTCTCGGTCGCCAAAGACCCCGACGTGCTTGCCCTCGATCCGCAGCGGCAATTCCTGTACGTCGCCGGCGAGTCCGGCGAGGTGAGCGAATTCAATGTGGCCAACAACAGCGTGAGGAAAACGGGGGAATCCGTGCTGGGACCGAACGCGCACGTGGTCGCAGTAGATCCTGCGAACCACGAGATTTACTTTCCTCTCATGGATGTCAGCGGCAATACGGCCCTGCGCATCATGAGTGGCGGAAATAACTGAGGGCTTGAAGTCAATATAGTTTACTAATCAGGAGAAGGTATATGTGGAACAAGAGTTTTTTCATCGGATTGGTAGCGGTCGGCGCGACGATAGGGGCGGCCGTCGCGGACGAATATAAAGATCAGGCGGCGGTCGCGAAGCAGCTGCCGAGTGCCAAGGTGACGTTGAGTCAGGGATTGACCGCCGGCGAATCAAAGGGCCAACCGATTTCGGCCAAATTCGAAATCGACGAAGGCCACTTCCAACTCTCGGTGTACACCGCTCAAGGTGCCGCCCTCCAAGAGGTTCTGGTGGACTACAACACCGGAAAAATTGCCAAAGCGGAGCCCTTGAGCGAAGCGGGTGACTTGGCGGACGCCAAGAAGCAGATCGCAGCCATGGCCAAAGCGAAAACGACGCTGAAGGCAGCGTCCGACAAGGCCGAACAGGACAATGCCGGGTATCGTGCCTTCAGTGTCGTACCCACCTTAAAAGCCAATCACGCGATTGCGATGGTGACGCTGGCAAAGGGAACTCAAATCAAATCCGTGTCCGAGCCTTTGGAATAAGCACTGGGATGGCAATCCGAAAACAATTGTCACTGATCGGGTGGCGCAGGGGCATCAGTGAACAAAGTTCAATGAAGTTCCTGGTGCTTCTGTGCTGCGTCGGCCTCTCGGCCATCCTTCAATCGCGGCAAGCAGCAGCGCTGTTCGCTCGTGCGGCCTGATATCACCAAGCAACTTCGATTGGTACATGGCCGGGCTCGCTCGCGACCCGCCTTAGCCATGCGCGGACTGCCGGATAGGCGGTCAAATCAAATCCGCCGTCTGCAGCACAGTGTGTGTAGGCGCCGAGAGCCTGCGTCCATCCTCGAATTCGATTAGCGGAACGCGGCCATTTGGATTCTTGGAGAGAAAGTCTGATTTCCGAGTGCTTCCGTCATGAAGCCCGTAATCCTGGAGCGTGAGCTCAACGCCGAGCTGTCGTGCGGCGAGTCGGACTTTGTAGCAATTCCCGGACATTTGCATCTGATGAAGTACGGTCATGTATAACTCCTCCGAATGTCAGGGACAGTATGGCGGTCGGCTGAGTCCTCAGTCGAGTCTCGGATCGGTCCTTGGGGGTGGGTTAGACCTTCATTGAACCCGAAAATTGGTAAGACCATTTTTGGTGTCGAATGTCGCGTATATGTAATGAGCGGGCGAAAAGAATTTCTGGAACACTCTCGAAGACTTGACCCCATTCTGCATTTCGTCAGCAGCTGTCGCTCCGGTCAGTGCCTCGAATTGATCTATGCTCATTCCCAGTTTCAATCCGCCCGGTTGAAACGCCGCGTCCGGAATTTTGCTTGGCAGTGCGGAGCAGACCTCTTCCATGCCCGCCGCCGTCGGAGAGATGACTTCGTATTCGTCGAACGTGTCGGTGTCGGGAGTGTGAGAGCGATCATCGCCCTGGAAGCTGGTCAAGATTACTACCGTCTGCTTCCGGTAATAACAAATCGCCTTTGCGAACTCGCCTGATTCGAAGGCCTTGGCCGAACCCAAGAACTGCTGGATGCGCGCGGTGGGAACACCAGCCGAAACCTTGAACCCCAGCAAGGATCTAAACTGCGCCCCGGCGGCGTTTACGTCGTCAGCGCAAGCAGGATGATATGTGAGGACTGCAAGCAGCAATGCAAGAGATGACATGAAATGTCTCAAGGCCACTACCGCCCAGGCCGACTGGAGGGACCTGGCAGCCCTGGCCCAGGCAATTGTCTCAACGTCCGGCATCTGCGTTGAGCGATCGATCGCGAGCGAACGCCGCGGCAATGAAGTCCATGAACACACGCGCTCGGCGCGGCAGCAGCCGGTTTGCCGCATACACAAAGTGGACGGGCACGGGCGGTCCGTGATGTTCGATCAACAATGAATGTACGCGGTGATCGGCGAGGGCGTCCTCGAACAACCACGCCGGCGCGTAGGCGATACCCATTCCATCGAGCACGGCACTACGGATGCCATCTGGCGTGTTCACGCGAAAGCGGCCACGGACCGCCACTTCGACATCTCGAAATGACCAGGTGCTGCCGGCGGAGGAGAGTGTGTAGAGGATACACTGATGATTCCGCAGATCGTTGGGATGGGTTGGCGCCCCGTGTTCGGCCAGATACTCGCTGCTTGCGACACAGAGTCGCTCGGCGGCGCCGATGCGTCGCGCCCTCAGCGCGCTGTCTTTGAGGGTCCCGACGCGGATCGCCAGATCGATGCCTTCCTCGACGAGATCGATATAGCGATCGCCGATCTGTAAATCGATCTCCAGTTCCGGGAACCGAGCCAAGACTGCTTTTATTTGGGGCAGGATATGGGACCGGCCGAGCACCGTGGGACAGGCCACGCGCAATAGACCCTGTGGGGCATCTTCGCCTCGCGCATTCGATTCTGCCTCCGCTATCGCATCGATGACCCGCCTCGTCTCGCTGTAAAAGCGCTCTCCCTCCGGGGTCAGGGTGAGCTTGCGGGTCGAACGGTGGAGCAGTCGCGTTCCCAGATGCCTTTCGAGCGCGGCGATGTGCCGGCTGACATTCGGCTGTCCGGTCCCCAATTCCCGGGCGACGGCGGAGAAGCTCCCGGTCTCGACCACCCGGGCAAAGCTGTGCATGAGCAGGAATCTATCCATCGATGGCCTCTAGTTACCCGATTCATTCATTAATTGCATGAATATTATGCCAAATTGAAGGACTTATCTAAAACCGGAAGAGGGAGGACACTTCTCAACAGGAATTAACGCGCTAGCCGCTCGGCAGGTGGGGACGCCACCACCGTACGGCAAATTGCCAACACTGCCCAACGAGGAGCACAAATGAAGAAGCTCGACAACAAAGTAGCTGTGATTACCGGTGGCACCTCCGGCATGGGGCTGGCCACCGCCAAGCGATTCGTCGCCGAAGGCGCGCATGTATTCATCATGGGCCGCCGTCAGCGCGAGCTGGACGCCGCGGTCGCCGGATTGGGCAAGCAGGCCACGGGCGTGCAGGGCGATATCGCCAAATTGGCGGACCTCGATCGCCTCTATGAAATCGTCAAAAAACAGAAGGGCCGCGTCGACATCGTCTTCGCCAATGCAGGAGTTGGCGAGTTTGTGGCCCCGGATGCCCTGACCGAGGCCGATTTCAATCGGACGTTCGACGTCAACGTCAAAGGCACGCTGTTCACGGTGCAAAAGGCGCTGCCGCTGCTCAACGACGGCGGCTCCATCATCGTCACCGGCTCCATCGCCTCCGTCAAAGGCATTCCTGCGTTCGGCGTCTACTGCGCCAGCAAAGCCGCGGTCCGTTCCTTCGTCCGCACCTGGACGCTGGAACTCAAGGATCGCAAGATCCGCGCGAATGTCATTAGTCCCGGCACCATCGATACACCGATTCTGGAGCCGCTTCCGAAGCAGGCCATTGCCCAAATCGTTGCCAGCATCCCGATGGGGCGCATGGGTAGCGCAGATGAAATTGCCAAGGTCGCGTTATTTCTGGCCTCGGATGATTCGAGCTTTGTCACCGGCATCGAATTGTTCGTGGACGGCGGCACGGCGCAGGTCTGAAGTTGCGGTAGGGTACTAAAATCCGCCACAAAATCCGCCGTCGCCCGGTCGTCTTGATTTGGCCTCGTAATCAGATTTTGGAGCCTTCATGAAATTACATCGCCGGTTGGTTGGATTACTTGGAATGCTGATGGCGTTGCCGGTGTTGGCCGGCACCCCCATACCCGATAGTCCTCAGCAGGCGCAGCCGCTCACGGTGGGTGCGCGAGCGCCGACTTTCGCAGCCCGCACGACGGAGGGCACGCTACGGACCTTCGAGCCCGGCGGTTACAAGAAGCCCACGATCGTGCTGTTCTACCGAGGCGGCTGGTGTCCGTACTGCAATGCGCAGCTGAGCGACCTGCACCTCGTCGAGCCAAAGCTGCGCCAGAGCGGGTTTGAAATCGTGTTCTTGAGCACCGATCGACCCGAATTGTTGTACACCAGTCTCAAGGCGACCGACATCCACTACACCCTGCTATCGGACAGCCACCTCGAAGCGGCAAGGGCCTTTCACGTTGCCTATCACGTGGATGACGCAACGCTCGCCAAAATGCGGGAATATGGTGTCGATCTCGAGGCCTCGACCGGCACCAAACAACACGAGCTACCGGTCCCCTCGGTATTCATTATCGATACGTCCGGCACCATCCGTTTCGTCTACTCAAATCCCGACTTCAGGATTCGCTTGGGGGCCGATGCGCTTTGGACTGCAGCGCAACCGCTTGCCAAGGTAAACTGAGCGCTCAGCCCCGTGCTCGATACCCGGTGCTCAATACCGCGTGCTCAATACCGCGTGCTCAATACCGCATGCTCAACCGCGACTTTCTGAGTTTGTCGCAATGAAGATCAAGAATTCTCTCTAAAGCAAATCCCACACCCGGAGCCGAAGCCAATGACTGAGACCGCCTACACGCCACCCAAGGTCTGGACCTGGAACAAGGAGAACGGGGGCCAGTTCGCCAACATCAATCGCCCGGTTGCAGGGGCCACGCACGAGAAGGATCTGCCGGTTGGCCGCCACCCGCTGCAGCTTTATTCTCTGGCTACGCCGAATGGCGTGAAAGTGACGGTGATGCTGGAGGAGCTGCTGGCGTTGGGTCACGCCGGAGCGGAGTATGACGCCTGGCTGATCAATATTCGCGAGGGCGATCAATTCGGCTCGGGATTCGTCGGCGTGAATCCGAATTCCAAGATTCCGGCCCTGGTGGATCGCAGCGGACCTACCCCCATCCGTGTCTTCGAATCCGGTGCCATATTGATCCACTTGGCCGAGAAGTTCGGTGCCTTTCTGCCTACGGAGCCCGGGGCGCGGGCACACTGCCTGTCCTGGCTGATGTGGCAAATGGGTTCGGCGCCCTATCTGGGCGGTGGTTTCGGCCATTTCTACGCCTATGCGCCGCTCAAGATCGAATACGCCATCGACCGCTTCGCCATGGAGGTGAAGCGGCAGATGGACGTTCTGGATCGCCGCCTGCGTGAGAGTGAGTACCTGGCTGGAGCGAAGTACACCATCGCCGACATGGCGGTCTGGCCCTGGTACGGCGCGCTTGCCAAGGGTTTGCTATACGAGGCCGGGGAGTTCCTGCAAGTGGCCGACTACAAAAATGTCCAGCGCTGGACCGACGCGATCGCCGAGCGGCCGGCAGTGAAGCGCGGGCGGATGGTGAACCGTATCTTTGGCGACCCGGCGAGCCAGCTGCGCGAGAGGCATGAAGCGAGCGACTTCGACACCAAGACTCAGGCCAAGGTTGCCGCGGGGTGACGCTCGGGTGATTGCGGTTTTGAGTCGAACGTTGCATCGGCCCCCGCGAGTCCTACAATGGCCACCCGACCCATTCCATCGCTAGGAGGAGACGATCATGGCGACCAAGCCAATTCCAGACGGTTATCATTCGGTCACCCCCTACCTCATCCTCAATGGAGCGGCTAAGGCCATCGATTTCTATAAAAAGGCGTTTGGAGCCGTCGAACTACTGCGCATGCCGGGGCCCGACAGCAGAATCGGCCATGCCGAAATACGCATCGGCAACTCGGTAATCATGCTCGCGGACGAACGTCCGGAGATGGGATACCGCAGTCCGCAGTCGCTTGGCGGAACCGCCGTCAGTCTGATGGTGTACGTCGAGCGGGTGGACGATGTTTTCAAACGAGCGGTAGCGGGCGGAGCCAAGGAGCTGCAAGCCGTCAAAGACCAATTCTACGGAGATCGATCGGGAACATTGCAAGATCCCTTCGGACATACTTGGACCATCTCGACCCATGTCGAGGATGTTTCGCCCGAGGAGTTGCGTCGCCGCGCCGAGAAATTCATGCCCGGCGCCAACGCCTAACAACCGTCGAGGACCTTCTCAGAGCCACTCATCGCCGCGCTCGGCTTCGTTGTGCGGTGACCCGCGGGTGGCCAATTATTCGATATTTGCGAAGGTTACCGAGGATTCTCGCAAGGCTAGCCGAGGCTAACATGGGCCCTTGGATTCGTTGGCGTGGCTTTTCGTATCAGAGAGGCAAGGGATGGGTATTGCCACCGTACTCAGCCGAGCACAACGCGGAATCGATGCACCTCAGGTTCGAGTCGAAGTCGACATCGGAGCAGGGCTCCCCGCCTTCAACATAGTCGGTCTGCCCGAAGCGGTGGTGAAGGAAAGCAAGGATCGTGTTCGGTCGGCTCTTTGCAACTCCGATTTCAAATTTCCCTGCGGACGCATCATCGTCAACCTGGCACCGGCCGATCTACCCAAAGAGGGAGGCCGATTCGACCTACCCATCGCCGTCGGCATTCTCATCGCTTCCGCTCAACTGACCGATGTACGTTGTGAATTGAACGAGTGTGAGATCTATGGCGAGCTCTCGTTGAGCGGTGAGCTGCGGTCGATGAAGGCTGTGCTGCCCGCGGCTCTCGCTGCGGCCACCGCAGGACACTCGGTTATTTTGCCCCATATAAATGCTTCCGAGGCCGCGTTGGTCAAAGATTGCGAAGTGATTGCCGCGCGCCACATAGTCGAGGTATGCGCATATATCGCCGGCACTGGCCGCCTCGAGCGTTTTCGCGCCAACGTGCCTTCATTTACTCCGGCTGTGACGCCTGATTTATGTGATGTTCGCGGGCAGCCGCACGCCCGGCGCGCTTTGGAAATTGCCGCCGCAGGCCAACACAGCCTGTTGTTGATAGGATCGCCGGGGGTCGGGAAGAGCATGCTCGCGCGGCGGTTGTCCGGCATCGTGCCGCCGATGAACGACGCGGAGGCCATGGAGGTGGCGGCGGTCCGCTCGATCGCGGGCCGGCCACTCAAGCCGAGCGAGTGGCGCGCTCGCCCATTCCGCAGTCCGCATCACTCGGTTTCGGCCGCTGCGCTGGTTGGCGGAGGTGTGTACCCGCGGCCGGGGGAAATTTCCTTGGCGCATAACGGCATGCTGTTTCTCGATGAACTCCCGGAATTCGAGAGGCACGTCTTGGAAGTCCTTCGGGAGCCGTTAGAGGTGGGTGCGATTACGATTTCGCGCGCGGCCCGCCAGTCGGAGTTCCCGGCGCGCTTCCAGTTGATTGCGGCGATGAATCCCTGTCCCTGTGGCTATCTCGGTGACACGAACGGTAACTGCCAATGTACGGCCGATCAGGTACGACGCTATCGCAGCCGCATTTCAGGACCGCTGCTGGATCGGTTGGATCTTCACGTGTACGTTCCACGGTTGGAATTCAAGAGTCTGCGCACGGGAAGTGGTGAAGCCAGCAAGGAGGTCGCCGCTCGCGTGATGCGGACACGAGAGCTGCAAGTTCGCCGGCAGGGTGGCTGCAACGCGGATCTGGACAATGCAGCCGTGGAGCGTCACTGCACGCCGAACGCAGACGGTTTGAGTATTTTGGAACGGGCCACGCAGCGCCTCGGCTTGTCGGCTCGCGGCTACCACCGCGTGCTCAAGGTGGCGCGAACTATCGCCGATATGGCCGGGCGGCCGCGGATTGAATTCGAGCACCTTACCGAAGCACTGGCCCTACGATCGTTGGATCGTCGGCAGTGAAGTACAGGCGCAAGCCCTTGCAAGACGTACCGCCGACCACCGGGCCGCCGGCCACGAGCGCCGACCGTTCACGATCATGCTCGCTAGTTGGCCTTGAAGGTTGCCGTAATCTTAAGGGTCGCCGGATCGAATACCGCGAGAAGAGGATGCCCTCTGCCCGTCAGAGGCATGGTATTCACTTGATCGTTGGGCAGTCCCGCCGCCTTCATCCGGTCCTTGAGCCGTTGTTTCTCGTTTTTGGCAAAGTAGGCGACATCGTCGACCTTTTTCAGCTGACTCCGCAGCGACGGCAAGCCCTCTTCCCAAGGCTTGAAGTACTTGGGCATCGAAATGACGTCATCGCCCCCGGCCACCGCGGACGCAACGATCTTTTGGCTTTCTTCGGCATTCTGCGGCAGCGGAGCCCAAATCCAGCGTGGCAAGCTATACCAATGCGGCGCCAGCTTAGGGTTTTGCCGGCGGCCGTCCTCGGCCTCCGCCGAGTCGATATCGTAGGCTTGCACCAGCTGCAGCACGCTCTCGGAAAAGGCATAGTAAAGCGGTCGTCCATTCCAGAGCGATACGGAACCGTAGATCAGAGCGCAGAGCTGCACGGCGACGATAATGCCGATATCGCGTACCAATTCCCGGCGCGGCTTATTCTTGTTGGCAATGATGAACGTGAGCGTGGGGCCGAGGACGACGTCCACGCACACCATGACGAGCACCACGCGCGTGACATCGGTCAGGTGCCAGCCCGGCCAACGATACCAACCAAAGTACAGAGACCCGAGTATCAATGTCAGCACGGTGGCGCTGGAAAGCAGGTGCAACGAAAACGCTTGGAGTCGAAATCGCATGGTACATTCCCGGCAATCGATAGATAATTCTAGCGTGCTCGTCCGAGAATGGAAGACTAGCCGGCGGAGTCGGCGGCGCCCGGGAAGGTAGAGACGAACGACGAAGGCGATGCGATCGACGATAGGGCGGCGGAGAGTGATTTCTCCAGCCTTGCGATCATTGCAGGCACGTCCGCTGCCGGGACGGGACGGCTGAACAGATATCCTTGCGCCTGATCGCACTTCACGAGGCGCAGCTTTTGCAGTTGCTCGGCCGTCTCCACGCCTTCGGCAACCGTCTTCATGTCGAAGGCGCGAGCCAGCGATACCACGGTCGAGACCAAGGTCGCGACATTGGGTGTCTCAGCGATACCCTGGACGAATGAACGGTCGATCTTCAACGTATCCACCGGGAGTTTGGCCAGCAGGCGTAACGAGGAATAACCGGTCCCGAAATCATCGATGGCCACCCCGAGTCCCGCTTCGCGAAGCTGCGCGAGTTTACGGATGGACAGTTCCAGATCGTGCATCAGCATGCTTTCCGTAATCTCAATATCGAGAGCCGTCCGTTCCGCGCCGGCGGGCGCGACAGCGGCCAGCACCCTTTCCACGAAGTCCCTGCGCCGCAATTGCAGCGGCGATACGTTGACCGCCACCCTTCCGGTTGCGAGTCCGGACGCCTTCCATATGCGCAGATCGCGCACGGCTTGGACAAAAACCCACTCGCCGACATCGACGATCGCACCCGACTGCTCCAACAACGGGATGAATTGCGAGGGAGCCACCAGGCCGTCCTCTGAATCTCGCCACCGCAGTAGCGCCTCGAGGCCCTCTACCCGTCCGGTTTTGATGTCGATTTTCGGTTGGTAATGCAGCAGAAACTCGTCGCGATCCAGAGCCTGCGTCAACCGCGACTCCAGCGCCAGACTGCGCGAGGTGGGACGCTGAGTGACCAAGCCGTAGACCATGTATTTTTCATTGTCTTCGCGGGCGGCCTTGAGCGCGGCCTCCGCGTTTTGCACCAGCGCGTCCGCCGAGGTTGCGTCCTTCGGAAAGAAGGCGGCGCCCGAGCGTATGGTTGGCCGTAGCGCCTGTCCGTCGATGAAAAACGGTTCGTCGAACAGGGGCGCCGCGACGCCGTTCCATACGACGCCGGGGTCTTCGTCGCTGCTGCCGTCGGCAAGGGTCACCACAAAGGTGCCGCCGCCGAAGTACCCCACGCACTCGGAGTCGGCATAGACCTGCTTGAGCCGCGTGGCGATTTTCTCGATCAAACTGTCGCCGACGTAGCGGCCGAATGAATCGTTGATGGCGCCGAGCTTCTGTACGTCGAACACCACGACGCTGCGTCCGGCCGGATTTGCATTTTCCTTCGCCAGCAGCTGCGCGAGACGCTGGCAAAACAGCGGGCGCTTGGCCAGCCCGGTCAGACTGTCGAAATGGGAAAGGAAATGCACGGCGGCGTCTTTTTGGAGATATTGCAGCGCGAAGCTGATGTTGGCGGTCAGCTCCAGCAGCACTCCCAACTCCGCCGCGTCGAATACGTCCGGTTCGCCGCTGTACAGTCTGATCACACCGACGGTGGCGCCATCGACGGACACGGGCAACGCTGCGATGGAGCGATACCCCAGCAAGATTGCGCTTTCGCGCAGTTTTTCGCTGGACGCCTCGAGATGCAGATCATTGTAAATGACGGGCGAGCCGGAGCGGATGACGCGGTCCATCAAGTCGAGCTGCGGCCCGAAGGGGTCCATCACCTGCCCGGTTCCGGCATGAGGCAGCGAATCAAGCCCGGCGCAAGCCAGTTGTGTGAGAAGCTTCGTGCCAGGATCGATCAGGCTGATGGCGCAGCGCTGGTAGCCGCCCTGCTGAACCGCGATGCGGCTCACTTCATTGAGCAATTCATTGCGATTGTGCAGCCGCAGGATCGCCGAACTCGTGCTGCTCAGCATGCGGTAGGTACGCGTCAGCCGGCGTAGGCGCTCCTCCTGTTCGGTGCGCACCACTTCGGAACGCCGCCGTTCGGCTTTCAGCTCCGCTTCGCGCAAGGCTCGCTCGATGGCGGAGGAGAGGCGTGACAGGTTGCTCTTGAGTACATAGTCGGTGGCACCGCGACGCAGCGCATCGATGGCGCGCTCCTCACCGATGGTGCCGGAGACGTAGATGAAGGGCGTGTCGGGCGCGTGAATCACGGCGAGGTCGAGTGCGCGAACGCCACTGAAGTTAGGCAACGAGAAATCGGAGAGAATGAGATCCGGTTGGACTCGGTGAAGCGCCGCGATGAAATCCGGCTCCGTTTGTACGCGGTCTATCAGGCAATCGAGGCCCGACTTGGCCAAATGCCGTGCCAGCAGCTCGGCATCTGCCACGCTGTCCTCGACCACCACCAGCCTTAGTTGGGTCTTCATCGCAAGGACATCGGCAGAGTTGTCCCGATCATGAGGCCGCCCTCAGGGGAAGTGCGAAGCGGAAGCAGGCACCGACATCGGGGGACCCTTCAGCCCAGATTCGGCCTCCATGTCGGACGATGATGCGATGCACAATGGCCAGCCCCACCCCGGTGCCGGCGAAGTCGTCGCTGGAGTGCAGGCGCTGGAAGACGCCGAAGAGCTTGTCGGCGTACCGCATGTCGAAGCCGGCGCCATTGTCCTCGACCTGGTAGATTGCCTCGCGATGGTCGACATGACCGCTCACGCTGACCCTCGGCATCGGCCGCTTCGCGCTGTACTTCAAGGCATTGCCGATGAGATTGCACCAGACCTGACGGATTAAAATCGCATCGGCGTCAATGGCAGGCAGATCGGCGACTTCGACCACCGCCTGTGGACTGGTGTGCAGCGCCTTGACTTCGACCGCAGCCGATTCCGCCAGCAACGTCATATCGACGCGATCCAGCTGCACTGCCGCCCGACCGGCGCGGGAGAATTCCAGAAGGCTCACGATCAACTCGTCCATCTTACGGCTGCCTGCGCGGATGACACCGATGATCCGCCGGCCTTCCTCGCCGAGTTGGTCGGCGAATTCGCTTTCCAGAATGCCCGCGAACCCGTCCATGGAGCGAAGTGGTGCCCTCAAGTCATGCGAGATGGAATAGGAGAACGATTCAAGATCATGATAAGCCGCGGCGAGTTCCGCGGATTTGAGTTTCTCGCGCGCATGCAGTTCTGCGTTTTCTCTGCGCAAACGCTGTACATCCAGGGCGCGGGAAATAATCGGCAGGATCACATTGAGTCTGAATGGCTTGAGGATGTAGTCCAGTGCGCCGCCCTGCATCGCTCGGACGGCGGTATCGATGGTGCCATGACCGGTCATCACGATGGCGCCCAGCGCGGTGTCCACCCGTCGCGCGGCGTTGATCAGGGTGATGCCGTCCATTTCCGGCATCATGAGATCAGTGAGCAGCAGATCAAAATCGCCCGGCCGCAGCGCTGCCAAGGCCTGTTGCGCGGAGATGAATCCTGTCGTGCTGAATCCTTCCATCTGCAGCGTGTCGCACAGCGCCCGCAATTGCGCCGCTTCGTCGTCCACGATCAGCAGTCGCGCCATGCCGGTGGTCATGGGACCAGCTCTGCGAGCGCGGCGCGCAGCTCATGCAGCCGCGGCGGTTTGGCCAGCACCTTGTCGACATGAGCGGGGGCGTCGTTGGCGGCAATCAGCCGTTGTCCCCACCCGGTCAGCAGAATGACGGGGGTGGTGGGCGATATTCCCTTGACCGAGGCCGCCACCTTGCGTCCGTCCACATGCGGCATGCCTAGATCGGTGACCACCACATCGAACACCTCTCCGCGTTTCGCCGCGGCGGAAAATTCCTCGATGCCTTGATGGCCGCCATGACTCGCCGTGATGGCATGGCCATCCTCTTGCAAGGTGTCCTTCAACGACTTGATCAGCATGGGATCGTCGTCGACCAACAGAATCCGCAGCGGCCGATTGACGATCACCTGCTGCGCCTTCGGCGCGACGACCACCGAAGAACCATAGGCGGGGAAGCTCAGACGCACCGTCGTGCCTTGTCCCGCCGCGCTCTCGATTTCCAGTTCCGCGCTGTGGCGCTGGATCATGCCGTACACCATTGCCAGTCCCAGGCCGCTGCCGCGTTCGCCCTTCGTGGTGTAGAACGGTTCTAGGCAGCGGCGCCGTGTGTCTTCATCCATGCCCACACCGGTATCGGTCACCTCGATGAATGCGCGCGCTTCGCTGTCCGCTCCGCCGGTCTTGCGGGTTCGAACCCGCAGGGTCCCGCCGGTGGGCATCGCATCCACTGCGTTGAAAATGAGATTGGTCAGCGCATCGCGGATTTCGTGTTCCGCCCCCATGACCTCCGGCATCGGGTCCGCAAGGTCGGTCTGCAGATCCACCATGGCGCCGCGTGCCTGCGGTAGGTCGCTCCAGCGCGGACGGGTGAGTTCGACGACTTGCTGAACGGCGCGATTGAGCTGCACCCGTTCGAGCGTGAGCTGCGAATCGCGTTCCCGGTAGAACTCGCGCATCCGCGAGACGGTGCCCGCCACGTCCTCGATCGCGCGTTGAATCGTCGTCAGGTAGTTGCGTGAGCGCTCGCTCAGGCCGGGTTCGCGCTCCAGCAGCGCCTCAGTATAGAGCGACACCGGAGATATGGCGTTGTTGATGTCGTGAGCGATGCCGCTGGCCATTTGGCCGAGCGCCCTTAGGCGTTCTTGCTGCATGGTGGTATGTTGGCTCTGCCGTAGATCGTCGTAGGCCTGCTGTAAGGCGCCGTGCAGCCGGGCCTGGTGGCTCGCCAAGGCCACGTGCTCGCTGAGCTGTTTCAGGAACTCGCATTCGCCGCTGCTGAAGGAATGAGCGGCGCGCCGCGTGCTCACCAATACGCCGAACACCTGGCTCTCGACGATGAGGGGTGCGAATACCACCGAGCGAAGACCGGCGGCCGCCAACCGCCGGGGAAAAGGAAACTGAACTTGCTCGACATCCGGCTCGTGCACCAGCTGGCCTGCGATACAGCGCGACAGGCCATTGGCGTCGATCGGCACCTCGACTCCCGGCGATAATCCGATCTGCCTGGCGAGGTCTTGGCCGCCCGCACCCACCGCACTCACCGTCAGAGTCTTCGAGACGTCATCGTGAAGCAGCAGGCAACCGAAGTCGATGGGTAAATTCTCTTCAAGACTGCGCAGCACGACCTGGAAGATGCTCGGCAAGTCCTGCCGCTCGCCGGTGGCGTGGGTGATGTGCTGCAACAGGTTGAGGCGGCTGACCTGCGACTGCAACTTACCCTCGGATTCCTGAATCTGCGTAAGCATTTGATTGAAGGTATCGGTGAACAAGTCGAATTCGTAGGCCCCCGTGCGCGCCGCCCGCACGGTGTAGTCGTGGCGCTCGGCCACCGCGGTGGTGGTCTGCGCCAAGGCAAGGATGGGCTGCAACAATCGATGTTGCAGGCGCCGGGAGATGAGATAGGCCAGCGATACGGCAACTCCGCCGACCAAGACGACGATCAGGGCGTAGAGCCGGATGCGCGCATACATGGCATTGAGGTCGGATTCGACGAACAGCATACCCAGCTGCTTGGATCCCTCCGCCACGGGCTCGAAACCTGTCAGCGCGGTACGGCTGAAGGTATAGCCCGCACCGGTATATCCCTCACCGGCATGCGACGGTAAACCTTGCACGGCAAGTCCTTGCGGATAGACCGCGAAGAGATTGCCGTGAGCATCGTAGAGCGCGGCCGCAACGATGTGCGGATCGGCCCTGAAGGCGGTAAGAACGCCGGCCGCGTCTTCCGGATTGTCGAATGCCAGAGCCGCGGTACTGTTGCTGGCGATGGCTCGGCTCAAGATCTGGAGCTGCTGGATGCTGGATTGGCGAAACGTCAGGAATTCATAGGCACAAAATGCACAAGAAGTGACCAGCAATACGACTCCGCACGAGAGGAATATCATGCGCATCAGCGTGCGGCGAATGGGGGTCGATGACCTGCTCATCGGTTCATTCCTTGGCACCCTTGCCGACGATTTCCGCCGGACGGAGCAGTTTGGAACTGATGGTCAAGCCCGAGGCGCGTGCGGATTCCACGTTGATGCGCAGCCGGATGCGGCTATTCTCGGTCGCGAATTGGATCATGACGCCGCGCTGGGCGGCTCCGTCCGCCTGCGATACGGTCAGGGTGCTGCGATGATCCAACAGCGCGAGGATTTGCCCGATGCGCGCGATCTCCGAGCGGTCGACGAACAAGATCTGGCAGTTGTCGACCTCGGCGAGGTTGTGAAATCGGCGCACCGTGAGCGGGTGTCCATTGACCTGCTCGTTGCGCACCGCCTCGTCCAGGCGCGCGCCGAAAGGATCGCTTCCCAGGATGCCGATCACGAAGGGATCGTCGGGTGTCGCGAAGGTTTGCGCAGGCCACTCGACGAAGCGTGAGAAGTTATACAGGAATACGGCTTGAACCTGATCTTCGGTAGGTGTGTCGGCTGCCAAGCCGCGTGGGTACACCATGAATCCCGCAACGGCGAATAGAACGAGCCTCAGTGCTCCCTTCAAAACCGCCATGTCACTTTTCCGTAGGCGCTGCGCTCGATCTCGGGCCGTGTCGGGTCGGGAAAAGCGTACTCGGGATGCCGATTGTGAAGCAGATTCTGTCCGACCAGCGACAGCTCCAGGTGATCGCCGGCGTGCCAGGCGAGATGGGTATCCAATTCGAAATAGCTGGGGACCGTGCCCGGCATGGGACCGTTGTTGTTGTGCAGGGTGTCGACCCAGCGCAGCGCGGCGTCCAGCTCCACATGCCGCGGCAGATTGAGCGATGAACGCAGTGAGAGCTGATGCTCGGGGTCAGCCGTCTCATTGAGGGCGGCGTTGATATCCGTTTGGCCGGGCTTGACGTGCAGGTGCTCCTCGAGCAGCGTGTAGCCGGCATGCAGCGACCACATCGGCGCCACTTGGTAGTTGCCGCTGAACTCCAGCCCGTAGGTATCACCTTCCAAGCCGTTGGCAAAGACCAGCGGGAGGATGGTTTTCGGCGTGATGGTCGTGCTGCGGACGTCATCATAGCGATTGTAGAAACTCGAAACCGACGCGGTCACCTGCGAGTTGAGCTGGGCGCGATAGCCCAATTCATAGGCGATCACGCTCTCGGAAGCGAAATCCGCTCCGCCCTTGAGAATCACCAGATGAGGTGGAGCCGCTTCCGAAAAATTTTGATCGATGCGCGATGGCGTACGCACTGCGCGTGAGACCGCTGCCCAAAGAGCCTGCTGTGAACTCAAGGTCCAACTGAGCCGTGCGTCCGGTTCGAATTCAAATCCGGTGTAGTCATTGTGCTCGATCTTGGTCCCGAGGGTCAGCGACAAGTCGCGCCGCAGGGCGGTTTCATCCTGCGCGAACATGCTGTAGAGCTCGCGATTGAATATCGGGGGGAAGAATGCCAGAGCCGGCGCATTGCTCACCACGTCATGAGTGTGCCGGAAGCCAAAGCCCCAGACGATGCTATTGGTGGATCCCGCGCGAAATCGATGTTGAAAGTCCAGGTCGTAGGTCGTCAGATCATCGACCAGCACACCGGCGCCCGCGAACTGGTGCCCATTGAGGATCAGCGGCGCGATCGGATCGGCCAGATGCGTCTGGTCAATGTATGACTGCAGGCTGAAATCGGAATCGTCGGATAGTTTGCGCGACCATCGGCCCAGGATGTTGGCCCCGCCGGTGTCGGCCGTGCCGCCGGTCTGAATATTCTCACTGCCGTCATAGGCATCGCCCTGCAAGGTGAGTTGATCCTGCGCGGTCGTTTGCGAGTCGATGCGAAATCCGGCGCGGCCCTGGTGCCATGCGTCCGAGGCCGAGCCGCCATTGGCCAGGACCTCGGCGCCGCGGTCGATATACTTGCCGTACACGCGAAACTGGCTGTCCGGGTTCAGTGCTCCACCATAGCGAACATCGGTAAAATCCTGGGGTCGAGAGCCCCCGCCGGCGTCGGCATAGAGGCCCTGTGTTTCTTTCGCGCTCTTGGTGATGATATTGATGACGCCATTGACGGCATTGGCTCCCCACAAGGCGCCGCCGGGTCCGCTGATGACCTCGATACGGTCGATATCCTCCAGCACGTAGTCCTGCACATCCCAAAAAACCCCCGAGAACAGCGGCGTGTAGACGGTACGCCCGTCAATCATGACCAGCAGCTTGTTCGCCAGTGCGGTGTTGAACCCGCGTGCGCTGATGGCCCAGTCATGGGAGTTCTTTTGCGCGACTTGAAGGTTATCGGCCAGCCTGAGCGCTTCGGGAATGCTGGTGGCGCCGGATCGCCGGATATCCTCTTGGGTAATCACCTGGATCGCCGATGCCGCGTCGATGAGTTTTTCCGGGTGCCTGGCCACGGAGGTGACCTGCACATTCATCAGGTCCTCGAGGTTGAGCTGTTTCAGCTCCACGATGGTCGATGCGGCATTGTCCGCCGCCGCGGAGGCGGCACACAGAGATAACGCTATGGCACAAGTCAGCCGGCTTCCAACGACATTCCCCGTCACGAATCCACCGTTCCTTAGAGTCCGCCATTCCTTAAGAGTCACGGTCGCGCAATTCATAAGATTGCACCGAAGCGCCGGTGCGTGCAAACCTTAATTCGCCGGACTTGTGAGTGCGGTCTCAGATTGCTGGAAACCCTTATGCCCATGCTGTCGCATATACGCTTTAATGAGCAAGACTGCGTGCCTCACAAGAGGCGCCGCATGCTTCACAAAAGGTCGACAGACGGAGAGTTGCCACACGGCTTAAAGATACGCGGCGGCCTGCCGACAACTATCGGCTAGGTAGCTGCGCGGAATACTCGACGATACTCCAAAAGGATCACCGCGCCTGCGATGCATACGGATCGGAAGCTCGATTTAAGGACGAACGCGTTTTATCTCAAGGACACAGCGATGGGCGCTAGCCGACTGTCAGATGAGCAGCTAATTGGCGCGGCTGGGGCCGACACGGCGTCACGGCGGTCATCGGAATGCGAGGCCGAGGCGCTTCAGTTACGCGGCGAAATTGCCGCGCTCCGGGCGCAACTGGCCCTGCGCGATCACGCGCTCGATGCCACGTCGTCCTTCTTCGTCATCGCCAAGCTTGCGGCGCCCGCGCCGATCATCATCTACTGCAATAAAGTCGTGGCGGAGCAGCACGGTTTCTCGCGTGATGAACTGATCGGCAAGCCCATTACCTTGTTGACCCAATGGGTTGGCGGCAATCCGAACTATATCGAGGAAATCCTTGCCTCGCTGCGCGAGGGCAGAACATTTCACCACGAATACGCGGTAACCCGTCCGGACGGAAGCAGCTTTTGGCTCGGCGTATCCGTCAGGCCGCTGTGCGACGGCGCGGGCCATTTGACGCACTGGGTGGCGGTGGGTGCCGATATCACGTCGAAACGGGCCGAAGCACTCAAGAAGCAGGAATTGCAAGACAAGCTGGTCGCGGAGATGAAAGAACGTGAGCGCGTGGTGATGGAGCTGCAGTTGGCGCAGAAGCTGGAGTCCGTCGGCCGGCTCGCCTCCGGCATTGCCCACGAAATCAATACCCCGATTCAGTACGTCGGCGACAGCGTGTACTTCCTGCGCAGCGCCTTCGAGGACATCGACAAGCTCTTCGCAGACACTTACGATGCGGTAAGCCATTTCGCGCAGTCTGAGGGACGCGCGGCTTTTCTCCTGCGGATGGATGAGTTGGCCGGGAAATACGCTTTGGAATATCTGCGCGGCGAGGTGCCGAAGGCCTTCGCCAGGACTTTCGACGGTGTCGAGAGAGTGACGAACATCGTGAAGGCGATGAAGGAGTTCGCTCATCCGGACTCAAACGAACAGCACCCGGCCGATTTGAGGCACGCGCTGCAAACGACTTTGCTGGTTGCATCCAACGAGTACAAATACGTGGCCACCGTATCGACGGAATTCGAAGAACTGCGCGCGGTGGTTTGCAATATCGGTGAATTGAATCAGGTATTCTTGAATCTCATCGTAAACGCCGCGCACGCCATCAAGGATGCGGACAAGGAGGTCGATACCGGCCAGATCAGGATTCGACTGAACGTGGAAGGCGAGGATGCGGTGATTCGTGTGAGCGACAACGGCTGCGGCGTGCCGCCGGAAAATCTCTCCAAGCTCTTCGACCCGTTCTTTACCACCAAGGAGGTGGGGCGTGGAACCGGGCAAGGACTTGCCATCAGCCACTCGATCGTCGTCGACAAGCATGGCGGCGAAATCAGCGTGCGCAGCGAGGTGGGCGTCGGCACGGAGTTCACGGTCCGGTTGCCGATCGCCGGCCGCAACGCGCGGTCTTCGTCATGAAGAACATTTTATTCGTGGACGATGAGCGCAACTTGCTCGACAGCCTGAAGGCGCGCCTCTACAAACATCGGCACGACTGGCACATGGAATTCGTTCTGAGCGGCGACGCGGCGATCGGCGTCCTCGAGCAACGGAAATTCGATCTGGTCGTGTCCGACGTACGCATGCCGGGCATGGATGGCGGACAACTGCTGACGGTGGTGAAGCAGCGCTGGCCGACGGCGATGCGTATCATCGTGTCGGGCTATTCCGATCCGGTCCAGGCCGTGAGGCTTACGTCCCTGGCCCATCAATACGTGTCCAAGCCGTGCGACGGCCACGAGCTGGAAAACATCATAGAACGATGCTTCTACCTCCAAGACCTGCTCGCCCAAGAGTCGCTTCGCAAAGTGGTCGGCCGGATCGGCAAGCTGCCGGCAATGCCCAAGACCTACGGACTTCTGCAGACGGCGCTGGCGCAGCCCAGCGTAACGGCGGCCGAAATCGGCGACATCGTGAATGCCGATGCCGGGATAGCCAGCAAGGTGCTGCAGATCACGAATTCGGCCTTCTTCCGATTGCGCAAGCCGATGGTGCGCATCAAGGATGCGGTCACGTACCTCGGGTTCGCAACGGTACGCAATCTGGTTCTATCGGCGGAGATCTTCTCCCAGTGGCCGGCACCCGAGGGACAGTCGGACCTCGATCCGGAACGGTTGCAGAGCCATGCGCAATGCGCCGCGGCGGCCTGCAAGGCGCTCGCGGGAGGGCGGGCCTCGCCGGATGATGCATGGCTCGCCGGTTTGCTCCACGATATCGGATACTGGATCCTGATCCAGGAATGTCCCAAGGAGCTGGGCAAAGCCGTCCAACTGGCGCGCGCCGAAGGGCGACCCTTGGTCGAGTGCGAGCGGCAAGTCACCGGCGCCAGCCATTCGGAGATCGGCGCTTATTTGCTGGGTCTTTGGGGGTTGCCGTATACCATCATCGAGGCGGTGGCATTGCATCACACGCCCACGGCGGTGACGCCACACAACTACGATCTGGTCGGCGCCTTGGCGGTGTCGCATGCGTTGCTCGATCCACCGAACGCCCACGCGATCTTGCCGGATGCTCCGCAGGATCAAAGCATCGATTCGCAATACCTTGCGGGATTGCATGCGCCTTTCGATTGGCAGGAAGCGGAGCGCCGCGTTGCGAATGCATTGAGGCCAACCTAATGACAACTACGACGACGATCATGAACCAAGACCTGGCCGCTATTCTGTGCGTGGACGATGAACCCCGGATCGTGGAGAGTCTGGCGCTGCATTTGCGCCGCGAATACCAGGTTCTTGCCGCGACCGGCGGAAACGACGCACTGCAGGTACTCAAAGAGAAAGGGGCGCCCGCGGTAATCGTGTCGGATATGCGAATGCCGGGCATGGATGGTGCGACTCTGCTGAAGCACGTCAAACGGCTGTATCCGGAAACGACTCGTATTCTGCTTACGGGTGAACCGGGCCGAGATGCGGCCGTTGCGGCCGTCAATGAAGGACAGATCTTCCGTTTCCTGACCAAACCCTGCCCTCCGGATCAGTTGCGCAGCGCCATCGAAGCGGGCGTGGCGCATCACCGACTATTGATCGCCGAGAAGGTGTTGCTGCAAGAGACCTTGATCGGTTGTATCAAGGCGCTCGTCGACATCCTCGCCATCACCAATCCCGTGGCGTTTGGCCGTGCCACCCGGGTCAAGCGCCTGGCCATGGAGCTGTCGGCATCGCTCGGCAATCCGAAATTTTGGCAGCTCGAAGCCGCGGCGATGCTCTCGCAGATCGGTTACATTTCATTGCCGATTGAACTGGTGGAGAAGCTGTACTACGGCAAGCGCCTGACGCCCGAGGAACGGGTGCTTGCAGACGGAGCCCCCTTGGTGGCTCAGAAGTTGCTTGGCCGCATTCCCCGTCTAGAGCCGGTCATGGAGATACTGGATGCCTGCCGGGGCAAAAACGATTTGCCCGAAGGTTTGACCAGAACCGGCGCCGGCATCTTGAGCTTGGTGCTCGAATATGACGCGCAGATTGCCCAGGGCCACGGCGTGGATGTGGCACTCTCGGCAGTTCGCGCGCAAGCAGGCCGATTCGATGCCAAATGGGTCGACAGCCTCGGTTCTCTCGTGGGACTCGCCGCAGGCGCTCGCGTCGTTGCGGAAGTGCCCGTCGGCCGGCTCGCGCCGGGCATGGTGTTCTTAGACGATCTTTATACGCAGATCGGGACTTTGCTGGTTCCCAAGGGTTTCGAAGTCACGGAAACCTTTCTGGAGCGCGCGCGAAACTTCGGCCCCGGCATCCTGCAGGAAAAAGTGCGCGTCACCGCGCCGGCGAAATCCTAGGAGCCTGTCTGAGTAGCCCCCGTGGCCGCAAAGGCTACGATGGCCTGCGCCAGGACGTCGAGTGAATCGACGAAGGGCACCGTGATGCCCGTGGCGATCACCGACAGTTCGCTGCAGGCGATCAGAAGCATGTCGCACTTGCCGGTCATCTCCAGGGCCAACCGGCCGAGCGCGGCCTGCGCCCCCGCGCCGCCATCGCCGCGCTTCACGCCTTTGATCAGCGCCATGACCTCGTCCTGCCGCGGCGGCAGCACTGTGACGATGCCATGGGCCAGGAACGCTTGTGCATACAATTCAGCCGCGTTCACCGCGGTGGATGCCAGCATCCCGACGCGCGCGGCTCGCCCCTGGAGGCCGATCCGGTCGACGGTCAGGTTCACCATGTCGAGCAGCGGGATGCTGACCGCGCGGCGGATCGAATGGGCATAGGCATGCGCCGTGTTGCAGGGTATCGCCAGAGCGTCCGCCCCGGCGCGCTGCAGATTGCCGGCGATACGAACCAGTTCGGGCGTGGGATCGGCGCCGGTGCCGTCGATCAGGTGCGCGATGCGCGAGGGGATCTTGGGATTGCTCTCCACGATGAGATGGACGTGGTCCTGATCGTCCTGCGCCGGCGTCTTTGCGACCACCCGGCGCATGAGATCCACGGTGGCCTCGGGGCCCATTCCGCCGATGATGCCGACGATGCGATGCGTCGAAGTCAGGCTATGCATGCCGCGAAGCGAAGCCGAAATCACCGACGTAGCCAAAGAGGCCCGCACTGCCCCCCGTGTGGATGAACACGATGTTCTGGCCTTTCTTGAACATGCCCTTGCGGACCAAGTCGATGAAGCCCGCCATACCTTTGCCCGTGTACACGGGGTCGAGGAGGATTCCCTCCAGCCGAGCGAGCGTGCGTATAGCAGCCAGGGAGTCGGGCGTCGACAGACCATATCCCGCACCGACGTAGTCGCTATTCGCGACGACATCCTCGCGGCGCACCGCGCCGGCGGCGCCGCACATCTCGGCGGTGGCGCAGGCCAGCTTGAACACGTTCTCCTCCTGCCGATCGCGCGGCGCGCGAACTCCAACACCTAACAAGGGGACGCCTGAGCGCATGCCGGCGAGTCCGGCGATCAATCCGGCCTGCGTCCCCGCGCTGCCGGTGGCGTGCACGACATGATCCACCTTGAGGCCCATGTCGTTTGCCTGCCCCATGAGTTCCATCGCCGCGTTGACATAGCCGAGCGCGCCCGTTGGGTTCGAACCGCCACCGGGTATGAGATAGGGCTTGCGTCCATCGGCTTTGAACCGGGCAGCCACTTTGACCAGTTCTCCGTTCATGTCCGGATTGGCCGCGCAATGTTCGATGGTCGCCCCGTGCAGATGATCGAGGAGCACATTGCCGCTTTGCCTGTAGTCATGGTCGGTCTTGCCGGTTCTATCCTCGAGCAGGATGTGGCAGTCGATGCGCATTTTCGCGGCGCATGCCGCCGTCTGCCGCGCATGATTCGATTGCGTCGCCCCCTGGGTCAAAACGATATCGGCACCCTGCGCCCGCGCTTCGGCGAGCAGAAATTCGAGCTTCCGGGTCTTGTTGCCGCCGCTCGACATGCCGGTGCAATCGTCGCGCTTCATGAAAATCTCAGGTCCCTCCAGCGCTCGGCTCAAGTTCGGCAGGTGCTCCAGCGGGGTCGGCAGATGGGCAAAGCGAATTCGCGGGAATCGTCCAAGGTTCATCTATAGGCTCACGTTGAGAAGGGATGTGAATAGTCTCATCCCTGGCGTTCCCCGCCCAGTGTCCGGTGGCGTCCGCGGACACTGTCCGCGGACAACCCGGCGGTCGCCCGATGGAAAATAAGCTATATAGAACAACCTGCTAGGGCATTTCCTGGCATGGCACGAGTCTTGCTAAATCAAGCGCATGTTGCGATTTTCGCCGGTACTCGTCGCCTTGAGCCTAACGGCCTCACTGGCCGGCGCCAATGATTTGAAGGACTTCTACGAACTCGCGCTCACCCGCGACACCGCGTTACAAGCGGCCCACTTCCAGCGCGATGCGCTGGTAGAGGCGCGGCCTCAGGCCATCGCGCAGTGGCTGCCGCAGGTCTCTGCGAATGCCTCGGCGGCCCGGGAGCGCGCCGGCTTCGACACCGGTCCGGCATTGGGCAGCACCGCGGCCGATTGCGCGATCAGCTCCACCGGCACCACCCAGCGCTGCTATGGCACCGCCCATTCTCTGGGGCTCAACCTGTCGCAGACCTTGTGGAGTTTCCAATCCTTCAGCCAGCTCAGGGAAGCGAATTTCCAGGTTGCGGCCGCCGAGTCCAGCTATCAGAGCGCGCAGCAGAATGTCGTGCTGCGTGTGGCGCAAGCCTACTTCAACATCTTGTCGGCAACCGATCAGCTGGCCACCAACGTTGCCGAGCGCGATGCCTTCAATACGCTTCTGAACCAGGCCAAGTCGCGTCAGCAAACCGGTGTCGGTCCCCGCGGCGACGTGGATCAAGCGCAGGCCTTTTATGATACGACGGAGCAAAGTGTCATCGATGCGCGCAACGCGCTCGACGACGCAAATCTTGCGCTGTCGGAGATCATCGGTCAGCACGTCGAGCGCGTGGCCCCGCTGCGGGACGACATTCCTCTGCTTGCGCCGGAGCCGGCATCCGCGGACGACTGGGTGACATCGGCGCGCCAGGACAATTTCGACGTGCGCACCGCGCAGCTGAACATGGAAGCAGCGTCGCGGGACATCTCGGTGCAGCGCGGGAAGGGCCTGCCGAGCATTTTATTGACCGGCTCCGGCTCCAAAATCACCCAGGATGCCGTGCTCGGCGGCAATCAAACGCTGGACACCGTGGGCGTATCGTTCAACTGGCCGTTGTTCCAGGGCGGGGCGATTGCCTCTGCGGTACGCCAATCACGAGCGCTGTTTCGCCAGGCGCAAGTCAACTATGAGGCGGTTCAACGCGACACCGAACGCCTCACGCGCGCGGCGTATCGGAACATCGTCACCGGCATACAGCGCATTCACGCGGCACATCGCGCGCTGGAATCCGGCCAGCAAGCCGTCGAGGCCACGCGCCGCAACGTGGAGTTCGGCACCGGCTCGGAGTTCGAACTCCTGGATGCGCAAAACAACTACTTCGCGGCACAGCGTGCCTATAATCAAGTTCGATACGACTACCTGACCAGCGTATTGACCCTCAAGCAGCAAGCCGGCCGCCTGACCGAGCAAGATCTCGTCGCCATTGACAATCTTCTCATCGAGAGCGCCCGATGAGCATGCGTCTCTTACCCAAGGAACCCATCATGCTTCGCGATACATCCGCGCAGGATCGCGTAATCGAGCAGAAAAATCTTTTCAAGCGTCATCGCAAGCTCATTCTGGCCGGACTGGCCGGCATTGCCGCACTCGGCATGCTGGTGATTTTCTTGGCCCGCTATTCGGGGGCCGCGATTTCGGTCGACCGCGCTCGGGTATCGATCGCTGTCGTGGAGCGCGGCAACTTCGTGCGCGACATCGCCGCCGATGGCCAGGTGGTGGCCGCCGTCAGCCCGACCTTGTATGCCAACGCCCTGGGCACCGTCACACTCAAGGTGCACGCCGGCGACACGGTGTCCAAGGGCCAGGTGCTGGTCGTGGTCGACAGCCCGGATCTCACGGCCAAGATGTCGCAGGAAGAGGCCACCTTGGTGGGACTGCGCCTCGACTGGCAGCGCGCCACGCTGGATGCGGATCACAAGCTCTCGCAGCTGCGCGACGCCTATGCCCAGGCAGAGGTCGATCAGAAGACAGCGCAGCGCGAGCGTGATCGCAGCCGCAAAGCCTACGAACTCGGATCATATTCGGAATTGCAGGCACTGAGAGCCGAGGACGCCTTGGAGAAGGCGCAATTCGCCTTCCAGCAGGCCAAGAGCACCTTCGATGCTCAGCCGAAGCAAAATCGCTTCGACATCGACAGCAAGAAGGCGCTGCTCGACCGCCAACAATTTCTGGTGGCCGATCTCAAGCGCCAAGTGGATGGCCTCAACGTCCGGTCACCGGTGGACGGCCAAGTGGGCCAGGTGCAGGTCGCGGACCGTGCCAGTGTCGCGAAAGATGCACCCTTGCTCACGGTGGTGGACCTGTCGGCGCTCGAGGTCGAGATCAAAGTGACTGAAAGTCTTGCACGCGATCTGCGCTCGGGAATGACCGCTGATATGGAAGGCGGCGGGCATCATTGGCAGGGCGTCGTGAGCGGCGTCTCTCCCGAAGTCGTCGCCGGGCAGGTCACCGCGCGTCTGCGTTTCGGCACCGAGAAGCCGGCGGGGCTGCGCCAGAGCCAGAGGCTCTCCGTGCGTATTTTCATCGACCGGCGGGACAACGTGCTGATGGTGGATCGCGGATCCTTCGTCGACCAGGAGGGCGGCGGATTCGCCTATATCGTTCACGGCAACATCGCCGAGCGCCATCCGGTGCAGCTCGGCGCCGCCAGCATAGCCAAGGTCGAAATCCTCGAGGGATTGTCGGCGGGCGACCAGATCGTCATTTCCGGTACCGATGCGTTCAACGGCGCGCAGCGCGTCATTCTCAGTCACTAACTTCAAGTCACCGATTCAAGTTACCGATTCAGGTCACCAATTCAAGTCACCAATTCAAGTCACCAATTCATCACCAATCAACCCGCCCTCGTGAGGCCACCATGCTAAAAATGACCCACCTGTCCAAAGCCTACCGCACCGAGGTCGTCGAGACCTTCGCCTTGCGCGACTTCTCGATCCATGTGCGCGAAGGCGAGTTCGTGGCGGTGACCGGACCTTCCGGCTCCGGCAAAACCACCTTCTTGACCATCGCGGGGCTTCTCGAAGAGTTCAGCGGCGGTGAGTATCAGTTGGACGGCGCCAATGTGCGCGGGCTGAATGACAACCAGCGCTCGAAGCTGCGCAATGAAAAAATCGGCTTCATCTTCCAGGCCTTCAATCTGATCGCCGATCTGAATGTTCAGGACAATATCGACGTGCCGCTGCGCTACCGCGGTTTCAACGGCGCGGAAAGACGCCGACGAATCCAGGAAGCCTTGGGCAGGGTGGGGTTGTCGGCACGCTCGCGGCACTATCCGGCGGAATTGTCGGGCGGGCAGCAGCAGCGCGTGGCCATCGCGCGCGCACTCGCCGGATCTCCGCGGCTGCTGTTGGCCGACGAGCCGACGGGTAATCTCGACACGCAGATGGCGCGCGGCGTCATGGATCTGCTCGAGGAACTGCATCGCGACGGCGCGACCATCGTCATGGTGACACATGATCCCGAGCTCGCGGTTCGCGCGCAGCGCGAGGTGCATATCGTCGACGGCCAAGTGGTCGACATGGCGCCGCAACCACGGTTGGTCGAGGCGGCGCAGGCGGGTTCGTAGGAGTCCGCCATGTTCGGCTACTACTTCAAGTTGGCGCTGGGCAGCCTCAGGCGCAATGCCGTGCTCACGGCGCTGATGATCGCCGCCATCGGTGTGGGCATCGGTGCCCTGATGACCACCTTGACGGTATTTCGCGCCATGGCGGCGGATCCGATTCCGTCCAAGTCCCGGCAACTCTTTGCCGTGCAAATCGATAACTGGGGGCCGAAGAAGGGAGTGTCGCCCGGCGACAAGGACAACCTGCAAGTACAGCTCAGCTACATCGATGCCATGGGGCTCATGAATGCGAACGCCGCGCACCGGCAGACGGTCATGTATGTAACCGGATTCGCGCTGACGCCCGTGAATCCCGACCTGCGGCCGTTTCAGGTGCAGGCGCGTGCGGCGTACGCGGATTTCTTCTGGATGTTCAATGCGCCCTTTCGTTACGGCGGCCCTTGGAGCGCTGCGGACGACAGCGGCCATGCGGATGTGGTGGTGATTGGAAACGAGCTGAACGAGAAGGTCTTCGGCGGGGCGAATTCCGTCGGCAAGACCATTGATCTCGATGACCATGAGTATCGCATCGTCGGCGTACTGGACCGCTGGCAGCCGACGCCGAAATACTTTGACCTCAACGGTAACACCTACGGCACCCCGGAGGATGCATTCATTCCCTTCACGCGGGCCATCGATCAGCAGATGGCTTCGTGGGGCAATACCAATTGCCCGAGCGGCGGAGGTCCCTCGGGATGGGACGCGCGATTGCAGTCCGAATGCATTTGGATGCAGTTCTGGGTGGAGTTGCCGACACCGGCCGATGCCGCGCGCTATCGCGCCTTCTTGAACAACTACGCCGCGGAGCAACAGCGCTCGGGCCGGTTTTCCTGGCCACCCAATACCCGGCTGCGCGATGTGCGCGAATGGCTGGTTTATCAGCACGCCGTCGACGACGGCGTGAGAATTCTCGTGCTGGTGTCGTTCAGTTTTCTCCTGGTCTGCTTGCTCAATGCCATGGGGTTGATGCTCGCCAAGATCATGGGACGCGTCGCGGACATCGGCGTGCGCCGTGCCTTAGGTGCGAATCGGCGGGCGATTTTCAGCCAGTGCCTGATCGAGGCGAGTGTGGTGGGCCTCGCCGGTGGTTTGCTGGGGTTGCTGCTCACCGCGCTGGGGCTCTTGGGTCTGCGTTCATTGTTGTCGGAGGACGTCGGCAGGCTGACCCACTTCAGTCCGGCCGATGTCATCATCGCAGTGACGTTGTCGATCGCGGCAACCACTCTCGCGGGACTCTATCCGACCTGGCGCGCCGCGCAGGTTCAACCGGCTTGGCAGTTGAAGTCTCAATAGGCGGTGAGCATGGAACTGGGTCCAATCATCTCGGCGATGCGTCGCAATAAAGTGGGCGCCATCGTGGTCGGCGTACAGATGGCGATCACCCTGGCGATTCTGTGCAACGCGCTGTTCATCATCGAGCAGCGGGTCGCGCTCGGCAAAAGACCCACCGGTACCGATGAGGCAAACATCGTCGTGATCACCAATCAGTGGGCGGGCCATCCGACCGATCTGGCGGCCAAGCTGCAGGGGGATTTGGCGGCGCTACGCTCGATGCCGGGTGTGGTGGATGCTTTTGCCAGCAATACCTATCCCCTGAGCAACGGTGGCTCGAGTTTGAATCTCAAGCTCAATCCTGAGCAACGCGAATCGACGGCGCAGACCGCCTTGTACATCGCGGACGAGCATGGTCTTCAGACTCTGGGACTGAAGCTGATCGCCGGCCGAAATTTCACCGCCGACGAAGTGCTGGACAGAATGCCCGGCACCAATGTCCCACCATCGGCCGTCATCGTCACACGAGCCTTGGCCGAAAAGCTGTTTCCCGGCAAAAACGCGGCGGGACAGTCCGTGTACAGCGAATACCAAAAGACGCTGGCGCCCATCGTCGGCGTCGTGGACAAGCTGCAGGTGCCGTGGACGCAGGCCGGCGGTTTCGGCAGCAAATTCAACGACAGCTCGCTGCTCGAGCCCTACCGCCATGAGGCCCCGTACGGCTACTACTTGGTGCATGCACAACCGGGACAGGCCGTTGCGGTGATGAAGGCGGCGGAAAAGAGGCTGATCGAGGTAAACCGGGCGCGAGTATTGCAAAAGAGCCAGACGCTTACCGAGGCACGCGCCGAGGCCTATAAGGACGACCGCGGACTGGTGATCATTCTCGGCGTGGTTTGCGCCGCTCTCGTGGCCGTCACGGCATTCGGCATCGTGGGGTTGACGAGCTACTGGGTGGCGCAGCGTCGGCGCCAGATCGGCATCCGCCGGGCCTTGGGTGCGACGCGTACCGCCATCATTCGCTATTTCCAAACCGAAAACTTCCTGATCGCGGCGGTGGGATCCATCGGCGGCATCGGTTTGGCGCTTTCATTGAATCTGTGGATGGTCACCGCCTTCGAAATGGAACGCCTGGACACCCGCTATGCCTTGATCGGCGCCGTCTTCGTGCTGCTGCTGGGGCAGCTGGCCGTGCTGTGGCCGGCACTGAAAGCCGCATCCATTCCGCCCGCGCTGGCGACGCGGGCTGCCTGATGGGAGATCCACCATGTTTAGCTATTATCTGAACCTCGCCCTACGCAGCCTCAAACGCAATGTGGTGCTCACGATGTTGATGATCGCCGCCATCGGCGTCGGTATCGGCGCTTCGATGACCACGTTGACAATATTTCGCGCCATGGCTGCCGACCCCATCCCGAACAAGTCGCGGCAGTTGTTCGCGGTGCAGATCGACAATTGGGGTCCGTCGAAAAGCGGGGTGCAAACACCGGATGACAAGCTGCAACAGCAAGTCAGTTATACCGACGCCATGGGACTCATGAATGCCCATGCGGCGCTTCGTCAGACGGTGATGTACAGCACCGGATTTGCGCTGTCTCCGCCCAATCCGAATCTACGGCCATTTCAGGTCCCGGCTCGCGCGACCTACATGGATTTCTTCCCCATGTTCGAGGTACCGTTTCGATTCGGAACTCCCTGGACCCGTGAGGATGACGAAGGACGCGCACCCGTTGCGGTGATTTCGCGCGAACTCAACGACAAGGTTTTCGGCGGCGCGAATTCCGTCGGCAAGACGCTGAATCTCGACAAGCACGATTATCGCGTGGTGGGTGTGCTCGATCGCTGGCAACCCGTACCGAAATTCTATGATCTTAACAACAACCAGTACGGAGAAATCGAGCAGGCATTCATCCCCTTCACGCGCGCCATCGAGAACCAGATGACGACCTGGGGTAACAACAATTGCAGCCGCGATGCCGTGGCGCCAGGATGGGAGGGGCATCTGCATTCCGAATGCGTTTGGTTCCAGTTCTGGGCCGAGCTTCCCACCGCCGCCGATGCCGAGCGCTACCGCTACGTACTGAACAACTATGCCGCCGAGCAGCAGCGCCTGGGACGCTTCCACTGGGCTGCACACACTCGCCTGCGCGACGTACGCGAGTGGCTGGCCGATCAGCATGTCGTCACCGACGAAGCGCGCATCCTGGTGCTGGTGTCGTTCAGTTTCCTTCTGGTCTGTCTGTTGAATGCCATGGGCCTGATGCTGGCCAAGATCATGGGACGAGCCGGGGACATCGGCGTGCGTCGTGCGCTTGGCGCCAATCGCCGCGCCATCTTCGGTCAATGCCTGATCGAGGCGGGGGTGATCGGATTTGCGGGTGGACTCGTGGGGCTGGCATTGACGGCGGCCGGCCTCCTGGGTCTGCGTGCGCTGTTGTCGGAACAGACCACCCGCCTGACTCATCTGGGTTTCTGGGAGGTCGGTATCACGGTAGGGACAGCCGTCATAGCGACTACATTGGCGGGGCTGTACCCCACGTGGCGCGCCGCCCACATTCAACCCGCTTGGCAACTCAAAGCTCAGTAGGAAATGCCATGGAACTAGTTCCCATACTCTCCGCCATGCGCCGCAATAAAGTCGGCGCCATCATCATTGTGGTGCAAATGGCGGTCACGCTTGCCATCCTATGCAACGCGCTATTCATCATCGAGCAGCGCATCGCCTGGAGCGAACGTCCGACGGGGGCGGATGAGCGCAATGTTTTCGTCATTATCAATCAGTGGGTAGGCGATCCTACGAACCTCCCTGCGCTCCTACAGGCGGATCTCGCCGGGTTGCGCGCCCTGCCTGGCGTGATCGACGCATTCGCCAGTAATTCCTTCCTTTTGAGCAACGGTGGATGGAGCTATGGGGTCGATCTGATGCCCGATCAAAAAGAGTCTACGGCCCAGGCCGCGCGGTACTTCACGGACGAACATGGCTTGCAATCACTGGGGCTCAAGTTGATCGCAGGTCGCAATTTCAACGCGGACGAAATCGCCGATTTGTTCGGTGTCAACGACCAGACACCGGCCGTGTCCGTGATCATCACCAAGGCGCTGGCAGAGAAGCTGTTCCCGGGCAAGAGCGCATTGGGTCAATCCGTCTGGATCGCAAACCACGCCGCCAACATCATCGGCATCGTCGACCGGCTGCAGGTGCCCTGGGTGGACCCCTCGGTCGCGAAGTTCAGCGACTATTCGATCCTCGAGCCGTTTCGGTACGTCGCGTCGGGCTTGTACTACATCGTGCGCACTCAACCGGGTCAGCTCGAGGCGGTTTTGAAGGCGGCGGAGAAAGAGCTTTTCGATCTCAATCGCGAGCGAGTGCTGGGAAAATCCCGGTCGCTCACCGAGGCGCGAGTCGAGGCCTATAAGGACGATCGGGGCCTCGCCGTGATTCTCGGTGTGGTCTGCGCGGCGCTGCTCGTGATCACCGCATTCGGCATCGTCGGGCTGACCAGCTATTGGGTGGCGCAGCGCCGCCGCCAGATCGGCATCCGCCGTGCACTCGGCGCCACCCGGCATGCCATCGTCCGATACTTTCAGACGGAGAATCTGCTCATCGCGGGTGCCGGCGCGGCCATCGGTGTTGCCTTGGCGCTGTCGTTGAATCTGTGGATGGTCAACGCCTTTGCGATGCAGCGGCTGCATGGCAGCTACCCCCTCGTCGGTGCCATCGTGGTGCTTATCCTGGGGCAGGCGGCTGTGCTTTGGCCGGCACTCAAAGCCGCATCCATTCCGCCCGAGCTGGCGACGCGGGCTGCTTGACGTAGGCGGGAGCAGGAAGTGTTCGGCTACTATTGTCGTCTGGGTTTACGCAGCCTGAAGCGCAACATGGTATTGACGGCGCTGATGATTGCCGCCATTGCCGTCGGCATAGGCGCCTGCATGACCACCCTCACGGTATTTCGGGCCATGTCGGGCGACCCCATTCCGCAGAAGTCCAGCCGCCTGTTCTCGGTGCAGATCGACAACTGGGGTCCGGACAAACACGCCGGTGGCGGCGCGGATCACCTGGAGTTTCAGTTGAGCTACATCGACGCCATGGGACTGATGAGGGCGCGTGCCGCCAAACACCAAAGCGCCATGTATGCAACGCGCCTGCCCCTGCGCCCGGCGGATGCGCGGCAAAAGCCGACCAAGGTATTCGTGCGGGCTGCCTTTACGGATTTCTTCCCGATGTTCGACGTGCCGTTCAAATTCGGCGCTCCGTGGAGCGCATCGGACGACGAAGCCCGTGCCGCGGTGGTGGTGCTCACCAAGGACACCAACGATCGGCTGTTCGGGGGCGCCAACAGCGTGGGCAAGACCATTCGCCTCGACAACGAGCCCTATACGATCACCGGTGTGCTGGACGACTGGCGGCTGCTACCGCGCTTCTACGACATCACTCTGCGTCCATTCGGCGACGGCGACGCGATTTTTCTGCCGTTCAACCGCGCCATCGACAAGCATATGGGCAACGTCGGCAGTACTCAATGCAACGGCGATGCCGACCCGGGCTGGGAAGGGCGTCTGAAGTCGGACTGCGTGTGGCTGCAATTCTGGGCGGAACTGCCCGGCGAAATCGACGTGCAGAAGTACCGCGCGTTTCTCGATAACTACGCCGCCGAGCAACAGAAGATTGGCCGATTTCATTGGCCGCCGCACACCCAATTGCGTGATGTCATGCAATGGCTGCAATACATGAAAATCGTACCGAGCGAGGTGCGCATTCTGATCTTGGTTTCGTTTGGATTCTTGCTGGTCTGCCTGATGAATGCCATGGGCTTGATGCTGGCGAAGATCATGGGGCGCGCCGCCGATATCGGCGTGCGTCGTGCGCTGGGGGCGAGCCGCAAGGCCATATTCGGGCAATGCCTGATCGAGACCAGCATGATCGGGCTCGCCGGCGGATTGTTCGGGCTGCTGCTGACGGCAGCGGGGTTGTGGGCGGCGCGCTCCCTGTTGACCAAGGAGTTCGTGGCGCTGGCCCATCTTGATTGGGCGGATACGGGCATCACGGTGCTGCTGGCCGTATCGGCGACGGTGCTGGCGGGGCTGTATCCCACGTGGCGCGCGGCGCATGTGCAGCCGGCCTGGCAACTCAAGACACGGTAGGAAATCCGATGGAACTTCGTCCCATTCTGTCCGCCATGCGCCGCAACAAGTTCGGCGCCCTTCTCATTGCCACCCAGATGGCGGTAACTCTGGCGTTCCTGGCCAACGCGCTCACCCTGGTCGAACAGCGCATCGCGTGGAGCGACCGGCCTACCGGCATGGCCGAAGCGGATGCCTTCGTGGTGCATACCGAAACCGTGGACCACCCCGATGATCTCGCCGCGCGCCAAGAGCGGGACATCGCGGGCTTGCGCGCGCTTCCAGGCGTGGTGGATGCCTACACCACGGACATGTATCCCCTGGAAGGAGGCGGATGGACGGAAACGGTCAATTTGACTCCCGATCAAAAGACTCCCACGGCATTTGCGTCGCATTACATGGGGGATGAACATGCCTTGCATACGCTGGGACTCAAACTGATTGCCGGCCGGAATTTCTCCGCCGATGAAATCGCGAATCGCACGGACAACGACGTGCCGCGGACCAGCGGCTACATCGTGACGAAGTCGCTGGCGGCAAAGCTCTTCCCGAATGGCGATGCGCTCGGCAAGCCGATTTTCGTCGAGACCAACAATCCCGCACCCATCATCGGCATCGTGGATCGTTTGCAAGGACCTTTCACCATTGCCACGGGGCTGTTCAGTACGTTTGCCGAGAACTCGGTCCTATCGCCTTATCGGCTGATCGGCGAGAGCAGCGTATACATGGTGCGTGCGCAGCCCGGCCAGCGTGATGCCGTCATGAAATCGGCCGAGGCCAAGCTCTTCGCTCTGGACGAGAATCGAATACTGAAATTCCGGTCGATGCAAGAAGTTCGCGCCGATGCCTATCGCGGCGAACATGGTCTCATTGTGCTGCTCAGCGCCATCTGCATCGCGTTGCTCATCGTCACGGCATTCGGCATCATCGGTCTCACCAGCTACTGGGTGGCGCAGCGCCGGCAGCAGATCGGCATTCGCCGCGCACTGGGTGCCACTCGCCAGGCCATCGTGCGCTACTTCCAAACCGAGAACTTCATGATTGCCGCGGCGGGCGCCGCGGTCGGCATCGCATTCGCCATCGCATTGAATCTTTGGATGGTTCGCAGCTTCGAAATGGTGCGCATGGACAGCAGCCGCGCCCTCGTCGGTGCCCTCGTGATCCTGGTGCTCGGGCAGTTTGCGGTGATATGGCCGGCGCTGCGCGCGGCATCCATTCCTCCTGCTCTGGCGACCCGCGGCGGGTGAGGGGGCGCGTGATTCGGTGTCTTGGGACTTGGTATCTGCGTTTCTCGGCGGATGTGATTCTGCTTCACACCCGTTAACATGTCCTTATGCGCACCGTACTCGTCATCGATGACAACCCGGCCGTGGCCCAGGCCCTGTCTCTGTTGTTCGGTTTGCATGATATTCGAACCCTGACGGCCTCGACGCCGCAGAAGGGCTTGAGTGCGTTGGCGCATGAACGTATCGATTTGGTCATCGCCGACATGAATTTCAGCGCCGATACGACCTCGGGACAGGAGGGTGCCGCGCTGTTCCGCGCGCTGCGGGCTCAGCAGCCCGATCTGCCCGTGGTACTGCTGACCGCCTGGACTCACTTGGAGTCCGCCGTGCAACTGGTGAAGGCGGGAGCGGCGGACTACATCGGCAAGCCCTGGGACAACGACAAACTGCTGGCAACCGTCGAGAATCTGCTCGAGTTGGCCGAGGCGATGCGCGAGCGCCAGCGGCTGCAGGACGAGCAGCGCCGGCGGCGCGAGCGTTTGGCCGAACAGTATGACCTGTGCGGTATCGTTTTCGCCTCGGACGCCATGGAGCGGGTCGTGGAACTCGCCTGCCGCGTGGCCCGCGCGGATGTACGCGTGCTCATCAGCGGCCCCAATGGTGCAGGCAAGGAGCGTATTGCGCAGATCGTGCACGCTAATTCGGTTCTGCGCACCGGACCCTTCGTCGCGATCAATTGCGGCGCGATTCCCGCAGAACTCGTCGAGGCGGAATTGTTCGGGGCCGAGGCAGGCGCTTATACCGGCGCTAACCGCGCGCGGACCGGCCGGTTCGAGGCGGCGAATGGCGGAACGCTGTTCCTGGACGAGATCGGCGATTTACCGCTGGCAGGCCAGGTCAAATTGCTCAGGGTACTGGAAACGGGGCAGTTCGAAATGCTGGGTTCGAGCAAGACCCGCTCCGCGCAGGTGAGGATTGTGAGTGCCTCCAATGCAGATCTGCCCGCGCTGATCCGTGAAGGGCGTTTTCGCGAGGATCTCTACTACCGGCTGAATGTCATCGATATTGCCGTTCCTGCATTGGCGGATCGGCCCGCGGACATCTTACCTTTGGCGCGTCATTTTCTTGGGTCAAGTCTGCAGTTGAGCGAGGACGCGGCGGCCGCACTCATGGCGCACGACTGGCCGGGCAATGTGCGCGAGCTGCGCAACTCCATCGAGCGCGCCAAACTTCTGGCACGCGACAGTCTCGTGGCAGCCGCGGATCTGAACCTGCCGGCTGTGGCGCGCGGCACACCGCGGGAGGCCGAGCATTTCAGCAAGGAAATGCTGGAAGCCAGTTTGCAAGCGGCCGGCGGCAACATCAGTCGCGCGGCGCAGAGTCTTGGGTTGTCGAGGCAGGCCCTCTACAGGCGCCTGGAGCGATTCAATCTGCGGCCGGTCGGCGGCGCTTGAGGATATCGTGAGCCTCAAGGCCAAGTTGACCCTGCTGTTGCTCGGCATTGTGGGCACTACCGCCGCGATCGCCGCGCTTGCTGCGCGCCTATTCGGTAACGCGCTGCTCGGCTGGGTGCTCATCGTGGCGGTGGCGCTGCCGTCCGTGCTGTGGCTGTCCTCGCGGGTCATGCGTCCCATCCAGCAATTGCTGCGGGCCCTGTCGGGCACGGTGGCGAGCTACCGGGAGGGAGACTTCAGCCGGTCCTTGGTGGCCGATCGGGACGATGAGCTCGGCGAACTGATGACGGCGCTCAATGACCTGGCGGGGGCCATGCGACAGCAGCGCGCCCACCTGGTGCAGCGCGAGCTGTTGCTCGACACGGTGATGCAGAATTCGCCGGTCGCGCTTGTGTTGGTCGATGCCAACGATCGCATCGCATATGCCAATATCGCTTCGCGCCACCTGCTGAGCGGCGGGCGCAGCCTCCAGGGTTTGAGATTCAAGGACGCTTTGATCCGGGCGCCGGCGGCGGTACGGCGCGCAGCTGACGAAGCGGGCGACACCTTGTTCTCGGCGGAGATCGACGGAGTCGAGGAGACGTTCCACTTGTCGCAGCGCTCCTTCATCCTGCAAGGGCGCACCTTCCGGCTGTATCTTTTGAAACGACTGACGCGAGAGCTGTCCCGACAGGAAGTATCCACGTGGAAGAAGCTCATTCGCGTATTGAGCCACGAACTCAACAACTCCCTAGGACCGTTGTCGTCGCTGGCACACTCCGGCGCCGAAATCGCGCGGCGTGCGGACTATGGGTCGTTGCCCGCGGTTTTCTCCGCGATCGCGGAACGCGCCGCACACCTGCATGAATTCGTGAGCGGCTACGCCGCCTTCGCCAAACTGCCGGCGCCCCGGCCGCAAGCCGTGCAGTGGGCTTCCTTCGTCGCGGACCTGAAGGGTCAGCAGCCATTTGCGGTGGCCGCACCGCTGCCCGAGTTGCCCGGCTGGTTCGATCGCGTGCAGGTCGAGCAAGCCCTCATCAATCTACTCAAGAACGCGCACGAGGCGGGTGGCCCGGCGGCGGACGTGGAACTGTCGATCGTCTGCGCCAGCCACCATCAACACATCGAGGTGCGCGACCGAGGCGCAGGGATGAGCCAGACCGTGCTGGCTCAGGCCTTGCTGCCCTTTTACTCCACCAAGCGCAGCGGCACCGGCTTAGGGTTGGCCCTGGCCCGCGAGATCGCGGAGGCCCATGGCGGCCGGATCCAATTGGCGAACCGCGAGGGCGGAGGACTCATCGTTGCGCTGGACTTGCCGTGGAGAGCCGATGCAGTGGATGCTACAGTGTCATGATATGCGGACTGCCGCGCCTGAATCTTAAGCTCACATGGGTGTTATCTACGTCGTTCGCCACGGTCAGGCGGCTTTCGGTACCGATCATTATGACCGCCTGACCGAGATCGGCTTTACGCAGGCTCGGCTTCTGGGCGCCTACTTTGCCCGGCGCAACATTCGATTCGACGCGGTGTTCACCGGCACGCTGCGGCGGCAGGCCGAGACAGCGCAAGGCATTTTCGAGGGCCACTCCGAACTCGCATCGCAGTCTTTGCAGCTTTCGCCGGAAATCTTTCCGGGGCTCGACGAATACAAACCCGAGGCGGTCATGATGGCGCTGACCGGCACTGCTCCGGTACCCGTACCGGCCGCCGCTCGGCGCGACCCAGTGGTGGTGCGCGAACACTTTCGGGTTCTGCGTGAGGCGCTTCTCGCCTGGGCCGAAGACCGAACCCAGCCGGAAGGCATGCCCCACTGGCAGGCGTTTCAGGATGGCGCCGTGGCGGCGCTCATCGAGGCGCGCCAGCGGTTACCCGACGGTCACGTGCTCATCGTCAGTTCCGGTGGTCCCATTGCCGCCATGGTGGCCGGCGCCTTGAACGCGCCCCCGGCGAGTGCCGTCGAGTTGAATCTGCGTATTCGCAACAGCTCGCTTACCGAGTTTGCCTCGACGCCGCGCCGCCATCACCTCGTGAACTTCAATGGCCTGCCCCATCTCGATACGCATCCTGACTCGACACTGACGACCTACGCCTAGGAGCAGGGCCGGCGCGCGGTTCGCAGTTCAGCGCGGCGCGAAGAATTCGGTGTAAACCTGGATGCTGTCCTCGTTGAGCTGCGCCACATCGACCAGTTCCGTCGGGACCGTCACCCCGGTGACCTTGGAGTAGATGTCCGCCCGCCAGTGCGCAACCGCTCGCGGCCATTCCACCGTGAGGCTCAGCAGTTGATAGTGGGTGATTCTGAAAACCTTGACCATCATCGAGAGCCAAGGCCGAAATTCGGCCACGCCATTCGCGCGAATGGCGATCGACTTGTCGGCGCTGGCACCCAAGATCTCGAATCGACCATGATTTGCGAAGACGCGGCACATACCGGACAGATCGCCGGCCACCCGGGCCGCATGCAGTTGTTCGATCAATCGCTGCGCCATGATGCGCTCGGACACGTTCGTTCTCCCTATAGGCGAGGAGCCGGGGTCAGCGCCGCGCGAATTTCACCGCCGATCTGGTCCAACGCGCTATGCGCATAGGGAATCACGGCCCCCAACGCATAGAAAAGATGGATCATACCCGGATGGCAAGTGTAGGACACTTCATTGCCCGCTTGGGCCAGGCGCTCGAAATAATTCCGTCCCTCATCACGCAACGGATCGAATTCCGCGGTGTGAATCAGGGTCGGCGGCATTCCCGCTAAGTCCGTGGCAAGCAATGGCGACACCAGCGGATTGCCGGGATTCGTCTGATCATTGGGCAGGTAGTGCATCAGATCATGATCCAGTGTCGCCTGATCGACCAGATAGCCACTCGCGAATTCTCGTTTCGAAGGTGTTCCGCGGCTGTAGTCGAGAATAGGGCAGATGAGCAGCTGCAAGGCGAGGCGCGGCCTGCCCGCACGAGCCGCCGCCTGGCACGCGACCGCCGCCAACGTGGCGCCGGCCGAATCGCCGGCGACGCCCAGCCGCTCGTGGTCGATGCCGAAATCCGCAGCGTGCGTGCTGATATGCGCCAAGGCGGCCATCGCATCTTCCACCGCGGCGGGAAAGGGGTGCTCGGGCGCCAAGCGGTAGTCCACCGATGCGACGCGCACGTTTCCCGCACAGGCCAGGGCGCGCGCAACGCTGTCATGCGTGTCCAATGACCCGGCGACCAAGCCGCCGCCATGAAAATAGATCAAGCCGGGAAGCGTTTGCGCGGGCGTCGGCGAATACAAGCGTATTCGCAGCTCGCCCCCCGGTCCGGCCAGGGTTCGAGTTTCCACCCGATTCACGGCGGCTTCGTTCCCCGCGAATTTCATCAGCGCGATAAGCCCGGCGCGCCGGTCCGCGACGCTTTGCGCTCGCGCGTCGGGAGGATTGCCTGCGGCCAGGAGGTTCAAGAAACGTGCGACGCGCGGGTCGAGGGGCATCGGCGCCGAGTGATCAGAGTGCCAGGGCGGACCTGGTCGCCGCCGGCCACTTCTTCAAATCGAGGCCATGGTTCGCAAATAAGGCCACAGCCAATCGGTCGATGCCGAAAGCCACGCAGCTGGTATGCGCCGGCTCGCCCTGTTCATCACGGATGCCCCATACCTGTCCGAAGTGTTCACGGTGATAGTTGAAGCTCATGCATGCGGTGGGCGCTGCGCCCTGATAGTAGGGAATCAGCAGTTCGAACTTCAAAGCTTGCTGGCGCTGGCTCACTGCCATGACCTTGCCGACTCGGCCGAAAAAGGGATCGTTGGCCACATCCATGGTGTGCGGCAGCCCCAAGTCCGCCGCCATTCGAGGCGCTCTGGCCATCCATTGCTCGCGGAACTGTACGATCTCGTCCGGCGCGCCGATCCTGACGAATTCGCGCATGCGGAAGGATTGAAGCCGATCGAGGCTCAGTGAAGGTTCATGCCGGAAGACATCGGCTTCGATATCGAACTTGAGGCCGCCGGGCGGCAGCGCGCCGCGCGCCGCCGCGATCGGATACACCGGATAGCAGGCCGCGGGAGACAACACGAGATCCGAGGAGGTCAGCGAGCTGGTCCAGTCGCCGCCGTTGTCGTACCGCTCGACCGCCGAGCGAATGGCGGCTTCGGAGCCGTGCAATGCGCACACGCAGCCGAGCAGATTGGGAAAGCTCTTCAAGTACCCGGATTTCTCCAGCTGTGTGCGGCTCATCACCGGCGGAAAGCGCAGGACTTCCGCCTGCGGATCGCGCTGGCGCGTGATGTATTGCTCCAGCCGCTCGACCAGATCGACGTACAGAGCGGTGCGTGCGTAGACACCCTCGACGCCCATGGGCCGGAAAAGTTGATCGGCAAGATGAGCGACCGGATAGGACATAGAACTGTCGGGCGGCACGGCCGGATTATCCACTGATCGAAGCGGGCAGCGGCGTCATCAGCGACGTCGTGGCGAGATTGGTCAGGATGCGGTCGTTGCTGATCATGAGCGGCGCGGAAAGCACGTCGCGCAGCAGGCGGCCGATGGCAAACTCGGTGTCATTGCGATATCCGGAGAGTCCGCAGGCTCGCATCGAAGCCATCACGGCGGTCACCGCAAGTTCCGATACCTGTACCTTCGTCAGAGTAATCGTGGCCTGAAATTCCAGGGAAGCGATGGCCTTTTCATCGGAGAGGATGGCCTCGTAGCTGCGCAAGCCGGACGCCAGCACGCCGCGAAGCGTGCGTAAGGTCGATACGGCCTGGGTGAAGTGGGCGGCGCCGGGCGGCATTTGACCATTCGCTTGGCGTACCACGTGGCGCACGAAGGCCTGCGCCTTGGCCACGGCGGCGGCCGCGATTCCCGCCCACACGGAACCCCACAACAGATGCGCGAACGGCACCATGGTTTGCGCATGAATTCGCTCATAGGGTTCCGGCATGATCTGCCCTGCCGCCGCACGGGCTCGAAGCGTGAAGCCTTCGCTGTGCGTGCCGCGCATCCCCAAGGTATCCCACACCTGCAATCGTTCCAAGGTGTAATCCGCCTTCAACAACACCACGAGGACCTGATCGTTGCCCGGCGCGTCGGCGGCACGCCGAGCGGTCGTGACGATGCCGTCTGCCTCCACGGCGTAGGAGATGACCGTGGCCTTGCGTTCGAGGGTGATCTGGGCGCCGTCGTGCTCGACGGCGGCCTCGCTGGAGCGCACATTGCCGCCGGCCTGGCCTTCGGTGGTGGAGGATGCCATGAGCAGCTGCTCGTCGGCGATTCGCCGCAGGATCCGCTCGAGTGTGGGGTGGTTCTTGAAGTGGCGCACCATGCACGCCATCTTGATTTGGTGCATCGCATAAATCAGGCCGGTCGAAGAACAGGCTTGGCCGAGGGTGTAGCACGCATCCGCGATCTCCGCGATCGTGGCGCCTTCACCGTCCAGAGACTGGGGCACCTGGATGCCAAGCAGCCGCTGCTTGCGCAGTTCCGCGAAGGCCTCACTGGGAAAACGCGCTTCCGCATCGACGGTGGCCGCATGGGCCTTGGCCACATCGGCGGCCGCGCGCGCCCGCGCCGCCATATCGGCTTGCCGTGCGTTGGGAGTTAGGCTTCCCGGAAGCCGGTGGGTTTCTGTTGCCATGTCATCGCCTCGAGGGCCTGGAATTGGTCAATTATGCGGACCTGCTTATGGGGGGACAATGACACGCCGGAGAAAATAAAGGTACTTAGTGACGGCTCACTCAGTTCTATAAATATATGTCAAAGCTGCGGCGTATTCCGTATCCTGCGCCACACGGTATCATCGGTGCTGGTTTTGTCGGGAGAAGAATCGAGTGGATTCGCAGGCGAATGAGCGGGTAAGCGACCGGTTGATCACGCTCGTCACGGCGGTTTTGGGGGCAGGAGGCGTCGTTCCGAAGCCCTTTCCTCTGGAGGCTCAACTCAGCGACTTAGGGATCAGCTCCTTGAAAATGGTCAATTTGATGCTGGCCGTCGAGGTGGAGTTCGATATCGCCATCGCCCAAGGGGATATCACCCCCGAGAACTTCCATTCCCTGCAGTCGATTGAGGCCTTGATCGAACGGACCCTGTCGCAGAGATCCTAGTCGGTTGGAGATACGGGCCTGCAGCCGTTCTTGCCATCATCAGCGCAAATCCGACATGCGGCTAGCTTCGCTCGTTGAGCGCGGCAATCAGCGCATTCACGTCGTCCATCCCGGTCTCGCCGTGGGTGGCGCAGATGCGCACCACATCCCGGCCTTCGAAAAGCGCGGGAGCCACCCACGCGCGGCCGGAGGCCACCACCCGCCGCACCAAGTCCCGCGCCGAGCCTAAGTGTGCGGGCGGGATGGCGTTGAGGACGGCCAGCGGTGAATCGTTGGCAATTTCCCAGCCCGAGGCGATCAGCCGCTGTCTGACACGCTCTATCACTTCCACGCCCCGTTCCACATGCGCGCCCATCCCCGTCCAGCCGGCTGCGGCGAGGGCGAGAAACAAGCGCAGCCCCAGAAATCGCCGCGACCATTGCACCGTGTTCAAGTAAGGATCCACGCCTGGGATGCTCGAAGGCATGAAGCTGGTCGAGGCATGGAATGCCTCGGATAGCAGCCCGCCGCGCCCCGTGATGAACATGGCACATCCCATCGTTGTCGCAAACCATTTATGCGCGTCGATGGTCAGTGAATCGGCACGCTCGATGCCGTCGAGCACACTGCGCAGGCGATTCGAGGCGAGCGCCGCGCCGCCCCAGGCGGCATCCACGTGAAACCACAGTCCTTCCTGCTTGGCGATGTCGGCGCAAGGGTGCAAGGGATCGATCATTCCGCCGGCGGTGGTTCCGGCCGTGGCGACCACCATCACGGGAACCGCACCGGCCGCGCGGTCCAGGGCAATGGCCTGTCGCAGGGCCGCAGGGTCCAACCGTCCGCGGCCGTCGGTGTCGACGAGGCACAGTGCCGCACGTCCGATACCGGCTTGATGCGCGATTTTCAGCCACGCGATGTGGCAGTCGCGCGAAGTATAGAACCTCACAGGGCCTGCAAAGGCACGCGCGCCTTGGTCCGAGAAATTGGCATGGGCGCCTGTCAGTGCGCAGAGCAGGGCGGTGTAATTCGCCTCGGAGCCGCCGGTCGCAAAGTGTCCCGTCGCTTCACTGCCCAATCCAGCACGGTGCGCAAGCTTGCTGATCACATGGCTTTCCAGCGCCACCGGCACGGGAGAAGAGGCTGAACTCGCCAGCTGCGGATTGAAGCACCCCGCGATGCGATCTGCACATTGAGAGGGGAAGTTCGCGCCCGGATTGAACAGCCCGAAGTAGCGCGGATTCGCCATTTGCACGATGCCGTGCTCCATGCGCTCAATCGTCCAGCGCAGCGCATCCTCGAGCGGCTGCGGCTCGTTGAAATCGAAGCCATTGAGCTCGGCGCGAAATCTCTGCATATCGAGGTTGGGCGCCACCGGGCCCGCCTGTACCCGCCGCAAGGACTGTTCCAGCTCGAGCTGCAGCCAGCCCCCGATCCGGTCGCGGTCAGGGGTCTTCGGGAATAACGCCGGAATCGGATCCGGCAATGATCTCTGATTCAAAGCGCGGCGCCGAGTGCTTGATCCAAATCGGCGAGGATGTCATCGATGTGTTCGATGCCCACGCTCAGTCGAATGCTGCCGGGACCGACGCCGGCTGCGAGTTGCTCCTCCGGGGACATTTGCCGATGCGTCGTCGATGCGGGATGGCACGCCAGCGACTTCGCATCGCCTAAATTCACCAGTCGCTTGAACAGCTTGAGCGCGTTGTAGAAACGCATGCCCGCCGGCAGCCCGCCGCGTATCTCGAAGGTCATGAGCGAGCATGCGCGGCCGCCCAGATATTTCTGCACCAAGGCATGGTAGGGATTGTCGGGAAATCCGGCGAAATTCACCGATTCGACGCGCGCGTCATCGCGCAGGAATTCGGCCACCTTGCGGGCATTGTCCACGTGCCGATCCACCCGCAGAGCCACCGTTTCAATGCCTTGCAGCAGCAGGAATGCATTCATGGGGGAAAGCACCGCCCCCACCGTGCGTTGATACACGCTGCGGCATCGGCCAATGAAGGCGGAAGCACCAAAATGATCGGTGTAAACCAATCCGTGATAGGACTCGTCAGGCTCGGTGAACATGGGGTAGCGGGCCGCGTGCGCGATCCATGGAAACCGCCCGCAGTCGACGATGATCCCGCCCAGCGTAGTGCCGTGGCCGCCCATGAACTTGGTCAAGGAGTGAACGATGACATCGGCGCCATAATCGATGGGCCGAACCAACATCGGCGTCGCCACCGTGTTGTCGACGATCAAGGGCATACGGTGCCGATGAGCCAGAGCTGCCAGCGCTTCCAAATCGCATACGTTGCCGGCCGGGTTGCCGACGGTTTCGCAAAAGATCGCACGGGTATTTTCGTCGATCAGGGCCTCGAGATCGGCGGGCCGGTCGGATTTCGCGAACCGGACCTCGATTCCCATCTTCGGCAAGATGTGGGCGAACAAGGTGTAGGTCGTGCCGTAGAGCTGCGGCACGGAGACGAGATTACGGCCCATCTCCAGCGCATTCATCGCGGCGTAGAAGAGCGCCGTTTGTCCCGAACTCACGCACAGCGCGCCGATGCCGCCCTCGAGCTCGGTGACCCGCTGCTCGAGAACGTCGGTGGTCGGGTTGCTGATCCGCGAATACCGGTATCCTGGAACTTCGAGGTTGAACAAGGCGGCGCCATGCTCGGCGCTGTCGAAGGAATATGCGGCCGTCTGGTATATCGGCACGGCGACTGCCTTGGTGGTGGGGTCCGAATCGAAGCCCCCGTGTACGGCGATGGTTTCGCGCTTCATCTTGGCAATTTTGGTAGTGAGTTTGTACCAGTGTATATCGAACCTTAAAGTTAGTCGTGGTATGGTTCGCAATTCCCCGGATGACGATTAAATGCCCATTTCCGTGACAAAGTCCGGCGACGTCGATTCAAAATTCGCGCGCGACGCCTGGATCCGGGCACTGGCGAAGACGGCCCCGATCGCCGATCGGGGCGAGACCCTTCCGGAGCTGATTGCGCGTCTGAGCCTGGAATTCGGCGCCGCGCCCGCTCTCCTGTCCGCCGAAGCCTCCATGACGTACCGGCAGTTGGGGTCGCGGTGCCATCAGTACGCCCGCTGGGGAATTTCACAGGGCATCTTCCGGGGCGATGCCGTCGCGCTGCTGATGCCTAACTGCGCTGAGTACTTGGCCGTCTGGCTTGGGCTGACGCGTATCGGTGCCGTGGTTGCGCTGGTCAATTCGCAACTGGCCGGGGATGTATTGGCGCATTCGATCAACATCGTTCAGCCGAAGTTCTTGATCGTCGGTGCGGATCTCGCGCCCCGCATCGCGGCCATCCGCCCACATTTGGACAAGTCGCTTCAGTGCCGCGTGTTCGGAACGAGCCCGCTCGATATCGCTTCCCTCGGAGCGGAGCTCGCGGCCGTCAGTTCAGCGCCACTGTCTTCATCCGAGCGCGCGGCGCCTCCTCTCGACGCGACGGCGCTGTATATCTACACCTCGGGCACGACCGGCTTGCCAAAGGCGGCTAAGGTCAGCCATTACCGTCTCATGCAGTGGACTCATTGGTTCGCCGGCATGATGGATACGGCGCCCGCCGATCGCATGTTCAATTGCCTACCTCTCTACCACAGCATCGGCGGGGTGGTCGCGACCTTCGCGACACTGGTGAGCGGTGGGGCCGTGGTGATCCGCCCGCGCTTCTCGGCGTCCGATTTCTGGCGGGATGTGCGCGATGAGCGCTGTACGCTGTTTCAATACATCGGAGAGCTGTGCCGCTACTTGGTCAATTCGCCTCATCGGCCGATCGAGACCGAACATTCGCTGCGTGTGGCGTGCGGCAACGGGTTGCGGGCAGACGTCTGGGACGCATTCAAGACGCGCTTCAAGATTCCGCGCATCCTCGAATACTACGCGTCGACCGAGGGCAATTTTTCCTTGTACAACTGCGAGGGGCGGCCGGGTGCCATCGGCCGCATTCCCCCGTTTCTCGCCGGCCGATTGCCCGTGGCGCTGCTGAAGATCGACGTCGACACTTCGGAACCACGGCGCAACGCGCAGGGATTTTGCGAACGCTGCGCGGCCGATGAGATCGGAGAGGCCGTAGGGCTCATGCCCAAAGCTGATGGGCAGCGCGCGGGTCGATTCGAGGGCTACGCGGATCCGGAGGCCTCGCAGCGCAAGGTGCTGCGCAATGTCTTCCAGGAGGGCGATTCGTGGTATCGGACCGGCGATTTGATGCGCCGTGACGAACGCGGGTTTTATTACTTCGTCGACCGGGTCGGAGATACCTATCGCTGGAAGGGTGAGAATGTTTCGACCGCCGAAGTCTCGACCGCGCTCACGGCATGCCGCGGCGTGATCGGTGCCGTCGTTTACGGCCTGGGCGTGCCGGGAGCGGAGGGCCGGGCGGGGGCCGCCGCGCTTCAGGTGAACGATGAATTCGATCTTGCCGCGTTTCGCGCCGAGGCGGCCTTGCGTCTGCCCCCCTATGCACGGCCACTGTTTCTGCGGATCGTGCCGATGTTCGACGCCACCGCGACCTTCAAGCCGCGCAAGCAGGCGCTGATCCAGTCGGGGTTCGATCCTAAGCTCATCGACGATCCGCTGTTCTTCGACGATCCCCGGTTGCAGCGCTACGTTGCGCTTGATGCCGCGCTGTTCGCAGAGATATCGAGCGGTGCGCTGAAGATCTAGCCTGAAACATCATCGATTATCGGCATATATCCCGGTGCACTCGAGCCCTTCCCCGGTGCGCATGAGTTAACTGTTCAGGCTGCCCGCCTCCGGTTCGCCGACATGCGCCAATGCATTGGCGATCGGTATTTGCACGATGAGCATCGTGCCGCCGGATGCCGGGCTCCTCACGTCCAGGCGCCCGCCGAGTGCACGGACTCGATGGCGCATCGAAGCGAGGCCGTGCGAGGCGATGGATATGAAACGTTCAGGCGGTATGCCGATGCCGTCATCGGCGATGCGCATCACCAAGGTCTCGTCGTCCATGTCGAAGCCGATGTCGGCAGATTTCGCCCCCGAATGTTTCAGAATATTACTAAAGGCCTCCTGGGCGATGCGAAACAGCGCGATCGAAGCTTCAGATTTGAAGCGCGGCTCCTCCTCGGGATAGGACTCGGTGCACTTGAGTCCGGCGCTGCCGCAGGTTTCCTTCATCTGCCAGCGCAGCGCGGCGAACAAGCCCACATTGTCCAGAAGCGTCGGTCGCAGTTCCTCGATGATGCGCCGTTTCAAGTCGACTCCGGCCGAGAGATTCTGCTGTACCCGATGGAGCCGCTGCTTCAGATCGGGATCGTTCTTCGCGTAGTGCTGCTCGGCCCATGAAATGTCCATGCGTGCACCGACCAGCAAGCCCCCGAGCTCGTCATGCAACTCGCGCGCCAGGCTGGCTTTCTCGCGTTCGGCCACATTCTGCAAGTGGGTGGACAGTTCCACCAGTTCACGGGTTCTGTCCTCCACCTCGTGTTCCAGCTGCAGCTTTTGATCCTGCAATTCGACGGTGAGCGCCGTGCGCCGGCGTATATCCAGCCACACCAGGCGCGAGGCGACACCGACGAGCAACATGCTGAAAACAGTACCGCTGAGGGTGATCCAGCGGCTCAAGGTCTGCGAGCCGGCCCAATGCGCGCTGGCGGCCTGATGCTCGGCCGTTTCGCGATTGCGCAGCTCGTCCAAAACGGCATTGATCTTCGCGCCGGTATCGGCGCCGACGCTGGTTTTTACCAGCGCCACCGCCGCCGTAACGCCCTGTGCCTGCTGAATGGCCACGATCATGGACAAATCCGCCAGACGCTTGCCGATCAGGACATGCAGGTCACGCACTTGACCCAGCTCCATGTCCGAACCCGCATAAGCCAAACGCAGCTGCTCCAGATGCGGCTCCACGTCGGCAACGACTCGATTGTAGATGTCGATGTAGCGCTGGTCTTCGGTCAGCAAAAACCCCCGCTGGGCGCTCACCGATTGTGCCAGCGTATTCTGCAGCGCTTCGAGGGCATGTTCGCGCGCGGCGGATTTCTGCAGCCGCTCGCCCGCTTCCTGCAGCCGCGCGTGACCCTCGCTCGTCACGAAGAACAAAGCGGCCAAGAAGCCGACGATGAGAAACGGAGGAATCGCCACGTACCAGCGGCCCAAACCGTCCAGCGCTTGACTCAGCAAGTTCTTGCGATTCGCGCCCATGTCGCCCCGAAGATTGCGCCCCTCGGCGGGTAAGGAGCCTGAAGGATACTGCAACGCGCGCGCCAAGGTATGGCGGATCAGTGGCCGAGACGCGTGATCATGGGACGGAAATGGTCAAACTGCTTCCGGCGCGATCGTCGTCGCAAAATCGCCTCACCGGGGGCCGCGAACGCGAGCGGCGGCTCCCGTGTAAGGTTTACACGCCAGGAGCCCTGGCCGAGCAATTCATGGACAGCGGAAAATAACCATCCTATCTGCCCTTAGTGCACGAATAGTCCAGCCTAGTACGTGACCAAGGCCACCGTATCGGTTACGTCGTCCGCGGCAAAGGCCGCCGGCAACGCGATGACCGGTACGCGGGATCGATCCTTCAGCCAGGCCTCAAAGTCCTCGCGGGGCATCGGTTTGGCATAGTGGAAGCCCTGCGCGATATCGCACCCGAATTGGCGCAGCCGGTCGGCCGCCGCCGCCGTCTCGATACCCTCGGCCACCACTTTCAATCCCAACCCGTGCCCCATGTCGATCGCCGAGCGCACCACCGTCGCAAATTCCGGATCGGATTCCAGACTCAGAATGAAGCTGCGGTCGATTTTCATCTCATGCACGGGCATCCGGGCGAGATGGCTCAGTGACGAATATCCGGTGCCGAAATCGTCGATCGACAGGCTGACGCCCAATGCTGCGATGGCGGTGAGCATATGCAAGGCCCGTGCAGGATCTTCGATAGCTCCGCTTTCCGTCAATTCCAAGGTGAGCAGCGAAGGGGGCAGCTTGTGCCGGCTCAACTGCGCGGCAAGCCGAGCGTCAAAGCGTGAGTCGCCGATGTCCTCGGCGCTGATATTCACCGCCAAATTTATCGCCATGCCGGCGTGCTGCCATTGCACTGCCTGCGCCATCGAGTGATCCAGCGTCCAACGGGTCAACCAGCGGATGAATCCGGTCTGTTCGGCAAAGGGAATGAAATCCGCCGGGCTCAACAAGCCGCGCGTCGGATGCTGCCAGCGCAGCAGGACCTCCGCGCCGGCGACGCGACCGGTACTGAATTCGATTTTGGGCTGGAAGTGCAGGCATAGCTCATCGTGTTCCACCGCGTGGCGCAATTCGCCCAGTAGCGAAAGCTGATCCCGGGCCGCCGGTTTGAGTGCGTTCTCATAGATCGCCATGGCGCGTTTTTCACCCCGCGCACGGTCCAGGGCCAAGTCGGCGCAGCGCATCAACTCATCGGGTGAGGAGATGCCGCCGACCGATGCCGACAACCCCAAGGTCGCACTGATGTCGATGGGCTGGGCTTCCACCATCACCGGTTCGGCCAATGCCAGTAGCAGTGAGGTGCCCCAGGCATGCAGTCCGGCCGGGCTATTGAGTGGAGTAAACGCGGCGAACTGATCGGCCGCGAACCGTGCCACCGCCGACTTCACCGAGGGTACCGCCGCGATCCGGGTGGCGATTTCGGTCAGGACGGCATCCCCGACCGAATAGCCCAAGTGCTCGTTGATGCGGCGGAATCGATGCAAATTGATGACCACCACGCCGATGGGCTTGTCGCCGGCATCGCGCAGCGCATCGCTCAAGGCCGCGCTGAATGCGGTCCGGTTCATCAGCCCCGTCAGCGTATCCTCGTAAGCCAGGCGCCGGATGGATTGATCGCGACTGTGCACCGCCGATTGCATCAGGTGCAGACCTTCGGCGAGCACGCCCAGTTCATCGCCGCGCTGCACGCTCTGCTTGGCATCGTAAGTACCGGCGCGCATGCGATCGACCACCTTGGTCAGGTCTTGCAAGGGCCGCGTAATATTGCGCGCCAGCCAGAAAGCCGCCACCGCGAACGCGATCAGGCTGACGCCCGCAATCACGAACAGCACCTTGGTGAGGCGTTCGAACGGTGCACGAGCGTCCGCCAGGGAACGGGACAGCACGGCAACGATCTCGGTGTCGCCGACTTCGGAGATTTCGATTCGGCGGGTAACCACGTCCGCGGCGGGCAGCGTAGGGTCCGCGACGGTGCTGATGACGTCCGTCCAATGGCCCCCGGTGCCCACCGACAGGGTCACCGCCAGGCCGGTGATATCCGCAAGCTCGTGCGCTGCCCTGTTGTCCAGTTCGAACCCCATGGCAATCCAGGCCACAGGCAGGGGACTGCGCACCGCCACGGTCACCAGCTGATAGATGCGCCCGCCGTCCACCATCATGCTGGCCGCGTTGTCCACGGCGGCGCCGCTTTCCTGCAGCGAAGAGATGGGAAAGGAGGTGCCGGCCGGCAGATGGGTGCCGGAGGCGGCGATGACCTTGCCGCTCAACGAGGTGAGCACGACCATCGCTGCGCCGATGCGTTTGCCGCTGTTCCCCAGCGCCGAGGAGAGGGTGTCGGTGTCGCGGGCGGCAACCGCCTCGCGAAATCCATAATCGGCGGCGACGGCCTGCGCCGCCTGAGTCAGCTGTCGGCGATTGCTCTCGAGCAGGCGCGAGAATACCAGCGTACCCACGTCGAGCTGGCGCTGCACTTCTCGGCCCGCGCTGTCGCGGTTGGTCGCCAGCACCGCCCCAAGAGCAGCAGCCAGCACTGCCGCGAGGAGCAGCAGAAAAGTCAAGGCAATTCGGGTCCGCAGCGCCAACGCTTTGCTCCAGCTGGCTGGGGTAGACTACACAGCGCAGGTTAAGCGGTGCAGGCTGCGAGTGCTGTGCGCCTGCACACAACTGTGCACCGGGACGCACCCTGCGGAGGACAAGAGCGTGACCTGGTTCTCACATCGCATTCATCACGGAGCAGCGTCACGCGGCTCTCGCGCAATACGCAGGCAGGCTCCTGATATTCATGCCCATCGTTCGTCTCGATAAAGTTTCCTTGAGCTTCGGGCTGAGGCCATTGCTCGACAACGTCAACCTGCAGCTGCGCAGGGGCGAACGCGTCTGTCTGCTCGGCCGCAACGGCGAGGGAAAGTCCTCGCTGCTGCAGCTGATAGCCCGAAACATACAACCCGACAGCGGCGAGATCTGGGTCCGTCCGGGCGCGCGGACCGCAAGCCTGGCGCAGGAAGTTTCCGCCGGCAGCGACGCCACAGTCCATGACGTGGTGCTGGGCGGCGTCGAATCGAAGACGCCCGAAGATGAGTGGCAGGCCCGGTTGCAGGTCGACCAAGTGATATCGCGGCTGGGGCTGATGGAAGAGGTATCGATGAGCGCCTTGTCCGGCGGCTGGCGCAGGCGCGTGATGCTGGGGCGTGCGCTGGTCGCCGCCCCCGACGTGCTGTTGTTGGACGAGCCGACGAATCACCTGGACATCGAGGCCATTACTTGGCTCGAGAACATGATGATCGAATATCCGGGGGCACTACTTTTCGTCAGCCACGACCGCGCCTTCGTCCGCCGTCTGGCGACGAAGATCGTCGAACTTGACCGAGGACAGCTACGGGTATGGCCCGGCGGCTACGATGACTATGTGTTGCAGAAGCGTGCAGCTCTCGAGGTCGAGGCCAAACACGCGGCTTTGTTCGACAAGAAGCTGGCCGAGGAGGAGGTCTGGATTCGCAAAGGTGTGGAAGCACGGCGGACCCGTAATGAGGGCAGGGTGCGCGCGCTCGAGCAATTGCGAATACAGAGGCGTGAGCGGCGTGAGCGCATCGGTACCGTGGAATTGCGGGCGCAAGACGCCACACCATCCGGAAAATTGGTGTTCGAGGCGAGTCACGTCGCGCACTCCTTCGGCGCGGTGCCGATATTGCGCGATTTTTCGGTGCGCATACAGCGCCAAGACCGCATCGGCATCATCGGGCCCAACGGCTGCGGCAAAACCACGTTGATCAAGCTTCTGATCGGCGAGTTGGAGCCGGTCTCGGGCCAGATCAGGCGCGGCACGAAGCTCTCGCCCGCCTATTTCGATCAACAGCGCGAGCAGCTCGATCCCAATGCATCCATCATGGACAATGTCACGGGCGGCAGCGGCGATACGGTGACCATCGACGGCCAGGCCCGGCATGTCTCCGGCTATCTTCGCGATTTCCTGTTTCCGCCGGAGCGATTGCATGCGCCGGTGAGCATGCTGTCGGGCGGTGAACGCAATCGATTGCTGCTGGCGCGCCTATTTGCCCGCCCCAGCAATCTCTTGGTGATGGACGAACCCACCAACGATCTCGACGCGGAAACACTTGAACTGCTGGAGGAAATGGTCGCGGACTATGCCGGGACCCTGCTGCTCGTCAGCCACGATCGCGCGTTCCTCGACAATGTGGTCACCAGCACGCTGGTCTTCGAGGGCAATGGGCAGATCAACGAGTATGTAGGCGGCTATACCGATTGGCTGCGGCAGCGAAAGGTCACCGCACCGGCGACGGCCAAGATAACGGCCGTCGAGCCGTCGACCGCACCTACCGCAATGCCTGCCGCTGCGCCGCGGAGCGCCGTGCCGACGAACCCCTCGCCCAAACCCAAGCGCTTGTCGTACAACGAGCAGCGCGAACTCGCGCAGCTGCCCGAGAAGATTCAGCAACTCGAGGCCGAACAGGCGCAGCTCAACGCGCTGATCAGCGATCCTGCCGTCTTCCGGCGCGGCAAGGACGAAAGCCAGGCCGCGCTGCGGCGCCTGGAGGCCGTGTCCGCGGAGCTGGAGAGCGCGTATTTGCGCTGGGATGCGCTGGACAGCTCGGCAGGCCCCGCGGCACGGGCATAGCCGAACGAGCTCCAAAAATACCTATCCCATCCGGCCTCTTTTGGGCGCCGGCGCAGGATTACCGTCGAGGCCGGCCGCCTCTCAGCAAATCGTTGGGATTCGGCAGTGAGGCCCCGGCGGCATCGGGGATTACCAGGGAGGAAGCTTGTTCGCGGCGCATTTCCTGCAGTTCCCGCATGGTCTGCTGAACCGCTTGTTCGGCGGTGGCACCGAACTTCTCGATGGCATCCTTGAGCGTGGCGGCATCGAGTTCGAAACTGATGGGCAGGCCGCCCATCGGGGTCATGACCTGTGCCTGCCCGACGAATATGACGGGGCGCTTGTCATCCGCCGTGCCGTCCGAGGTAACAGGCGTCAATCGACGGATGGTACCGACTTTCCTATCGGTGAAAGTTTCCTCCCGGTAGACCTGTGCCGAGTCCATGGTTGCCTGGCGGCTCTCGTTGGCGGAACTCATTGATGCATACCCCTCAACATCGCTGCGAAAGCGCCAACCCTAGCAGTTTTCAGCGCGGGGTTGGAGGCTGATACGATACGGAGCGTGCCACATTCGATCACAGCGCCCAAGATTCCCGCGTGGAGCACCTTGCTCGGCCTTGCCTTTCTCGTGGCCGCGCCCTTTTTGGTGCACCATCTGCTCGGCCATTATCACTGGCGCGACATCCTGGCGCGCGTGGATGCGATTTCGAATGCGAAATTGCTGAGAGCGGCATTCTTCGCTTGCCTAGGTTACGGCTGTCTTACCCTCTACGACGCGCTCGCGGTTCGATTCGCCGGCGCCAGGGTGCCATATCCCCGCGTGGCCCTCATTTCTTTCATGGGCTATGCCATCGGCCACAACGTCGGACTGAATTCCATCAGTGGCGGTGCGATTCGCTATCGCGCCTACACTGCGCTTGGCCTGAGCGCCAAACAAATCGCGACCATCATTGCCTTCGGCACGCTGACTTTTTTCCTCGGCGCCAGCGTGCTGCTCGGCCTGTCTCTGCTGTCGAACGCCGGGATATCCGGCTCGATACTGCATGTGCATGCGTGGTTGGCGATCGTGGCCGGCGCCGCGCTGCTGACCGGCGTCGCCGGCTACCTCTGGCTGGTGTGCACGCGCCATGCGCCATTGAAGTTTCGTCATTTTGAAATTCCCGTGCCCAAACCGAAGATTGCCTTCGCGCAGATCGGCGTCAGCTGTGTCGACATGCTGTTCGCCTCGAGCGTGCTTTTCGCGCTGTTGCCGCACGAGGCGTCGATCAGTTTCTTCGCCTTTGCCGGCGTATACCTCATTGCGCTTGCCGCCGGTGCCATCAGCAACGTTCCCGGCGGCATCGGAGTGTTTGAATTCGTTTTGCTGTTGCTAATGCCTGCGGTGCCCAAGGACCGCCTACTCGGCGCGCTGGTGGCCTACCGAGCTATTTATTATTTCGCGCCCTTTGCCCTGGCACTCGTGCTGCTGGGTGCCCACGAGGTCTGGATACATCGTGCACCGGTGATTCGCTGGGCGCGGCTGCTGCGGGCATTCTTGCTGGCCGTCACCCCCCAGGCTATCGCCGTCGCGGTATTTCTGGCCGGTGCCGTGCTGCTGTTCTCCGGTGCTACCCCCGGCCTCGGCAAGCGTCTGGCGTTGCTGCAGGATTTCGTGCCTCTGCCGGTACTGGAGCTGTCGCACCTTCTAGGCAGCGTGGTGGGCGTGGGATTGCTCATCATTGCGCATGGACTGTACCGGCGGCTGAATGCCGCATGGTGGATGACCATTTGGCTGCTGTGTGCCGGAATCTTGCTCTCGCTGCTCAAGGGATTCGACTACGAAGAGGCCACGGTGTTGAGCGTCGTGGCGGTGCTACTGACCTCGGCGCGCGCCCGCTTCAAGCGCCGTGCTTCGCTGCTCGAGCAGCACTATTCGAGCGCGTGGATCGCGGCGTTTCTCCTCGTATTGTTCACCGCCGCATGGCTGGTGATCTTCGCCTACCGGCATTTGCCCTATGACAATGAACTCTGGTGGCAGTTTGCCTTCGAGGCTTCCGCCCCGCGCAGTCTGAGAGCGTCGCTGCTTGCAGTCATCATTGCCGCCGCCTACGGCCTGTGGCGCGTGCTGCGCCCCGCGCCGCCGCGGTTTTCTGCGCCCGGCGCGGCGGATTTGGAGCGCGTGGCCGAGTTGATCGAGAAGTGTGAGGATGCGACCGCGAACCTCGCCCTGCTCGGCGACAAGAATTTGCTGTTCAACGAGCAGCGCTCCGCCTGCATCATGTGGCAATCCTCCGGCAACAGCTGGGTGGCGATGGGCGATCCGATCGGGCCTGCCGAACTCGGCGAGGCCCTGGCCTGGGAGTTTTTGGAGAATTGCGATCGTATGGCGGTCTCTCCGGTGTTCTACCAGGTCACGCCGGAAAGGCTGCCGTTGTACATCGATCTGGGTTTGACCTTGAGCAAGCTGGGCGAAGAGGCGCGGGTGCCGCTCGAACAGTTCTCCCTGGAAGGAGCGGCGCGTGCGGATCTGCGCCAGGCACACCGGCGTGCCGGCCGTGACGGCGTCAGCTTCGAAATGATCCTGCGGCGCGACGTGCCGGCCATGCTGCCGGCGCTGCGCGCGATCTCGGAGAATTGGCTTGCGGAAAAAGACACCGCCGAGAAGCGCTTTTCCCTCGGGTTCTTCGATGAACGCTACATCGCCAACTTCGATGTCGGCGTGGTTCGCCACCAGGGTGCGGTGGTCGCTTTTGCCAATCTGTGGCGGGGCGGTTCGAACGAACTATCGGTGGATCTCATGCGCTACCAATCGGCCGCGCCCAAGGGCGTCGTAGAATTCATGCTGACCGAATGCATGTTGTGGGGCCACGCGCAGCGCTTTCGTTGGTTCAATTTAGGCATGGCGCCCCTGTCGGGGCTCGAAGAGCATGTACTCGCTCCGGCGTGGCACAAGCTGGGACGAATGGTGCAAAGGTACGGAGAAACGTTTTATAACTTCGAGGGCTTGCGCAAATTCAAGCAGAAGTTCGATCCTGTCTGGCGTCCTCGCTACTTGGCCGGACCGGACGGTCTGGCCATGGCCGGTGCGCTGCTCGATGTGACCGCGCTGATTTCAGGCGGTGTGCGCAATGTACTGCGGAAAAAATAGCTACTTAGGTGAATTGAGTCTCGATCTTCTGTGCCACCTCACGCATCTTCGGCAGGAATTGCTCGATCGCAGTACGCAGCGGCACCGCGGTGGCAGCATAGCGGACCGTGACAGTTGCCAGGATTCGATCCTTGGCGCGAACCGGGATGGCCAGACTGGTCTCCTCGGAGACGCGCCGGGCGCGATGCGCCATGCCAAAGCCCTGCGTGCGCGTTTCGTTGAGCAATCTCTCGACTTCAACCCGATTGCGAGCCAGGCGATCCTCCGGCAGCGACGAACGCGCCAGTAGTTCGAGCATTGAGTCGCGCTGTTGCGTCGAGCAAAACGCCAGGTAGGCACGTCCCGCGGCTGAACCCAGCATCGGTACCCGAACGCCGGCGCTGTACTGCTCCAATGCCAGCGGGCTCTGGCGATCCGTCGTTTCCCGAATCATCATGGTAGAGCCGGAGGGCGTTGCCACTGCCACGGGCCAAACGATTTGCGCGCCGAGGGTGGCGAGCAGCGGCTTGGCGATGTGCGCGACCAGCGCCTCATCGTCGAAACCGTCCGAAAGAGCTCGGACCATGATGGTGGGCCGGTAACAATCGTCATGGGCGTCCCGCGTCACGTATCCGGCCAGACGCAGAGTTTCCAGAATACGGTAAGTCGTGGTTCGCGGCAGCGCCACGGCGGCTGCCAGGGTATTGATGGCCGCTCGCTCCAAGCGATTCAGCTCGGTCAGGACTTCAAGTCCGCGATTCAAGGCGCGGATGGGTCGGGTCGAATCGCGCGCCCCGTCCTCGGGAGAATCCAAGTGTTCGTCAGAATGCGGGGTAACTTGTGCGTGCATCATCGTCCCTCTATCCTTCCGGGCTGGACCATAATTACTTGATAAACAAAGACATACGCTTACGAGACTTTACCGTCAGCGCTGCCGCTGCCTTTGAGACGGGGTCGCTTCGCGATAAACCAGCTCAAGTTCCGGGACCCAGCCTCGTACATGAGTACCGCCTGGATCGAATCTGGTTGCTTGGGATATGGGGTTGCGGATTCAGCTACAATCCGCGGCCCGATTATGGTGAGGAATGACGCTTTAAATGTCGGAACAATACGTCGAAACGGTGATCATCGGCGCCGGCCCCGTGGGTCTTTTTCAAATCTTCGAACTGGGCTTGCTGGGTATCCGCGCGCACATCATCGATTCGCTGAGCCTCCCCGGCGGACAGTGCACCGAGCTCTACCCCGAGAAGCCGATCTATGACATTCCTGCGCTGCCCGTCTGCGGTGCTCAGGAGTTGATCGATCGGTTGCTGGAACAGGTGAAGCCGTTCAATGCGACATTCCATCTGGGCCAAGAGGTGACCGGACTGCGCGTATTGGATAATGGTAAGTTCCATGTCGCGACCTCCACCGGCACGCGGCTCACCGCCGGTGCGGTGGTCATTGCCGCGGGGGTGGGTTCCTTCCAGCCGCGGCGCTTGAGTATTCCAGGGGCAGAAGAGATCGAGGGCAAGTACATCCACTATCGCGTCAAGTCGGCCGGCGATTTCTTCGACCAGGATCTGATGATTTGCGGCGGAGGAGATTCGGCACTGGATTGGACGGTGGCTCTGTGCGACAAGGCACGCTCGCTGACCTTGGTGCATCGTCGCGCGGAATTTCGCGCGGCGCCCGCGACGGTGGCGCGTATGCGCGAACTGGTGGCGGCAGGCAAGATGCAGTTGCTCGAGGGAAATGCGGTCGGGATCCACAAGGATCGGGAGAAACTCACCGGCATCGACGTGCAGTCCGCCGACGGGCAAACCCGGCGAGTCCCGGTAGATCATGTGTTTGCTTTTTTCGGCCTGCATCCCAAGCTTGGGCCCATCGCCGAGTGGGGCCTGGAACTGGAGAAGAGGGCGCTCAAAGTCGATACCGAAAAATTTCAAACCAGCGTGCCGGGAATCTTCGCCATCGGCGACATCAACACCTACCCCGGCAAGAAGAAACTGATCCTGAGCGGTTTTCACGAAGCCGCGCTCGCGGCATTTGCCATCCAGCATCATTTATTCCCCGAGAAGCGCCAATTTCTCCAGTACACGACCACCAGCCCCATCATGCAGAAGCGGCTGGGCGTCGCCGGCGCGGATTCGGCCTGACGATGGATCAGCTCCTCGAAGACCTGATCAAGGTAATGACCCTCGAGCGGCTCGAGATCAATTTGTTTCGCGGGCAGAGCCGCGACATCGGCAGTCCGCAGGTTTTCGGCGGTCAAGTCTTGGGCCAAGCCCTGGTGGCCGCGACCGCGACCGTGGAAAATCGCGCGGTACATTCGCTGCATGCCTATTTTCTACGGCGCGGCGACTTCAACTCCCCCATCGTCTACGAAGTGGATCGCGCTTGGGACGGCAAGCATTTCGCGACGCGCCGGGTGGTCGCCATCCAGCACGGCCAGCAGATATTCAACATGTCGGCGTCGTTCCAAACGCCTGAGGCCGGCCTGGATCACCAGATTCCCATGCCCGACGTGCCGCAGCCGGAAGCCCTGCCCAATCTCGAGCATTATCTGGCGGGTCTGCCGAATCTGCCTCCGATTCTCTTGAAGGTGCTGGATCAGAAGCGTCCTTTTGAATTCAAACCGGTCGAGCCGCCGAACTTCGTGCGCCCGGTGAAGGCGCCGCCCCTGAAATTTGTCTGGATCCGCGCGGTCGATACCCTGCCGGACGATGAAGCCCTGCATCGCTGCCTCTTGGCTTATGCTTCGGATTTCCAGCTGCTCGACACCGCGCTCAAGCCGCATGGGCTGTCCATGGCCAGAGATAAGATGACGATCGCGAGCATCGATCATGCGATGTGGTTTCACCGCAGCGTCCGGGTCGACGACTGGTTGCTGTACGCCATGGACAGTCCGAGCGCCTCCGGCGCCCGCGGCTTCACCCGCGGCAGCGTGTTCGCGCGCGATGGCCGCTTGGTCGCCAGCGTCTCACAGGAAGGACTGATCCGAGTGAAGTCCTGATGCTCCGGGGCCTGATCATCTTCGTGGTGGTGATCGCCGTGTTGGTGGGCGGATTGCTGGCTCTACGCAGCACCCGACGTTTGGGCATGCCGAGCGACGATGTCTTGAAGCGTGCCGCGGATCGCGCACGCAAGCAGTCAGCCAAAGACGAAGCCGAAAGATAGCCAGGCTCTGGCCTGCGGGAAAAACTTGCGACGCGATGCCATACTGCCTCACCGCAGCGTTGCCTTCGAGTCCTCCCACACCGCCCGCGGCAGCGTGAACAAATGGCAGTCCCACCAGCGGTTCTTCGCGCGCCGATGCCTGCGGTATACCGCTTCCCAGCGCATGCCGACTTTCTCGAGCACTCGGATCGACGCGGCGTTGTTGACATCGACGGTGGAAATCACCCGCTCGGCGCGCAGCTCGGAGAATGCCGCATCGATCAAGGCCAGGGCGATTTCGGTGGCGTAGCCATGGCCCCACTGTTCGACACCCAGCATGTAGCCTAGGTCCACGACCTTGGCCTCGATCAAGGACAGGTCGCAGGCGCCGATCAGCCGCGCCGTGGCGATCTCCTCCACGGCGAGTTCGAATCGCGTGCGTGGACGTTCGCGCTGCGAAGCCAACAATTCCGCCAAATAGTCGGCGCAACTCTCCTCGTCGCGCGGACCGAAAAAAAGATAGCGGGTGACCCTGGGATCCGACGAGTAGGCGTGGACGGCCGCGAGATCCGTGGCGACGAATTCGCGCAGATTCAAGCGTGCCGTGCGGACCGGCACGGTCAGTTTGCGCACAGCACCTTGCCCGGATTCATGATGCCCTTCGGATCGAGCGCCTTCTTCAAGAGATGCATGACGTGCAGTTCCACCGGATCTGCGCGGCGCGCCAGTTCCGCCGCCTTGAGCCGGCCGATACCATGTTCGGCGCTGATACTGCCGCCCAAGCTTTCCACCAGGTCGAACATCGCGCGCTCGAGAGCGTGCGTGCGTCCGGTAAACGCCGCCAAATCCGTGCCTGGCTTTTGACTGACGTTGAAATGCAAGTTGCCGTCGCCTGCGTGTCCGTAGGAAACCACGTCGCCCTCGGGGGCCAATTGCTCGATCAGCGTAGTGCCTCTCTCGATCAGTGCGGGGATCGCGGACACCGGAACGGATACGTCATGCTTGATGCTTGCGCCGTGGCGGCGTTGCGCCTCGGGTACGGATTCGCGCAATTTCCACATGGCCTGTGCCTGGGCGAGCGAGGAGGCCAGCATGGCATCTTGCACGGCGCCGGCCGCGGCGGCCTCCTCCAGCTCCCGGGTCAGCAGGGCGGTGAGATTTTGATGCGGATTGGGCGAGCCTAACTCGATGAGCAGGTACCAGGCGCAATCGAAGTCCAGCGGGTTCGCAACGCCCGGCACGTACTGCACGGTCATTTGCACGGCGATTCTCGGCATGAGCTCGCAGGAACTTACCTGATCGCCCGCCGCGCCGCGCAGCCGCGCGAGCAGCTCGAGCGCCCGGCCGGGTGAGTCGATGCCGACCAGCGCGGTGGCCGTGTCGGCCGGCACCGGAAACAGTTTCAAGGATGCCGCCGTGATCAACCCCAAAGTCCCTTCGGCGCCGATGAACAGAGATTTCACGTCGTAGCCGGTGTTGTCCTTGCGCAGGCTCTTGAGCGCTGAAACCACCTGCCCATCCGCCAGCACCACCTCCAAGCCCAACACCAGATCGCGCATCATTCCGTAGCGCAGCACGGCCGTGCCGCCGGCATTGGTCGACAAATTGCCGCCGATTTGCGCCGTGCCTTCTGATCCTAAGCTCAAAGGAAACAAGCGATTCGCGTCGCGAGCGGCGGCTTGAGCGCCGGCCAGCGTGCAGCCGGCTTCGACGATCATCGAATAGTTGGCAGCATCGACATGCCGCACGCGGTTCAAGCGCTGCATCGACACCACGATTTGCGAACCGCTCTCATCCGGGGTGGCACCCCCGCAATAGCTGGTATTGCCGCCATGCGGCACTACGGCGACTTCTTCGCGATGACAGATGGTCATGATACCGGCGACCTGCTCGACGCTGCGGGGCCGTAGCACCAAGGGCGTTGCGCCCCGGTACAGATGCCGAAAATCGCTTAAGTAAGGAGCCACGTCGCCGGCCGAGTCGAGCCAATCGCCGGGGGCCACTGCGGCCTTGAGTTGCGCGAGCGTCGCAGGACTAGGCGGGCGAGGCATGGACTTGGACCATTGGCGTGGTGGGAAGGAGTCTGGCGAATACTTGAGGCGGGCTATAGGCGTTTGGTGCCGCCGTCTCGGACCGACCCCGGCACGGGCTTCAAGTCCCAGATCAGCCCGAAAAATGCCATCAGCTTCAGCAAGTAGAAGGTGGCGTCGAATTCCCACCAGTAGAAGCCCTGGCGCGCCGAGGCGGGGTAATGATGGTGGTTGTTATGCCAACCCTCGCCCAGGGTAATGATCGCGAGCCACGGGTTGTTGCGGCTGGAATCGCCGGTCTTGTAGCGTTGCCGGCCGAACACGTGGGAGAGTGAGTTGATGGTGTACGTGCCGTGGTACAGCAGCACGGTCGAAACGAAAAAGCCCCAGACCAGCATTTGCCAGCCACTGGTATGAAGTCCTGGTGCGACATGCTTCAAGAGCACGCCGAGCAGAAAAACGCTCACGCCCAAGACAGTGGGCACCACCACATCGAAGCGATCCAAGAAGCGCAGTTCCGGATACTTGAGCAGATCCTTCACCCGCGACAGGTCCGCCGCGAAGTGCCCATGGGACATGAACCATCCCATGTGGCTCCAGAAGAACCCGTGCTGCACCGGAGAGTGCACATCCTCCGGCTTGTCCGAATACACATGGTGGTGCCGATGATGGGCGGCCCACCAAATCGGGCCGCGCTGGACGGCCGATGCGCCCAGCATGCCGAATACGAACTGCCCGACGCGCGAAGTTTTGAAGGAGCGATGGGAGAAGTAACGATGGTAGAAACCCGTGATGGCGAACATGCGCAGCAAGTACATCACGACAGTGACCGCCAGGGCAGCCCAGCTGAAGCCCACCCAGATCACCGCCAGGCAGACCGCATGCATCAGCAGAAACGGCAGCGAGCGAGCCCAGTCGATGCGGCGTCCCGAATCGAGCAGCTTGGGCTCGCGTGGCTGATCCGTAAGGTCGCTGGCACCGAACCACTTCGAGAGTTCGCGGCCGACGCGTACGGCGGCGGGGGGGTCGATCACGAGTTCATCTTCCTGCGTCATATGATTCTCGAGCCCTCGAGTGCGGCGATTCGCTCATCCAGCGGCGGGTGAGTCATGAACAACCGCATGATTCCCGTCGGGCTGCCGGTATTGATACCGAAAGCCTGCATCTGCGGCGGCATCGGCTGACCGTGGCTGCGCTTCAACATCTGCAGCGCAGCGATCATGTTGGCGCTGCCGGCGAGGTCCGCGCCGCCCCGATCGGCTCGAAACTCGCGCCGCCGCGAATACCAGCACACGATCACACTGGCGAGTATGCCTAGGACAAACTGCGCTACCATGGTGGTCAGGAAAAAGCCGATACCCGAATCCTGCCTGTCGTTGCGCAGCAGCGCTCGATCGACGATGCCGCCGATGATGCGCGCCAGAAAGATCACGAACGTATTCAGCACCCCTTGCAAAAGGGCGAGGGTAACCATATCACCATTTACGACGTGCGTGATTTCGTGACCGAGCACCGCCTCGACCTGCGTGCGCGACAGGCTGCGCAGAAGCCCGCTGCTGACGGCCACAAGGGCTGCGTTGCGGCGCGCGCCGGTGGCGAAGGCATTCATTTCCTCGGCGTCGAATATGCCGACTTCGGGCATGCCGATGCGGGCCTGGTCCGCCAATCGTTTGACCGTGCCGACCAACCAGCGCTCCAATTCGGTTTCGGCGCTTTGGATCACCCGCACACCCATCACTCGCTTTGTGGTCCACTTCGATAGCGCCAGCGATATGAGAGAGCCGCCGAAGCCGAAGATGGCTGCAAAAACCAGCAAGCTGCCGGTTCCGCCCCGCATCAAGTGCACGCCGAATACGCTCTCGACGATGAACAGCACCAGGCTGAGCAGGGCCAGAACGGCCAGATTCGTGACGATGAACAGAAAAATACGTTTCATGGGGGCTTTAGATCGGGAAAAAGGACGCAATAAACGCACGCAATATGGTAACGCCGTAACCTCATGGTCGGGACGTTGCCGTTCAATTTCAAGCAATTCAGCGCGGGCGGCTATATTCGATGCGAGTTGGCAGTCCGCCTCATGAGCCGGGTGGGGATCGGCCTCATGCGAGGGTCGCGGTCCGGTCCGCCTATGACCTGTCGGCTGATTATGGGATATTGCTGTAAAATCAAGGGTTAACGTTTTCAGGTAGGTATGCAATACAGGGATTATTACGAGATTCTCGGGGTCACTCGCGGGGCCGATGCCGACGAGGTGAAGCGCGCCTACCGCAAGCTGGCGCGCAAGTATCACCCAGACGTCAGCAAAGAGAAGAACGCCGAAGACAAATTCAAGGAGGTCCAGGAGGCCTACGAGGTGCTGCGCGATGCCGAAAAGCGCGCCGCCTACGACCAACTGGGCCGTAATTTCCGCAATGGCCAGCAATTTCGGCCGCCACCCGATTGGTCGCAACGATTCGGGTCGTCCGGTGGCCAGCGCTTTTCCGATCTCAACGGCTTCAGCGATTTCTTCTCCAGTCTTTTCGGCGGAGCGGGCATGGGCCCCGGACAGCATGAGGAATCAGAGGCCGGCCACCTGGATGTCACGGTGGAGGAGGCTTTTGGTGGGACCAAGCGTCGCGTGACGCTGAACGAAAGCGGCCGGCTTCGCCAAGTTGACGTGCAGATTCCTGCCGGCGTGACGGAAGGCCAATCGCTGCGAATACCCGGGGTGGGTGGCCGCAATTCATTACTCCTGAAAATTCGCCTTCGAGAGCATCATCTTTACGACGTGGTAGGCAGGGATGTGCAGATCGAGTTGCCTCTGGCCCCGTGGGAAGCCGCCCTGGGGGCCAAGGTGGCCGTTCCCACGCTCGGCGGCACGGTCGAATTGACGGTGCCTGCCGGTGCGCAGTCGGGGCAGAAGCTGCGTCTGCGAGGCAGGGGGCTTCCCGGTACGCCCAGCGGCGATCAGATCGTGACCATCAAACTGGTCGCGCCGGCGGCGCACACACCGGCGGCCAAGGAGGCTTACGAGCGGATGAAACGCGACTTACAATTCGATCCACGCGCCGACTGGCCGTAACGGGGGCTGGCCCGTGACGCATGGGCCGTGTCGCATGGGCCGTGACCTATGGGTGGCATGGGCCATACCATAAGGTGCAAGATTTGCGGGCCGTTCATTCGAGGGGGTTAGGTTGCAGTACACGATACGGGTCAACGGGAAAGCGCGTGCGATCGAGGCCGATCCGCAGATGCCGCTGCTCTGGGTGCTGCGCGATTTGCTCGATCTGAAGGGCACCAAATTTGGCTGCGGCAGGAGCTTTTGCGGCGCCTGCACCGTTCATCTCGATGGCGCCGCCGTGCGCTCCTGCGTGACGCCGGTATCGTCGGTGGGCGCCGCATCGATTACCACGATCGAGGCGGTGGCCGGCACGCCGGCGGGCAAGGCCGTGCAAAACGCCTGGCTCGAGGCCGATGTCGTGCAATGCGGCTACTGCCAAGCCGGGCAGATCATGTCCGCCAGCGCCTTGCTGGCGAAGAATCCCAAGCCCAGCGACGCGGATATCGATCAGGCCATGTCGGGCAACATTTGCCGCTGCGCCACGTACACGCGAATTCGCGCCGCCATCAAGCAGGCCGCCGGGATGCCGGCCGCCGATAGCCGCGATACGCTCCGATGAGGCACATCGATGAAGCACACCGCAGAAGCGCGTCGATGAATCGCACCGACAATCCAGCGCTGTCGGCCGTGGCGGAATCGCGGCGTGCCTTTCTTCGGGCCGGCATTGCCGTGGGCGGCGGACTGCTGCTCGATTTCTCCCTGCCACAGTCTTTGAGCGCCGCCGATTCAACGATCGAGAGCACGCTCAATGCCTTCGTTCAGGTGTCGAACGAGGGTGTAGTCACCATCGTTTCCAAGAATCCGGAAATCGGCCAAGGCATCAAGACCATGCTGCCCATGCTGATCGCAGAGGAACTGGATGTGGACTGGGGCGATGTTCGCATCGAGCAGGCACTCAGCGATCCTGCGAAATACGGCGCGCAATTTGCCGGCGGCAGCCGGGCAACGCCGCTGAATTGGGATGCGCTGCGCCGAGTCGGCGCGGCAGGGCGGCAGATGCTCATGAGCGCCGCGGCGCAAGGTTGGGGTGTGCCCCTGTCCGAGTGCGAAACCGCCTCCGGCCGTGTGCTGCATGTGCCCACTCGCCGTTCGTTGACCTACGGGCGCTTGGCCGCGAAGGCCGCGATGCTGCCGGCGCCGGATTTGGCGCAGGTGCCGCTCAAGGATCCTAAGGATTTCAAGATCATCGGCAAGTCGCATGGCGGCATCGACAGTCCGCTGGTAGTGACGGGGAAGCCCTTGTTCGGCATCGACGTGAGCGTGCCGGGCATGCTGTATGCGGTGTTCGTGAAATCGCCGGTGTTCGGCGGGACGGCGGTATCGGCCAACCTGGAGGCGGTGAAGTCGCAACCCGGTGTGCGGGATGCCTTCATCGTGAACGGCAGCCCGGTCTTCAATGGTCTCGCCAGCGGAGTGGCCATCGTCGGCACGAACTGGTGGCTCATCGACAAGGCCCGCGAGGCCTTGGAGGTCAAGTGGGAGAAGGGCGCAACCTCAACGCAGAGTACGGTAGGCTTCGCCGCCCAGGCCGCGCAGATTTCGACCCAGCCAGCCGCAACGACATTGGTCCGCGATGGCGACGTCGCTGAAGCGCTGGCGCGATCGGCGCAAAGACTGGAAGCCGGGTACAGCTATCCCTTCCTGTCGCACGCCACCTTGGAACCCCAGAATTGCACGGCACATGTCCGCGCAGGAAAGGCGGAGATTTGGGCGCCGACCCAGAATCCCGACGCGGGACGGAAAATAGTCGCGAAGACCTTGGGGCTGAGCGATGCGGACATCACCATTCACATGACCCGCTGCGGCGGCGGGTTTGGACGCCGCTTGATGAATGACTACATGGTCGAGGCGGCATGGATATCGAGGCAAGCGGGTGCGCCGGTCAAGCTGCTGTGGAATCGGCAGGATGATATGCAGCATGATTTCTACCGTCCCGCCGGATTTCATTTCCTCAAGGCGGGCCTCGATGGCGGGGGACGACTACAGGCCTTCAGCAACCATTTCGTCTCCTTCGGCGAGAACGGCAAGGCCGTGTCCAGCGCGGATTTGAAGGCCGACGAGTTCCCGGCGAAATTCGTGCCCAACTTGGAATTGGGGATGTCGTTGATGCCCTTGGGGGTGCCCACCGGACCCTTGCGGGCACCCGGCAGCAACGCTCTGGCGTTCGTATTCCAGTCGTTCATCGATGAAATTGCCCACGCGGCCGGCCAGGATCCCCTGCAATACCGTATCGATCTTCTGGGCGAGCGCCGCCAAGTCGGCACCTTCGATACCGGCCGCATGATCGATGTGCTGAAGCTGGTCCGCGAAAAATCGGGCTGGGGCAGACGCACACCGCCCAAAGGGTCCGGCATGGGGGTCGCGTTTTATTTCAGTCATCTGGGATACTTCGCCGAAGTAGTCCACGCGAGCTTAGGAAAGGATGCCAGGATCACCGTGGACAAGGTGTGGGTGGCCGGCGATGTCGGCAGCCAGATCATCAACCCGACAGGGGCCGAGAACCAGGTCCAGGGTGCCGCGCTCGACGGCATAGGCGAAGCGCTGGGGCAGGCGATCACCCTCGACGGCGGCCGGGTCATGCAAAGCAACTTCCACGATTTCCCCCTGCTGCGCATGAAGCAGGCGCCGCCGGTCGAGGTGCATTTTCTGAAGACCGAGTTCCCGCCCACGGGACTCGGCGAACCGGCGCTGCCGCCCGTGATTCCGGCGCTGTGCAACGCACTGTTCGCGGCCACGGGCGTGAGGATTCGCAGCCTGCCGATCGATCCCAAGCTCCTGGCTTGAAACATCGGCGGGCGGCCCCACCTCAAGGCCGATCCACTACCCAAGTTAAGGCCATGACCACAGAAACCCAGACTACGGCGGAAGCACAGCCGCAAATCAAAGAGTTCCAGGCCGAAACCAAGCAGGTACTGCGCTTGGTCATTCACTCGTTGTACTCCCACAAGGAGATCTTCCTGCGCGAGTTGGTCTCGAACGCCTCCGATGCCTGCGAGAAGCTGCGCTTCGAGGCCATTGCCAAGCCCGACCTGCTGGGCGCCGACTCGCTGTCGGTGACGCTCAGCCCGGATAGCGCGGCCGGTACTTTGAGCATCAAGGACAACGGCATCGGCATGAGCGAGGCTGAGATCATCGACAATCTCGGTACCATCGCCCGATCGGGAACCAAGAAATTCCTGGAGACTCTGAGCGGCGATTCCGCCAAGGACGCGCAGCTCATCGGCCAGTTCGGCGTCGGCTTCTACTCCGCCTTCATCGTCGCGGACAAAGTCACCGTGCTCACCAAGCGTGCCGATGCGCCTGCGGTGCGCTGGGATTCGGACGGCGAGGGCCGGTACGAAATACGCGGCAGCGAGAAAGCCGATCGCGGCACCGAAGTCATCCTGCACCTGCGCGATGAGGACAAGGAGTTCCTGGAGCCGGCGCGGCTGCGGCAATTGGTCCGCAAGTACTCGGATCATTTGAGCATCCCGATCGTCTTGAAGACAGGCGAGAAAGACGAGACCTTGAACCAAGCCAAGGCATTTTGGACGCGTCCGAAATCGGATCTGAAGGACGAGGACTATCAGGGGTTCTACAAACACCTGACTCACGATTCGGAAGATGCGCGCGTCTGGGCCCACAACAAGGTGGAGGGCAATATCGAGTACACCTCGTTGTTGTATCTGCCGAAGCGTGCGCCGTTCGATCTGTTCGAGCGCGAACAGAAGGGCGGTATCCAGCTCTACGTGAAGCGCGTGTTCATCATGGACAAGGCCGCGGAATTGCTGCCGCCGTATCTGCGCTTCATGCGCGGACTGGTCGACTCCTCCGACCTGCCGCTGAACGTGTCGCGCGAACTCCTGCAAAACAACCGCACCGTCGAGAAGATCAAATCGGCGCTGGTCAAGCGTTCGCTGGATCTGCTCGAAGACCTGGCCACCAACAAGCCGGAGGAATATGCCGAATTTTGGAAAACTTTCGGCGCGGTGTTGAAGGAAGGCATCATCGATGATCCGGGCCAGAGAACGCGGATCGCCAAGTTGCTGCGCTTCAACTCGAGCGCGGACAGCGCCGATGCGCCGGCGGTCACCTTGGAGGCCTATGTAGCGCGCATGAAGGCGGACCAAAAGAGCATTTATTATCTCACTGCCGATTCGCTGACCGCCGCGCGCAACAGCCCGCATCTGGAAGGCTTCCGCGCCAAGGGGATGGAAGTGCTGCTGCTGACCGACCGTATCGACGAGTGGGTGGCTGCGCACTTGCATGAATTCGACGGCAAGCCACTCGCCAATGTGGCGAGCGCGGCGGCCGATGTGGCCTCGGCCATCGAAACCCCCGATAAGGCGGCGGCGGAAACCGCGTTCAAGGATACCCTGGACCGGCTCGGCAAGGGACTCACCGGCAAGATCGCGAGCGCACAAGTGTCCGCCCGGCTCACCGACTCGCCCGCGGTTCTGGTGGCCGGTGAATTCGGCATGAGCTTGCGCATGGGCCGCATTTTGAAGCAGGCCGGGCAGAACAATCCCTTTGCGACGCTGCCGATTCTCGAGGTGAATCCGAAGCATCCGCTGGTCGAGAGGCTCAAGGATACGGCCGATGAGGCGTCGTTCTCGGATCTGGCGCACGTGCTCTACGACCAGGCGATGTTGGCGGAGGGCGGCGAATTGGACGACCCTGCGATCTTCGTGCGGCGCGTAAATCGGCTCATCGTGGAAGGGTTGTCCGCGCAGCCGAAAATCATTCTGAGCTGAACGTGTCCATCCTCAAGCAGGATGTGTTGCCGCAATGGTTGTCCGACGACGGCCACGCAGCTTCCGGTGCCGCCGAAGCGGCATCGGACGATGATGGCCGCTTGCTCGATGCTTATTCCGGTGCGGTCGTAGGCGCATTGGAACGCGTCGCACCGGCAGTCACTTTCATCGAGGTGACCGGCCGAACACGCGGTGCCGTGCGCAGCCGCCGCGCCGAACGCGGCAACGGGTCGGGTTTCCTTTTCACGCCCGACGGTTATTTACTGACCAACAGCCATGTGGTGGAAGGCGCCGACGAAATTACCGTCCGTCTCAACGACGATACGCTGTTCCACGCGGACCTGGTGGGCAGCGATCCGGACTCTGATCTGGCGGTGCTGCGCATCGGATCTCCGGGGGCCTTGCCCTATGTCGAATTCGGCGACTCATCGCGCCTGAAAGTGGGCCAGGTGGCTATCGCCATCGGCAATCCGCTCGGCTACTCGAAAACCGTGACCACCGGCGTGGTGTCGGCGCTGGGCCGCACCTTGCGGACTTCTTCCGGGCGGTTGATGCACGATGTCATTCAGACCGACGCCGCGCTCAATCCCGGCAATTCCGGCGGACCGCTCTGCGACTCCAAGGGGCGCGTCATCGGTGTGAATACCGCCATGATCCCCCAGGCGCAGGCGATTTGTTTTGCCACCGGTATCAATACGGCAAAATGGGTCATCGGCCAGTTGTTCGCCCATGGTAGGGTACGCCGTGCCTACATCGGCGTTTCGGGCGCGACGGTGCCGATTGCCACGCGGGTCGTGCGCCATTTCAGCCTATCCGGAAACACGGCCGTACATGTCGCGGACATCGTGCCGGGTAGTCCGGCCGCGCGTGCCGGTGTGCAGACCGGCGACCGCGTGGTCGCGCTCGATGGGGTGCGCATCAATGGCATCGACGGCTTGCAGCGCAAGCTCGATGCCAGCCTGATCGGCCGCGATTGTGAGTTGCAGCTGCTGCGCAGGTCGAGTGTGATGAAACTGACCATACGGCCGATCGAAATGCCGGCACATCGAGACGGCGGCAAGTAACCTTCAAGTAACCTTGAAGTCTGGGCAAGCGGCTGTGCTGCTGGTGACAACATCGAAGGACTAGCCTCAATGAATCCGACGGCACATCCCATGACCTTGGCAGTTCCGCCGCAACCAACCGATCACTCGCTGGGCTCCGAACATGCGCGGGTGGTGGTGGTCGAGTACGGGGATTTCGAGTGCCCGAGCTGCAAAGTGGCTGCCACGACGCCTGCCTTGCTGCTGGAGCGCTTCCCCAGCCAAGTGCGCTTTGTCTTCCGGCACTTCCCCTTGGAAGAGGCCCATCCGCACGCCCTGCCGGCGGCGGAAGCGGCCGAAGCGGCAGGCGCGCAGGGAAAATTCTGGCTGATGCACGATGTGTTGTTTCGCAATCAAGCGCATCTCAAGAGCACCGATCTGCGGCGCTATGCCGGCGAATTGGGCATCGACATGGCGCGCTATGTGGCTGAAATAGACGACCGCATATATTTGCAGAAGGTTCGCGAGCACATCGAGGGCGGACGCCTCAGCCATGCTCGCGCGACACCCGCGTTTTTCATCAATGGTGTAGTACAGGACATTTCATTCGGCATGAAGGCATTGCACGATGCCGTGGCCGCCGCCGTGACCCGGCATCACAGGTAGGACGCGCAAATAAAATGGGCGCCCTTGCGGGGCGCCCATCGCAGCCGAGGATAGGAGCGGTTTCAGCTCCAGTCGTCTCCACCGCCGCCACCCCCAAAGCCGCCGCCGTCGTCCCAGGAGCCGGGATCGCCGGCGCCAAAGTCCGCACCGCCCATGTCGCTGTTACTGGACGCGGGCTCGGAGGCTTCCGCGGAGGGGATGATGCCGCCGCTGCTGCGGCCGCCGTCCAGAAAATGATGCGCCAACTCTTCTCCGGCCACCACGCCGGCGCCAACCGCCAAACCTGAGGCGAGACCGCCGACGATGCCGGAGCCCATGCCGCCGCCCATGGGCGCAGGACCGTAGCCGGGGCCATATCCGCCGGGTGCGCCGCCCATGCCGGGGCCTGCGCCCGCGGTCGGATACTGGCCGTAAGGTGTCCGCCGCCGGAACAGCATCATCAGGACGCCCACGACCACCGCAAGAATGAGCACCGTGCCCCAGGGGAAGTGGGGCTCAGCGCGCGCAGGAATGGAGACAATTCGGCCGCCCGAACCGCTCATCCCCAGCTGCGATTTGAGCTCCTGAACCGAGCGTGGGCTGAAGGAGGTCAAACCGGGATTGAGACGCTCGGCGGTGGCGAGTTCCGCGCGCGCCAGCGAGGGCTTGCCCTCCTTGGCGAACAGTTCGGCTTGCACGTAGTGCGCCTTGGCGCTGTTCGGACGGTCGGTCAACACCTGAGAGATCATCTGCTGTGCCTGGTCGAGATGGCCGGCCGCGGCGGCATCGTAGATCTGAGTCATCGTCGGATCAGCAGCTTGCGCGAAGCCGGGCGACACAAACGCCAGAGCGACGCCCATGCCGAGTGCAGCAGTGAGGATCAATTTCCGCATACAGGCCCCCAATAGGTCGAATTGACCAGGTGATGGATTAGATATGGGCGTTCGGGTGAAGTTCAACACTCACTAGAGGACTCCGCGACGCTTTTGATCCAGTTCGATGGATTCAAACAGCGCCTGGAAATTCCCTTCACCGAAACCGTCGTTGCCCTTTCGCTGGATGATCTCGAAAAAGATGGGACCGATGGCGTTTTTGGTGAATATCTGCAGGAGGATGCCCTTCTTGCGATCGCCATCAATGAGGATCCCGCGCCGTTCCAGTGCGGCCACCGCTTCCTCATGTCCCGCGACGCGGCCGTCGATACCTTCGTAGTAGGTCGCCGGGGTTTCCTGGAATTCCACACCCTGACTGCGTAATGCGTCGACGGTCCTGTAGATATCCTCGGTACCCAGCGCGATATGCTGGATGCCTTCGCCCTTGTACTCGTTCAAGTACTCCTCGATCTGGCTCTTGTCGTCCTGGCTTTCATTGATGGGAATGCGAATCTTGCCGCAGGGCGAGGTGAGCGCGCGCGAGAACAAGCCGGTCTGTTTTCCCTCGATGCTGAAATAGCGGATCTCCCTGAAGTTGAACAGCTTTTCGTAAAATCCGGCCCACACGTTCATGTTGCCGCGGCGTACGTTGTGCGTAAGATGATCGATGCGCATCAGTCCCACGGGCGGCCGGGACGGCGGGACGCTGACGGGCAGGAAATCGACATCGTAGATGGTGCGCCCGCCATAACGGTCGACGAGATAGACGAGACTGCCGCCGATGCCCTCGATCGACGGGATATTGAGTTCCATGGGGCCTGCCGTGACGGGGCCGGGTTTGGCACCCAGATCGAGCGCCCGCGCATAGGCGAATCGCGCATCCGCGACACGAAATGCCATGGCGCAGGCACAGGGACCGTGCATGCGCGCAAATTTCTGCGCGAAACTGTCCGGTTCCGCATTGATGATGAAATTGATGTCGCCCTGATTGTGCAGGGTCACGTTCTTGGAGCGGTGCCGCGCCACGGCCGGCAGCCCCATGCGGTCAAACAGCCGCCGCAGCAATTCAGGATCGGGCGCGGCGTATTCGACGAATTCGAATCCGTCGGTGCCCATGGGATTGGTGATGCCGGGCACGGCGTTCACGGTGAGACGGTGACTTTGCCTCGGGCGGAAATGGCGGTGCCGAACACGTAATCCCAGAGCGGTGTGGTGACGCCGAAATTGCCGCGTTTCGGCGAATGGTGATGGCGCATATGCCAGGCGCGCAGCTCATTGAAATAAGCGGACGATGTGTTGCGCGCATGATGGTGAATCACATGATGCACGTATCCGTACCACCAGTAACCGAGCATTACCCCCACCGTGAGTCCATTGGCAATGTTGAAGGAGCCCCACCACCACGCCGGCAGAAAAATCACGCCGAGCCATACCGTGACGCTCACCCACGAGGGCGTGCCGATGAAGTCCAACGGTGCGCCGTGATGCAGGCTGTGCATGGGGGAGAAAACAGGCATGTGATGCAGGGCAATGCGGTGCAGGACATATTCCAGCAAGGTCCATAGAACCAAGCCTGCCAGGCACGCACCGGCCCAGTCCCTGGCGCCGTGTCCGGCATAATGGCTGAAATTGACCGCCGCCAGCCCAATCACCACCACCGGATAAACCACGAAATCCGAGTAATAGCTGAATTTGCTGAGTTGCATCGTTGCCCCTCGCTCTTGGAATGAGCTATTTGACCACGAACCTAGGAGCCTTCTTAAGTATTCCCGCGAGCCGGCTCCTTGGCAAATGTTAGCGGAAGAACAGGCTCAGCGCACAGCCTTCTGGCCTCGGGCGCAGAATTACCCGATGCGTGAGAGCCCTGGTGCGTAAGAGAGCGACCCGCTCTTCTATGAGGCCAGCTTGACGATGCCGGCCAGCAGGCGCTCCAGATCCTTGCGTGAGCTGTACATCGAGACGCCCGTGCGCAGCAGGCCGCCGCGCTCGCTGAGCCCCAATACACCCACGGCGCGCGCCGCATAGAAGTGTCCGTCCCAGACGCAGATGCCCTCCTTCCCGAGGGCCTCCGCCGCCGCGCCGGCGCCGATTCCGTCCAGCGTGATCGACACGGTGGGCGCGCGGCTGCGCGCGCTGAAATCCGGACCCCAGACTCGGGCGCCGGGGAGAGTGCGGACGGCATCGTGATAGAACTTGGCGAGTCCGTGCTCGTACGCGGAGATGGCGGACATGGCATCCACGATGCGCTCCCGCAGCGTCGCGCCGCTGCCCCAGCCGGCCAGGTATTCCACTGCGGCGCGCAGCCCGTCGATGGCCGCGTGATTCAGCGTGCCGGTCTCGATGCGATGGGGTGCGGCCGGATCTTGAACGCTCAATCGATCCGTGGGCAATCGGTCAAGTGCGCCGGGCTTCGAATACAGCACGCCCACGTGGGGTCCGTAAAATTTGTAGCCCGAGCACAGCAGGAAATCCATGCCGAGCGTCTTGACGTCGAGCGGAAAATGCGGCGCGTAGTGTACGGCATCCACCACCAATAGGGCCCCGACCACGTCGGTGAGGCGCCGAGCAAGGGCGATGTCATTGACCGTGCCCAGCGCGTTCGATGAGGCGCCCACCGCAAAGACCTTGGTCCTCGAGGTGATCTTGGCGGCCATGTCGTTGAGGTCCAGCAGGCCCGAGCCGAGCAGCCGCACCTCTTGAATGACCACGCCGTGTTCCTGCAAGCGCAGCCAGGGGCCGCGATTGGCCTCGTGGTCGAGCTGGGTAATGAGAATTTCATCGCCCTTGCCGAGGGTGCGGCCGATGGCGGCGCTCAACGCATAGTTCAGCGTGGTCATGTTCTGACCGAATGAAATGCAGGCCGGACTCTCCGCCCCGAGGAAGCTCGCCACGGCGGCGCGCGCCAAATCCATGCGCCGATCGACCTCTTGCGAGGGCGCGAATTTGCCGTGCGTGTTGACGTTGCAGGTGGCGTAGAAATCGCCCATGGTATCGATCACGATACGCGGGACTTGGCTGCCTCCGGGTCCGTCGAGATACGCCAGGTCCAAGCCCTGGGGCTTGTGCGACAGCGCGGGGAAGTCCGCGCGGCAGCGAAGAGAGTGTTCGTCGGTGAATGCCATTATAAAGTATGCCAAGTGCGCGACGTGCGTGGCAAGAGAAGCAATCAACTCATGAAATTTTCGCCGCTGGTGGATCGGGTCAAGGGCGAGAGCGTGGCGGCGTGGACCATTCACGCCGAAGCGCGCGACGCAAAATTGCGTGGCGAGGATGTCATCGTGCTCAGCATCGGAGATCCAGAACTGCCGACGCTGCCGCCTGTGCTCGATCGGGCCGTCGATACCCTGCGAGCCGGTGACATTCGCTACACCCCGGCGGCCGGACGCCGCGGCTTGCGCGAAGCAATTGCCGAAGTGCATCGGCGGCGCACCGCGCAGGCGGTCGACGCGGACAACGTCATTTTTCTCTCGGGCGCGCAGAATGCGCTGTTCGCGGCGTCGCTGTGCATCGCGGGAGCCGGCGATGAGGTAATTGCCTTAGAGCCGCTGTATCCGAGCTACCCGGCCACCATCCGGGCGTCCGGTGCGCAGTTGGTGCGCGTGCCGGCACCGGCCTCGGGCGGATTTCGCCCCAACTTGGACCTGCTCGAAGCGTCGATCACGGCGCGTACGCGCGCGCTGTTCTTCGCGACGCCGAACAATCCCAGCGGCGTGATATTGAACGACAGTGAGCTGGCGCAGATAGGCGCGCTGGCACGCCGCCACTCGTTGTGGATCGTGGCGGACGAAGTCTATGCAGGGTTGGCTCCGGAGGGGCGCGTTCCCGGTCTCGCCGCGCTGCTGCCCGATCAGGTGGTGACGATCGGCAGCCTGTCGAAGTCCCATTCCATGCCGGGATTTCGGGCCGGCTGGATGGTAGGGCCCAAGGCGCTCATCGAACACGCCGAAGCCCTGTCCCTGTGCATGCTGTACGGCTTGCCCGGCTTCATTCAAGAGGCGGCGCTCACGGCGTTGCGGGGGACGAACGCACCGGAACTGCGGATTCGCGAGTTGTGCACGGCCCGGCGTGACCAGCTGTTGCAGGGGCTGAAAGGCGTCAAGGGCATCCGCTGCTGCGCACCGGAGGCCGGCATGTTCACGCTCATCGACGTGCGCGACACCGGGCTTTCAGGCTACGATTTCATGCGCGGGCTGTTCGCTTCCGAGCGCGTTTCGGTGCTCGACGGCGGCGTCTTCGGCGAGGAGACGCGCGGATTCGTGCGGTTATGCTTCGCCACCGATGAGGCGACGCTGCGCGAGGCCATGGCCCGTATCCGACGTTTTTTGGGCACATTGACGAGGTAGTGGTGATGGACCCGGCGACGGATTTTGGCATCATCGTGCGAAGCCCAGGCCCACCTGAGGCGCTGGAATGGAGTGAACTTCAGACCGCGGCGCCGGGCCCCGGCGAGGTGCGCCTGGTGCAGCGCGCGATCGGCGTGAATTTCATCGACACCTACTACCGCAAGGGCCTGTATTCCTGGCCAAGCAGCCCGTTGATTCCGGGCGGCGAGGCTGCGGGAGTCGTCGAAGCGGTGGGCGAGGGCAGCGCGTTCCGGGTCGGCGATCGTGTGGCGTATACCATGCCGATCGGTGCGTATCGTACGCGTCGCGTGGTGCCCGCCGACCGGCTCGTCAAACTGCCGCAGACAATCGCCTTCGACGTAGCGGCAGCCCTGATGCTGAAAGGCCTCACCACTCAGTTCCTGCTAAATTCCTGCTACGAGGTCAAATCAAGCGACATCGTGCTGGTGCATGCCGCCGCCGGCGGGGTGGGCGTGTTGATGGGCCAATGGCTCAAGTCCCTGGGCGCAACCTCCATCGGCACGGTGGGCTCGGCGGACAAGCGAGCCGTTGCCGAGGCGAACGGTTTCTCGCATGTCATCGATTATCGCGCGGAAGATTTTCCCGCGCGGGTGAACGAGATTACCGGCGGCCGCGGCTGCGACGTGGTTTACGATTCGGTGGCGAACGACACGTGGCGGGGGTCGCTGAAGTGCTTGCGCAGGCGTGGCTTGTTCGTCTGTTTCGGCCAGTCATCGGGGCCCATCGCCGATTTCAAGATGTCCGACCTCGCCGCGGGCGGATCGCTGTATGCAACCCGGCCGACGCTGTTCGACTACATCAAGACGGGCGAGGAACTTCAACACCGCGCCGCAGAACTGTTTGCCAAGATCGCCTCGGGGGCGGTGCGGGCGAACATCGGGCAGCGGCTAAGCTTGCGTGATGCTGCGCAGGCGCATCGGGACCTCGAGGCACGACGTACCACGGGCGCGACGATATTGCTGCCGTGATGCCGCAGCCCCGGTAGAGCCGGTACGGCGGTCAGATTCCCAACGGCAGCGCGCTGGATTCCTTGATGACAGTCACCGCGACCGATGAATTGACCGATCGCACGCAGGGAATGCGCGATAAGTAGTCAAGATAGAACGCCTCGTAGGCCTTGATGTTCTTGGTGACGATTTTCAGCAGAAAGTCCCATTCGCCGGTCAGCGTGTAGCATTCGAGCACTTCGGCGCGATCGCGAATGGCCGCCTCGAATTCGGCGAGTGCATCGCGGCCGGTCGTCGCCAGCTTGACGTGCGCGAAGATGGTTACATCCAGTCCCAGGGCGTTTCGATCCAGCAATGCAACGCGTGCCTTGATCACGCCGTTTTGTTCGAGCTGCTGAATGCGCCGCCAGCAGGTGGTGGTGGACAGTTTGGTTTGTGCGGCCACTTCGGCCACCGACAGGGCGCCCTGCCTTTGTAGGATGTCCAGCAGCCGCAAATCTAGCCGGTCGATGGCCTGTCGGTTATTCTGTTCCACAAAATTCCTTTCTTTGGAATGAATATACCGGATTATTGGGCTGATCCCTAATGATTGCAACATCAGCCTTGCTGCGGACGTAAATTACCTGGATGAGCAACAAATCCCGTCTGCATCTGCCGCACGTCCCGGCGCGTCCTGGTGAAACTCCGGACTTCAGCTACGTCCAGCAATCGCCCGCCGGCGCCGTGCCTAGGCCGGAGGTCAATACGCGCGCCCGGGACATGCTCTCTCTGTCGACCGATCTGGTGCGCGTACTGAATGATGACGGTCAGGCCGTGGGCCCCTGGCATCCGCATCTCGATGCCGCCGACCTGCAGGTGGGCTTGCGGCACATGCTGCTCACGCGATTGTTCGATGATCGCATGCAGCGCATACAGCGCGCCGGCAAGATCTCCTTCTACATGCGCTCGCTGGGGGAGGAAGCGGTGTCGGTGGCCCAAGGCATGGCGCTGCGCCCCAGCGACATGTTATTCCCCGGCTATCGCAATCAGGGCTTGCAGGTCGTGCGCGGCATTCCGCTGGTCGATCTGATGTCTCAGCTGTTGTCCAACACCAACGACATGTGCAAAGGCCGGCAGCTGCCCGTCATGTATCACTCGCGGGCCAATAATATTTTCTCGATTTCAGGCAACCTCGCGACGCAGTTTCCCCAAGCCGTGGGCTGGGCCATGGCCGCTGCCATCAAGGGTGAGGACAATGTGGCCGCGACCTGGATCGGGGAGGGCAGCAGCGCCGAGGCCGATTTTCATCATGGCTTGTTGTTCGCTTCCGTGTACCAGGCGCCGGTGATTCTCAACGTGGTCAACAATCAGTGGGCCATCTCCACCTTCCAGGGGTATGCCGGCGGAGAGCAACGTTCCTTCGCGGCCCGCGGACCCGGGTACGGCATGGCCGGCATTAGGGTCGACGGCAACGATTTCCTGGCCGTGTATGCGGTTACCCAATGGGCCGCGGAACGCGCCCGAACGGGCGGGGGGCCCACGCTGATCGAACTGGTGACGTATCGAGGCGCGGCGCACTCGACCAGCGACGATCCCGCGCGCTACCGCGCCAAAGACGATGCCGAGCACTGGCCCTTGGGCGATCCCATCCTGCGTCTGAAGGCTCATTTGATCAAGATCGGTGAGTGGTCGGAGGAGCGCCACCAAGCGCTGAATGCTGAGCTGGAAGCGCTGGTCGCGTCCAGCTGGAAGGAAGCGGTGGCGTTCGGCACGATGACCGAAGGTCCGCGGCTGGATGCCGACACGATGTTCGAGGATGTGTTCAAGGAAATGCCGCGGCACTTGCAGCGGCAACAGGCCGCGCTGCGCCAGGAACGCAGCTGATGGCCAGCATGAACATGATCCAGGCCCTGAACTCCGCCATGGACATCATGCTGGGGAAGGACCCTTCGGTGGTGCTGATGGGCGAGGACGTTGGCTATTTCGGCGGCGTGTTCCGCGCCACCGAAGGCCTGCAGCGCAAATACGGCGAGCACCGAGTCATCGATACGCCCATTGCGGAAGGCGGCATCGTGGCGGCCGCCATCGGCATGAGCGTCAATGGCCTGCGCCCCGTCGCCGAAATTCAATTTGCCGACTACATCTATCCGGGCTTCGATCAAATCGTCAGCGAGCTGGCGCGCATCCGCTATCGCAGCGCCGGCGATTTCTTCGCCCCCGTCACCATACGCACACCCTGCGGCGGGGGTATTCGCGGCGGCCAGACGCATTCGCAGAGCCCGGAAGGCATATTCACGCATGTCAGCGGCATCAAAGTCGTGATGCCCTCCAATCCCTTCGATGCCAAAGGTTTATTGATCACCTGCATCGAGGATGACGATCCGGTGGTGTTCTTCGAACCGAAGCGGCTGTACAACGGACCCTTCGACGGTGATCCGAACAAGCCCGCCGTGCCGTGGAGCGCGCACGCCAAGGGGCAAGTCGATGAGGGCTACTACAAGGTCCCCTTGGGCAAGGCCGACGTCGTACGTGCCGGCGCCGCGGTGAGCATCATCACCTACGGCACCATGGTGCATGTCGCGGCTGCCGCCGCCGCGGCGATGAATGTCGATGCCGAGATCATCGATCTTCGATCGCTGGTGCCGCTGGATGTGGACACCATTTGCACTTCGGTCAAGAAGACCGGGCGCTGCGTCGTGGCGCATGAGGCCACTCGGTTCTCCGGGTTTGGTGCGGAAATTCTGTCGATCGTCCAAGAGGAATGTTTCTGGGACTTGGAGGCGCCCATCGCGCGCGTCACGGGCTGGGACACGCCTTATCCGCATGCGTTCGAATGGGAATATTTCCCTGGCCAAGCGCGTGTCCAAGCGGCTCTCAAGAGTGTGATGGAACCTGCATGAGCCAGTTCACCTTCAAGATGCCGGATTTGGGGGAAGGCACGGTGGATGCGGAGATCGTCGCCTGGCACGCCAAACCGGGCGATGTCGTCACCGAAGACCAACTCATCGTTGAAGTCATGACGGACAAGGCTGCCGTGGAAGTGCCCGCGCCCGTGAGTGGACGGGTGGTATCCGTGACCGGCGCCCCCGGCGACAAGATCGCCGTCGGTTCGCCGCTGATCGTGTTCGAGACCTCAGAGAGCGTTGCGCCCGCGCCCGCCGCTCTGGCTGCGACATTGCAGCCGGCATCGCAGCCGGCCCCATCGCCACCGGCGACGGCCGCCCCCCAGAAGCCGGTACCGCCTAAGGCAGTGGCGGCCTCCGCGCAGACCGTGGCCGCGGCTGCCCCGGCGAGTGCCGCTGTTTCTCCTCGCGTGGGTCGAGTGATGACCTCGCCGGCCAATCGGCGCCGGGCGCGCGAAGCCGGCATCGATCTTTCCCGCGTGGTGGGTTCCGGCCCCGGGGGAAGAATTCTGCGAGCGGACCTCGAGTCAGGTGCATTGCGCGCCGCCGTGGCCAAGGCGGATAGTGCCGATACCACCGAGATCAAAGTCATCGGCCTGCGCCGTCTCATCGCCGAGCGGATGAGCGAAGCGAAACGCACCATTCCGCACTTTGCCTATGTCGAGGAAGTCGACGTCACCGAGCTCGAATCGCTGCGGACGCACCTGAATGACTCGCAGCCCAAGGGGTCGGACTCCATGAGCTACCTGCCCTTGGTGGTGATGGCGCTGACGCGTGTCCTGGAGTCATTTCCGCAATGCAACGTTTTGTACGATGCCGCGCGCGGCGTATTGATCCGGCATCGCGCCATGCATGTCGGCATTGCCACGCAGACGCCGGACGGATTGAAAGTCCCCGTGGTGCGTAACGCGCAGAGGCTGGGGTTATGGGAACTGGCGGCTGAAATCCGGCGCCTGGCCGAGCGCGCCCGCAGCAACAAGGCGACGCGTGAGGAACTGGCCGGATCGACCATCACCGTCACCAGCTTGGGAAAACTCGGTGGCATCGCCTCCACGCCCATCATCAACGCGCCGGAGGTGGCCATCATCGGGCTCAACAAGGCCGTCGAGCGCCCGGTGGTGCATCAGGGTGCCGTGGCGGTGCGGCGAATCATGAACCTGTCCTCTTCGTTCGATCATCGCTTCGTGGACGGCTACGATGCCGCGGCGATGATCCAGGCATTGAAACAGCGGCTCGAACATCCAGCGACGATATTCATACCTACGGTGAAACTCTCATGACGTCCCAACCTCAGCGACCCGCATTCGGCACCTTGCTCACCTCGCACATGGCGGTGGCCCACTACCGCAACGGCTGGAGCAAGAGCGAGATTCAGCCTGTCGGACCGATCGAAATCAGCCCGGCCGCGCACATGCTGCATTACTCCAGCACCTGTTTCGAAGGTTTCAAGGCGTTCCGCCGCGCCGACGGATCGGTGCATGTATTTCGCATGGATCGGCACATTCAGCGCCTGCAGCAAAGCACGCGCCAGCTGGTGCTGCCCGAGCCCGATCCGGCTCAAGTGGCGGACATGGTGCGTGCCGTGATCCAGCGCTGCCGCGACGCGGTGCCGGAAGCGCCGGGCGCGCTGTACCTGCGCCCGATTATTTTTGGCACCACGGCCAACATCGGCGCGGCCACGACCCCCACGACCGAGGCTATGATGATCGTGCTGGCAAGTCCGGTGTGGGATTACTTTGCCGGCGGCGCGAAACCGCTGCGCATCCTCGTCGACGATCAGAACACCCGCTCGGCCGGCCACATGGGTGTGGTGAAGACCGGCGGCAACTATGCCGCAGCGCTGGCGCCCATCATGAATGCGCGCACGAAATATCAGGCGGACCAGGTATTGTTCTGCCCGGGAGGCCAGGTGCAGGAAACCGGCGCTGCCAATTTCATCCTGATCCGCGAAGGTGAACTGCTCACGCGCAGTCTCGACTCCACGTTTCTGCACGGCGTCACCCGAGATTCCTTGCTGACGCTGGCCCGCGATATGGGATATACCGTGTCGGAGCGCAAATTCGATGTCCTCGAAATGCTCGACTGGGTGCGCAGCGGCGAGGCGGCGCTGTCGGGCACCGCGGCCGTGCTCACCGGAGTGGGCACGCTGATTTACAACGGCAAGGAACATCCGGTAGCCGATGGCCAGATGGGGCCGATTACCCGGAAACTGCGCGCGCAATTGATCGCGGTACAACAGGGCGACGCGCCGGATCGGCACGGCTGGTTGGAACGCGTCTAGCAGACTTGGACGGCTTGCCGCCCAGGTCCTGGGCGGCTACGTACCGGAGCGGTTACGACCGGAGCGGTTAAGGCCGGGGTGATTACGGCAAGGGCGGCCACGACCCTAGCGGCCGACACACCTCAGTATTCCTCGCGGTCCTCTTCGTCCTCGTCTAGATCGTCTTCGTCATCCTCATCGTCTTCATCTTCATCCCAGTCTTCGTCATCCTCGTCCTCATCGTCTTCGGCATCTTTCTCGTCCTTGGAACCTGACCAGCCTTCCGGCTCCTCGGTCAGTTCCAGATCCAGCTCCGCCCAGTCGTCGACATCGAGCTCTTCCGTATCGCCATCGAGATGCTGAATCTCAACGGTTTCCCTGTCCTCATCCACTTTGAGAACCTGAAAGGTTTCGTCATTCTCCAAGTCGTCATACCACTGCCCGACGGTCGGTTCGTACTCTCTACCCACGGTTCGTCCTTATTTGAAGCTTGCGCTGGAATCAGGTCGTGAATATTAGGTGAGGCTACTCCGCTAAGTAAATGGCAATATCGGGTCCTATGACCGCCGAAGACCGAAAACTTGCCGCTCGCCGGTTGACGGACGCAAAGCGTCTCGTGGTAAAAGTCGGCTCGAGCCTGTTGGTAGATAGCGACAAAGGCCGCCTCAATCGCGCCTGGCTGGAGAGCCTAGCGGCGGACGTGGCAGCCTGCCGCAAGCGCGGCCAGGAAGTGATTTTGGTCTCCTCCGGTGCCATCGCGCTGGGACGCCGCCATCTGGGGTTGGGCACCGGCAAGCTGAAACTCGAGGAGAGTCAGGCCGCCGCCGCCGTAGGTCAAATCCGACTCGCGCATGCCTACAAAGACCTGGGATCTGCACGAGATCACGGTGGCGCAAATTCTCTTGACCCTGGGCGATACCGAGCAGCGCCGCCGTTATTTGAATGCGCGCGGCACGCTCAACACGCTGCTGTCGCTCGGTGCCGTGCCGGTGATCAATGAGAACGATACGGTGGCGACGGCGGAAATCCGCTACGGCGACAACGATCGGCTGGCAGCTCGAGTGGCGCAGATGGTCGGCGCTGACTGCCTGGTCTTGCTGTCGGATATCGATGGTCTGTACACCGCCGACCCGAATATCGACCCGGATGCTCAGTTCATTGCCCGAGTCTTGGATATCACGCCTGCCATCGAAGCCATGGCCGGCGGCTCCGGCAGCGATTTGGGCTCGGGAGGCATGCAGACGAAAATCGCCGCGGCCAAGATTGCCATGGCCGCAGGGTGCCATCTGTGCATCGCCCCGGGCACCGTCGAACACCCGCTGCAGCGCATCGCCGACGGTGCACGCTGTACCTGGTTCATGCCCTCGTCCAATCCGGTGGCCACGCGCAAGCAATGGATTGCCGGCACTTTGCGGCCCGCGGGTGCGATCCATGCCGACGATGGTGCGGTTCGTGCGCTGATGAGCGGCAAAAGTCTGCTCCCCGCGGGTGTGACCCGGGCCGTCGGCCGGTTCGATCGGGGCGATACCGTGAGTATCGTCGGTCCCGACGGCACCGAGATCGGCCGCGGAATTTGTGCTTATTCGGACGTCGATGCGGCACGCATCATCGGACGCAAGTCCGCGGACATCGAGAAAGTGCTGGGATTTCGCGGCCGCGAGGAGATCGTGCACCGCGATGACCTGGTGTTGCTGAGAATCCTTTGAACGGTGTCGCGGACCTGATGCAGAGCATGGGCCGATCTGCCCGGTCGGCGGCGCGCGTGCTGGCGTTCGCCTCCGCGGTTGACAAGGATCGGGCGCTGCTGGCGGCAGCTGCAGCGCTGCGAAGCTGTGCTTCGAAGATCCTGGCGGCCAACCAGGCCGATATCCGCGAGGCCGGCACCGGGCTGTCCGGTGCGCTGCTCGATCGGCTGCAGTTGAACGAAGTCCGTATCGAGACGATGGCCCGCGGGTTGGAGGATATCGCTCAGATGCGCGACCCCATCGGCGTTCGCTTGGCAGAATGGTCGCGGCCCAATGGCATGGTGATCCAGCGGATCTGCGTTCCACTGGGCGTCATCGGCATCGTCTATGAAAGCCGGCCGAATGTTACCGCCGATGCGGGAGCGCTTTGCCTGAAATCCGGCAATGCCGTGATCCTGCGAGGTGGGTCGGAGAGCGCGCGCTCCAGCGCCGCCATACATGCCTGCCTGCAGGAGGGACTGGTGGTCGCCGGCTTGCCCCCGGCCTGCATTCAACTGGTTCCGACCGCCGATCGCGCCGCCGTGGGGCACATGCTGGCCGATATGACGGGTTTCATCGATGTCATCGTGCCGCGCGGCGGAAAGAGCTTGATCTCGCGCGTGCAGAAGGAAGCACGGGTGCCGGTGATTGGACATCTCGAGGGCGTGTGCCATGTCTTCATCGACCGCGGCGCGCAGCTTAAGATGGCCAAGCGCATTGTCGTGAACGCCAAAATGCGCCGCACCGGCGTCTGTGGGGCGGCGGAAACGCTGCTCATCGATCGGGGCTGCGCCGCGACTCACCTGGCGCCGTTGGTGAAGACCCTGCTCGAGGTCGGCTGCGAGGTGCGCGGCGATGAGGCTGCGGCCGCGGCGGACGCGCGCGTGAAGGCGGCGAGCGAGCAGGACTGGTATTGCGAATATCTCGACGCCATCATCGCGGTACGCGTGGTCGATGACATTGCCGCGGCGATCGCTCACGTGGCGCGATATGGCTCCCAGCATACCGAGTGCATCGTCACCGATGACGCGGCAGCCGCGGAGCGGTTTCTCAAGGAGGTCGACAGCGCCATCGTGCTTCATAATGCCTCTACGCAATTTGCCGACGGCGGGCAATTCGGCATGGGCGCCGAAATCGGCATCAGTACGGCCAAATTCCACGCACGCGGTCCGGTGGGTGTCGAGCAATTGACCAGCTATAAGTACGTGGTACGAGGCAGCGGACAGGTTCGCGACTAGGCTGTCTAAAGCATCCCCACGGCTCATGCCCAACTGGGACAGGCGCCTTCCCTGCGGCAGGCAATTCCCGCGTTCCGTTATGTAAATTTGTCGGTCGCCGCACAGATTTCAAAAGGGGCCGCTGGTGAAATACCACCATGTTCACCGCGCTGACTTACCTGGCCGCCGCCGCGGCCGGCGCCGCCATGGCTGCCATCGTGGGTATTGCCGTGTTCAAGCGCTCCGCCGTCAGTCAACTGGCCACGCAGCGGGTTGCCCGCATGTTCGCCGCCTTGAGCGATACGAACGAAGCCATCATGCGGGTCACCACCCCGGAAGATCTGTATCAGCAGGTGTGCGAGGCCGCGGTACACGGCGGACGGTTGCTGGCGGCAAGCCTGTGCGTGCCATGCGAGAATTTCAAGGACGCAAAGATCGTCGCGGTCGCCGGGGCAGGTGCCTACTTGCGCGATACGCGTCCGTCGATCGATACCTCGATCCCTCAGGGGCAAGGCCTCATCGGTACCGCCTTTCGCAGTCAGGTGCCCTGCGTCAGCAATGATTTCCTCAACGACCCTCGCACCATGCCTTGGCACCAGATCGCGAGAGAGGTCGGCATTGCCTCCGGCGCGGCGCTGCCGCTCGTCCAGAACGGCCGCACGATCGGCGTGCTGCTGCTGCACTCCACCGACAAGCAAGCCTTCGACGAGGAGATCGTGCAGCTGCTGATGCGGCTGGGACGCAATGTCGTGTTCGCGCTCGATAACATCAAGCGCGAGGCCGAACGCAAAGTCGCCGAGGCGCAATTGCGCTCCACCGACGCGCGCCTCAAACGCGCCACGCACGGGGCCAATGACGGATTGTGGGAGCTGGATGTGGCGACGCGCGAAATGTGGGTTTCGCCGCGTTTCGCGGAAATGTTCGGCTACGACCAGCAGGAGTTCATGGGGGCACGGCAGGGCTTCTTCGATATCGTCCATGCGGATGATGTCGCACGCTTGCGCGAGGCCATCGAGCGTAGCATCAGTGAGGGCGCCGCGGTGGACGTGGAGGTGCGGGCGAAAACCCGCGCCGGCGAACTACGCTGGTATCGAATCCGCGCCGCCTTGGAGCGCGACTCGGCCGGCATACCCTTGACGGTATCCGGATCGCAGCGGGACATCACCGAACGGCAGCAGTATGCACTGGCGCTGCTCGAGGCGACGGAGACCGCGGCCGCCGCCAGCAAGGCCAAGAGCCAATTCCTCGCCAACATGAGCCATGAGATCCGCACGCCGATGAACGGCGTCATCGGCATGATCGAGCTGTTGCTCGAGACGCCGCTCAATCCCATGCAATTGGACTATGCGGAGACGGTTCGCGACAGCGCGTCCGCGCTGCTGACGGTGATCAACGACATTCTGGACTTCTCCAAGGTCGAAGCCGGCAAGCTCGATCTCGAGATGCTCGATATGGACATGCGCGACACGGTGGAGGATGTGGCCCGGCTGCTGGCCATCCAGGCGCATGCCAAAGGGCTGGAGGTCATTGCGTTGATCGATCCCAGTCTGCCCGATCTGGTGCGCGGCGATGCGGGCCGATTGCGCCAGGTATTGCTCAACCTAGGCGGCAATGCGGTCAAATTCACGCAGAAAGGCGAGGTGTCGATCGAGTGCAAGGTCGTCCATAAAGATGGGCAGGGTGTGATCGTGCGTTGCGAAATCCGCGATACCGGCATTGGCATTCCCGCCGACCGCATCAATGCGCTGTTCACGGCGTTTACCCAAGTCGATGCGTCCACCACGCGCCGATTCGGCGGCACGGGTTTGGGGCTGTCCATCGTCAAACGCCTGGTTGAACTGATGGGTGGCGAAGTCGGGGTGTCGAGCGTCGAGGGATTGGGCTCGACGTTTTGGTTCACCGCGCGCCTAGGGGTGGCGCTGGATACCACCAAGGCGCGACCTGCGCCTCCCATCGTTCTGCGCGGCCAGCGCATCATCGTCGTCGATGACAACATGACGAATCGAAAGGTATTGATGGGGCAACTATCGCTTTGCGGGATGGACGCGGTGTGTGCCAGTTCCGCCGACGAGGCCCTGAGCCTGATGAGGCATGCCGCGGCAGCGGGCCGTCCATTCGAGGTTGCGCTGCTCGATCACCAGATGCCCGGATGCGACGGCGCCACACTGGGTACGACCATCCACGCGGAACATGGGCTGCGCGGCGCGCGCCTGATCCTGCTCACGTCTTCCGGACAGCGCGGCGACGGCCGGTTGTTTTCCGAGCTGGGGTTTGCCGGATACTTATTGAAGCCCGTGACGCACCGGGACCTTACCGATTGCCTCACCATGGTGCTCGGCACGCAAGCGGAGGGCTGGCGAATGGCCACCCAACCGATCGTCACGCGCCATGCGTTGCGCTCACAGCGGGTGCGCGAAACGCGCCACATTCTGCTGGCCGAGGACAATCCGGTGAATCAGAAAGTCGCGTGCCGCATTCTGGAGAAACTGGGGCTGCGAGTCGATGTCGCCGCCGACGGTCAAGCGGCATTCGATGCCTGGCAAAGCGGCCGCTACGATCTCATCTTGATGGATTGCCAGATGCCGGTGATGGATGGCTACGAGACGACGCGGCAAATTCGCCGGCAGGAGGCAGGCGCCGGGCATATTCCCATCATCGCGCTCACGGCGCACGCCATGAAGGGCGCCGACAATGAATGTCGCGCGGCCGGCATGGATGACTACTTGTCGAAGCCGATCGATCGAGAGCAACTGGCGCAGACCTTGAGCCGCTGGCTGCGCGATCCTGGCGAATCGCCGGCGGTGGAAGCGGCGAGCTAGGAGAGTCGGAGTATTCCCTAGACAGGCTGCTACCCACTCCTATCCTCCGGCGTGGTCGGCGCTGCCCGCACCGTCGACGACCTGGGGCTTCGAGTAGCCCCGTGGGCCGTGTTCGATCAATACCATGCCGCAATTGGGGGGTACGTGCGCTTCCTCCCACGTGCCCGCGACGTACGCCCACAACGTCGTCATGACGCCGCCGTGGCTCACGACTACCACGTCCCGCTTAAGGTGCGCAGCGGCCAATCGATCCAGGATCGGGCCGACACGCGCCTGAACTTCTTCGTAGCTCTCGCCATTTTGCGGTTTCCATGCCCACGGACGCTGCGGATCGTAATCCGGCTCCGCCAGGAACGAATCGTAAGGCCGGCCCCGATGCGCCCCGATCTCGCGCTCATGCAGATTCGCCTCGATTTGCAGCGGCAGTCCTATCGCCTCCGCAATGACGCGTGCGGTCTCGTGCGCGCGCAGGTAGGCACTGGTCACGACCAGTTCCGGACGGAACTGCTGGGCGATGCGTCGCGCCGCTTCGTGTGCCTGCCGATAGCCGAGTTCGGTGAGGGGCAGATCATGCGGTGAAGTGGCAAAAATGCGGTCTCGATTGCCCGCGCTCTCGCCGTGCCGGACCAAGATCAACCGGCTCATGCGTGATGCGAGTCGTGCAGAGCCGCGATGCCGCCGAGCCAGCTGCGCACCGCCGTCACGTCTTCCATGTAGTATTGCCCCCGCACGGCATCGCCGACGCCGATTGAGATGCCGCCACGCGCTTCGACTGCGGCGAATCCATCCTGATCGGTGAGGTCGTCGCCCACGAACACCGGCTTTCGGCCGCTGAAAGGCGCCTCATTCATGAAAGCCTTGATCGCACTGGCCTTGTTGAATCCCCGCGGTTTGATTTCGAACAGCATTTTTCCGCCTTGGACGTGGTAGTTGGTGCCGAGCGGCTTGGCAATGTCGATGATCGATCGGTGCATGAGGTCCGCCACCTGCGGCGCGAGCCGGAAATGCAGGGCGAGGCTGCGCTCCTTGTCCTCGAACAGCGTGCCCGGATGCTCCTGTACCAGTTGTTTGATGGATGCGCGCGCGCCATCGAGCTGGGAGTCGACGAAGCTTGCGCCTTGAATGGCGCCGCCGGCCTTGCGCCGCTCGACCCCGTGGAGTCCGGCCGACGGCAGCTTCAGCGGAGCAAACAGTTCATCCAGACTCGCGATTTTGCGCCCGCTCACCAAGGCCACGGCGCCGCCCAGACGCTCCGCAACTTCCCGCAACAGGGATTTTATCTCCGGGTCCGCGGCAGTCTGCGAGGGTGTATCGGTCAGCTCGACCAGCGTGCCGTCGACGTCCAGAAACAAACACCAGTCGAGTGCGGGAGGCGGCGGTGCTTGCTTCATGCGGGAAAAACATAGCCTACGCGGTCGCCGCTGCCAATGGCTGCGATACATTTATTTCAGTGTAAGTTTTACACGAATTGCATTGCTTAAAATCCGAGACTGTGCTTCGAAAGTTCTGTATTTTGTCTCGACGACGCGGCCCCAAGTTTCGACTCAACGGAGACACGATGTTTCGCTCGATGATGCTGCGATTCGTCCTGCCGGTCGCCCTTGCCTCGTGCGTGGTGGCATATTTCGGGCTGCCGTACATCGAGCGTTTGCTGGCGGAGTGGTTCCGCTCCGACGTCGAATTGCGCGCGCAGCTCGTGATGCATTCCGTGGAGGAACCGATCACGGATCTCGTGGAGTTCGGCACCGACGTGCGCTTGCGGGCATACCTGACGAAGTTGGCCGCCGACGAGCGATTGTTGGCCATCCTGGTGTGCCGGCCCAATGGCACCACCATTTTTAGGTCGGATCGCACGCCATCGACCATTGCCTGCGATCCGGAGGGGATTTCGGATCCGGCGCGCTCGCGCATCCTGCAGCTGCCCTCAGGCTCCGTGCAGGTTTCGCGCTTCGACTTCGACGGCGCTCAACCCAAGCCGTTTCGGGTCCTGATGCTTCACGACCTGAGCTTCGTCGATCGGCGACAGCGCACGGCCCGCGATTTCGTCCTGGTGTTCGTGGGCATTTCCATATTGCTGCTGGCCTTGTTGATCGTGCTGGTGGCCTGGCTGCAGCTGCGCCGTTGGGTGGAGGTACTGCTGGGCGACATTCGCGGCAAGCGCTTTCACGACGACGCCCAATCGCCACGCCTATCATTGCCCATACTCTCGCAAGTGCGCGAGGTGCTGGCTGAGGCCGAGGAGAAGCAGCGGCTGGAAATCGATTTTCGCGAGAATTGGACGCCGCAGGCCCTGCAGCAGGTGGTGCACGATCACTTGGACTCCGCCCAGGTGATCATCGTCTCGAACCGAGAACCTTACATCCACAGCTTCGATGCCCATCGTCGGGCCTTCTGGCAGGTTCCCGCCAGTGGCATGGTCACGGCGCTCGAGCCCGTCATGCGGGCCTGCTCCGGGGTGTGGGTGGCGCACGGCGCCGGCAGCGCCGACCACGAAACCGTCGACCGATATGATCGGATACGGGTGCCGCCCGATGATCCGAGCTACACCCTGCGGCGTGTTTGGCTGAGTCCGGAGCAGGAGCAGGGTTACTATTACGGGTTTTCCAATGAGGGTCTGTGGCCGTTGTGCCACTTGGCCTATGTGCGGCCGGCGTTTCGCGCCAGCGACTGGCGGGCGTACGAGGAGGTCAACACCAAGTTTTCCGAGGTCGTGGCCGTGGAGTCGGGCACCGAAAGTCCGGTGATCCTGATCCAAGATTTTCATTTCGCCTTGTTGCCGCAGTTGCTGCGCCAGAGAATCCCCAAAGCCACCATCGCCCTTTTCTGGCATATTCCCTGGCCCAATGCGGAGACTTTCGGGGTGTGTCCCTGGAAGCGCCAAGTGCTGACGCACATGCTGTCGGCCGACATTCTGGGATTTCACACCCGCTACCATTGCCAGAATTTCCTCGATACCGTGGATCGATTCGTCGAATGCCAAATCGATCGTGAACACATGACCGTGACCCTGCAAGGCCGCATATGCCGCGTCGCCCCCTATCCCATCTCGATCGAATGGCCGCCTCGCTGGTTGGCACGCCTGCCGGATGTTGCAACTTGCCGGACTACCGTGCACGAACGGTACGGTATCGGCGCCGATGTCATCATCGGCCTTGGGGTGGAGCGCTGGGATTTCACCAAGGGCATCATCGAACGCTTTCAGGCGCTGGAGGTGCTGCTCGACAACGATCCTAAGCACCGGGGCCGCATCAGCTTGCTGCAGATCGCCGCGCCGTCGCGCGGGCAATTGCCGGCCTATCAGGCCCTGCAGCAGCAAACATACGACGAGGTGGAGCGCATCAACAGCAAATTTACGCAGGGCGAATGGCGGCCGATCGTTTTGATCGATGAGCAGCAGGAACCTCTGCGAGTGTTCGAGTTGTATCGCGCCGCGGACTTCTGCCTCGTCAACAGCTTGCATGACGGCATGAACCTGGTCGCCAAGGAGTTCGTGGCGGCGCGCGATGACGAGGACGGCGTACTGATCTTGAGCACCTTTGCCGGCGCCTCCCGCGAGTTGCCCGAAGCGGTGCTGATCAATCCGTTCGATGTCAGCGAAACGGCCAACGCCATGGAAATCGCCATGCGCATGGGACGTGAGGAACGGCGCAACCGCATGAGTCTGATGCGCCGGACCGTGAAGGAGAACAACGTGTACCGCTGGGCCGGGCGCATGCTGATGGACGCGGCGAGAATTCGTCAGCGGCAGAGCCTGCCCTCGACGGTGCGGCGCTTCGGTACCTTCGGCCGGTAGGTCTGTCTGATCGACATGGGGCTCGCCCCCGCGCGATACATCCGCGCCCTTCGCCAACGCGGCTCAGGCGGATATCAAGGCAGGCTCGGTCAAGACGCCGGGCGCAGCGCAGTCGCAAAGGCGGAAAGCCGCCTCGCCGCTTCACGCAGCGTTTCGTCGCGCTTGGCGATGCACAGGCGGACCAATGTCATGTGCGGCGGTTTCGCGTAAAAAGGCGACAGCGGTATGGCGGCAATTTTCGCCTCGCGGATCAACCGGTCGGCAAACGCCAAGTCATCTTCCTGGCTGATGGCGCCGTAGTCCACCAACTGAAAGTAGGTGCCGCTCGCGGCCAGGGGCTCGAGCCCCGACCCTCGCAACAGCCCCGCCAACAAGTCGCGCTTAGCCTCGAAGAACGTGGACAACCCCTGCCAGGCATCGGGATAGGCCGACAGGTAGCGTGCGATCGCATGCTGCAGCGGCGAGGCAATGCTGAAGGTGTTGAATTGATGCACCTTGCGCAGCTCGCCCGTCATGTCGGGCGGCGCGACGCAGTAGCCTACGCGCCATCCCGTGGCATGAAGGGTCTTGCCGAAGGAAAACACTGCGTAGCTGCGTTCGCGCAGCTCCGGGTGCGCCAGCACCGACTGATGGCGCCGACCGTCGAATAGCACGTGCTCATATACCTCATCGGCGATGACGGTGATCGGCCGGTTGCGAATGCAGTCGGCGAGCCGGTCGAGGTCCTCGCGCGTCGCCGCACTACAGCTGGGGTTCTGCGGACTGTTGATGATGATGAGGCGAGTACGATCGCTCAGGGCACGTCGCACCTCGTCCCAATCGAAGCGAAAGGCCGGAGGCATGAGTGCAATGCGCACGCAGCGGGCACCCGCAAGACGTATCGCGGGTTCATACGCATCGTAGGCCGGATCGAAGATGATGGCCTCATCCCCCGGCCCGACGGCGGCTTGGATGGCGTCATAGAGGGATTCGGTGGCACCGCAGGTCACCGTAATCTCCGTTATCGGATCGAAGCGGCGCAGGTAGCAGGCGTTGAGCTTGTTGGAGATCTGTTCTCGCAGCTCCAGGGTGCCCTCCATCGGCGCGTACTGATTGCGGCCCTCGGACAGCGCCTCGATCAGTGAATTCGACAGGCGCGGATCGATTGCGTAGTCGGGAAACCCCTGGCCGATGTTCAGCGCATTTTCCTCGGCCGCGCGGCGCGACATCACCGTGAAGATCGTCGTGCCGACCTCGGGCAATTTGCTGGCGAAACGCATCAACGCAAGGCCTGCAGGCCGCCGGACAGCGAATGCACGGCAATCCCCTGGGTGCGCAGCTGCCGTGCGGCGGCCAGGCTGCGCCTGCCCGTGGCGCACACCAGCAGAAACTTCCGTGTGGGCTCGAGCAGTCGGGGGTTGGCGAGCAGATCCGCCATGGGAATGTGCCGCGCACCGGCCGGCCGTTCGGCGATTTCCTGCGCCGTGCGAATGTCGATCACCTCGAGGCCTTGCTGGGCGGCGGCGTCCAGGGATTCGAGCATCACTTCGATACTTGAGTCCTCGCGCGCCAGTTCGTGGATGTGCGCACATGCCGGGGCTACGCATTCGGCGCGGCGTGGTGCCTTGAGCTTTGAGCTCGAGAAATTGGTCAAGTCCAGCAGCAGCAGCTCACCCCCGAGCTGGCCGCTCATGTTCAGCAGGATTTTCAAGCACAGCATCGCCTGCAGCGCGCCGAAAGCCCCCGGGACCGGTCCCAGTACGCCCGCTTCGGCACAATTGCCGACCACGCCGTCGGAAACGGCGTCCGGCCATAGGCAGCGTAGGCAGGCATGCTGCGGATCGGGCTTATAGACCTGAAGCTGCCCCTCGTACTGATAGACGCTTGCGAAAACGGCGGGCCGGTGCGCCAGCACGGCTGCATCGTTGATCAAGAACTTGGTGCGAAAATTGTCGCTGCAGTCGACCACGATGTCGTAGGCGCGGATCAGTCCGAGTGCGTTGTCGGCGTCGAGCCTCGCGCCGTGCGTTTCCACGCGAACCGCAGGATTGATGGCGGCCACCGCTGCCTGCGCCAGCTCGACTTTGGGCCTGCCGACATCCGACAGGGCGTAGATGGGTTGCCGATGCAAGTTGCTGGCATCGAGAGCGTCGGCGTCGATGAGCCCTAGGCAACCCACGCCGGCACCGGCCAGGTATTGCAACACGGGGCTGCCGAGCCCGCCCAACCCGACGATCAGCACCCGGGCTCTTCCTAGGGCTGCTTGGCCTTGCGCGCCGATCTCCTTGAGCAGCAGCTGGCGGGAATAATCGGGCTGCATCGCCTACTTCGGGTTCGTCGTCGCGAGATGTTCGGGAGTATGGTGGTCGTGAGGTTGATGCTCGTGATGCGTGTGGAGCGCGTGAGAATGCTGAGGCGCGGCCGCACAGCGCTCGCAGTTGACCCAGCCTGAATCACCGTTGCGATAGTGCTCCTTCTTCCAGATCGGCACCCGATGCTTGACCTCATCGATGATGAATCGGCAGGCATCGAAGGCCTCGCCGCGATGTGCCGAGCTCACGCCCACCCAGACCGCCATGTCCCCCAGACCTAAGGAACCGACCCGATGGATACACAGCGCATGTTTGATGGGAAATCGCCGCATGGCGTCGGTGACGATGCGGTCGCCTTCCTTCACCGCCAGTTCCTGAAAAGCTTCGTATTCGAGGCGCGTGACCTCTTGACCGTCGTTGAGATCCCGCACCCAGCCTTCGAAGCTGACATAGCCGCCGGCGCTCAAGGTTTGCAGCTCCCGTCGCGCGCTGCCGACGTCGATGGGGCTTTCGGTGAAGCGGAATTGCATCAGCCGCCCGCCACGGGGGGAATGAAGACCACTGCATCGCCGGTTGCGAGCGGCCGCGACCAGTCGCTGAACTCGCTGTTGACCGCCACCTTCAGCTGGTCGCGCGAGAGCGTGAAGCCGTAACGCCCGGCCAGTTCCTGGTAAAGCTGCGCGGGCGTAGCGGCCGCGGTGTCCAGGGTTTCATCGGAGCGCCCGGCTTGCTCGCGCATCAAGGCGTAGTACTGAATCTTAAGTTGCATGCACGGTGTCATCGAGGGTCGCGAGAGCTTGGGTGTATTCCTCAGGGGTATTCACATTGTCCAATGCACGAGTATCCAGTGGTTCGAGCAGCCGTGCGCCGTGGCGGATGAGAAATTTCCGCGGACAGTGCCCGCCCGCCGCCTGATAATCGGCCAAGGGCCCTGCAGTTGTTGGTTCCCAAATGGCACACAACGGTTCGGGTAGCCCGTCATGCGCGCTTATGTAGGCGGTGGCGAAAGCACCGGTGCCCGCCGCGGCACGCTCGCGCACCAGGTGGGCGAGCGCGGCATCGGTGAGGAAGGGCAAATCGCAGGCCAGCACCAGCCACGCGACATGTGGATGGGCCGCCAGGGCGGAGCGAATGCCGGCCACGGGGCCGCTGCCCGCAACCGAATCCACGATCATCGGCCGCTGCGCGCGAACCGGGTCCGAAGCCTGGTCGGCACGCACCGAGATGAACACCCGGGCGAGGTGCCGGCTCGCCAGTTCGAACGCCCGATCCAGTTGGGTCTTGCCCTGGTATCGGAGCGCTGCCTTATCGCGGTGCATGCGGCTGCTCGAGCCGCCGGCGAGAATCAGACCGTACAGCGGAGCTGTGCTCACGGGTTGGCCGCCGCATAGCTGCTTTTGCCGCCTTCCTTCGCCAACAGGCGTATCTCGCTGATGACGATTTCGTGCGACAGCGCCTTGCACATGTCGTAGACGGTCAAGGCGGCGATGCTGGCGCCGGTCAGGGCCTCCATTTCGACGCCCGTTTTGTGATGAACGGTCACGGTACAGCGAATGATGGCGGCGCTGCCGTGCAAATCAATGGTGATGCGACAATTCTCGATACCCAGCGGATGGCAGAAGGGGATGAGTTCGTGAGTGCGCTTGGCGCCCAGAACGCCCGCGACGATGGCGGTGTCGAACACCGGTCCCTTCGGGGAACGCAATCCGCTGTCGCGCAGCGCGGCGGCGACGGCGGCAGGAAAGTCCACGCGTGCCTCGGCGGTGGCACTGCGCTTTGTCGCCGCCTTGTCGCTGACATCGACCATGGTCGGGCGCTGATCGGCGTCCAGGTGTGTGAAGGTCATGGGCTCAACCGCCGATGTAGTACATCTCGATTTTCTTAGGTTCAGGCATCGTGCGCCGCAGTTCCTCGCGAAGTTCACTGTAGCGATCGTTGCGTCCTGCCCAAGCGCCGCGAATGATGTGCAGCAAATCGGCGTCGTCCGCGCCGGCTCGCATGGGGGCCCGTAGGTCCAATCCTTGAGTCGCGAACAGACAGGTGTAGAACTTGCCTTCGGAGGAGAGGCGCGCGCGGCTGCAGGCGCCGCAAAACGGCTGTGACACGGACGAAATGAAGCCCACTTCGCCGCCGCCGTCGTCGAAGCGCCAGCGCTGCGCGACCTCGCCGCGATAGTTTTGCGAGACCGGGTGCATCGGCCAGCGGGCGTTGACCCGTGCGGCAAGTTCTCGGGACGGCACCACCATGTCGGGCCGCCAGTGATTGCGATTTCCGACGTCCATGAATTCGATGAAGCGCACGATCACCGGCGTGCCGCGGAAGTGTTCCACCAGATCGAGCGCCGTGTGATCATTGACGCCCCGTTCGATCACGGCGTTGATCTTGACGGGCGTCATGCCTGCCGCGATGGCCGCGTCGATCCCGGCCAGGACCTGATCGAGTGCGCCAAATCCGCCGCTTAGGCGCGCAAAGATGTCCTTGTCCAATGAGTCCAAACTGACGGTGATGCGCTTAAGCCCATTGGCGTGCAAATCGACGGCATGATTGGCCAGCAGCACGCCATTGGTGGTCAGGGCGATATCTTCGATGCCGGGGATGCCCGTCAGATCGCCCACCAAATCTGCCAGATTGGCGCGCAGCAGAGGCTCACCGCCCGTCAGGCGTATCTTGCGCACCCCGAGGGCGGTGAACAGCCTCGCCAGCCGCACGATTTCGTCGAACGACAGGCGCTCCCGGGACTTGAGGAACTGGTAGTTTTCGTGAAACTGCTCCTTCGGCATGCAGTAGGGACAACGAAAATTGCAGCGGTCCATCACCGAGATGCGCAAGTCATGCAGCGGCCGCCCAAGACGATCGAGCGGATGTTTGGCGCCGCGAATGTCGTGAATGATGGAGGTCATGAACTACACCAAAGATTCATCACAGGAAACGATCACGGGAAATCATCACCAACGATAGACGTTGGCCACGAATCCCTTCGCATAGGTATTGGGCCCCGGCGGAAGCTCCACAAAGCCATCGGTACCCGCCAGACTGAGGAAGTCGCCCGAGCCATTCGGCGGCCGCGGGTTTGCCCACGGCCGGCCCCACTCGTCGTGCTCGATGGTCACGGGCAGGAAATACGCCAGGGCGTGCTTGAAGGTCACGGGAGCCGCCAACGCCAGCCTTTCGGTCGCGGCGCGCTTGGTGCCCATGGCTTCGGCGATGGCGGGAATGACATAGCGGATCAGGCATACCAGCGTGGAGACCGGATTGCCGGGCAAGCCAAACACAGACTGGCCTTGCGGGCCGATGCCGAACCACATCGGCCGGCCGGGCCGCTGAGCGACGTTGTGAAAGACTTGATGCACGCCCAGCTGCATGAGCGCCTTGGGCACCAGATCGAATTTGCCCATGGACACGCCGCCGCTCAGCACCACCACTTCGTGCGTCGTCAGATGCAAGGACAGGCGCTCGCGCAGCAATCGTTCATCGTCGAGCACATGATCGGTGCCCACCCGGCTGAAGCCGCGCCGGCGAAATGTCGCCGATACGGCATAGGCGTTGGAACGGCGCACCTGGAACTCTGCGATGGGATCGCCGGGCTCGATCAGCTCGTCTCCGGTCGACACCACCATGATGGCCGGCTGGCTGCTCACGCGCACCCGCGCCATACCGGCGGAGGCCGCCACCGCGACTTCCGGTGCGCGCAACAATGTGCCCGATTCGAGCAGCAACTGACCTTGACGGCTGTCGGCGCCGCGCCGGTGAATGTTGTGATACGGCGTGTTCACGACCTCGGTGTTGAGCGTCGCGATCAGATCCGCCACGTCCACTTGTTCGATGGGTATGACGTTGTCGCAGCCGATCGGCAGTATGGCGCCGGTCATCACTTCGATGGCGTGATCGGCGTTCTTGAGTTTCGTCGCCGGCGCACCGGCGGCCTGCACACCCTGGATATGGAAGCGCCGCTGGCCGCGTCGCAGGGCTTCGCTGTCCACCGCCATGCCATCCATGGAAACCCGGTCGAACGGCGGCGCATCACGTTCGGCATAGACATTCTCGCGCAACGTGCCGCCGACACACTGCGTCAGCGGCAGTGATTCGATGGGCAAACATGTCAGCCGAGAGTAGATGGCCTCTTCGGCCAGACGAGGAGTGATGAGCGTAGCGGCCTGCATGGTTCGACAAGGGCGGCGGCGGATATCCGCCGCCAGCAAAATTACGGCGTCGGCCTCGCTTTGTAGAGTTTCAGCTGTTCATTGAAACGACCGACGATCGCTTGAAGTTCATCGACCGCGGCGTCGTTCTTCTTCACATAGAGTTTGTGCTGTTGATCTTGCCTCTTCTTCTCATCCGGCGTGAGCTTCGAAGGATCGGCGGGCGGTTGAACGTCCATTTCCAGCTTGATGCAGTCCAAATAAACATTCATCTCGCCGTTGTAGCGTTTGGTCTCCTGCGCCGCAGCAACCATTTGCTCCTTGGTAGCGGTTTTCCCATCGGGAGGCGCGGCCGGCGACTGCGGGTAGACGCAGGTTGCCTGGGCACGGGCAGTCAGACCAAATGCGAAAACAAGCGTGAGCGGTATCCAAGCCTTCATCGGGAATCCTCTAGTTATCGAGACGAATGAGGTGAGCTGCACCTTGAGATGAATCTTACGGCCAAGGACGAGGCGCCGCCAGCGCGGCGACGGCGCGTCGTAACCAGCTGATTTAGCAGAACTATTTGATGGAATCCGAGCGATATAGTTCCCGCTGTGGCGACCCACAGTATGAGGAATCGCCGAGCCGATGTCGAATTGCCTCGGTGCGGTTGGTATCGCCGGAACTCGAGCGATCTGTACTTAGCGGATTGGCGGGACACCCGGCTCGATCAGATGCTCGTCGGACACCGCGGAACCGCGAGCGTCTGCGCGCGCTGCTTCCTCCGGAGATGGGGGAATTTCCTGCATCGCCAGCAAGGTCCGGTTGACCACCGACGGGTCGTCACGCAATTTCACGTACAGGGACCCGGTTGTGGGATGTGGAACCGGAAGCGCAGAGCCTAAAAAGCCGTCCGGCACCTTCACCGAGTGCGCGAACATCGGGTCATCGGAAACGGCATCGATCAAGAAAAGATTTGAGCCCGACAACTTGCAGGCAAGTTCGCGGGTGGCGGGGCACTTCAGATCCTTAAGTATAGGCAGGCGCACGAGATTGGCCAGCGGCTGCCAATCGCCTGCGGCACTTTTGGAAACGATGCGAAACTGCAATGGGCCGAACGACGCACCGCCAAATGACTTCGATGGGTTGAGGGTGGCCACGGCAACCTGCGAATTCTCGAGAATCACCCCGCCGTTGCTGAAATTCAGCGTTGCGATCGAGGACTCATCGCCGGTGGCGACTTCGATGTATTCGTCGTGTGCGAAAGCGGCCGGCGATTGTGTGCGCAGGGAGAATGTCAGCGTGGCATCCTGCGGCAATTCGCTTTGCTCGGTCAGCTGAATGTTGCTGCCTTGGGCAGTGGGAGAGGACTGGACGTTCAGCCCCAGCAGCGTCACGGCCGGGCGTGCCGCATCGATGATGCCGAGCAGGGGAAACACACGGCCATCCTTCAGGGTGACCTTGGCAGCGATGCCGCGCTCGGGTTTCAGCGCCATGACGGCTTGCGGATCCTGGGCCACCATCGGCAATTCGTCGGTGCCGTGATTCGAGGTGAGCTCGCCGGGCACGAACACGTTGCCCTTGAAACTCAAAGTGGCGACCTCGTCGAGACGGTTGCCTTTGAGAATGCCGACGATGTCGCCCGAATGAATTGCGAAGCCATCGATGCGTCCGGCGTCCGCAAAGGTATGCAGGAGGACGGGATCGGGCTGATCGTTGCCGTATTGCTTCACCAGCAAGGTCATCGCCCCCGGCGCCCAGTTTTGCAGCGGCAGTTTGATCTCGACCTCGTCGGGCCGGGTCGTCTTCCACTCCACTTTCAATTCCTTGCCGCCCGGATCCTTGACCATGATGCCATCGACGCAACTGACGCTGTCGGCTTGCAGATGGATCGTGTCCTGGCGCCCGACGATGAGCGCTGCTTCATCACCGGCTGCCAGATCCCAGGATTTTGCGTGGACATTGATCAGGCGAAAGGTCGGTCCCTCGTAAGGTTCGAAGCCCCAATAGCCCTTCAGTGAGGCGTGAATGCTGTCGCCCAGCCCCGCGTACCCCAAGGCGGTGGTGTCGACCACATAACCACCTTGTACCGGATCGGCAACGGCGGGTAAGGCCATGCTCTTGCCGTCTTTGCCGGTAATATTGAGGGTCAAGCCATGGGCGTAGCCGGTGGAGAACGCCAGGGGCGCACCATCCACGGGCAGCACCAGCGTCGAGCGCCGCACGCAATAGATTTCCTTCGGGTCTACCGCGTGCAGGGGAGGCAACTGCGCCGATTCGACCGCCGGGAGTGCGATGACCAGGACGGACATCGGATTGTGGAAGGAGGGTGGACTGTTCAGCGTCAACGCGAGCTTGTCCTCGCGCTGGGTGGCGAGCGCGGGGATGTATTGATATTGCGCAGTACGGAATGAGTCCAGGATACGCGCAATGTCCAGCACCGACGCGATGTAAGGACTGTAGTAGCCATAGCTGAGCTGCGGCGTGTAGCTGGCTTCCATGGCCAAGTCGCTGCCGGGTCCCGACGTCAACGCCTCGACGATCGACGTGCTGTGACCATCGTTCAGAATGAGCGATTCTTGTCCCTGCATGAGGCAGGGCGCCTGCAGTTCGGGGAGTCGATCCAGGCATTTGTCTTCGACCTTGATGGCCAGGCTTCGGGCGAGGAGCGGGGCGGCTTGTTTCAGTTTCGCAGGATCGCCCTCGTTCAGAACGCGCACTGCCGAGAGGAATCTTTCCAGCCGAGAGCGGTCGAGCGCTGCCTGATTCAGATCTTGCGAGGTGCGCACGAACGCACCCGGCCGGCCGCGTACCGCGCCAATCAATGTCCGCAGGTCGCCGCCGGTGTGCGGCGCCAGGAATAGGAGCACCTGCTGCGCTCCTGGCGGCACCGTGACGGTGAGGCCGTCTCGGCCGCATTTCGCCGACCAGATTTTGCAGGCGAAAAACCACTTCTCCGGGGGCGGATTCGTCGCGCCGCTCAAGAACGCCGCCACCATTAAGTATCTGACAGATTGCGTTTCAGGCAGATCGGCTTTCAGCCACAGCCGATCGCCTGCCGCAAGATTGGGGACCTGGGAGGCCGGAAGGGTAGTGCCCGCCCGGGTCACCTTGAACTCCAGTGTAGGACCGGTGAGGTCAAAGGGCGCCGGCGCGGCGATGGTGGCGGAGGTGAAGGCAATGGCGGAGGTCAAGGTGATCGCCATCAACAGGAAAGCGCGGGATTTAGCCATTGTCTTTAAGGGCCTGTCGGATCGGTGAGGGGTCATTAGAGTGCGCCGCCTCGCAAGAGTTCGCCTAGAGGGCCGGACTGTGGTTCTTGGGTTAGTGAAGGGTCCTACAAGGCAATGCCTATTGGGGCCGGACCGTGGTTCTGGGTTAATAAAAGTCCTACATGTCAACCGGGCATGCCCACATAGCCGAATGTGATTTGAAGTCCCTCCCCCACGTCCCCATCACGGACACAGGTGGACATCATCGGAGGGCTAGTGAGCAATTCAGTCGTTACGCATACCAGCGATGCAGGGTTCGAGAACGAGGTGCTGCGCTCGGAAGTGCCGGTGCTTTTGGATTTTTGGGCTGAATGGTGCGGACCTTGCAAGATGATAGGCCCGATACTTGAAGAGATTGCCCGTTCCTACGAAGGCAAGATTCGAGTTGCCAAGCTGAACGTCGATGAACACCCGGCGACCGCGGCTAAATTCAACATCCGCAGTATTCCGACGCTGCTGTTGTTCAAGAACGGAACGCTCATCGCACAAAAGGTGGGAGCCGTGTCCCAATCTCATCTGATTGCTTTTCTGGATGGGCACTTGAGAGACAGCGCCGCATGACGCTGCGGGGTGCCCGCCGTGCAGGGCTGATTCGCGCCGATTTTGAGAAGGGGACGATGTGCCGGCGCCGCTGGGCTGCGCGGTCAGCCGAGATCAGAGCCCGGCGACAACGCCTCGGTGGCGGTATTCCTCGCCTCGAATTTCCGCCCGGATGATCCGAGAAATCATCAATGCGGGCGGCGGATTGCCTTGATAGGAGAGCATCGCGCGCCGGAGGTTTCCGATTGGCCCAATCAACGCTAGACTGCGCGCGGGCGCCCGTAGCTCAGCTGGATAGAGCACCTGGCTTCGAACCAGGTGGTCGGCGGTTCGAATCCGTCCGGGCGCGCGATTTTCACAAAAATTTCGTAAGATGCTTGCCGACTTCCATTGTGCTGCGGCAGTTATTGCGACCATGCCTGCGTGATCGCGTTCAATTGGCCTTCTATCGAGTCGCCCGCAGATACCATATCGAGCAGGGGCCTGGGATCCTTATTATTCCAGGAGACCGGCGAAAAAACGTAACCTGATTTATATGGTTGCAAGTTATAGGACGTGTAAAGACCCTGAAAGAAGGTTCTATCCGGGCCCGGAATTTCGTAGCGCCCGCGTGCGTCGGTCGTCGCGGCGGCAATCCATGGACAGGCCCCTCGGCCAAAGCCGCCTGAACTTTCCTCCCATGTGGCAATAACGATCGCACCCGCAATGGGATTGTGGCTGGGCTCGCTGCGCACGTAGCCGGAAATCGACCCGGCCCCGAAGGCGGCAACAGAATATGAAAATCCAAATGCGAACCAAGAAATGAATACAGCTGGTCGTCGCGACAAGTTCCCCATAGCATTTAATCTCATGACCCTAGTTTCCTCTCTGCAACACGGCCCCGTTGCTCGATTCATCGCCCCTAATGTACTTCACGAAACTCAATAATAGTGTTGTCAAGCATTGCCGGCATATAAACCGGCACAACTGCATGTTTATAATGGAATTATATAGATAGTAATCAATAAGTTATACCGGCATAATATGCGGCATGATACCTGATCATGTTTCGCAAATGGAGCCGATGCTGCCCACGGAGGCGGAGTCCGAATTGTTGGACTGCGCGTTCGACCTGGTGCAGCAAAGTTCGGCATTAGCCGCCCCGCTGTCGATCCCTGTGCAAGAGGAGCTGGGTCGTTTAGTGCGCTCGATGAACTGCTACTACAGCAACTTCATCGAAGGTCATCAGACTCAGCCGCGTGACATCGAAAGGGCGTTAGCACGTAACTTCGACGGCAATGAGCGGCAGCGCGATCTACAGCATGAGGCGGTTGCGCATATAGAAGTGCAGAAATCCATCGACTTCGGCATTGACACGCCAGACGCGTGGCCAACCTCTGAAGTGTATGTGCGCTGGCTACACCGCGAATTCTGCAAGCGATTGCCCGATCGATTGCTGTGGGTGAAGTCGGCCGACAGCGATCGACTCGTGCAAGTCATCCCCGGTGAATTCCGCAAGGACTTAGTGCGCGTGGGTCAGCACTGGCCGCCTGGCGCCAATTCGTTAGCTGCATTCATGAGACGCTTTGAAGAGGCCTACGAGCCAAAGCGCCTGTCAAAAGTTCAGCAGCTGCTCTCCGCGGCGGCCGGTCATCATCGGCTGCTTTGGATCCATCCTTTCGTGGACGGCAATGGTCGGGTGGCGAGATTGATGTCGCACGCGTTGCTGCTGCGCTTAGGGGTGGGTAGCAGTTTGTGGTCGGTGTCGCGGGGGCTCGCGCGAGCGGTGGATCGCTACAAGAGCGCGCTGACATACGCGGATGCACCCAGACGGAATGACTTGGACGGCCGCGGCGCCTTGTCCGCGGAGGGCCTTAGGGATTTCTGTCGATTCTTTCTAGAAGTGTGCGCTGATCAAGTCGACTTCATGCGCAAGCTGTTGCAGCCTGGTGAAATCATTCGTCGCATTGAACTGTATGTCAACGATGAAGTGGCTGCGCGGCGACTACCCAAAGGCTCTTTCGAAATGTTGCGCGCGGCGTTTTATCAGGGAGAAGTGCCGCGCGGACGCGCACCGGAGATCACCGGATATGAAGAACGGCGCGCGCGGGAAACGGTATCAGCGCTGATTGAGAAGGGCTTGCTATTGGCAAAGGGCCCGCGCTCGACGCTGACGCTGGGATTCCCTATGTTTGTGCTGGAGCGGTGGTTGCCGACGCTTTATCCGATCGACCCGGCAACCATTCCGTAATTATTTGAGATGAGGGAGACATGTAAGCTTTATCAGCTATCTTCACTAGCGCTCGACGATCTGCGGCAGCATCGGCTCGACGGCGAGCGAGTAGTGGGTGGTGTTCGGCACGATGGCCAACTGGTTTGTCGGCCGCAGTGAGCCATCGATCCCGGCATCGAGCTGGCCGCCTCCCAAACTTTCACGGTTATACTCTCGAGCGCAGATCGACGAGCAGTTCGTCCAGTTGCGAGAACGTCTCCGGCATTGCGTTCTCCATCCCGCCGTTGGCATCGAGTGCTTCCTTCGAAGGATAGACTTCGTGCACGACCAGCAGCGTCTTGCCATTCTTTTCCTCGAAAGTCACCGTGGTCACGGCGCCGTCATTGCTTTCTTCATTGGTCCAAACGAGGCGCGAGTGCGGTACCACTTCGAGATATTTGCCGAAGAAGGCCACCGGCGTTGGGACGGACGGGTGGAGGAACTCAAAACGGTATTTGCCTCCGGCACGAACATCTGCTTCGCAAGCGAGAAACGACATGCCGATCGACTTGGGTACCCACCACCGCTTCAGTAGTTCGGGCTTGGTCCATGCTTCGAATACGAGGCGCGCGGGGCCGTCGAAGGTTCGCCTAACGATGATCTCGCGCTCGGACTTCCGTTCCACGCTGGTGCGGTTGCTCGTAGGAGTCGAGTCACTTTCTGTGCTTGCGTCCATCGGTTTTCTCCTGGCGTTTTAACTCTTCAAGAACTCTGTCCAGCTCATCGAAGCGAGCGTCCCAAATCTCGCGATACCTCTCGATCCACGCCGCCTCTTCTTCCAGTCGGCGAAAGCCCAGCCTGCAGGTCCGCACGCGCCCGATCTTCTCCGTAGCAACCAGCCCCGCCTGCTCCAAGACGGCGACATGCTTCTTCATGC
>JAJPKM010000037.1 GCA_021323735.1 Gammaproteobacteria bacterium
TAGCCGCCGAGACCATCCGGGATGATTTCGACCAGGCTGATTCTTCCGCCGGTTATTTCCGTCACCTTGCCGTCGTTCTGCCCCAGGTAGTTGCCGGGTTGAACCTTGTGCACCAGGCCGTCTTTGGATTGCACCAGCCCGTAAAAATTACCGCCCACCTTGAAGGTGCCGACCATCTTCAGCGTGTCGAGCGAAAATCCTTCCAGGAATTCGCGGTTGCGCCGCGAGCTGGGTCGAAGGCTTGCCTGCCCGTTCGCCGAGCTCGGGCCCTGCGGCTGGAACGGCGAGCGCAGGTTGGCCGCGGCGTACACATAGGTCTCGTAGGGCTTCACTTCCGGCAGCGGTTGAATTCTTCCGCCGGGCTTCTTCTTGGTTGCCTCGATCCACTTCTGTAAATCCGATTGGCCACCGGAGCAGCCGGCCGCGGCCAGCGCCGCAACCACGAGCCCAATGAGGCCTATCCTGGATATCTGTCTCACGTCTAGCCTCCAGCCGCCGTAGTCTTCTTCTTAGCCGGTTTCGCGCCGCCTTCGTCCTCGATGTAGCGATAGGTCTTGGCGGTCACGTCCATGGTCAAGTTGTCGAAGCTGCCCTTGGCATCCACGGGCGAAATCTGAATGTCGTTCAAGGTCACGATGCGCGGCAGCGCCGCAATGCCGCTGACGAATCTGCCGAAGTCATGGTAACTGCCCACCAGTTTGATCTTGATCGGCAGTTCCGCGTAGAAGCCGTTGCTCTTCTCGCCGCCCGGCTGGAACAGCTTTTCCGTGAGTCCCGCCGCCAGGCCGGTTTGAGAGATATCGACCAGAAGATTCGGCACTTCGGTTTTGCCGGGCAACTGCCGCAGCATCGCGCCGAAGCTGCGCTCCATTTCGCCGAGCTGCGTGCGGTACGCATCGAGATTGGCGGCGCGCTGTTGTTTGCTCTCGAACTGCGCGCGCAGATCCAACTCGTCGGCCTCCGCCTTTTGCAGCATCGGACGATCGTCGTTCCAGACGAACATGTACCAGCCGACGGCGGCGACGACGGCGAAGCCCAAGACCACGAAGAGGCCGCGCACGGCGACCGGCCAGCGGCCCACATCGCGCGGATCGAGAGTACGAAGTTGATCTAAGAAGTTCATTTCGCCGCAGCCTTCTTAACCGTTGTTTCGCCGCCGTTGTCCACGTCCACTCCCACCACATCGCTGGTGAGCGTGAAGCTCGAGCCGCCCGTCGGCGAATCCTTGGCCGTCTCCACCACCTGCAGCTGCGGGTTATCCATCCACGAGGAGGAATCGATATTGCGCATGAAGGTCGAGACGCGCGTGCTGGATTGAGCCACGCCCTTCATCTCGAGCTTCTTGCCCGTTTCCTTGATCTGGGTGAGGTAAATGCCTTCGGGAACGGTTTTCACCAGTTCGTCGAACAAATGCACGATCTCGGGGCGTTTGCGTTGCAGCTTCTCGATGATTTCCATGCGCGCAACCAGGCGCTGCTTGCGATTCTCGAGATCCTGAATGTCGGCGATCTGCGCATCGAGCTTGACGATCTCCTTCTTGAGGAGATTGTTCTTGGCGTTCTGCGAGTCGATCCAGCTCGCATACAAGATGAATTTACCGAACAGCACGCAGATCACGCCGATCAACGCGGCACCGCCGAGAGCCACCGTGAACTCGCGGCGTCGGACTTTACGTTCTTGTTCGCGCCAGGGAAGTAGATTGATACGCGGCATGGCTACTCTTTAATCGAAGCTACGCAGCGCGAGGCCGCAGGCTGTGAGTAATGCAGTGGCGTCGCGCGCCACCGCTTGGGCTTTGGCCTTGGACGACACCTTCATGTTGCCGAGAGGATCGCCTCTGTCGGCCGGCACGCCGACACGGCTGGAAATGACATCGGCGACGCCGGGAATGTTGGCGCAGCCGCCGCAAATCAGGATCTGATCCGGCTGGGCGCGGCCGCTGCCGGAGGCCAGATAGAACTGCAGCGAACGGCTGACTTGCTGCGTCATGTCGTCGATAAAAGGATCCAACACCTCGGGCTGATAGTTGCTGGGCAGGCCGCCTTCCTTCTTGGCGCGGCCGGCTTCCTCCATGGACAGTCCGTAGGTACGCATGATTTCTTCGGTCAACTGCTGGCCGCCGAAGGCGAAGTCACGCGTGTAAATCACGCGCATGTCGCGCAGCACGCTGAACGTGGTGCTGCTGGCGCCGAAGTCCACCACCGCCACGGTGCGATCCAGGCCGCCGTCCGGCATCTGGTGACGCATGAGGGCACAGGCATTCTCCAAGGCGAAGGCCTCCACATCCACCAGGTGCGCGGTGAGCCCTGAGGCCTGAACTGCGGCCTGCCGCTGTTCGACATTCTCGGTGCGCGTCGCGACCAGGAGCACATCGAGCATGTCCGGATCTTTTTCCGAAGGACCCACGACCTGGTAGTCGTAGCTGACTTCTTCCATGGGAAAGGGAATGTACTGGTCGGCCTGCATCTCGACCTGGCCCTCCAATTCATTCTCGCCGAGATTCTTCGGCATCTGAATGACTTTGGTAATCGCCGCGTCACCGCTGATGGCAATGGCGGCAAGGCGGCTCTTGGCCCCCGAGCGCTTCACGGCTCGGCGGATGGCTTCGCCGACCGCTTCCGCGTCGACGATGGCTTTTTCATTGATGGCGTTGTGCGGCGTGGGCTCCGCGGCATACGACTCAACGCGATACTGGCCACCGGACATCGAAAGCTCAATGAGCTTCACCGATGAGGTGGTTATGTCAAGTCCCAGTAGGGGACGATACCTTTTGCCTAACGACCACACAAATGTTTTCCCTTTTTGCTCAATACCTTGTAGGTCGAATCTGGTGTACGAGATTAGCCATGACGAGCAAACTTAGCAAGAAACTGTTAAATGGAACGTGAAGCTACTCACAGGTATTACCGCCCGGGCACCCCAAGTCGGTAAAGTGAGACCTACGACAGTTTCGTAGCTGATGCGGAAGCGTCGACTCATCTTCAGTTCAGACCTCATCGCGTAAGGCCTAAGGGGCCGTGGCGGTTGGGTTAATCTGGTCTGGCAACCCCGCTGTCCTCCTAAAGGTCGCGTGCGTCAACCTTTTCGAGGATCGGTGGCTTTGCGTCCTCATCTTTCGATGAGTATGCCCTCGTCGCCGGCGGTAATATGATGCCTATGTCCGCCGGTGCAATAAGTTAGAACGGTTTTCTGTGGCCAAACGTTACCTAGTTCTCATATCGCGAATTTGTGCCGTTTTAGTGGGCGGAATAGCGCTCATCGTCTTCGCCAACGTCTGTGCTTATGTTTACTTGAAGCCTGCCCTGCCCGACGTGGGGAGTTTGCGCGAGGTGCAGCTGCAGGTGCCGCTACGCATCTATTCCCGGGACGGCAGACTGATCCAGTCGATCGGCGAACAGCGGCGAATTCCGGTCCGTTACGAACAGTTGCCCAGGCAGCTGGTTCAAGCCTTTCTGGCGACCGAGGATGATCGATTCTTCCGCCATCACGGCGTCGATTGGCAGGGAATTTTGCGGGCGGCGGTGGCCAATCTCAAAGCCGGCGGTATACGCCAGGGCGCCAGCACCATCACCATGCAGGTGTCGCGGGATATGTTCCTCACCCCGCGCCGCGACATGAAGCGCAAAATGAGCGAAATCTACATTTCGCTGCTCATGGAGGCTGAATTCACCAAGGAGGAAATATTCTCCCTCTACGTCAATAAGATCTTCTTGGGCCAGCGAGCCTATGGCGTGGGCGCTGCGGCCGAGGTGTATTTCGGCAAGAGTCTGGATCAGCTGAACCTTGCCGAAACCGCCACCCTGGCGGGGATCCCGACGGCCCCCTCGACGGTCAATCCGGTGGCCAGCGCCGAAGCGGCCAAGGTGCGCCGCGCGCACGTTCTGGGACGCATGCTCGAACTCGGCTACATCACCCAGGCCGAGTACACCGAGGCCAAGAACAGCCCGATGGAATCGCGTCTGCATGGTGCTTCCATCGAGGTGGACGCCCCGTACCTGGCGGAAATGGTGCGTAACGACATGCAGAACAAGTACGGCGATGCCGTCTACACGGCAGGCTACAAGGTCTACACCACGCTCGATTCCCGCCTGCAGGCGGCAGGGACCGTGGCGCTGCGCACCGGCCTCCTGGAATACGACATGCGCCACGGCTATCGCGGCGCCAGTGCCAAGGTCGACATGGGCAAGATCGCGACGCCCGCCCAGTTCGAGGCGCAATTGGAGGAGTTTCCGGTCATCGGCGGCTTAAAGCCCGCCATCGTGGAAAAAGTCGAAGCCAAAAGCGCCAAGATCTACGTCAAGGACCTAGGATCGGTGGATCTGCCCTGGGAGAAGCTCGTCTGGGCGCGGCGCGAATTGCCGGACGAGAAGGTCGATCGCGCGCCAACCCAGGCAGCGGAGATTTTGAGCCGCGGCGATGTCATTTACACCGTGGGGCGCACGCGGGACTCCGTGCTGTTCGTCCAGGTGCCCGAAGCGCAGAGCGCACTGGTGTCGGTGGACCCCAAGGACGGCGCCATCGTGACCCTGGTTGGCGGCTTCGATTTCTTCCAGAGCAAGTTCAACCGCGTCGTTCAAGCCCGGCGCCAACCGGGGTCGGGATTCAAGCCATTTATCTATGCCGCGGCCTTCGACAAGGGATTTACCCCTGCCAGCGTGGTGCTGGATGCCCCCGTGGTCATCGACGAGGAAGGCAAGGAACAGGCCTGGCGCCCAAAGGAATTCGAGAGCAAATTCGCCGGCCCGGTTCGGCTTCGCGATGCGCTGACCCACTCCAAGAACCTGGTATCGGTGCGCGTGATGCGCGCCATCGGCGGCGAGTATGCCCGTAATTACGTGACCCGCTTCGGCTTCGACAAATCGCAGCTCCCGGACGATCTCACCCTGGCTCTGGGCACGGCCGAACTCAGTCCGCTGCAAGTGGCCATCGGCTATTCCACCTTCGCCAACGGCGGTTTTAAAGTCAGTTCTTACTATATCGACCGGGTCGAGGACGCCAACGGTAAGGTGCTGGAGCAGGCAAACCCGGCGATCGCCTGCGCGCAGTGCGGTGTTCCCGGCACCGGTTCCAGCCCGAGAAGCGCCGCAGCCGGTGGCCGTACCGCGCTCCTGGACGAAGCCACCCACGACGGCAAGACCATGATTGCTGCGAAGAATCTAGCGCCGCAAATCATCCGGCCACAAATCGCCTTTCTATTGGCAGATATGATGGCGGATGTCATCAAGCGCGGCACGGGCCAGCGTGCGCGCACGCTCAATCGCGATGACATCGCCGGCAAGACCGGTACCAGTAATGATGCGCATGACACCTGGTTCAATGGTTTCAATGGCGACCTGGTGACGACGGTCTGGGTGGGCTTCGACTCGGATCGCTTGTTAGGTGAAGGCGAGCAGGGCGGCCGCACGGCCATACCGGCCTGGACGTACTTCATGCACGAGGCTCTGGCCGGCACGGCCAGGCGCGGCGTGCCCATCCCCGACGGCATCGTCAGGGTACGCATTTCACCCACAACCGGCCTGCTGGCAGGCGCGGAGGACCCCAGCGGCATCATGGAATACTTCATCGAAGGGAACTTGCCCAAGGCGGACGAAGGACAGAACTCCAACAATCCGGAGGGCGATAAACCCCTGTTCTAACCTAAACCATAAGCCGCAGTTCTAGCCTGAGCCACAAACCGCTGTTCCAACCTGAACCATAAGGCGCAGTTCTAACCTAAACTATTCATGAACGATCTGTATATTCATGTATGAGCTTTCCCGGTGCTCACGAATTCAGACTGGCCCACAGGCTGCGAGGTGCCGATGACCAAGAAATTTTCGCAGCGTGCTGAGGATCTGCGCCGCGCTCTCGCTCAAGAGGCCGCGAGGATCATGGCCGAGCATGGCATTGAGGATTTCCTCCAAGCCAAGCGCAAGGCGGCGGATCGCCTAGGGGTCAACGACGTCGCGGTGCTGCCGAAGAACATTGAGATCGTCGATGCACTGCGCGCCCATCAACGGTTGTTCGGACGTGAGACCCACGACCATACCTTGAGAGAACAGCGCCGCATCGCACTCGACACCATGCGGCTTTTGGCGCAGTTCCAGCCGCGCCTCGTGGGATCCGTGCTCACCGGGACGGCCACCAACTACAGCGACATTAATTTGCATTTGTTCGCCGATGCTTCCGAAACCGTGGCGCTACATCTGTTGGACTTGGGCGTGCCCCATGAATTCTATGAGCGGCGCGTGAAGATGGATGCCGAGCGCAGCGTGAACTACCCCGCATTGCGATTCGAGGCCAATGGGCGCAGCGTCGATGCCACCGTGTTTCCGATCGATGGCATCAGGCAATCGCCATATTCGCCCGTGGACGGGCGGCCGATGAAGCGCGCCGATGCGCGCGAAGTCGCGCTACTGATCGACGCCAACTGACCGTTGGGCGTGCTGGGCCGTTGGCCTGAGCGGGGGCCCGGCTCGAGCGTCGGTCCGTAGCCGTGGACTTCAGTTCCCCGCCTCATCCCTCGCGTCAATTCCCCTGCTTCGGCTGCCACACCGCCATCATGTCCGGCGAGCCCTGAGCGCGCACGCCGTTGTCGGTCAAGATGTCATCGGTGGCGGCCATGATGGCCGTGCGCGAGAACACCAGGGCTTCGCCACCCCGGCTGCCGAATTCGATGGTGACGAACGGGTCCTTCAAATCGCGCAGCACCGCGACCAAGTGCGCGAGGCTCTTGATGGGAGTGCCGTTGACGGAGGACACCACCGAACCGGTGGGGTTGGAATAGCCGTTCGCGAGTTTGTGCGGAAAGAACGGCGACGAGATGATCACCAATTCCTCGAGGTCGGGAGTCGGCGTATCGAACACCCGGGTGACGAGCGGGCTTTTCACAAAACCCAGCACCCGCAGCAAATTGGCGTTGTTCTCGAACACGGACAAGAACTGGCGCGTGGCGCGCGAGAACACAATGGGGCCGTAGACGAAGTACGAGGGATATTCGCCGTGCAGGTCCGCCGCCAGCGTCGGCCGCTCTGCCGATACGGGCAGTTCTATCTTCAGCGTCTTGCCGCCGCGCACCACCGTCAGCGGCAATTTGTCGTCCTTGACCAGGCGCTGAATCATATAGCTGAAGTGCAGCCGTAAGTCCTTGTCGATTTTGACCATGCCTTGATTGTCGATGGGCGTATCCCCGATCCGGGTAATCACGTCCCATTCCTTCAACGGATAGGACGCATCGGTCTTATCGGGCCGATGCACCACCATACCCTCGACGCTCTTGTCGAGCTTCAGGAAGTCGCGCAGTGCCGGATTCTCGAGCGTCTGCAGATCGTCGTACATGCTCGCCTTGCCCACGTAGTGGCCGCCGGCGATATCCTTCAGGAACAGATCCACTTCCTCGTTCGGAATGATGTAGCCGATGTTCTGAGTGTCGCCGCCCAGACGGCTGAAGGCCAGGCCGATCATCTTGTCGCCGGCGAAGGCCGGTCCGCCGCTGTTGCCGGGATTGATGGCCGCATCGATCTGGATGCGTAAGCCCGATACCGGATAGTTGTACGCGACGAATTCGATGCGCGACACGATGCCCTTGGTGATCGACAGCGACGAGCCGCCGGTCGGAAATCCATAGGCCAGCACCGCATCTTTGATCTGCGGCAGCTTGCTGGCGCGCGCCACCGGCGGATGGGTGTCGAAGAAACTTGGGTCATCCAGCTGCAACAGCGCCAGGTCGATCCCGGGTGCAACGGCGAGTACCGTTGCGGATACCTTGTCGCCCGCCGCGTTGGCTTGCACCTGCACCTGGCTGGCATAGAGAACGACATGCGCGTTGGTCAGGATGCGTCTGCCTTCGATCACGACACCGGAGCCGGTCACCTCGCTGGGTGCCTGCTTGGTCCAGGGCTTGAAGGGGTCCGGATGGCGCATGGTGGAGAATATTTTCACCACCGAATTCTCCAGCGCCGGCGGTTGAGTCGCTTCCGCCGTGCGCGCCGCGGCCATGGCGGCACCGGCAAGCACCGAGGCGCTCAACCACACACCCATCACCGAGACAGCAAATCCCTTGAAACGTGTCATGTATCCTTCGCGTCCTATTTTCCGTCGACTGAAAAGGCCAGCAACGCATTGCCGGAGTTGATGTAAACGATGCCGTTCACGATGCTCGCCCCCCCGAAGTCCAAGGGGCCGCCGCTGGCTTGAACGCCGTTTTGTGTTTGAAACGATTTTGCCGTGTCGAAGTCCCAAAGAATCTTGCCGTCGATGGTGGAATAGGCACGCAGGTGCCCATCCAGCGATCCTGAGAATACGCCGCCTGGCATCACCGTGACTGCCTGCGACTGAGCATGGGAGCAAGGCCCCTCGCTCCAAGAGCAGGCCGGTGTCGGCGCCGGCGTATGCCAGCGCGCGATGCCGGTCTTGGGGTCGAGCGCCCACAAACTTCCCAAGGTATTGCCGGGCTGGGCAAGCTGCCCCGAGAGAGCGACAAATAAACTGCGATGATCGGCGGCGCTGCCCCAGGCGACACCGCCGCGTTCGGCGCCTTGAGCGGGCGCAGGACCCACCGTCGCCCCTTCGCCACCCAGGGCAGGAGCTCCGAGACGGGCTTCCCACAGGATGTCGCCCCCATGGTCAGGATCGAGTCCGTACACCACGCCCGAGTTCTGTCCCGCCAACAAAATTTCATTGCCGCTGGAAAGCGTCCTTAAGATGGGTGCGCTTGAGAACCCGCTGGATGCCATGCGGCCGGGAGCCGTCAGCTGCTTGACCCAACGCAGCTTGCCGTCGCGCAAATCGAATGCGGCAACGGCATTGGTGAGTGATTGCTCGATCCCCGTCGCCGAGCCGCCGGTGCCCACGTAGAGCACGCCGCGCTTGGCATCGATGGTGGGAGAGGAAACGATGGCGGCTCCGGCGGGCCCGAATTCCTGAACCCCCGCGCCGTTCTTGTGCGTGGGTTGCGGTGTTTCGAGTACGGTGTAGCTCTTCCACAGCACCCGACCGCCGGCCATGTCGATGGCGACGATGCTGCCGCGAAACGTGCAGCAACCATAGTTGGGATTCGCCGCATTTTTTTCTTCGTCGGATCCCACCGCGACGTACAACCGGTCGTTGTACAGCGTCGGTGCCCCCACGATGCGCGCGGAAGGATGGGTGTCGGCCTGGGTCTTCCAGATGAGCGTGCCCTTTTGAGCGTCCAAGGCGTACACGGCGCCCGTGTCGTCGCCGAAAAAGGCGGCGCTCGGCGCCTTGATGACATCGAGATGCGCGAGCGTTCGCTTCAGCTTCTTCGGGATGGGCGCGCGCTTGGACTGGCCGAGTTCCCCGATAGTGACGGCCGTGCGGCTGCCGGCGGGAGCGTCATAGGTCCAATACGTACAGCCTGTCTTGGCATCGAGCGCATAGATCCGGCCCGTGGAACTGGTCGCGAACAATCTGCCGTCGACCATCGTGGGCTGGCCGGATTCCCTGCCGCCTCGATATCCATAGGCCCATTTCAAGGCCAGTCGCGGCACGTCCGTGGCGCGAATCGCCGGCTCCGGTTGGTAGCGCGTATTGTCCGGATCACGGCCCCATCCATTCCATTGCACGCTGCCGATCGCGACCGGCTCGGCTCGCAGCGCGCAGAGGTTTTTCTCGGGAGGCGGATTTGAAAGCGCCGTCGCGGGATCGTCGGCGCGAGCGGCAGACACGGCGGCGGCGTGAAGGCTGCCGGCCAGGAGCAGGAGCGGTGCGCACTTCAACACCTGGGCCGGTACCGCCATCGATCAGCGCTTTTCGATCGGCTGATAATCTCGCTGGGTGGGGCCGGTGTAGAGCTGGCGGGGCCGGCCGATTTTCATGTTCGGATCCGACACCATTTCCTGCCAATGCGCCACCCAGCCAGCGGTACGCGCAATGGCGAACATGACGGTAAACATGGACCGCGGTATACCCAAAGCGCTGTAGATGATGCCCGAATAAAAATCCACGTTCGGGTACAGCTTGCGGGAAACAAAGTAATCGTCCTTGAGGGCTATCTCCTCCAATCTGAGCGACAGCTCGAACAGCGGGTTGTTGCCCTTGCCCATTTTCTCCAAGACTCGATAGCACATGCCGCGAATGATCTTGGCGCGCGGATCGAAGTTCTTGTAGACGCGGTGGCCGAATCCCATCAGCCGCACGCTGTCCTGCTTGTCCTTGACCCGCGCCAGGAACTTGTCGATGTTGGCGACCGAGCCGATGCCGTCGAGCATGTCGAGCACCGCCTCGTTCGCTCCGCCGTGCGCCGGCCCCCACAGCGCGGAGACGCCCGCCGAAATGGCGGCGTAGGGATTTGCGCCGGTGCTGCCGGCCAAACGCACGGTCGAAGTGCTGGCGTTTTGCTCATGGTCGGCGTGCAGGATGAACAGCAGGTCCAAGGCCTCGGCGGCCACCGGATCGATGGCATACGGCTCGCAGGGGACCGCGAAAAACATGTTGAGCATGTTCGCGCAGTAGCGCAGGTCGTTACGCGGATAGATGAACGGCTGGCCCAGCGTGTGCTTGTAAGCCGCGGCCGCGATGGTGGGCAGCTTCGCAATGATCCGATGCGCGAAGATTTCCCGATGCCGCGGATCACCGATGTGCGTGGTGTCGTGATAGAAGGCGGCCATCGAGGCCACCACCGCCGACACCATCGCCATCGGATGCGCATCGTGGTGGAAACCCTGGAAAAAGCGCAGCAATTGCTCGTTGACCATGGTGTGGCGCATGATCGAATTGTGGAATGCGTCCAGTTCCTGCTGGTTCGGCAGAGCGCCGTTGATGAGCAGCGTGGCCACTTCCAGAAAACTCGACTTCTCCGCCAGCTGTTCGACGGGATATCCGCGATACAGCAACACCCCGGCATCGCCGTCGATATAGGTGATTTTGCTCTCGGTACTGGCCGTCGCCATGAATCCAGGATCGAAGGTGAAGACGCCCTGGTCCTTGGTCAGATTCGAAATGTTGAGCACATCCGGCCCGATCGTCCCGGAGATGGCATTTAACTGGCTGGTTTTCCCACTGGTGAGATTCTTGAGTTCGTATTTCGTGCTCATGCGCTGTATCCGACGGGTCTGGTTCGTATGTTTCGGCCCCGCAGCCTTGCACGGCGGCACAATGGAATCAAGCGCGTGGATCGTAGAGCGAGCAACTCGTGGAGTTCGAGCGTGCAGGGTAGCGAAGGTATACGCGTGGGCCTAAGGTAGGCGCACGAGTTTAAGGTATGAGCTTGCGCGTAAGGTAAGCGCGCGGCGATCGCCGCGCGCCTATTCGACCCGTCGTCAGGCTTTTGCCGCTGCCGATTTTGCCGCGGGTGTTGCTTTTGACGACGATTTCGCCGCCGTGACGGCCTTCGGCGCGGCGACTGGCGCCGCTGCCGCGGGTTTCACGGGAGCTGCGTACTTCTTGCGGAACTTGTCGACGCGGCCGCCGGTATCCACGATCTTCTGCTTGCCGGTGTAGAAGGGATGGCAGCTGGAACACACTTCGACCTGCAAATCATGACCGATGGTCGAACGGGTCTCGAACTGGTTTCCGCAGGTACAAGTGACCACGATTTGTTTGTATTCAGGGTGGATGCCGGCTTTCATAGGAACCTCGTGTAACAGTAACGGCAGAATCGATGCGCTTTTGAAGCATCGCCACGCCCTAGGACCCCTGATGTGCTGGCGGATCCTTTGGAATTCAACGCCAAAAACAGGGCCGCGCATCATAAGCGCCTTGAAGACCGTCGACAAGGGGCGCGAGCCTGTTCTCTATTGTCCACAATAACTGTGGATAAGTCTGTGGACGGTGGCCTGTGGAGGGGACTCACACGGCGGAAATTCACATAATTGTTAACTTGGTCAAAAAATAGACATAGTATTTTTATTTGTTATTTCAATAAGTTACAAGAGTCATCTGACCTACTGCAGATGCAATGTGCTGTAGGTCTCAATTTTCGAGACGAATCCCCTTCGTGTGTATAAGCCTCTTGAGGCCTTAGGCCAGGAAACTGGCCTGCAGATCGTTGAGGAAGCGCCGACCCAGCTCGGTCGGCCGCCACCCGCCGGGGCATTCCTCGAGCAGGCCGCGGAGGCGGGCGCGCGCCAGCGGCTCATCGAGCATTTGCAGCGGCAGTCCGGTACGTTCCTCGTATATTAAGCGGCTGAAGCCCTCGTTCAGACGCAGCGCATTCAGCATGAATTCGAACGGCAGATCCTTGGGAGCCACGTAATCGGATTCACCCACCTCGCCTACGCCTACCTTGCCCACGCCTACCTTGCCTACCTCGCCTGCAACACTTAGGCGGCGGATCTGATCCTGATAGTCGCGCGGCTGCTTCGGTTTTATTGTCCGCAGAATCTGCATCGGATCACCCAAGCTCAGCTTGCCGTGTGCGCCCGCGCCCAGCCCGACATAGTCGCCGAACAACCAGTAATTGAGGTTGTGCCGGCAGCGCCTGCCCTGTTTCGCGTAAGCCGACACCTCGTACTGCGCATAGCCGGCCTCGGCCAGCAGCTTCTGGCCCGCTCCCTGCATGTCCCAGGCCGCGTCCTCATCGGGCAGGCTCGGGGGGCGGGCATGGAATACGGTGCCAGGCTCCAGCGTCAGCTGGTAGTAGGAGATGTGCGCAGGATCCAGCGAGCAGGCGATGCGTACGTCCTCGAGCGCCTCTTCGGTGCTTTGCTGCGGCAGCGCGTACATCAAATCCAGATTGAAGTTGTCGAGTTTCGCCGCGCGCAACTCCTCTACGGCTCGATGCGTATCGTCGGCCGTATGAATGCGTCCGAGCAGCTTCAGCGCGCGCGCATCGAAGCTCTGCGCACCCAGGGAGACGCGATTGATGCCTGCCTGCGCGTAGCCGGCGAATTGGCCCCGCTCGATGGTGCCCGGATTGGCCTCCAGCGTAATCTCCACATCGTCCGCAAAGGCAATCCTCTCCTTGAGCGCGCCCAACAGGCGCGCAAATTCCTCGGGGCTGAAAAGGCTGGGAGTGCCGCCGCCGAAAAACACCGTATCGATCCTGCGGCCGGCCAACCTGGGCGACTCGCTGTCGAAATCGCGGAGCAAAGCATCGATATACGAGGCATCAGGCTGCGCCGATTTCAGCTGATGCGAATTGAAATCGCAGTACGGGCATTTGCGCACGCACCACGGCATGTGTACGTACAGGGCCAGCGAGGCATCCATCACGTCCACACCTTAAGGGTGCCGCGCTTCGAGCCGCTGCAGCAGCAGCTTTCGCAGCTCCTGCAGCGCCTTGCCGCGGTGGCTCAAACGGTTCTTCTCCTCGGGTTCGAGTTCGGCCGCCGTTTTGTTCAGTTCCGGCAGCCAGAAATAGGGGTCGTAGCCGAAGCAGCCGTTGCCGCGCGGTGCGGCGAGAATGATTCCCTGCCATTCGGCCTCGGCTTCAAGCGGCGCGGCGTCTGCGGCCTCGAGAAATACCAGCGCGCAGCGGTAGCGAGCTGTGCGCCGCTCGTGCGGCACGCCCGCCAGCTCACGCAGGAGCTTGGCATTGTTGGCGCCATCGTCGGCGTGCGGCCCAGCGTAACGCGCCGAATAAATGCCGGGCGCTCCGCCGAGGCAGTCGACTTCGATCCCGGAATCGTCGGCAACCGCCGCGCAACCGCTCAAGGTAGCAGCGTGTTGCGCCTTGAGCAGGGCGTTGGCCAGGAAGCTCGTGCCGGTTTCCGCCGGTGAGGGCAGTTTGAGTTCAGCCAGACTGGTCGGTTCGAACGGCAATCCGGCCAGTAGCGAGCGGAACTCTCGCAGCTTACCGGGGTTCGCGGTGGCAACGACCAGCTTCCTAGGCGCGGGCAGTGAGCTGTGCGGCATGCAGTTGCGCAATGCCTCGCGTCGCCAGGTCCAGCATTTGGTCAAGTTCGTGGCGACGAAACGCGTGGCCCTCTGCGGTACCCTGGACTTCGACAAATGCACCGCCACTGTTCATGACGACATTCATGTCGGTTTCGGCGTTCGAATCTTCCGCATAGTCCAGGTCCAGAATCGGCGCTCCGCGGTAGATGCCCACGGACACGGCAGCCACTTGCCCGTGCAGCGGGTTGGCGGTGATGGCGCGTCGTTGGAGCAAGGTGTCGATGGCATCGGCCAAAGCCACGAAGCCGCCGGTGATCGCGGCGGTGCGCGTGCCGCCGTCGGCCTGCAGTACATCGCAATCGATGGTGACCGTGCGCTCCCCCAACCCCTTCAAATCAACCACCGCGCGCAGGGCTCGGCCGATCAGACGCTGAATCTCTTGGGTGCGGCCGGTCTGCTTGCCGCGCGCCGCCTCGCGCGCCGAACGGGTATGGGTTGCGCGCGGCAGCATGCCGTATTCCGCGGTCACCCAGCCTTGGCTCGCGCCGCGCAGGAATCCGGGCACGCTGTCTTCGATGCTGGCCGTGCACAGCACCCGGGTGGCGCCGAAACTCACGAGCACCGAGCCTTCGGCGTGCTTGGTAAAGCCGCGTTCGAATTTCAATGCGCGCAATTCATCGGCGGCGCGGCCGCTCGGGCGGATGCTCATGCCGCCTTCCAACGCAGCGCGGCGGCACTGGTATTGTCGCTGTAGGGCGCGGATGCTTCCACCGCCTGCTCGCCTAGGTCGTTCAAGGTATCGCGCAGGGGCTTGGTCTGGCTCTGCGCAAAGCGCACGAAATCCTGATCCTTCAAATTCGCCCACAATCCATCCGTGCACAACAGCAGCACATCGCCCGCCTTGAGTTTGCGCCGCGGCGATATGGTCATTTCAGGCAGCGCCGCATCCCCGCCGAGACAGCATTCGACGTAGTTGCGCATGGGGTGGCCATGTACTTCGGCTTCGGTGATCAGCCCCTCGCGCAGCAATACCTCGACATGACTGTGATCGCGCGTGCGTTCCAGCACCTGCGCCTGGCGCAGTTGATAGATGCGGCTGTCGCCCACGTGCGCCCAATACGCCGCCGAATCCTGCACCAGGCATACCGCGCAGGTGGCGCGGGGACGCGCCTCGGCGTTCAAGGTTGCGCCCAGCTTCACGACCTCTTCATGCGCCCTGCCCAAGGCCAGATGCAAAAAGCCCAGCGGGTCGAAAATCGGATGGGGCGTCTGCCAAAACGCCTCGAGCATCGTGGACAGGGCCGTTTCCGCGGCGCGCGCGCCGTCCGCATGACCACCCATGCCGTCGATCACCACCAGTAGCACAGCCTGGTCTGCGGCTGCGACGGCCACCCGGTCCTGATTTTCGTCGCGGTGCCCGATGAGGCTCACGTCCGCGGTTTCGATCTGCAATGACTGCTCCTCGATGCTAAGCTTGCACGTACCCACGATTATGGCCGATTTTGGCGACGACCCCTATGATTCGTAGCATGACCGGCTTTGCCCGACGCGAGCGACAGTTCCCCTGGGGGCTGCTCGCCTGGGAATTGAAGACCGTCAATCATCGATTTCTCGAGCTGAGTTGCCGCCTGCCTGAGGAATTTCGCGCCGCCGAGTCGGATTTTCGCGCTGCGGTCGCCGCCGGCGTGCGCCGGGGGAAAGTCGAGTGTTCCCTGCATTTCAGGCCCACGGTAGCGCCCACGGCACTCGAGGTCGACACCGATCTGCTTGCCAGCCTCACATCGAGGGCGCAGCAGATCGCGGCCCAGGCCGGGGCTGCCGCGCGCATCCAGGTACTGGATCTGCTGCGCTGGCCCGGCGTGATCCGCGACGGCACCCGCGATGCGGGACCCATGATCGCCGCCGCACAAACGTTGCTCACCGAGGCGTTGGCGGAGCTCACCCGCTCCCGCGACAGCGAGGGCGGCAGGTTGCGTGAGGCCTTGGAGCAACGCTGCGCCGGATTGATCGAGTTCTCCGCGCGCGTCAGCGAGCGACTGCCCGAGATTCGCACGCGCATGCGCACCAAGCTGCTCGACCGCATCGCTCAGCTGGTCGCCGACGTCGATCAAGATCGCCTCGAGCAGGAACTCGCGATTTTGGCCCAGCGGCTGGATGTGGACGAAGAAATCGACCGGCTGCGCGGACATGTCACCGAGGTGCGCAAGACCTTCGCCGGTTCAGAGCCCGCCGGCCGACGGCTGGACTTTCTCATGCAGGAACTCAACCGCGAAGCCAACACCCTGTCATCGAAGTCGCAGGACATCGAGACCACCCGCGCGGCCGTCGACATGAAAGTGCTCATCGAGCAGATGAGGGAGCAGGTGCAGAACATCGAGTGACGGCGTTGGGAACCTCGAATGGGCCTCCAGCCACCGCCTTCAGGCCACTCATACTAAGATTTGGTGACCGCTTCGACATTCGGCTTCTGAGGAAAGCCCCGCATAGTGGTTCTTGGAGTAACTACACTGTCGATCCAAGATATGTAGTAGGAAATGCGAACCTGATAGGCGGTCTGTCCATAAAACGCCCAATGAAAACCAGAGAGATCGCCGCTCCAGAATTTGTGTGACGCCAGTCCGGCGAGATGCCAAGTGCCGGCCACATTTATCAGAACAGGGCCGCCGCTGTCGCCATCGCCCATCATCCCTTCCAGGGGCTGTGCCTCGGACCCGCTGTTGAATCGATAGAGCAGCCACTTGCCATCGGCTGCTACGATGCGGCTGTAGGCACGACGCAGAAATCCGCGATGGCTACCGGGCTGTTGCCCGATCAACCCGTTTCCAGTCGCACCGCGACCCAACAACTCAACCACTTTGCTCTGCTCATCGCTGTATCGATACAAGGGAGCTGCAGCGATGTCCTTCACCGACTGAGCCAACTCGATCAGAGCAATATCATCATTACTATTCTGGAATGCCATTAACGCAGCCGCGTCACCTGAATTCAAGGAGCTTGGGGGTCCGCCCTTGTAACCAGTCGGCGGCTCGTTGTCTCGCCTCGGGAGTTTTTCCGGCGACCTGCGAAAAATTTGTGAGGAAGGCAAACTAGATCGAGCGGCCAGTACGCGATTGCGGCATCGAATGAGTTCCGTTCAACGGCGGCGCGCTTTCGCACCTTTCCAGTCGCGATTGATTCTGTTCAGATCGAACCCCTTCGGGTCGAAGACACCGCCGATCCAGCGGGCCATGTCTTCATGTTGTTCGTGCTTGCGGTCGGCAATTATCTCCAGGAACAGTGCATAGCCGTGCGGCCCACCCACATCATCGGGGGGACAAGCGTTCTCACCCGCCACACAGACCGGTAGCGGCAAATCGCCACCTACCCATGAGCTCGACGGGGATTCAATGACCATTCGGTGGCGCCAGCCATCGCCCATATCGTAGCGATATTCAGCTTCTCCGCCGATGCCCAGCTCGGCGGCGACGGCTGCCACTGAAACTCGGCGCTCATCGCGGTAATTGAAGGTGTCCGAGTCCAGGCCGACTTCGCGAATCCACCAGTCAGGAGCCACTACGCCGGCGCCAACGTGAAATTCATGCGCATGCGTGTCCATCCAGCCCATGATCCACTGCAGGTAATGATGCAGGCTGGCGAGCGTCCATTGATTGGACACCTGCACTCGGCGCCAGATCAGGGGCACAACGTCCAGCAGCTCGATACGCAGGGCGACAGGTTGAGGCTTTGGGGGCATAGGCTATGCGAATCTCTCAATTGCGCTGGCGGACATTGGCATTGGCACACAATCTTGAATAACAGCGAGCAAGGAACCGAAAACAAGGGCCGGCGCTAGTATAGGTTCGGAGCTCAACCTAAAATTACGACTTCAGCGCCACGGACCACCGGGCTTCCAGGCCTTATCAAATGGCTCCTGTCTGCCCGTCGCAGTAAGAACAGGGCCGGCGAAGGCAACGGCGGTCGCTATCACCGCAGCAAAGTCAGTCGAAGCGGTTGTGCCTGGCACACGCCGAACGAATCCGGCCCATTGCGCGGCTTTGCCTTCCGTATCCGCAAACTCGCGCGTCAGGGCCAGGGGCGTATCGCTGGGAACGGTGGTTCTGCGCCGTGCGAAAGTTTCCGCGATTGCGCGACTGAGTACAGCCCCTTCGAATGATTCCGCTGCAGCAAGAGCCTGGATGTCAAAGAAGTCACGCATGCGGCTGTTCTTGGAACCCAGCTCTACCATCGCGTGCAGTTTTTCGGCGATGGCGGTTTCGGGTCGGTAGGCCCGCAGCCTGGGCTTTGGCATATCCAGGAGACTTGGGTATTCGATCCATGTCGGATCAGGAAAGACGGCGTCACCGATTCCAACGTCCACCTGTATCTTGAGCCGCGCGGCACCGAGACGCGCGACCAGGGTGGCGCGCTGGCCGCCGTAGGCGTCCTCGACTCGAATGGGAGCTATCCGAAGCGAGGACACGTCGAATTCCAGACCATCGGGTTCGACTTCCATAGCGCAGAGTTCGGTGAAGATCTCGCGCAGCGTTTCCACGCTGATGTCGCCGAAGCCCAGGAGGTCTGCGTCGCGGGTCGGGCGTATCGCCTCGCCGAGCCAGACGAGCAACATCAAAGCGCCCTTGAGCACGAATCGATCCGCGTAAGGCGAACGCGACAGCCGGTAGAGCAATCGCTCGACCGCGTAGCGTGCAAGCACCATGTTCGGATCGATCGTCAAACCGTGTGCGTGGCGCACGAGCCGCACCTGTACGGAGACCGCAAGTCCCGTTTTCATGCCACCACGCCCTCGACGTATGGCCGCATGACGTGCTCCACGCGACAGGCCTTGGCTGCCCGGTCGAGTTCAGCCATCTTGAAGCGACGATCACGCCACGCTTCCCGCAGCGCCTCGACAGCGACTTCAACTCCAATTCGGTTTCGCGCTTTGAAAAGATCGGCCAGGGTCTTCGCCACGCTGTAGACACGCACGAGCTGGCGTTCGATCCGGTGGACCTCAATCCCCTCGGAAAACGCCACTCCTGAATAGCGCACGACTCGAAGGGACGGACTGAGTAGCTTAGGAGCGGTGCTGCCGCGCTCAATCGCGACCCAGACCTCGGCGGGCACCTGCGTGCCGATACCGTGATAGCTCAACGCGGAAAGAAGACATACGACGCCGTGCGGCGCGGCCACTGACGCCAGCACGAGACCGTGGTGCTCAGTGACCTCAGCATTCGGGTAGCGATATCGACCTGGCGCAACGCGCTCGAGGGCGCCTTCAGCCACCAGCCGCGTGAGGTATTGCGTATGAATTCCCGCATCGGCAACGGAGCGCCGGTCCAGGAATCCGTTGGTTTTCAGGAGGAACTCTATGCGTTGTCGATAAGTCCGAGGCACGTGGTAAATCATACACACATATTAATATATGTCAATGATATGCCACATGACCCGAGCCCAGAGACGATCTTCGCAGGCATTGGTCTGCGAAATTCCTAATTTCAGCGTCAGCAGCCTGTAGATAGACGTGTAGCTAGCGCCTTCGTCCAGCTGTGGCCCTACCGTCGGTTCAGCTGCTGGAATTCCTCATTTCGCCGACAGAGGGAATGTCGGCAGCTTTTTAACGTCGTTCGGTTCGTGCTGGATGATGGCGATGGCCTTGTGATTGGCCGCTAGCGCCTTGAAGCGTGCCATCGATGCCAGGGATTGGGCGCGATCATCGTTGAAGCTGGGAACGCCGTCCGTCGCCAGGTTTTCGGCGAAATGCACTGCATCGCCCGACAACAGCACATAACCGGTCACCGGAAGCTTGATCAGCAAACCGTGATGCCCCGGCGTATGGCCCGGTAGGTTGATCATGACGACGGAGCGGTCGCCGAAGACATCACGATCGCCGTCGACCGCGTCCAAGTTGCCATCGCCCTTGAGCCAATGGGTCACAGCTTTGCCGCGCCCCTCCGGATTGGCACGCAGCTGTTCTGCATCCCCGCGTCCGATCATCAGCTTCGCCTGGGGGAAGGCGGCGGCCTGCCCGGTGTGGTCAAAGTGATAGTGGCTGAGACCGACGATGCCGATCTGTTCGGGCTTCAAACCGAGCTGCTTCAACTGATCGACCAGGGTGATGTTCAGCGAGCTCTCGATGTCATCCTTGCCGGTGAAGGGCTTGTTCAAGACATCGACCGGCAGGCCGGTGTCCCACAACATGTAGGTGTCACCGTGCCGAATCAGATAGCAGCTGCCGATGAGCTGCTTCGGGCCAGGACCGTAGGCATCGACATCGGAAAACAGATTGACGTTGTTGATCTGGAACTTGCCGCAGTCGAGCCGCCACAGTTCCATCGCCGGTTTGTCCGCCGCCCGGACACACCCGGCGAAAAGGCAGAACACAACACCCATCAGTCTCATCGATCGCTGCATCATTCTCTCCGCTCCGGGCTTGCAAAGGCACTGTACGGCGAAATTGACGGCGCCGTCGAGTTACGAAATCGCCTGCGGTGTACCGGCGATTGATTACTTAGAACAGCGATACGCAACACCGGCCAAGATGTAATTATTGGACAGGCCCTCTGTGACAAATAGCGTGTCGCCACCAACGCCTACGGTCAAGTTGCGCATATCAACATTCTGATCGGGAGGCTGCCTGACGTTTCCGACGGCAGTACAAGAGGTGACATCAGCTTCATTTCGAACGATCCGCACAGCGGCAGCGCCCGGGGCAAGCGAGGATGTGACTGTTACGCAGCCGGTCATCATTATGGCAGTCGCCGCCGCAACCAAGCTCAGTGCATCTCGAATCATGACTTCTCCAACAGTTATCGCTTCAAAAAGATCCCACAATCGGTGAAGCGTCCCAACCTGGAACGCCTACTGTACTTTGAAATACTGCCAGCTCCGGGCAAAAAGCGCTGCATGTGCTAAATTTCCATCCGGTTTTGATCCCGTCCGAATCACCCAAAGTCTGCCCGTGCACGCACCGGTTGGAGAGAGTACATTTTGACGCAGCCCTCGAGCGAGCGCGGTCGCCTTTACGTGGTCGCTGCGCCTTCGGGCGCCGGCAAGACCAGTTTGGTAAAAGCCTTGATGGCGCGCGAGCCGCGCATCCGCTTTTCGGTGTCCTACACCACGCGCAAGCCTCGGCCCAACGAGATCCCGGGCCGCGACTACCACTTCGTCAGCGCGGAGCGCTTTGCGGAGATGGTCGGCCACAATGAATTTCTCGAACATGCGCGAGTTTTCGACAATTCCTACGGTACCGGGGCGCACACCGTCGAGGAGGCCTTGGCGAATGGTGAGCAGTTGTTGCTGGAGATAGACTGGCAGGGCGCCCGACAGGTGCGCGCCCGGCTCCCCGAAGCCTGCAGCATTTTCGTCCTGCCCCCTTCGCGCGCAGCTCTGGAACTTAGGCTCAAAGGGCGCAGCACGGACTCCGATGAAGTCATTCAGCGCCGCTTGCGGGACGCCGCCCAGGACCTCTCTCATTGGAGCGAATTCGACTACGTCGTCGTCAACGACCGCTTCGAACAGGCGCTCGAGGATTTGCAGGCCATCGTGGAAAACCGCGGCAGTCACTTAGTGGCGCGGCGCCCGGAAGTAGTGCAGTTGGCAACGCGGCTGGTCAGTGCTTAGGGATGGTAAGTCCTTAGGGCTCCAAGCAGTGGCGGTCGAATTCAGCGCGAATAACGGGCGATATCCGCGCAAATAGCGGCCGGAATGGGCCGTATTTCATGGCACTCCGGCGTTGCGTCCGGGCGCGCAGCGGGCGAAATCAGCACGAATGGCGGCTGAAATCGCCGCATTTTACAGTGCTCCGGTGTCTTCGCAGGCACTCCGGCCGGCGCGCCGGCTGGCGAGGAAGGCACTGTTCCTGCTATGCTTTCAATCCCTCCAACGGAACCTTAAGCATGGCGCGTATCACAGTCGAAGACTGCCTTCAGAACGAACCCAATCTCTTCAACCTGGTGCTACTGGCGGCGAAACGCGCCCGGCGCCTGGCCAACGGCGCGGAAGCGACCGTGGAATGGGAAAACGACAAGCCGACCGTGGTAGCGCTTCGCGAGATCGCTGCAGGAAATATCACCATCGAGATGTTGGAAGAGCCCGAAGAACCGGCGCAGCCGCCGGCGAGCGAGATCGACATCCCGGCGGATTTCCGTGCTCCGCAACTCGGGCTTGGGGACTAACCTACCGCCGGCTTACATCTAGAGCGGGGCGATGGACTACGCGTCTTCCATACTCGGTTTCTTGCCCGGTGGAAGACGGTCCACGGGGATCAGCCAGCTCCTAGACAAACTCGAAGCCTATCTTTCTCCCGCTCAAGTCGAGCGGGTGCGCGAAGCCTACGACTTCGGCGCGGAAAAACACCAGGGGCAGAAGCGCGTCTCGGGTGAGCCTTACATCACGCATCCGGTCGCCGTCGCCGACATCCTCGCCGACCTGCGCCTGGACGCCGACACCTTGGTGGCGGCGATCCTGCACGATGTCATCGAGGATACGCCGACCGCCAAGGCTGAAATCGCCTCGATCTTCGGACAGGTGGTCGCCGAATTGGTCGACGGCGTCAGCAAGCTGGATCAGATCCAGTTCAAGAATCGCCAGGAGGCGCAGGCCGAAAGCTTTCGCAAGATGCTGCTGGCCATGGTGCGCGACATCCGCGTCATCATGGTCAAGCTCGCCGACCGCATGCACAACATGCGCACCTTGGGAGCGATGCCGCCGGTGAAGCGGCGCCGCACCGCGCGCGAGACCCTCGAGATCTACGCGCCCATCGCCGAACGCTTAGGGTTGTATGCGGTCAAGCTCGAGCTCGAGGATCTGGGGTTTCGCGCACTTTATCCGCACCGCTACAAAGTTCTGGAACGTGAGCTGAAGCGGGCGCGCGGCAATCAGAAGGAATTCATCGCCAAGATCGCCGAGACCTTCAAGGGCGCGCTGAAGAAGGCCGATATCGCCGGCGCCGTCGAGGGGCGCGAGAAGCATTTGTACAGCATCTATAAAAAGATGCAGAACAAGAGGATCTCCATCAACGAGATGGTGGATGTGTACGGATTTCGCATCATCGTGGAGAACGCAGACGTCTGCTATCGCGTGCTGGGGCTGGTGCACAGCGTGTACAAGCCCATGCCCGGGCGCTTCAAGGATTACATCGCCATTCCGCGCGTCAACGGCTATCAGTCGCTGCACACCACGCTGTTCGGACCCAACGGCGTGCCCATCGAGGTACAGATTCGTTCCGAACACATGCACCGCGTAGCCGAATCGGGAATCGCCGCGCATTGGAAGTACAAATCCGGCGGCGACACCTTCGGCGGCGTGGAGCATGACCGCGCCCGCGAATGGCTCGCCAGCTTGGTACAAATCCAGGAGGGCGGCAGCTCGGAAGAGTTTCTGGAGAGCGTCAAGGTCGATTTATTCCCCGATAAGGTTTACGTGTTCACGCCCAAGGGCAAGATATTGCGCCTGCCGACCGGCGCGACCACCGTGGACTTTGCCTACGCCATCCATACCGACGTCGGCAACCGCTGTGTCGCGGCCAAGGTCGATCGGCGACTGGTACCGCTGCGCACGCCGCTGCGCAACGGGCAGACCGTGGAAATCATCACGGCGAAGGGCGCCAAGCCGAATCCCTCCTGGTCCAGCTTTCTGGTGACGGCCAAAGCCCGCGCCGCCATCCGGCAGTACTTGAAGAACCTGAAGAAGGGCGATGCGTTGGAACTCGGGCGGCGTTTGCTCGGATTGGCGCTCGAAGAATTTTCGCTCAACTTGAAGAAGATCCCTGCCGCGGATATCGCTGCGGTGGTGAAGGAACTCAACCTTCGGGATGCCGATGAATTGTTCGAGAAAATAGGCCTGGGCGAGCGCCTGGCACCGCTGGTGGCGCGACGCTTGCAGCCCTCGCATCTCGAAGGCGAACCGCGCAACGGCAACAACGGCGGACCCCTGATGATTGCCGGCACCGAAGGGCTGCTGGTGACCTACGCCCGCTGCTGCTTCCCGATCCCGAACGATCCCATCATGGCCTACTTGAGCGCCGGCCGCGGCGTCATGATCCATCGGCAGAATTGCGGTAATCTCGCCGAGTACCGCAAGCAGCCGGACAAGTGGCTGTCTGTGGCCTGGGAAGCGACCAGCGGCCGGCTGTTCAGCTCCGAAATCCACTTGGAGATCAACAATCGCGTGGGAGTGCTGGCCGCGGTTGCCTCGAGCATCGCGGGAACCGAGACCAACATCGATCATGTGTCCCTGGAAGAGCGCGACGTGAACAGCTCCTCGCTGAAGTTTCAAGTTCAGGTCCGCGATCGCCGGCATCTCGCGCGGGTCATCAGAACCGTCCGGCGTATGCCGGATGTGCAGCGCGTGTCCCGTACCCTGGCTTGAGAAGGGTATCTCAGCGCAACTCAACGCATCTCCATCCCAAACGTAACTCAGTCTCAGCGCAACTCGATCCTTCTCAATCCAACCATCCATCAAGGCCATGAGCAAACAAATCATTTCGACGAGCGACGCACCCGCGGCGATAGGCACTTACTCGCAGGCCACGCGGGTGGGCAATACCATCTGGGTCTCGGGGCAAATCCCCTTGGACCCGGCGACCAAGGAACTGGTCAAGGGCGACATGGAGGCGCAGGTGCGCCGCGTGTTCGAGAACTTGAAAGCCATCGTGCTGGCCAGCGGCGCCGGTCTCGATGATGTGGTCAAGGTGTCGATTTTCCTGGTCGACCTGGCGCACTTCGCGCTGGTCAACAAGGTCATGGCGGAATATTTTCGCGAGCCGTATCCGGCGCGAGCGGCCATCGGTGTGGCGTCCCTGCCACGCGGCGCGCAGGTCGAGGCGGAGTGCATCATCGCGCTGTGACCGACCTGAAACCGGTCACGGTACTGCGCGGCGTGGGCGATGCGCTCGCTGCGCGCCTGCACACGCTGGGCGTCGAGACCACTCAGGATCTGCTGTTCCTACTGCCCCTGCGCTACGAGGATCGCACGCGCGTCGTGCCCTTGGGCGAGCTTCGCCCAGGGCAGCGCGCCTCGATCGAAGGTGAGGTACTGCTCACGGAGGTGGTGTTCCGCGGACGGCGCCAGATGCTGTGCAAGATCGCGGACGGCTCCGGGTTCCTGACGCTGCGGTTTTTTTATTTTACGGCGCAGCAGCAGCAAGGCCTGGCGCGCGGCGCGCGCATTCGCTGCTTCGGCGAAACCCGGCGCGGCCCGCAGGGGCTGGAACTCGTGCATCCGGAATATCGGCGCGTCGATCCGCGTGCGCCTCCGCCCGCGGAAGAGCATCTCACGCCGATCTATCCGACCACCGAGGGGGTGACTCAGGCGCGTCTGCGGCTGCTCGTCAGGCAGGCGCTCGATCAGAGCGGCACCGAAGACCTCAAGGACTGGGTACCTCCGGCAGTGCTGGCCGATTCGCGCCTGCCTAACTTGCGCGAAGCCTTGCTTGCCGTGCATCGGCCGCCCGTCGACGCACCGGTTGATCTGCTGATGAGCTATCGGCACCCGGCGCAGCGGCGCCTGGCGTTCGAGGAATTGCTCGCGCATCAGTTGTCGCTCAAGTTGTTGCGGCAGCGTATCCAGAGCGATCCGGGCTGGCCGCTGGCCTCGGACGGGCGCCTCAAATCAGATTTCCTGGCCGCACTGCCATTTTCTCTGACGGCCGCACAGACGCGGGTGCTTCGCGAGATCGAAGGTGACTTGCAGCAACCTAAGCCCATGCTGCGCCTGGTGCAAGGGGATGTCGGCTGCGGAAAGACGCTGGTCGCCGCGCTGGCCGCCACCGGCGCCATTCAAATGGGGCGCCAAGTGGCGCTGATGGCGCCCACCGAGCTGCTCGCCGATCAGCACGCGCAGAATTTTCGGCGTTGGTTCGAGCCGTTGGGAGTGGCCGTTGCCTTGCTCAGCGGGCGACAAACCGGCAAGGCGCGCAGCACCGTGCTCGAGGGCATCCGCCAAGGTCATGCGTCCATCGTCATCGGCACTCATGCGCTGTTCCAGGCGGGCGTGGAGTACTCCTCCCTGGCGCTGGTCATGGTCGACGAGCAGCATCGCTTCGGCGTCCATCAGCGCCTCAGCCTGCGCGAAAAAGGCGTGGTCGACGGCCATCAGCCGCATCAGCTGATCATGACGGCGACGCCCATTCCCCGCACCCTGGCGATGACCGCATATGCCGATCTGGACGTCTCCGTGATCGACGAGCTGCCGCCGGGCCGCACGCCAGTGAAAACCGTCGTGCTGACCGAATCGCGCCGCGACGAGGTGGTGATGCGGATCCGCACGGCCGTCCTGCAAGGGCGCCAGGCCTACTGGGTTTGTCCGCTCATCGACGAGTCCGCAGAGATGCCCTATCAGGCCGCGGAAGAAACCGCCGCTGCATTGGCGGCGGCCCTGCCGGAATTAAAGGTGGGGCTGGTTCATGGCCGCATGCCGCCCCAGGCGAAGGAAGGCACGATGCGCCGGTTTCAGGAAGGCCACGTCCAGCTGTTGGTGGCCACCACGGTGATCGAAGTCGGTGTGGATGTACCGAATGCCACGCTCATGGTGATCGAAAATGCGGAGCGGCTCGGTCTCGCACAGCTGCATCAGCTGCGCGGCCGCGTCGGTCGCGGTCAACATGCCAGTTCCTGCCTGTTGCTGTACCGCTCGCCGCTGTCCTCGATGGCGCGCCTGCGTCTTGCCGTCATGCGCGGTACCAATGACGGCTTCGAGGTGGCACGCCGCGATCTGGAATTACGCGGCCCTGGGGAACTGTTGGGGACGCGACAGACGGGCCTAGCGCAAATGCGCGTGGCCGACCTGTCGCGCGATGCGGATTTGCTGCCGCGTGTGCAGATCGCGGCCGAGTCGATGCTGCGCGATTTTCCCGCGCATGTGACGCCGCTCATCAGGCGCTGGGTGGGGCATGCAGAGCAATACGGTCGCGTGGGGTAGAATCTCGCGAATGACCCGAGGCAGTGCACGTCCGATCGAATCCATTCAGTGGCAGCCCGCCGAGCGGCTGGGGCAATTGTCCATGGACCCGCAGTTGCGCCCCTGGCTCATCGGCAACGAGTTGCTGACGCAGCGACTGCGCTCGGTGTGCGGCGAGCGCTTCGCCTTGCGGCTGGTGGATCAATGGGCCGGGCTGCTGAGCGCATCGCATAAGGCGGCGCTGCGCACCGAAGAGAACGCCGGACTGTTTCGCGATATCGAGATGTGCTGCGGCGAGACGGTGTGGGTATTCGGCCAGACCATCGTCCCGGACGCGACGCTCATCCTGCATCCCTGGCTGGCCGAGCTCGGCGATGCGGCGCTGAGCGAAACCTTGAGCGAGTTGTCCGGCGTCGAGCGCGGCTCCTACGAATACGCCTGGTTGCCGATCGAGGAAGCGGTGACCGCGCGAGCACTTCGCGACGCCGAGATCAGGCCTGCGGGGCTCTGGGCGCGCCGCGCACGGATCGCACTGCGCACCGCACCGCTGCTGACCCAAGAACTGTTCCTGCCCGCCATGGGCCGCGTGTAGGCGGCTCCTCGCGTGCCACTGCCACGGAATGGGGATGAGCTGGCGCAGATGATCATGGCGCGCTTGCGCTGGTACGCCTATCGCATTCGCTTCCACCCCTGGACGACCGATGAGCTGCCGAAAATTTTAGGCACGCTCCATGACTATATTCGCCTGATGCGCTTGGACCGGCCGATCGGCATATGGCTCCTGCTGTGGCCGACTCTGTGGGCGCTTTGGATCAGCGGGCGCGGCCAGCCCAAACCGCTCATTTTTATTATTTTCGTCGCCGGCACGGTGCTCATGCGTTCCGCCGGCTGCGCCGTCAACGATTACGCCGACCGGCGCTTCGATCCTCACGTGGCGCGTACCAAGGATCGGCCATTGGCTGCGGGGCGCCTGTCGCCCGTCGAAGCACTGGTGCTGTTCGCCCTGTTGTCGCTCTCGGCGCTCATGCTGGCGCTGCAACTCAATCGCCTGACCTTGCTGTACGCCGTAGCCGGCGGATTCATTGCCGTGACCTATCCCTTCGTGAAGAGATTCCTGTCGGTTCCGCAGATGTACTTGGGGTTGGCCTTCGGCGCGGGAATCCCCATGGCCTTCGCCGCACAGATCGAATCGGTGCCGCGAGTGGCGTGGTTGTTGCTGCTGGCCAATGTGCTGTGGGTGACGGTCTACGACACCATGTACGCCATGGTCGATCGCAATGACGACGTCAAAATCGGCGTGCGCTCGACGGCCATTCTGTTCGGCGATTCGGATCGGCACATCATCGCCCTGCTGCAGGCCATGACGCTGGTATCGCTGTACTTGGTGGGAAAACTCATTCGCGCCCATGGCTGGTACAACAGCGGGCTGATCGCGGCCGCCGTGTTCTTCCTGTACCAGCTATGGCTCATTCGGGCGCGCGACCGCGACCGCTGTTTCCGCGCCTTTCTGAATAACAACTATGTCGGCATGTCGGTGTTCATCGGTCTGGCGCTGGAATACCAATTCCACCGCTGACCGAGTGCCGGTCTTGGTAAACCAAACGCGGTCTGCGTTGGTTGACTAACGCCCACGACCTCTGAATACTGCCGTCTTCTCAAGGAGAGTGCCGTGGACGTACGCAACGATTGGACCCGCGCCGAGGTCAGTGAGATTTTTGATTTGCCTTTCATGGACTTGGTGTTCAAAGCACACCAGGTGCACCGGGCGTTCCACACCCCCAATACGGTGCAGATCAGCACCCTGCTCAGCATCAAAACCGGTGCCTGCCCGGAGGACTGCGCCTACTGTCCGCAGAGCGTGCGCTTCGATACCGGTCTCGAGGCATCGGAAATGATGGAAGTCGACGCCGTGGCTGCCCGCGCGCGCGCGGCCAAGGCCTCCGGCGCAACCCGCTTTTGCATGGGCGCGGCGTATCGATCCCCTAGACCTAAGGATCTGCGCAAGGTCATCGCCATGATCCGGGAAGTAAAATCCCTCGGGATGGAAACCTGCGCAACCTTAGGCATGCTGACCGAAGATCAGGCTCGAGAACTTAAAGACGCGGGTCTTGATTTCTACAATCACAATCTCGACACCTCTTCCCAGTACTACGAAAAAATCATCACCACCCGCACCTACCAGGAACGGCTCGATACGCTGGTGGCGGTGAGGGATGCGGGCCTCAATGTCTGTTGCGGCGGCATCGTCGGCATGGGAGAAGGGGCGCAAGACCGCGTCGAGCTGCTGCATACGCTGGCAACCCTGCCCCAACACCCAGAGAGCGTTCCGATCAATCAGTTGGTGCGGGTGGCCGGGACGCCGTTGGCGGACTCGGCGGCGCTCGATCCCTTCGATTTCGTGCGCATGATCGCCGTCGCGCGCATTCTCATGCCCGAAAGCCACGTGCGGCTATCGGCCGGCCGTGCCGAGATGAGCGATGAATTGCAGGCGCTGTGTTTCATGGCGGGCGCGAATTCGATTTTCTATGGCGAGAAGCTGCTCACCACGGGCAATCCTGATACCGAGCATGATCAGCGGCTGTTTCGGCGCCTGCAAATCGCGGCTGAAGCGCCCGCACACGCCCCGGCGAGCCACAGCGAAGCGTCCCCCATACAAAACGCCCCTTTCCCCTACCTCTCGAAGTTCCCAGAGACGAAACCGGGCCCGACACCTTGACCCACGCGCAGCGCGACACCTTGATCCATTGCGCGTAGCGCAACGCCACTCGATGAGGTGTGGCCTTTTAGGGTGCACCCCAAGGTTTGCAGCGGGGGTGGGTTGCGCAGCGGTCGTCACGATCGCGCCACCAGCGCAATCTTGTGGCATCGTTCGCCCATGAGCGAAGACATCGGGGTGTATGCCCTCGAACCCCGCCAGGTGCGCCGCTCCTTCGATCGCGCGGCCAAAACCTATGATGCAGCCGCCGTACTGCACGCGGAGGTGCGGGAAAATCTCCTGGCGCGGCTGCAACTGACTACCTTGAATCCGCGCGTGGTCTTGGACTTAGGCAGCGGCACCGGTGCCGCGGCCCGCGCGCTCCAGCGCCGCTACCCGAAAGCCCAGGTCGTGGCGCTGGATTCGTCCCGACACATGCTGCAAGAAGCGGCGCGCCGGCGGTCGTGGCTGCGCCCCTTCGCGAACCCCTTCGCGAACCCCTTTGCACGCGTGTGCGCCGATGCCGGGTTATTGCCCTTGGCGGATGCCGGCGTCGATTTGATCGTGAGCAATCTCATGTTGCAGTGGTGCGATCCGGATGCGGTATTCGCGGAATGTCGGCGTGTGCTGGCGCCGCACGGCCTGTTATGCTTCAGCGCCTTCGGACCCGATACCTTGCAAGAGCTGCGCACCGCCTGGGAACAGGTGGACTCGCAGGTCCACGTGCATCGTTTCATCGACATGCACGATCTCGGCGATGCGCTGGTGCGCGCCGGATTTGCCTCACCCGTGCTCGACGTCGAGCGCTACACCTTGAAGTATCTGACGGTGCGCGAGGCAGCCTTGGACCTGAAGGCCACGGGCGCGCGCAACGCGGCGGCCGGCCGGGCAAAGGGGCTCACCGGTCCCCGGAAATTCGCGGCGATGCAGGCTGCCTATGAGAAATTTCGGGAGGACGGGCGGCTGCCGGCAACCTACGAAGTGGTTTTCGCCCATGCCTGGGTGCCGGCGCGGTCGGCGCGACGCGACCCGGAGGACGGAACCCGCGTGTCTCTGGAGGAAATCAAGCGCGAATTGCGGGCCCGGCGGAGTAAATGAGCGGGGCAGGATTCATGGGGCCGGCACCCAACGGCGAGCGGAATCGGCGCAGTGGTAGCCGAAATGACTCGCTCACCTGCGCCGGCGCCCGGCTTTTCTTTGCCACTACCTGCCTGTTTTCCTTGAGCTTTGCGCTATTATTCGTCATTCAAGGATTTTGGCCGATTTTGCTGTTTTGGGCTTTGGACTGTGCCTTGGGTTAGCCTTGCACGCCAGTCTGAAGCCCCGAAACGACACCCAAACCCTGGTGATAACGGACTCTCACGTCAGCCTACACCCGCTCGCAGCGCGGTGAGGCGAAACAGGAGTTTGCCAGGCATTGGGCGAAGGTTAAACTTCGCAGTTCGCCAAGACGCCTAGGGGTATCGAGACCCTCGAGAGTCACGGCCGGGCGTATGAGGTCGATTCCTCACCGAGGAGGATCGCTGCCTTGGCGATGCGTTTGATTAGATTAGTCGGTGGCATGAATGAATCGCCGCCGCTTGTTCGCGAACTAGGGGATGTTTTTAGATGAGAGTTACCAGAGGCAATGTCGATCACAGCACTTCCCGGCCGCGAATGCCGCTCCTGCGTGCAGCTCTTGGCTTAGCCGCCTTGGGTGTGGCTGCCGGCGCCGCCGCCAATACCTCGAACGGCTACAACCTGCCGACGGGCGTGACGGACCTGGCGCGCGACATGTATGGGCTGCACATGGAAGTGTTCTGGATCTGCGTGGGCATTGCCGTGGTGGTGTTCGGCGCCATGATCTATACCTTGGTGAGGTTCCGCCATTCCCAGGGCGCGGTGGCCGACACCAACATGCTCCACAGCACCAAGGTGGAGATCATCTGGACCATCATTCCGGTTTTGATCCTTGTGGTCATGGCGATCCCGGCCGCGGAACTGATTCTCAAGCAGGAAGACACCCGCAATTCCGAATTGTCGATCCGCGTGACCGGCTATCAGTGGAAGTGGGAATACGCTTATATGGATGCCGCGGAAGGGGTGGATTTCTTCTCCACCCTGGCGCGCGACTCGAACTTCGCGCGCCGGAAGCAGTCGGGCATCGATCCGAACTCGGTACCCAACTATCTGCTCGAAGTCGACCATCCGATGGTGATCCCCAGCGGCACCAAGGTGCGCCTGCTGCTGACCTCGCAGGACGTGATTCACGCCTGGTGGGTACCTGATTTCGGCGCCAAGCGCTCCGCGATTCCGGGCTTCGTGAATGAACTGTGGTTCAAGGTGGATCCGGGCAAGGAAGGCATCTACCGCGGGCA
>JAJPKM010000026.1 GCA_021323735.1 Gammaproteobacteria bacterium
GCGAAGGACTTGGGATCGTCCGTCGATCCCCAGTTGCCCTGGCCGTCGACGATGGGATAGCGGTAGGAGAAATCCTGCGCCATGTGCACCATGGCCTCGTAGCAGGCAGAATCGCCGTGCGGGTGGAACTTGCCGATCACGTCGCCGACGGTGCGCGCCGATTTCTTGTGCTTGGAACCCGCCGCCAGGCCGAGCTCGCTCATGGCATAGATGATGCGCCGCTGCACCGGCTTTAAGCCGTCACCCAAGCTTGGCAACGCACGGTCCAGGATGACGTACATCGAATAGTCGAGGTAGGCGCTTTCCGCAAAGGCCTTGATGGGCTTGCGCTCGACCCCCTCGAAGTTCAGTTCTTGGTCTTTCATGGTGAATCGCTACAAATGGGCGAGGTTGCCCTTGCTCTCCAGCCATTCGCGTCGATCGGCCGCGCGCTTCTTGGCGAGCAGCATGTCGAACAGCTGGTCCGGACTGTCTTTGGCGTCGATGGTGAGCTGCACCAGGCGGCGCGTTTGCGGCGCCATGGTGGTCTCGCGCAATTGGGTCGCGCTCATCTCGCCCAGGCCCTTGAAGCGGGTCACCACCACCTTGGTGCGCGAGTTCGCCTCCGCGATCCGCTTCAGCGCCTTCTCGCGCTCGGCCTCGTCGAGGGCATACACCACTTCCTTGCCGGCATCGATGCGGAACAGCGGTGGCATGCAGACGTACACGTGCCCGGCGGTGACGAGCGGTCGGTAGTGGCGCAGGAACAGTGCGCACAGCAGCGTGGCAATGTGCTGCCCGTCGCTGTCCGCGTCCGCCAGAATGCAGATCTTGTGGTAGCGCAGGCCCGACAAATCCGCCGTGGCCGGATCCACGCCGATGGCGATGCTGATGTTGTGCACTTCCTGGGACTGCAGCACCTCGCCGGCGTCCGACTCCCAGGTGTTCAGGATCTTGCCGCGCAGCGGCATGATGGCCTGGGTGACGCGGTCGCGCGCCTGCTTGGCGGAGCCTCCGGCCGAATCACCCTCCACCAGAAACAGCTCGCCGCGCGCGGGATCCTGGCTCACGCAATCGGCAAGCTTGCCGGGCAACGCGGGACCGGCCACCACGCGCTTGCGCGCGACCTTCTGGCTGTCCTTGAAACGCTGCTGCGCGTTGGCGATCGCGAGCATCGAGATTTTCTCGCCCTGGTCGGGGTGTTGATTGAGCCACAGGGCGAAGGCGTCCTTGATGACCCCTTGCACGACCCCGGCGGACTCACGCGAGGACAGTTTCTCCTTGGTCTGTCCGGCGAATTGCGGCTCGTGCATCTTCATGGACAGCACGAAGCTGACGCCGTCCCATACGTCCTCGGGCGTCAGCTTCAAGCCGCGCGGCACCAAATTGCGAAACTCGCAGAACTCGCGCACGGCATCGGAGGCGCCGACGCGCAAACCGTTCACGTGCGTGCCCCCCTCGGTGGTGGGAATCAAATTGACGTAGCTTTCGGTGACCGGATGCTCGGACTCCAGCACCCAGGCGAACGCCCATTCCAGGCCGCCACCCTCGATGTCGCGCTTGCCGTAGAAGGTCTCCGCCGGCAACCACTGGCCCTTGCCGAGTTCCTCGGCGAGGTATTGATGCAGGCCGCCGGTGTAGAACCACTCGTCCTTCTCTCCGGTGAGCTCATTGCTCAGCGTCACGCGCAAGTTGGGGCACAGCACGGCCTTGGCGCGCAGCACCTGCTTGAGCTTCGGAATCGCTAATTTGTCGGTATCGAAGTACTGGGCATCCGGCCAAAAGCGGATGGTCGTTCCGGTCTTGGACTTCGGCACATCGCCGACCACCTCGAGTTTCGATTTGGGCTTGCCGCCGGCGTAGCTCTGGTTGTATTCCTTGCCGCCGCGACGCACCCATACTTCGAGGTTCTTGGACAAGGCGTTGACCACGGACACGCCTACGCCGTGCAGGCCGCCGGAATGCTGATAGCTCTTGTCGTTGAATTTTCCGCCGGCGTGCAGGCGCGTGAGAATGAGCTCGACGCCGCTGATCTTCTCCTTAGGGTGGATATCGACCGGCATACCCCGGCCGTTATCTCTGACTTCGCAAGAACCGTCCTTGTGCAGCGTGACGTCTATGGCGTCGCAATGACCGTTGATCGCCTCATCGACGCTGTTGTCGATCACCTCGTGCGCCAGATGGTTGGGCCGCGTGGTGTCGGTGTACATGCCGGGGCGGCGGCGCACCGGATCCAACCCGCTCAGCACCTCGATGTCGGAGGCCGTATAAGAGGATGCCATCGATTACCTCATGCTCACGGGAAATACCTACGACAGGCTCCCCCGAAGGCGGCGAAGTTTAGCATGCTGAACCAAGGTGTACCGGCTGGTACCGCGCATGTGATTCAGCTATCTTTGGCGCATGGGAATCGCCAACCAGCAGAATATGATTCGCAGCATTCCGGTTCTGCCGCAACCGTACGGCATCCGTGTACGGCTGCGTCATGGCGATCCATTCGCCAAGCTGGTCGGTGCCGACTGGCAGAAGACTCACTGGTTCTTCACGGCGTCGGAGCGCGACCGCGTGCTCGACGACATGTCGCGCAAGCACGAGTACTCCCGCATCGGCGATGCCCCCGCGCTGGTTTTCGAGAAGGTCGAAAAACTCGGCGAGAGCCGCAGCTTCTAGTAAGGCGCTTACGCGCAATCTTTTCCGGCTTTTCCGAACCTTTTTAGGACGGGGTCGCTTCGACCCCGGGAAATGTTGGCGCGCCAGCGCAATCTTTTCCGACTTCTCCGAACCTTTTACGTACGGGGTCGCTTCGACCCCGGGAAATGTTGGCGCGCCAGCGCCTAAAAAGTCCGACCCAAGAACAAATAGTACGCGCTGTGCCCCGCGGTATCGTAGCCCGACCCCAGGTAAACGGGACCCAGAAAGGTATCGAAGGCGAGGAATATCGACCCGTCCTTGCGCGCGGAGCCGAAACTCGCGTTGCCGCGCTGCTGCCAGGTGTCTCCGAGTTCCAGCGATGCGCCGATGTAGGCGGGGAATTCGAAAAAGCCCTCGCCGCCTCGCCCGATTTTTCGAAAATAAATGGCGCGTGTAATCGCATAGTTCTGGCCGAACAACGACGCGGGCGCGAGTCCCGACAGATTGAAGAATCCGCCCAGGGAAAACAATTCCGGCACCGTGGTTGCCTTGATGGTACCGCTGACCACGCTGCCGGCCGATGCCCAGAAAAGCAGCGTATTGCGGCCGGCCGACCGCGCGATCAGCCAATCCGCCTGGACTTTGTCCCACGCGGAATCGGCGCCCAGATCGTTTCTATTTGCGTCCCACTGAAAAGTGAATTGCTGCCCATCGCGCGGGAAATGCAGATTGTCGAGCTTGTCGTAGCTGAATTTGACGAACAGCTCGCCCTCGTTGTACTGCTGGTCCACGAGCGTGGGATCGCCCAGGCGCACCCGTACCGCGCCGTTGGTGCGATGAAATCCGGCGCGGATTTCGCCCCAGTTGCCGAGAGTACGCCCGATGTCCAAATCGGCTTCAGCCTCGCGGTCGCGATAGTCGGCAACCGCCACATCCTTGGTATAGAGCTGCAGGTCGCGTGCTTCCACGCGCAGGCTCGGCGCCACGAACCAGGTCCGCTGCGCGTCCAGCGGCTGGTAGAATTCGCTGGCCACTTTCGGATCGCTGCCGATCTGCACATCGGTGATCAGCTCCGCGCCCAAGTCATCGAGCTCGGTCAAGATGAAGCGCGTCGCGGCATTGTACCGGCTGTTGCCTTGGAAATTGTCCTCCAGATTCAAGCCGAAGCGAATGTAGTTCGGCCCCCAGGATTTGCGGCGCGCCCGTACCTCGAGACCGGATTCCTCCTCGGACCCCTCTCCCTGATCGACCAAGGCATAGTCCAGGGTCTCGAAATTTCCCAGCCCGTACAGTTGCGTGACGTGCTTGCCGACCGCATCGACATCCAACGGCTTGTCGATCAGCGGCTGCATCTCCGCCATGATGGTCTTTTCGTAGCGCTTCGATTCCTCATCCACGCGCACGAACTTGAGGGCCGGCAATCCCGGTTCCCGGGACGCCCGGCGCGCCAGATAGTCACGATAAGCGCCATCGCCGACGCGGAGCGGATCGAGTCGAGCGAGCATCGCCCGGGCCGCATTCTCGCCGGCGGCCACGGTGGAACTTACCGCGGTGAAATCGGTGGAACTGGCCGAGCCCATCACGGGCTCGACCAGAATGTCCGCCGGGCGCAATGTGCCGCGCTGCCGATCGGCGTCCTTGCGCACCAAAATCGCCAGCATCTGGTTGGAAATCGACAAGGCAGAATCCAATTGGGATCGCGACTGTAGCGGGAAGCTCACGTCGGACACGATGAGAATGTCGGCATGCATGTCGCGCGCCACATCGATGGGCAGGTTCTCCGCGAGCCCCCCGTCCACCAACACCTTGCCCTGGGTTTCGACCGGGGCAAACACCCCGGGGGCTGAAATGCTGGCACGCATTGCGATCGACAGGTCGCCCTTGTCCATCAGCACTGCACTGCCGGTGAGCAGATCGGTCGCCACCGCACGAAATGGCGTGGGCAGCAAGTCGAAATCGGTGGTGTTGCTGAACGGCAGAGTGAGCTGGCGCAGCGTTTCCTGGAGTTTTTGCCCTTGAATGAAGCCCTTGGGCAGCAGGATTCGGCCGTGCTTCAGCCCCAACGGCAAATTCACCAGAAAATTTCGATCGTCTTGTTTACGTCGGAATGCGAGGTCGCGTCGGGGCGGTGCATCGTGGAAGGCTTCCTGCCAGTCCACCGAGCGCATGGTCACGTCGATCTGCGCGGCCGTCATCCCGCTGGCGTACAGGCCTCCCACCACCGCGCCCATGCTGGTGCCCGCGATGCAGTCGATCGGCACCTTCAGCTCTTCGAGGACCTTCAAGACACCGATATGCGCCATGCCACGCGCGCCGCCACCTGAGAGCACGAGACAAATTCGCGGCCTGGCCGCAGGCGAGATGTTCCCTACGGCCGCCTGCTCGGTGGAGTAAGCGACTTGGCAACTCGCGGCCAGCGCGCAGGCCCAAACGACTTGTCTGGCGAACTTCCCCATGGTGGGAGCATACCCAACTTCGTTCGGCGCGGCCTCCGATCACCGCCCGTCTACTCGCGGCCTCGAGGAAAGACAGGCTCGCGCCCAGATCTAAAGAACCACGCCGATTTAAAGGACCACGTCGATACTGGAAGCGGTAAAGCTGTTGGCCGTCGGATTATAAAAGCCTCGAGCCACAAACCGGGTCGCCGGGGTGGGCGTGGCAAAGGTCGTGTTCAGCTGCGTCACGAAAGCGCCAAAGCCGTTGAATGACTCGATGGCGGGGGTAGCCGACCCAGGAATGGCGCCGGGGCCGACGGAAAACACTGGATTGAACAGCGGCAGGCCATTTGCAGCCGCCTGGGCCGCTGCCGGCACGATGGTCGGCGAGGCGCTCAAGGTCTTGAGGTCGATGCCATTGGCACCGATGCGAAGCTGGCCGGAAGCGAAAGCGGCATTGCCCAGGTCGATCGTCAGGCCGCCGGACGTCAGCGTGGAGAATGGCGCAGTGGTTCCGGTACCGCTCCAGCTCACCACGAGGCTGGCAGGTTCATTCACCTCGGCATTCACGGCCTGGGCGATGAACGCCGGTGGTGCCGTACCGAATGGACTGGTGAAGCCCTCGATCCACAGCGGATTGCCGGCGACATTGGCCGGCAGCGTCAGCGTGCCGGTATTGACCGCATAGTTGGCCGCCGTGGGATCCTGCGCCGCGCTCATGCCATTTCCCGCGAAGTTGTAAATGCTGGCCGGCCAATTGCCGATGGTTTGCAAGTTCAAGGACAAGCTGCCGGCGCCCGAGGAAATCAGATTGCCGAAGATTTCGGTGGACTGAATTCGCACCGAGCCGGTATCCGCCGAGGAACCCGTGGCATCGAAAATCGTGACACCCGCCGAGTTGATCGAGAAGAGGCCGCGAGCGGTAATGTGTTGTCCGACGGAAATCGAATTGAAGTTCAAAGGCCCCAGGGTCGAAACCCCGTCGGCGGTCACGAGGGTGCCCGGTCCCAACAGCACCTGCGAATCCAGGTTCTGGTATAGAACGAGTTGCGCATCATTGTTGAAGAGCGTCGCGCCGCGCACCGTCAGAACATTGCCGCTGCGGGCGATCACGTCGCCCTCCAATCCCTCGGTAAAGAAATCCTCCAGCGTTCCGCCCTCGACCACGTAGACGGAATGGAATATTCCGGCCGAAATGCCCGGCGCAGGCGTGGTCGTTGGTTCGAAAGTAGTGAACGCGGCGGCCACGGTCGAGCCCGCCGAGGCTTGGGATATGGGCACCAAGCCGGACGAGCCCACATAGGTGGTACCGCCGAAGGTATAGACGGTATGGGCGTCACCGAACAAGGTCGTCGTGCCCAAACTGTTCACTTCATCGAAGAACGGCCGCACGACCACGGTGTACGTGCCGATGTTCACGTTCGAATTGACCAGGGCGCCGCGCACACGGATCAGCTTGTTGTCCGGCTCGGTGGTGGAAACCGACATGAATGGCTTGACCGTAACCTTGGGCGGATTGACGGTAGCATCGATGGTATTCGACGCCGAAAGGTCAAAGTTGAACGCAAGGCGAAGCGCATTGCTCGTGGCGAACGTGGGCTGCAGCGTCAGCTCATTGTTGGGGTCCAAGTTCACGTTCACGGCCACCGTCGTCAGGGGATTGTTGCTCGGATCCACGATCGTCGCCTTCACCGGCGCCCCGTTGACCATCACATTGATCTGCGAGTTGGTATAGTCGAGGGTGATCATGGCCGAGGTATAGGTATCCACGGGCACACTTGCCGTCGCCCAGAGTTCGGAAAGATTCTGCAGCTTGGTAAAATCGACCGTCTCCGGAACCGCTACCGCCGTAACGGAGCCGTTGAGCTTGCCGACCAGGACGACGGAGTCGACGGTCACGATGTAGCTGGAAAACTGCCCGGCATCATCGGTTAGGCTTAAGGTGGTCCACGCAACACCGAACCCGCTGTCGATATTGTTGTTGTGGCAGCCCGCGGCCACCACGCCGAAAGTGCACGCGCAGAGCAGTGCGGCCAGACGTTTGCGGGCCCTATTCTTGATCGATGAATACACGACGGATTCCAATTTGTGGGTAGGGACTCGAGCCTTTGAGGCTGCGTAGGATAAAGACTTTCGAGACTTTGCGCGCATCAAAGTTCCATTTTGCCGCTGCGGGGGCTTAGCGGCCGGAGCGCTTTCCCGCCGGGCGCGGCACTTGCTGGGTAATACAGTGGATATTGCCTCCCCCGAGCAGGATTTCGCGGGTGGGGACAGCCAGCACGGTGCGGGTGGGGAACAAGCGCTTCAGCTTGGCCAAGGCTGCGGCATCGCTGCGTTCACCGTACCGGGGCATCACCACGCATTTGTTGGCGATGTAGAAGTTGATGTAGGAGGCGGCCAGCCGATCGCCGGCGCGGCGCGGATGGCTGTCCGCACGCACATCGATGCCCGCCGCTTCCTCGGCGGTCATGAACAGCGGCCCGGGCTGATGAATTTTGTGAACCTCCAGGCGGCGGCCGCGCGCATCCTTGGCGTGGCGCAAGCGCTGGTACGCATCCAGGGAAATCTCGTACTGGGGATCGGATCGATCCTCAGTCCAGGTCAGTGCCACGTGCCCGGGGCTGGTAAAGCAAGCGAGCTCGTCGATATGGCCGCTGGTCTCGTCGCGATAGACCCCCTTGTCCAGCCAGATCACGGTGCGCACTCCCAAGTACCCATGCAACTGCTGTTCGATCTGCTCGCGCGACAGATGCGGATTGCGATTCGGATTGAGCAGGCACTCTTCCGTGGTGAGGCAGGTCCCCTGGCCGTCCACATGAACCGCGCCGCCCTCCATCACCAAGGATGTGCGGTATCGGTCGGCGCCCTCCAGCTCCAATACCTTTTGCGCGACCTCATCGTCCCGATCCCAAGGAAAGTACAACCCTCCCCTAAGACCACCCCATGCATTGAAGGTCCAATCGATGCCGCGGCGGCGCCCCTTAGCGTCGATGACGAAGGTCGGCCCGCAGTCGCGCATCCACGCATCGTTGCTGGTCAGTTCGATCACGCGGATATCCCGCGGCAGGCGCGCGCGCGCGTTCGCGAATTGCGCCGCCGACACCCCGACGCTGACCGGTTCGCCGGCGGCGATCGCCGTTGCAACCGCAGCGAACGCCGCCTGCGCCGGCTTTGCGCCCAGGCGCCAATTGTCCGATCGCTCGGGCCATAGCATCCAGCAGCCCGAATGCCTCTCGAACTCCGCGGGCATGCGAAAGCCGTCTTTGGCCGGTGTTGAAATGAAGTTGCGCAATGCGAGTCTCCGGTCGCGCATGCTAGCATTGCCGCTGCGTTTACAGGAGCCGCGGAATGTCAGAAGCCAAGCCAGTTGCCATCAAGATCCCTGCCGGGGGCGAGAAAATCACCATCGCCAACGGCAAATTGCAGGTACCCAACCAACCCATCATCCCCTTCATCGAAGGCGACGGCACGGGCCGCGACATCTGGCGGGCGAGCGTGCGGGTGTTCGATGCCGCGGTTCAAAAAGCCTACGGCGGCAAGCGCAAAATTCACTGGATGGAAGTATTTGCCGGCGAAAAAGCCAACAAGGCGTACAACACCTGGTTGCCGGATGAAACGGTCGCCGCCTGCCGAGACTACCTGATCTCCATCAAGGGCCCGCTGACCACCCCCGTCGGCGGCGGCATCCGCTCGTTGAACGTGGCATTGCGCCAGCTGTTGGATCTTTACGTCTGTCTGCGGCCGGTGCGCTGGTTCAAGGGCGTGCCGTCACCCGTCAAGACGCCGGAGAAAGTGGACATGGTGATCTTCCGCGAGAACACGGAAGACATCTATGCCGGAATCGAGTTCGAAGCGGGATCCGCCGAATGCCAGAAATTCCTGGACCTGTTCAAGCAGAATTTTCCCAAGCAGTACGCCAAGATCCGTTTTCCGGGGACCTCGGGGATTGGGCTCAAACCCGCTTCCAAGGAAGGTACCGAACGGTTGTTCCGCGCCGCGGTCAAGTATGCCATCGACAACAAGCGCAAGAGCGTGACCATCGTCCACAAGGGCAACATCATGAAATTCACCGAGGGTGCATTTCGCGGTTGGTCCTATCAATTGGCCGAGAGAGAATTCCCTGCGGCGATCTTCACGTGGGAACAGTGGGAGCGGATCAAGGCCGAGCAGGGCGAGAAAGCCGCAAACGATCAGATGGATGCGGCGAGAAAAGCCGGCAAAGTCATCATCAAGGATGCGATCGCCGACATCACCCTGCAGCAAGTCTTGACCCGACCGGATGAATTCGACGTGGTCGCCACCATGAACTTGAACGGTGACTACCTGTCGGATGCGCTGGCCGCGCAGGTGGGCGGCATCGGCATCGCTCCGGGCGGCAACATCAACTACATGACGGGACACGCGGTGTTCGAAGCCACGCATGGAACGGCCCCGAAGTACGCGGATCTCGACAAGGTCAATCCCGGCTCCGTCATCCTCTCCGGCGAGATGATGTTCAGGTACATGGGCTGGCTGGAGGCGGCGGACGCCATCATCGGCGCCATGGACAAGTCCATCGGGCAGAAGACCGTGACCTATGACTTTGCCCGGCTCATGCCCGGCGCGACCGAAGTCAAGTGCAGCGAGTTCGCCGATATTCTGATTCGAAATCTGTGACGACGCCGGACTTATGACGGGGATCGAACGGCGCCAACTTCGCGCGCCGCACCTGCCACTTTGAGCGTTGCAGGTCGCGGCAGCGAGCGCTGCTTCAAGATATCGAACGCGGCGATTCGATACGCCTCGCTCATGGTGGGGAAGTTGAAGACCTGCTCGATGAAGAAGTCCGCGGTGGCGCCGGTTGCTATGGCCGCCTGGCCGAGGTGGACTAAGTCGGCCGCACCTTCGCCCAATACCTGAACACCCAGCACCTGCGAGCTGCTGCGCTCGCACAGCAACGTCAGGAATCCCGCCGGCTCGCCGGCGATGTGTGCGCGTGCCACTTCGCTGAAGTCGGCCCGACCGACGATGATGTCGATTTTCTTCGCCGCAGCCTCGGTCTGCGAGAGGCCGACGCACGCGATTTCAGGAATGGTATAGACGCCCGTGGGAACCAAGCTGGTGACGGGCGGCGGCGGCAGTCCCAGAGCGACCAACGCGGCGCGCCGTCCCTGATCGGCCGCCGCACACGCCAGTGCCGGCGGACCGGTGGCATCGCCCGCGGCATATATGCCCTCGATGTTCGTTTCGAAGAAGCTGTTTACCTGCACGGTCCCACGCGGACTGATGTTCAGGCCCAACCGATCCAATCCAATACCCTCGACGTTGGCAACGCGGCCGAACGCGGCGAACACGATGTCCGATGCCAAAGGCTCGGCGCCGCGCAGCTGGACTTCGACCTGCGAGAAACCATCGAAGCGAGCGCCGCAGACCTCGGCTTCCCCGCAATATTCCCCGCCCATCGCGCGGAAGGCGGCGAGGAATCCCGAGCGCAGCGCCGGATCGAGAAATCCCAGCGGCTCCGCCGCCTTGTCCAGCATGGTCACCGTGCAGCCAAGCGCCGCAAATATGGAGGCATACTCGCAGGCTATGACGCCGCTGCCCAACACCAGCATCGAACGCGGAATGTAGGGGAGGCTCAGGATCGAATCGCTGTCGACGATGTGTTCGTGGTCCACCTCGATGGCAGGCACGTGCCGCGGCCGGGACCCGGTGGCGAGCAGCATGCGGGGCGAATGAATGATCCGGCGGGTACCGTCCAAATGCTGAACTTCAACCCGGCCTGGGTCCAGGAAAACCCCTTTACCTCGAATCAGCTCGACGCCGTTGCGGACCATCTGCGCCAGCAGATAGCGATCCTGCGCCGCGATCACTTCATCGACGCCGTGCAGAAGCGCGGACAAGGGCGCATCGCCGTGCAATTCGACGGCCAATGCGTTCGCGCTGCCCTGCATACGCCGGTACCTGAGCGCCTGTTCACGCAAGGCCTTGCTGGGGATGGTGCCGGACAAGAGACATGAACCCCCCACCTGCGGCTCACGTTCCACAACACAGGCTCTGAAGCCGGCTTTCGCGGCCTGTATCGCCGCCTTCTGGCCGGCCGGCCCCGAGCCGATGCAAACCAGATCGAACTGCGCCGGCCGCATTACATTCCCGCCAAGCTGCGCACGTGATCGCGTTTGGCCAACATCCGGCGTCGATCGTCGGGAAAAACGCTGAGCTGTTCGAAAACCGGATTCTCGATCACCTGCGCTTCGTCCAACAACTGCGGATGCAGAGTATGGGTAGCCAGGAGATGCGCCGCGTGCACCGTTCCCGCCAGATCGCTGTGCGTGGACTTGCGGTAGTCACGCCAATCGCTGGCCGCGTTTTGAACGTCGTCCGGCAGCCGCCAGTTGCCCATCAACAGCCGGCCGTATCGCGGTTCGAATTCACTCACCAGTTCGGCAAACGCCCCGGCATCCATGACGGTTCGCTGCTGCATCTCGAATCCGGAAAGAATCTTCAGCGCCAATGCCGCCCCCGTGCGATGCATGAGCGCAGCCAGAAAGGCGCTCTCCACATGTTTGCGGCGCTCGCGGGCAATCTCCTTTCCCCAGAGGGCCGCCAGCCATGCTTCGTGCCAGAGCTCTTCGGATTCCGACTCATGCCCCGGCGCGCTGAATACCTCGCCGCGCAGCATCACCGCCATCGCAATGTTGCGCACCTCGGCAACCCCAAGCCATGACACAGCCTGTTGCAGGGACACGATGGGCGAGCGCGGCCGCAACACCGGAGAGTTCGCGCTGCGCATGATTTCGCCGGCCAGCGCAGGATCGGATTGGATCAGTCGTGCAAGCTGCGCGGCATCCGCCGCATGCTGCGCGGTCAATTCGGCGAGTTGCGCGCAAACACGCGGCATCGGCGCGATGTTTTGCGGGCCGGCCAGAGAGGCATCCAGAAAAGCCTGCGCCGCTCGGGACTGCGCGGGAACTAGGTTCGCGGATGGAAGACTCAACTGGCACCTATCACGGCGTTCTTACACGACGTTCGTTCACGACGTTCTTGTCGATCCCTTGAAGATCGGCACCGCCTAAGGATGCTTGAGCCGCCTGCCTAGATTATGTTAATAAACTATGTAAAATCAATGGATTAATTAAATGCCTTGGTGAGCGCCTGTGCCAGATCGTTGTTCAGGTCGGATTCATCCTCCAGACCTATCGAGAGGCGCACGGTCCCCTTACCCACCAGCGACTGGGCGCGCTGCTCGGCGGTGTACTCACCGCTGTACAAGAGCTGCGGCGGCATGACCAACGACTCGGTCGAACCGACGCTGGCCGCGATCGAAAACAATTCCAAAGACTCGGCGAAGCGCGCACCTTCCCGGAAGCCGCCGTCCAATTCGATGCTGACCACGGTACCGAAGTCCTTCATCTGACGGCGCGCCAGCGCATGCTGGGGATGAGTGCTGAGGCCGGGATAGTGCACTCGCTTCACACGCGGATGCGCTTGCAGAAATTCGCTGACGATGAGCGCATTGGCACACTGCCGCTCATAGCGCAGGAAATAGGTGCGCATGCCGCGCTGTATCAGGAACGCGGCGTGCGGGTCCAGCGCCGGACCCATCGGCCCGATGTCCTTGCGCATGGCGCCGATGAGTTCGTGGCGCCCGATGATGGCGCCGCCCATGACATCGCCGTGGCCGGAAGCGTACTTGGTCAGGCTGTGAAGATACACGTCGATGTCGTACTGCCCGTGATTGTGAAAACCGGCAAAGGTATTGTCCAACACGGTCAGGCACCCCGCAGCTCTGGCTTTGGAAGTCAGGTGCTCGATGTCCGCAATCTTGGTGACGGGATTGGTGGGACTTTCGAAAATCGCCAGCCTGGTGGGTTTCTCCTCGAGCAATTGCTCGATGCCCGGGAGGTCCTCGATCGACAGCATGGTGTGCGCGACGCCGAATTTGCCGAGCAGGCGCTGCACGATGTAGCGCGTGGGCCCGTAGGATTCGACGAAGAGCAGCACGTGATCGCCTGCTTTGCACAGCGCGAGGAGGCTCGCGGCTATGGTCGAGACACCCGAGCCGGTCAGCAGGCAGTCATCCCTGCCCTGCAGCTTGCTGAGCAAGCCCTGCAGCTGCGCCAAGGTAGGATTGGACGTACGCGAGTAGAAGAAGCCCGCGCGTTCGGCGCGCTGGTAGCGCAGCGTTTCATCCGTATCGTCGAACGAAAACTTCACCGACTGGTAGATGGGCGCCACCAGCGGCCTGTTGTCCTTAGGCACCTCGACCGCGGGCGGATGATTGACCAGAGTGGTATTTTTCATGAATAACACGATAATCGAAACATGAACTTCACGCTCACCGAAAATCAGCTGATGATCCAAGCGGCTGCGCGCGAATTCGCGCAGAACGAAATCGCACCGATTGCCGCGCAATTCGACGCCTCGGGGGATTTCCCCAAGGACACCATCGCCAAGGCCGGCGAACTCGGATTCATGGGCGTGGAGGTTCCGGAAGAGTACGGCGGTGCGGGCCTCGATTCGATCTGCTACGTGCTGATGATGGAGGAAATCGCGTATGCCGATGCCGCGCATTCGACCATCGTCTCGGTGAATAACACGCTGTATAACAACGGGATTTTGCAGTTCGGCACGCAGGAGCAGAAGCGTCGCTACGTCACCCCGGTGGCCTCAGGCAAGGCCCTCGGCTGCTATGGACTCACCGAACCGCAATCCGGATCGGATGCGGCCAACATGCGCACCCGCGCGGTACTGTCGGCGGACGGCTCCCACTACCTGCTCAATGGCAAGAAGTCCTGGATCACCTCCGGCCCGGTGGCCGACTACATGGTGATGTTTGCGGTCACGCGCCCAGAGGCCGGGTCTAAGGGCATTACCGCGTTTATTCTCGATTGCAACCAACCCGGCTTCATCCGCGGGAAGGTCGAACCCAAGCTCGGCATCCGTGCCTCCGCAACCTGCGAGATCGAATTCGTCGACTACAAAATCCCCGCCGCCAACCGCTTAGGGGAGGAAGGCAACGGATTCACCATCGCCATGACCATCCTCGATCAGGGTCGCGTGGGCATCGCGGCGCAGGCCAACGGCATTGCACGTGCCGCCTATGATGCGGCTTTGAGCTATTCGAAAGAGCGCCGCGCATTCGGCGCTCCGATCGGATCGTTCCAAATGACCCAGGCAAAAATTGCCGATATGAAGACCCGGCTGTCGGCATCGCGCTTGCTCATGCTACAGGCCGCTTGGGCCAAGCAGGAGGCGAAGGCCAGCGGCGCGAGAACCACCACCGAAGGCAGCATGGCCAAGCTCTATGCCTCGGAAACCGCCATGTTCAATGCACACGCCGCGCTGCAGATCCATGGCGGCATGGGATACAGCAAGGAGATGCCCCTCGAACGTTACTTTCGCGACGCGAAGATCACGGAGATTTATGAAGGCACCAGCGAGATACAGCGCATGGTGATCGCGCGCCAGGAAACCGGGCTGCGCTAGGAGTCTGGGCGGTAGGCGATATCAAAGCGGCAGTGCAAAATTACTGCCGCCCAGAGTCCTAGCCCGAGCCTTTACCGATCGATATGTCCGTGTGGGCCATCCTGCGTCGTGCATCCTGAACGGCCACCGAGCGACCTCTCAAGGCGACAGATATCGGTCCAGTTCTCCGTTGATGGCAGCGATGGAGTCGAACAGTGTTCCTGCGTCTTGCGTCGACAGGCCAAGATCCCGATAACCTCGATCCATCACCAGCAGCTCGCGGGTCAGCATGCCTGGTTCATGCAGTGTGTAGTCCGCAAGCTTGTGCGCCATGTAAACCACATTGGCCTCACGCCTCACCGCGCCGGCCGATGCATAGCTGTCCCATCGGGCGACCACGTCGGGCACGGGCGGCGGCAAAGCCCACGCCGAAACCACCCGCATGCCGACATCGCGCTGGAAAATGTCGATGAGGGCATCGTATTCGCCGCCGGCAAGCGTCAGCCGGGCGCGCTGTGCAACCTCATGGGCAGCACCCAAAGTGATGGCCCGGCCGATGCCGTGGAGCAGCCCTGACAAGTAGCACAGGCCCGTGTCCGCACCCAGCGTATGCGCGAGCTGGCGCGCCCAGAGTGCAGCGGCCAGCGAATGGCGCCACAGCCGCCGAGCTTTGCGGTGCTGACCCTCGACATTGAGCATTTTTCCCTGCAACGCCAGCGTGAAAGCAATGTTGGCGACATCATCGAGGCCCAGCCAGGCAATCGCATGTTGCAGCGATGTGATGGGCAAGGACGGACGCTTGGCGGCGGATGAGACGATCCGCAGCACATATTCCGTCAGCGCGGAGTCGGACTGGATGATCTCCGCGAGAATGTGCGCATTGCCCGAGTTCTTGCTGCCGCTGCGTACCACCCGGACCGCGATGTCAGGCAGGCGGGGAAGCGCCAGCCCGTCGCCGGCCAGGTATTGCTCGAGCAAGCGGTGAACGACGTCGAGGCTGTCGTCTGCCGGCTCCCGATTGAGGCATAGAGATCTCACACCCAAGGTAACGGCCGGCGAATCAACGACTTGAGACGAGTGGGCGACCTTCGGAGCGACAACGTCGGCGGAAAAATGCGTAAACTCGAGCGAACATGAACGCCGTCGCAGATTTTGCCCACGCAGCGCGACATCCCGGGGGGAAACAGGCGGAGCCGCGATTGCGCGAAATTCCGTACAACTACACCTCGCTGGCCGACCGGGAGATCGTCATCCGGCTGCTGGGAGAACCGGCGTGGGATACGCTCGATGGGTTGCGCAGCGAGCGGCGCACCGGCCGATCGGCGCGCATGCTGTACGAAGTCCTGGGCGACATGTGGGTGGTCGATCGCAACCCCTACCTGCAGGATGATTTGCTCGACAACCCGAAGCGGCGCCGCCAACTCATTGCAGCCATGCAGCATCGCCTATCCGAAGTGGAAAAGCGCCGCGATGGCGCGGATGAGGCGCGCCACGCCAAAGTCGGAGAATTGCTGCGGACGGCGCTTACGGCCGTGGAGCGATTCGAACGGCAATTCACCGCAATCGGCGTCAAGCGCAAGCATGCGCGGCGCCTCCTGCTCCGGCATACCCATGCCGACAACATCCGCTTCGATGCATTCTCGCGCGTCTCCCATGTCACGGATGCCACCGATTGGCGGGTCGAGTTGCCCTTCGTCGTGCTCATGCCCGATACGGAAGCCGAAATTCCCCTTCTGGCGCGTGATTGCATCGAACTGGGTCTGACCATCATCCCGCGCGGGGGCGGTACCGGCTACACCGGCGGCGTCGTGCCGCTCACACCGTGGTCTGCGGTGATCAATACGGAAAAGCTCGACAGGTTAGGTCCGGTCGAGCACGTTGCGTTGCCCGGCCACACCGCGACGACCGCCACCATATTCTCCGCCGCCGGGGTGGTGACCAGGCGGGTGAGCGAAGCGGCGGAAAACGCGGGGTTGGTCTTTGCGGTCGACCCGACCTCTGCCGACGCATCCTGCATCGGCGGCAACATTGCCATGAATGCCGGCGGCAAAAAGGCGGTACTGTGGGGCACGGCCGTGGACAACCTGGCGTGGTGGCGCATGGTGGATGCGCAGGGCAATTGGCTCGAAGTCACCCGCCTGAACCACAACTTGGGCAAGATTCATGATGCGCCGCTCGCGAGTTTCGAATTGGTTTGGAAGGACGGTTCGAAGGCGCCGGAACACGCGGCGGTGTTGCGCAGCGAGCGTCTCGCCATCGAGGGCGCCAAATTTCGCAAAATCGGCCTGGGAAAAGACGTCACCGACAAATTCTTGGGTGGATTGCCCGGGGTACAGAAAGAGGGCTGCGACGGGTTGATCACCGCGGCGCGCTGGATCCTGCACCGCATGCCTAAGCACACCCGGACCGTGTGCCTGGAATTCTTCGGCCAGGCACGCGATGCCATACCCAGCATCGTCGATATCACTCAGTTCCTCGAATCGAATGCCAAGGCGACGGGAACGTTGCTGGCCGGCCTCGAGCATTTGGACGAGCGGTATTTGCGGGCGGTCGGCTACAGCACCAAATCCAAGCGCGGCGCGCTGCCCAAGATGGTGCTGCTCGGCGATATCGTGGGCGAGGACGAAAGCGCGGTGGCCGCCGCCACATCGCATGTCGTGCGCCTGGCCAACGCCCGCGCGGGCGAAGGCTTCATCGCCGTCAATGCCGAGGCGCGGCAAAGATTTTGGCTGGATCGCGCCAAGACCGCTGCCATCGCCAAACACACCAACGCCTTCAAGATCAACGAGGACGTGGTCATTCCCTTAGGTAGGTTGGGTGAATACACCGATGCCATCGAGCGCATCAACATAGAACTTTCGATCCGCAACAAGCTCGATTTGCTCTGCGCCTTGGAAGAATACTTCTCCGCCGACGACACTGCCGGCGGCACGGCGGTCAGCGCTCCGGTCAACGCTCCGGTCAACGCTTCGGTCAGCGCTTCGGTCAGCGTCTCAGGCGCAGCTTCCGGCGGCACCTCGAGCCGAACTGCGGCCGGGGCTACCGATGGCACTGCGGCTGCCGATGCAGCCCGGGCTCAGGAGGCCTGCGCAGTGATCGCTCACGCCCGCACGCAGTGGCAATATCTGCTCGACAACATGGATGATGCAGAGAGCGATGAGGGCAGCGTGTTCGATCGGCTGCAGAATCGCAGCATTCGAGTGAGTTGGAAGACCGAAGTACGGGAAAACCTGGCGCGAATATTCGTGGGCGGCGCCTTTGCCCCGATTTTGCAGCATTGCGATGCGGTCCATCGGCGCATCCTGCAGGGCCGGGTGTTCGTCGCCCTACACATGCACGCCGGCGACGGCAATGTGCACACCAACATTCCCGTCAATTCTGACAACTATGCCATGCTGCACACCGCGAACCGCACCGTGGCGCGGATCATGGACATCGCCCGCAGTTTGAACGGCGTGATATCCGGCGAACATGGCATCGGTATTACGAAGCTGGAATATCTTTCCGACGCCGAACTTGCCGCCTTTCGCGACTACAAGGATCGGGTCGATCCGCATGGCCGCTTCAACAAGCTGAAGCTGATGCCGCAAGGCGATCTGCGCCGCGCCTACACCCCGAGCTTCGGACTCCTGGGACACGAATCCCTGATCATGCAGCAGTCCGACATCAGCACCATATCCGATGCCATCAAGAACTGCCTGCGCTGCGGCAAGTGCAAACCGGTTTGCGCCACGCACGCACCACGCGCAAATCTGCTGTACTCGCCCCGCGACAAAATCCTCGCGACGTCGCTGCTCATCGAGGCATTCCTTTACGAAGAACAGACGCGACGCGGAGTCTCGATCCGGCATTGGGATGAGCTCTCGGATGTTGCGGATCACTGTACGGTCTGCCACAAATGCGAATCGCCCTGCCCGGTCGGAATCGACTTCGGGGATGTGTCCATGGGCATGCGGGATCTGCTGCGCCGCATGGACAGGAGGCGCTTCAACTTGGGCACCGCCGCGTCGATGTTCTTCCTCAACGCCACCAACCCCCAGTCGATCAAGTTGACTCGGAAATTGATGATCGATTGGGGTTACAAGCTGCAGCGCGCCGGCAATCGCGCGCTCAATACATTCGCCAAAGCGCAAGTTCAGCGGCCACCGGCCACGACCGGAAGAGCGCCGATCAGAGAACAGGTGATTCACTTCGTGAACAAGCGCATGCCGGGCGGACTACCGAACCGCACCGCCCGCGCGCTTCTCGACATCGAGGACAGGAACTACGTACCCATCATTCGGGATCCGGTCAAGGTCAACGGCGAATCGGAGGCTGTGTTCTACTTCCCGGGTTGCGGCTCCGAACGTCTGTTTTCACAGGTGGGACTCGCCACTCAGGCCATGTTGTGGCACGTGGGCGTGCAGACCGTGCTGCCGCCGGGGTATCTATGCTGCGGCTATCCGCAACGAGGCACCGGGGAGTTCGCCAAGGCCGAGAAAATCATCACCGACAACCGCGTGTTGTTCCACCGGGTGGCGAACACACTCAACTATCTCGATATCAAAACGGTGGTGGTGAGTTGCGGCACCTGTTTCGATCAACTGCAGGGATATGAGTTCGGGAGTATATTCCCCGGGTCAAAGATCATGGACATCCATGAGTACCTCCTGGAGAAGGGGGTGCGCTTGGAGAACATCACCGGCACGCGCTACATGTACCACGACCCCTGCCATTCACCGATGAAAAAGTACGATCCTCTGCATGTCGTGAACACGCTGATGAACAGCGGACAAAACGGCACCATCCCCAAGAACGAGCGCTGCTGCGGCGAGACAGGCACCCTCGCCGTCACCCGCCCTGACATCTCCACGCAGGTGCGTTTTCGCAAAGAACAGGAGGTGCGTATCGGCGTCGACGAAATCCGCGCCGCAGGCCACTCGGGTGCGGTCAAAATTCTCACTTCTTGCCCCTCGTGCCTGCAGGGACTGAAGCGCTTCGAGGACGATGCCGACATGGATGCGGATTACATCGTGGTGGAAATCGCCAAGAATTTGCTCGGCCCCGACTGGCTGCAAGACTATGTAAGGCGCGCCAACACCGGCGGCATCGAAAGGGTTCTGGTTTAGCAGCATGTCAGACGTATTCCGCCCAGACGATGCCATGGCACAGCCCGCAAAAATCCCGCCTCCAGCCGGCGGCAGTGGAGCGGCCGAACAATGCGATGTGGCGGTGATTGGCGGAGGTCCCGCCGGCAGCACGGCGGCGACCCTGCTCGCCAAGCGCGGCTACAAGGTGATCGCTCTGGAAAAGGCGCATCACCCGCGTTTCCACATCGGCGAGTCGCTGCTGCCCATGAATCTGCCGGTATTCGAACGGCTTGGCGTGCTCGATAAGGTGCGCGCACTCGGCGTATTCAAGCCCGGCGCCGATTTCGAGGCGGATAACGACACCGGCTACAACACCTTCGCCTTCTCGAGGGCCATCGGCAACAGTCCTCCGCATGCCTACCAGGTTTGGCGCCAGGATTTCGACAAAATGCTGTATGACCATGCACGCGACTGCGGCGCCGATGCCCGCGAGGGGCATGAAGTCATCAAGATCGACCAACCGGGTCCGCGCGACACACGGCTCGAGGTTCGCACCGATGCAGGCCGCACCTACGGCATTCAGGCACGCTACTTAGTCGATGCCAGCGGGCGCGATGCCTTCCTGTCCGCCCGGAAAAAGCTGCGCCGCAAGAACGACCGGCATCAGAGCGCCGCCATTTTCGGACACTTTCGCGGCGCGCAGCCGCGCCCGGGCGAGGACGCCGGCAATATCAGCATCTACCGCTTCGAGCACGGCTGGATGTGGATGATCCCGCTGCCGGACGGCGTCATGAGCATCGGCGCCGTCTGTTGGCCCGAATACCTGAAGCAGCGCAAGGGGCGCACCACAGAGTTTCTCCTGGAAACGCTGCACCAGAATGCGGGACTGCGGCAGCGAATCGAGCACGCCGAACTCATCGGCGAAGTGCGAGTCACCGGCAACTACTCCTACGATTCGACGCGGATGGGCGGACCGGGTTGGGTGCTGGTGGGCGATGCGTTCGCATTTCTGGACCCGGTCTTCTCTTCCGGCGTCTATCTGGCCATGAGCGGTGCCGAGCAGGCGGCGGTGGTGGTGGACGCCGCGCTGCGTGAGCCGCGGCGTGAATCGGCGCTGTTGCGCAAGCTCGAAAAGCGCCAGCGCGCCGGCATGTCGCGATTTGCATTCTTCATCTATCGATTCAACGGCCCGGTGATGCGTCAAATGTTTCGCCAGCCGCGCAACAGCTGGCAGCTGGAACAGGGCGTGATCTCCATGCTGGCGGGGGATCTTTTCGACACGCCGAAGGTACTGCGGCGGCTGCGGCTGTTCAAAGTCGTCTACCTCATCGCCGGCCTGCGCGACTGGCGGCACTGGCTACCCGCTCATAGATATCGGCTGGCGCAGGCCCGCGCACAGTTCACCGGCGGCAACACGCCGCTGGACAAAGTTTAGACCACACTGACGGATCTAGGGCCGCGGCACGCCGCATGCGGCGACCAACACTGCGTTTGTGCCGCCGAATGCAAAGGAGTTCGACATGACGGTTCGCAGTGGCACGCCTATCCGCGCCCGCCCCGCGACATAGTCAAGATCGCAATCGGGATCCGGCGAATCCAGATGCATCGTCGGCGGCACGATACCGCGCTCCAGGCTGGCGACCGCAATCACGAACTCCAGCGCCCCAGAGGCGCCCAGAAGGTGTCCATGCATGGATTTCGTCGAACTCACGGGCACCTGATAGGCACGCGCCCCGAAGATTTCCTTCAGAGCGGCTGTCTCGACGACATCATTTTGCAGCGTCCCGGTGCCATGCGCATTGACGTAATCAATCGCGTCGGGATGCACGCCGGCCGAGCTCAACGCCGCGCGCATCGCGCTTGCCTGGCCCTCAACCGTCGGGCGCGTGATATGCGCGGTGTCGGTCGTCAATCCATAGCCGGACAGTTCCGCATGGATCGGCGCGCCGCGGGCAACGGCGTGACTCCACTCTTCGAGAACCACGAATGCCGCACCCTCGCCGAGCACCAAGCCTGTCCGCGTGCCGGCAAAAGGACGACACGAGGCTGACGGGTCCTGCGGATCCTCCGTCGCCAGTGTGCGCATGGCCTCCCATGCGCGCAGGACGCCGAACGTGAGCGGCGCCTCAGCGCCGCCTGCGAGCATCACGTCCGCATCGCCGTACCGAATCTTGCTGGCCGCCTCCCCTATCGCCACCGCCGAGGACGAGCAGGCCGTCGAGTAGGTGAGGTTGGGTCCGCAAAGCCCATGGTCGATGCCGATCCACGACGCCGGCGCGTTCGACATTGCCGTCAGTACGCTATACGGTTTGACGCGATCCGATTGCAGCGCGTAAATGGTTTGATAGCCCTCATCGGTCGATTCGGCGCCGCCCATGGCCGTCCCTACGCAAACTCCGCAACGTTCGCGCCGCTCGCCCGCGAAGTCGAGTTTCGCATCCGCGATCGCCTGCGCCGAGGCGACCAGCGCCAGTTGACTGACGCGATCCAGCAAGCGCAGCCGCGTCAGCGGGAAATGCATGTTTCCGTCGAAGTCGACCGCCGCGCCAATCGGAGATTTCAGCCGCTCGACGAGCGGCGGTGCCAGGCGTCTTACGCCGGACCGGCCGGCCACCAGGTTGGTGAACAGCTCGTCGACGGAGTTTCCGAGCGGCGCGATCACGCCGAGCCCGGTAATCGCAACGCGACGCATCGCCACGCTACGAGCGCTGTTTCGGGAGCAGATCCTCCCCCGCGGTAGCGCGCGCCGCCGGCTGATGGGCGAGCAATCCGTCGATGTAGGCGACGACATCGCTGACGGTCAGCAAATCGGACGGCGTGTCGTCCCGGATCTTGACGCCAAAGCGGTCCTCGATCTTGAACATCAGTTCGAGCAAGTCGAGCGAATCGACGCCGAGCGCATTGAGCTCCGCCGTGGGAGCCAGTTGCTCACGCGTGAGTTTGAATTCACGGACCAAAATGTCCTGTAGTGCCTCGAGCGTGCTCATGGGTTTTTCTCGGAAAACATGGTTGGATACCGGCCGACCGTCACTCGACGGCAAGCAACGCGCCGTGACAGGTGAATCCTGCGCCGAATGAAGACATCCACCACCACCCGCCGGGCGCGGCGTCGGCAAGCGCAGCATCGAGCACGAAGTAGACGAATGCACTGCTCAGGTTGCCGTAATCGCGCAGGGCGTCGCGGCTATAGCGCAACGCCTGCGGATCCACTTTAAAGCGGTCCTCGAGCGCCAGCAACACGTCGCGGCCGCCGGCATGCATGATCCAGCCGGTTATCTGGTCGCGCGTCAGACCGGCGCGCGACAACGCGGTCGCGAGCACTTCATCGGCGTGCTGCGCGGCCAGCCGCGGTACGGCGCGAGTCAACACGTTGCGCAACATGCCGCCGCGGTGTTGGAAGCGCAGCGCCTCGCGTGCGTCCGGGTTGGTCAGCGAACTCGTTTCGCGCCACTCCACATTGCGCCGGCCGGCGGGACGCCTCTGCGACAGAACTGCCGCGCCGGCACCGTCGCCGAACAGACAGGCGCTGATCAATACTCCAGGATCATCGTCGAGATACATCGCGGCGCTGCATACCTCGACACAGATCGACAGCACGTGCTCACATTGCCGGGCGCCGAGCAGCGCGTTGGCCAGTTGCCAGTTCGGGAGCGCGCCGGCGCATCCCTGCCCCACCAGATCGAAACCGAGTACATCGGAGCGCAGTCCCAGCCGCTCGATGACGTAACCGCTGAGACCCGGGCAGAGGTTGCCGGTACAGGTCGACACGACGACCGCGTCGATCGCCGCCGGAGCGAGCGCCGCTCGATGCAACGCGGCCGTTCCGGCCTGCCCCGCAAGGCGGGGCGCATGCGCGGCGAAGCGCCTGTGCAAGGTGTCAGGGTCGATGGCGAATACTTCATCGAGCGAGTCGAGGGCAAGCCAGCGGGACTCGATGCCGTTTTCCCGCCGCAGCACCATCTTCGCAATGGCGTGCGAGCGTGTATCGAGGCGGCCGTACCAGTCGGAAGCGGCGAACGCATCCCAGCATTCCGCCTTCGTGTAGCGGTGTTCGGGAAGCGCGGTGCCAATGGCATTCAAGTACATTCATCCCCCTCGTGCTCTTGGGGTAAATCAATATGGAGCCTGGATGCATCCGTGCGGACGTACCGTATGGTACAGCACTCATGCGATTCACTTCGCCGTTTTACGCCAACGGCCGCACAGAGAGCAAAAACCCACCGCCGGACGCGCGAAATCGACACACGACCAACCTGTGGACCCGCGCTATTTGCGCAACTTGCCGTTGCCTCTGGTAAGTTGCGTTCTGAGTTGCGATCAATGTATCCATTCAGTTTTCAGTGCGCCGGGTAAAGATGGCAATACCTTCCACCGTTGCCGTTGATGTCGGTCCAGCGACATGGATCGGTTATCTTGCGCTTTGTCTCGGCATGTTCATGGCCATCCTCGATGTGCAGATCGTCGCCAGCTCTTTGCCCGACATCCAGTTTGCCCTGCATATTGCGCCCAATCATCTCAGCTGGATTCAAACCGCCTATCTTATTGCCGAAGTGGTCGCGATCCCTCTAACCGGCTGGTTGACACGGTTGATGTCGCTGCGCGGCCTGTTCGTGGCCGCCATCATCGGCTTTGCCGCGTCGAGCGTGGGCTGCGCCGCAAGCCACCATTTCGAAACGCTGCTGCTTTTTCGCATTGTCCAAGGATTTTGCGGGGGCGCCCTCATTCCCATCGTCTTTACTTCCGTGTTCACGATGTTCCCCGTAGGAAAACATGTCTTGGCGACGACCATCGGCGGCCTGTTCGCCATGCTGGCGCCTACGATTGGACCGGTTCTCGGCGGATATATCACTGAAAACTACTCATGGCACTGGCTTTTTCTCATCAATGTCCTGCCGGGATTCGCGGCCGCGGCGGTGGCTGCCTGCCTCATTCGCATCGGAAAGCCGGACTTAAGATTGCTGGCGCGGCTGGACTTGCCGGCGCTGATGCTCATCGTCGCCTGCCTTGCCAGCCTCGAGCTGGCGTTGAAACAAGGGCCCAGGCATATATGGAATGACGGTCTCATCGTCTCGCTCGTGGTTGTATGCCCCATCGCCGGAGTTTTCGCCATCCGCCGCTGTCTTTCGTCGCCGGAGCCGATCATCGATGTCCGGTGCTTTGCGGACCGCAATTTCAGTATGGGATGTTTCTACAGTTTTGTGCTGGGCATGGGTTTGTTCGGTTCGGTCTACATCACGCCGCTTTACCTCGGCTTCGTCAGGCAACACACCCCGTTTGAAATCGGCGAAATCATGATTGTCATGGGCGCGGCGCAGCTTGCGATGGCCCCCTTTGCCGCCATGGCGGCCAGGAGATTCAACCCGCTGTTACTGACGGCAATTGGCTATGGCGTCTTTGCGGCCGGCTTGGTCGGCGACGGCTTCATGACCTACGACACCGATTTTGACGAGCTGCTGTGGCCGCAAATTCTGCGTGGCGCGGCCGTACTGTTCTGCCTGTTGCCGACCACCAGCTTGGCGCTTGAAGGGCAGCCGATCGCGCGGATGCCAAACGCCAGCGGATTGTTCAATCTGATGCGCAATTTGGGCGGTGCCATCGGCATCGCCCTGATCGACACCGTACTGGAACAGCGCGCGCCCACACATGTCGCACACTTGGTTGCCAGGCTTCAAGCGGGAGACATAGCGGCAGCGCGCATCGTCGGCATACCTCTGTCCCTCTTCAAGAATGCGCTGCTTGGGCCCATCGACCAGGCGACCAAGGATCTGGTAAGGCCGCTGGTCAATCGTGCGGCGCTGGTCATGTCGTTCAACGAGGCATGGCTGATGCTGGGGACAATCTTTGTCGTCGCGCTCATGGCGGTGCCTTTGATGCGGCGGATACCCATGGCCGCTAACGCGCAGATGGAAGGCCCGGGCGCCGCGCCGAGTGAATCACCGCGATGCCGCCAAGAAGATTGACCCACTGCGTTTCGCCGAACCCCGCTGCGTCGATGCGCTTTGCCAGGGCAGGTTGATCGGGAAATTTTCGGATGCTTTCGGCCAGATATCGATAGGCGCCGCCATCCTTGGTGATCCATTGCCCGAGCGGCGGCATCACTATGCGGCAGTAAGCGTCAAACAGGGGCTTCAGCCCGCGTCGAACGCCGGAGGTAAATTCAAGGCAGTAAAAATGCCCGCCGGGCCGCAAAACACGCGCCGCTTCGCGCAGCGCCCGGTCGATATGCGTGACATTGCGCAGGCCGTAGGCAATGGAGTAGGTGTCAACGCTGCCATCGGGCAGCGGCAAGGTTTCGGCGTTGCCCGTCATCCATTCGATGCTGGAAACGCCCTTTTCGCCGGTCATTTTTGCGCGGCCCGCTTCGAGCATGGCGGGATTGAGATCGCAAACGACGATCCTGGCCTTACCGTGTGTGCGTCTGGCACAACGCAACGCGATATCGCCCGTTCCGCCAGCCACGTCGAGAATATTCTGCCCTGCCTTCGGGTTCATCAGCGCGACCAGGCGATTCTTGAAGAACCGGTGCAACCCGGCGGACATGACATCGTTCATCAAATCGTATCGCCAAGCGACCGAAGCGAAGACATTTTGCACCAGAAGGGTCTTTTCCTCCGGCTTGACGCGCCTCGCCCCAAACCACTCGGATTCCGGATTGGTCTCGGCGGAGGATTCGTGTTCTATTTGAGGCATGGCACCAACTATAATCGCAAACCATGGGAAAGTAGCGCCATATCGCTTGTGCCAGTCCGGTAAAAGCAGCCGTTGAAGTTTCACCCAACACGGGCATTCCGCATGAAGCATGATTTCAGTCGACGCAGCACGCAGACCGAATTGATGGACACCGAACCGCTGAGCTGCGCCGCCTTCCATGCTTATTTACTCGACCTCACCGCCCTCAACATCTATACCCTGACCTATCGCCCCACCCTGCAATGGCTGCGCCGCGCGCTGATCGCAGGCCAGCCGCCACAACCCGTGTCGGTTATCGATGTCGGCAGCGGCGGCGGCGACATGTTGCGCCGGATATGGAAATGGGCCGCAAAACGCAAGATCAACACCGATCTCGTCGGCGTCGATCTCAATCCGTGGTCGAAGCAGTCGGCGGAAAAGTTGACGAGCGGCATGCCCATTCGCTTTGAAACCTCCGATATTTTCGACTTCCACCCCGATCGCCGCGCCGATTTCATCATCAGCTCTCTATTTGCACATCATCTGACGGACGATGAGGTGATTCGTTTCATCCGATGGATGGACGCGCATGCGGTACATGGTTGGTTCATCAACGATCTGCATCGGCATCCCCTGCCTTATGCCTTCATCAAGTACTTCACGCGTTTGTTTGGTTTTAATCGGTTGGTTCAGCATGATGCGCCGCTGTCGGTTGCGCGCGCGTTCGTCATGGCCGATTGGCGCCGATTGTTAATGGCGGCCGGCATCCCCATGGAGCGAATCCGCATCACGTGGTTCTTTCCCTTCCGCTACGGCATTGCCTGTCAGGCGCGGACCCGTGATCAAGCGAATGCCGCCGCCAAACTTGATGTAGGACCAGAACCAGTTGAGAAGCGTCGCAACGCGATTTCTGACGCCTAACATAAAACCTATGTGCACGACGCCCCACAGCCACCATGCAGGTGCGCCCCACAGTTTGAAAGCACCAAAATCTGCGACGGCGGCCTTGCGCCCGATGGTGGCGAGGCTGCCGAGGTGTCGATAGCGGAACGGCGGCAGAGAGGCCCGGCCATCGATGAGAGCGCGGATCTGCTTGGCCACGTAAGCGCCTCCCTGTTTGGCGGCGGGAGCCAATCCAGGAACGGGTTGGCCATTCCACGCGTTGCTGGCCACCGTGTCCCCGACGGCAAATACATTGCTCATCCCGGGCACCCGTAGATCTTCGCCGACGACTATGCGGCCCGCCGGATCTGACGGCGCCTTCAGCCACATCGCGGCCGGCGATGCCGTGACGCCCGCCGCCCAGAGGACGGTGCGCGCCTCGATACGTTCATCGCCGAACCCAACACCGCGCTCATCGATATGGTTCACGCGGCTCTCAAGGCGGACTTCCACGCCCAACTTCGTAAGCTCGCGCTGCGCAATTCGCGACAGGCGTTCGGAAAAACTCGGCAGCAACCGCGGGCCGGCATGTACCAGGATGATGCGTGCATGGGCTGGATCAAAAGTCCTGAAGTCCTGATTCAATCCAAATCGGGCTAGTTCCGCGATGGCACCGGCGAGTTCCACGCCCGTAGGGCCGCCGCCGACAATCAGGAAGGTCAACAACGCCGCCTTCTCCGACTGATCGATGCTCTCCTCGGCGCGTTCGAAGGCCGTCAAGATTCTCCCGCGAAGGTCGAGGGCGTCCTCAACATACTTGAGCCCCGGCGCGTGGCATGCCCACTCATCCTTGCCGAAGTAGCTATGGGTGGCACCGGTGGCGAGTACCAAGTAGTCGTACGGAATCTCGCGGCGCTCCGTAAGCACCAGCCGCTTCTGCGTATCTATCCCGGTGACCGTGCTCAACAACAACTTCGTGGCGGGGGCGTCTCGGAAGATTTGCCGCGTCGGCACGGCGATGTCGCCCGGGGACAGCGCGGCGGTGGCGACCTGGTAGAGCAAGGGTTGAAAAAGATGAAAGTTGTTTCGGTCGATCAGGGTGACTTTCACGTTAGCGTCCCTGAGCGCTTGTGCACAGCGCAGGCCGCCGAATCCCGCGCCGACGATGACCACTCGAGGCCAATTCCGCGAAGCCAGTTCCATGGCACTGGGAGTGGAAAAATGGCGGCTTTGCCACCGCTTCGCCAGAACATCGATGGCCAGCGCGCCGCCCCCATGTGTGGCAAGTATGGCCAGAAGCATCAATAGGTAGATTGAATCGCTGAGGCGGGGATCGGCGACCGAGTATGCGAATAGGCCAAGCAGCAACAGCAAGGCAACTTGCCGCGTGCCAGCGCCCAATATCAACGTAATGCCGCCCATCAGCGCGCCAATCGTTGGCACCCGCGTGGCGACGTCCAAGGGCAACCACCTTTCTGCGCTCGTACCGAGCCATGGTCGCAAGTCCGCCGAGGCGGCGACAATCAGCGCCACGGCCAGCCATAGACGTAACGTCATGAGGTACCACGGCGTGGCGGTGGACCTCAGCCATTGGGACAGTCGAATCGCGGCCGGAATGAGCGGTATGGCGCTGTCCGCGAGGCCGCGACGCAGCAGATGGTCGAGCGAGATCGGACCTGCGCCATGGATGACATACCAACAAAATAACGCAATCCAAAACAGCTGGGTGTCGAAAGGCTCGAAGCGAAATTGCGTGATGGCGGCAAGTATCAGCAGCGGCAAGGACGCGTAGCGCGTCATGAACCCCAGCGCCAGCAATATGGCACAGATCGAGTCGGCGCCCGCGCTCAGATACGCCGACACCGTCGGCGCGAGCAGCGGGAAGGGATTCTGCTCATCGGCAACCTGTAGGGTCGCCGTCCAATGCATGAGTTCCTGGACGCCAAAGGAGAAAAACAGTCTCGCGATCCACAGACGAATCAGTAGTTCCACGTAGGGCCATACGAGTCTATGAGCCAACAAATTCCAGAAGCTCACGAGCGACCGCACGAAGGCGAACCGTGCAAGCCAGAATCGCGACCATCCCATCACATCAAGTTTGTTGTGCATGGCTAAAAGACCTAGAGACACCGTGTATAGTCGGGATCAAAGGGCATCCAGCTTGGCCCGCCGCGCCATCCACAGGCTCACGCCGACGACCATCGTGCTCACCACGCCGAGCGTGATGGTTGCCAGCACGTTGATTTCGGGGCTGACCCCGAGGCGCACTTTTGAAAACACCACCATGGGCAGGGTGCTGCTGCCGGGGCCCGAAGTGAAACTCGATATCACCAGGTCATCCCAGGACAGCGTGAAGGCCAGGAGCCAGCCGGACAAAATGGCAGGGAAGATGATCGGCAGGGTGATGACGAAAAAGACCTTGAGGGGACGGGCACCTAAATCCATCGCCGCCTCCTCGAGCGCCGTGTCGAAACTCGCCATGCGCGAATTGACGATGACCGTCACGTAGGCCATGGAAAAAGTCATGTGCGCAATGGTCATGGTGGTGATTCCGCGTCCCGCGGGCCAGCCGATGAGCTCCTCCAAGGCGACGAACAGCAGCAACAATGAAAGTCCCGTGATCACCTCGGGCATCACCAGCGGCGCCGTCGTCATCGCATTCAGGGTAAACCGCCCCCGGAACTGGCTGAATCGAGCCAACCCAAACCCGGCGAGCGTGCCTAAGATGACGGAACCGGAGGCATTGATGACCGCCACTTTCAGGGAAATCCACGCAGCGTCCAGGACCTCCTCGTTATGCAGCAGTGCGTAGTACCACTTCAACGTCGGCGAATTTGCACCGTCCCAGACCGTCACCAATTTCGAGGCGTTGAAGGAAAACACCACCATGGACAGGATCGGGATGTATAGAAATGCAAACCCGAGTCCGATGCAAGTGAGGATGAAGAACGAGCTGCGATAGTTCATCGAGCGCCCGCCGACTCGCGCGCCTGTACGCTCTGGTACCACATCATGAATGGAACCAGCAGCAGCAACAACAGGATGGCCACCGCGCTGGCCACCGGCCAGGCGCGGTTCGCGAAAAACTCATCCCACAACACCCGCCCGATCATCAGCGCATTGGGACCGCCGAGCAGCGCCGGAATCACGAACTCGCCGACCGCCGGAATGAACACCAGCATGGACCCGGCCAAGATCCCATTGCGCGACAGGGGCAAGGTGATCTTGTAAAACGCCTGCCAGGGGCGGCAGCCCAAGTCCTCGGCCGCCTCGAGCAGCTGCCAATCCATTTTTTCCAAATTGGCGTACAGCGGCAGGATGAGGAAGGGCAGGTAGGAGTACACGATGCCCACATACATGGCGAAGGGCGTGTACAGCATCGTCAAGGGCTCGTGAATCAGCCCCAGCGACAGCAACACATTGTTGATGACTCCATTCGCCTTCAATAAACCGATCCAGGCGTACACCCGCAGCAGCAGCGAGGTCCAAAACGGCAGTATCACCAGCAGCAGCAGCACATTGCGTACCGCAGGCTTGGCCCGTGCGATCCCATAGGCCATCGGATATCCAATGATCAAGCACATCAGGGTGGAGAGGAATGCCACCTTGATGGAGTTCGCAAAGGCGTGGAGGTACAGGGAATCGGTGAACAGAAACGCGTAGTTGTCGAAGTTCAGCTTGACGGCTAGCGAGTGCTTGCCGACCCACTCCAGCAACGGTTTGTAGGGTGGAATCGCCAGAGCGACATCCGAGAAGGATATCTTCAGGACGATGATGAACGGCACGACGAAGAACAGCAGCAGCCAGAGGTACGGCAGCGCGACCACCAGTCCGCGGCCAGTGATCCCGGCTCGGCGCAGCCACGCGGCGAGACTTAAGGAGCTAACGGGTCACCACCACCGGGCTGGTCGCATCCCACGATAGATAGACCTGCTGATCCCAGCCGATCGTCTCGGCATGGCGCGAAGTATTGGGCTGAGTGACCCGCACCACCTTGCCGGTGGCCAGCCTGACTAAGTAGATCGACAAATCGCCAAGGTACGCGATGTCCTGCACGTTGCCGCGCACCACATTGTCGGCGGCCCCCGCCCCGTTGTCGTCACCCGCAGGCGGTGACATCGACATGAACACTTTTTCCGGCCGCAGCGCCGCCCAGACGGTGGCCCCGGGGGGCGCGCTGATTCCATGGTTGACGTAAATCGTTGCGCCGAGCTCCGCCGAGTCGATGCGCACGTAGTCCGGTTCGTCCTCGATCAGCTTGCCCTCGAACATGTTCACCGAGCCCACGAAGTCCGCCACGAACCTCGAGTTGGGGAACTCATAGATCTCGGACGGCGTTCCGGCCTGAACGATCTCGCCGTGATTCATCACGCCGATGCGGCTTGCCAGGGTCATGGCTTCCTCCTGGTCGTGGGTCACTACGATGAAAGTCACGCCTAACTTGTCCTGCAGACCGATCAATTCGAACTGGGTGTGCTCGCGCAGCTTCTTGTCGAGCGCACCCAAGGGCTCGTCCAGCAACAGCAGCTTGGGGCGCTTGACCAGGGAGCGGGCCAGGGCCACCCGCTGGCGTTGGCCGCCGGACAGCTGGTGAGGTTTGCGCCGGGCGTACTCGCCCATCTTGACCAGGTCCAGCATGGTTGCCACACGCGATTGAATCTCCCCCTTGGGGAGCCGGTCCTGTTTCAGCCCGAATCCCACGTTTTGCTCCACATTCATGTGGGGAAACAGCGCATACGATTGGAACATCATGTTCACCGGCCGCTCGTAGGGCGGCACCCCGGTCATGTCCTCGCCGTCGATGAGAATTCTTCCCGACGAGGGAGTTTCGAATCCGCCCAGCATGCGCAGCAACGTAGTCTTGCCGCACCCGGAGGCGCCCAGCAGACAGAAGATCTCGCCCTTGTAGACTTTCAAGGACACATCCTTGACCGCCGTAAAATCGCCGAATGATTTATTGACCCGCTCGATCTCTACGTAGGGCCGCGCCGACGGATCGTTCCAGATCTGGGCTTTGACGACGCCGCCCGCGGATGCCGTCATCGGTTATTGACCCGTCTTGAATTTTTGCCAGACGCGGGTAATGGCGCGAGTCTGTTCGGGCGAATCGGCCAGCTGCACCGCGAGCGACTGCCGCTGTTCCGGGGGCGGATAAATCCCCGGGTCATCCTTGACGGCGGGTAGCACCAGCGGCTGCGAGGCGAGATTGGCGTTGGCGTAGCGCTTGAAATTCGAGACATCGGCGATGACCTGTGGGGTCATCATGTAGTTAATGAAGGCGTGTGCGCTGCCCGGATTCGGCGCATCCTTCGGGATGGCGAGCACGTCGAGCCAGAGAATCGAGCCTTCCTTGGGCACGACATACTTGATATCAATGCCCTTGTTGGCCTCGCGCGCACGATCGCGCGCCTGCATCACATCGCCGTTGTAGCCGACGGAAATGCACAAATCGCCGTTCGCCAGCGCCTCGATATATTCAGATGAGCTGAAGTTGCGGATATAGGGCCGGATCTTGAGCAGCGCCGCTTCCGCCTGCGCCAGATCATCGGCACTTTGTGAGTTCGGATTCTTGCCCAGATAGCTGTATACGGCGCGCATCATTTCCGCCGGCGAGTCCAGCAGGCTGATGCCGCACTTCGCCACTTTCGCAGCCACGGCGGGGTCGAACACCAGCCGCCAGCTATCGAGGGGTGCATCCGGCATGACTGCCTTGACCATCTTCTCGTTATAGCCGATGCCATTGGTGCCCCACATGTAGATGATGCCGTGGGCATTGTCCGGATCGTGCAGAGCCACCTTGGCCATGAGCTGCGGATCCATGTTCTTGAAGTTGGGCAGCTTGTTGCGGTCGAGCGCCTGGTAGGCGCCGGCTTTGATCTGCCGCTCGAAATACGAGGCGGTGGGCACCACGACGTCGAATCCGCTGCTGCCTGCCAGCAGCTTGGTCTCCAGCGTCTCGTTGGTATCGAAGTAGGCGACATGCACCTTGATGCCGGTCTGCTTCTCAAAATCGGGCAGGGTGTTGGGCGCCAGGTAATCCGACCAGATGTAGAGGTTCAAGACCTTAGGCCCAGCGGAGGCGCCCGAGGCCGAATCGGCCGCCGGCTTGCCGCCGCCGCAACCGCTCAAAGCCCACAAACACACAAGCGCCAGAATCGCCGTCCGACGAACGCTGCACATCCGACGCTTCCTCTATTTTTTTGACCCGCTATTTATAGCGGATTGACTAGACATTCAACAACAAATGTTCGCGCTCCCAAGAACTGATCACCTGCGCAAAGGTCTCGTACTCGGCTTCCTTGACGGCCGTATAGGCCAGCACGAAGCGGTCGCCGAACAGGTCCACCAGCGGCTTCGACTCGCGCAGCAGCCGCAGTGCCTCCGCCAAGGTACGCGGCAACGCGATGGCCAGATCGTAGGCGCTGCCGCCGATAGGCTCGGAGGGTTTCAGGCCCTCCATCATCCCGAGGTAGCCGCAGGCCAGGGATGCAGCGATGGCCAGGTAGGGATTTGCATCCGCTCCCCCTACCCGATTCTCCACGCGCCTTGCATCGGGACCGGACATTGGGACCCGCAATCCCGCGGTGCGGTTGTCGTAGCCCCAATGCACATTGATGGGGGCCGAGGAGTAGCGGCTGATACGCCGGTAACTGTTCACGTTGGGGCAAAACAGGGACATCGCGCCCGGCAGATACTTTTGCAGACCCGCGATGTGACCGAAGAACAATTCCGAGGGCGAACCATCGGCGGTGCTGAAGATATTCTTGCGGGTCTTCGAATCGATGATGCTTTGATGCAGGTGCATCGCGCTGCCGGGCTCTTTGGCCATCGGCTTCGCCATGAAAGTGGCGTACATCTTGTGGCGCATGGCCGCCTCACGTGCCGTGCGCTTGAACAGGAAAGCCTGATCGGCAAGGCTCATCGGATAACCGTGCAGCAGGTTGATTTCCATCTGCGCCGCACCCGACTCGTGAATCAGCGTATCGATCTCGATGTCCTGCGCCTCGCAGAACGAGTACATGTCGTCGAACAAGGGATCGAACTCATTGACCGCGGCAATGCTATAGGCCTGGCGGCCGATCTCCGGACGCCCCGAACGGCCCACCGGCGGCTTCAAGGGGTAGTCGGAGTCGATATTCGGTTCCACCAGGAAAAATTCGAGTTCCGGCGCGACCACCGGCTCCCACCCCTGAGCCTCATACAACTGCAGCACGCGCCGCAGCACGTAACGCGGCGCCATGGTCACCGGCCTGCCGTCGCCGTAGAAGCAATCGTGAATCACCTGCGCGGTCGGCTCCGCGGCCCAAGGCACGACGCGCACGGTCTTCGGATCCGCCTTCAACACGATGTCGATGTCCGAGGGGTTCATCGCGCTTTGGTCCTCGGGGTAATCTCCCGTAACCGTTTGCAGGAAAATCGCTTCCGGCAGCCGCATGCCCTCTTCTTCGGCAAATTTTTCCGCCGGCATCAGCTTGCCGCGCGCCACGCCGGCCATGTCCGGAATGATGGCTTCGACCTCCGAAATGCCGTGTTCTTTCAAGAATTGTTGAATCGTGCTCGCCATATCTCACCTTGAAGCAATCGCGCGCCGACGGCTGGCAGTGCCAAATTCCGCGAACAACGCGCTGGAAAACGGATCGCGTGCAAACTGCCACTCCGGATGCCACTGCAGCCCCAACGCGAAAGTCGGTGAATCCGCAACGCGAAACGCTTCAATAACGCCATCCGGTGCACGCGCCTCGATGGCCAGACCGTCCCCCAGTTTTGCAACCCCCTGCCAATGCAGGGAATTCACTTTCAAACGATCCCGCCCGGCAATTTTCCGAAGTTGCCCTCCAGGCTCGAGCAGCACCTCGTGCGCGGGGGCGTATTGCACGTCCAGCGGCATGGATTCGTCGTCGCGGTGATCCAGGTTTCCATTCACCTCGTGCAAGCGGGGATTCAGTGTGCCGCCGAAGGCAACATTCATCTCTTGAAATCCACGGCAGATCGCCAGCACCGGCAGTCCTTGCGCGATGGCCCGTGGAATCAACGGAAGCGTCGTAGCATCCCGATCTGGGTCATGCAGTGTTCCCGGCTCACTGGCCGGTCCTCCGTAGTGTTGTGGTTCGACATTCGACGCGCTGCCCGTGAGCAGCAATCCGTCGCAGGCATCCAACAAGGACGGCAAATCAATTTCAGACCCCAGCGCCGGAACGAGCACCGGCACCGCGTTCGCGCCCTTGGCGACGGCTTCGATGTACTTCTCGCCGACCATGTGGAAATAGTGCTTTCCATACAGCCGGCGATCAGCCGGAATTCCTATGAGCGGCAGGCGCGACATGTTTAAAATATTAAACGTCCGGATGGACGACTAAACTTTGATAACGACAGTATTACACCACACCGACCACACCCCGTGCCGATTCCGCGCGCAGAAAGAGCCAAGATTTAGGCATTTCCAGCACTTAGGCGTGCTTTGTGCGATGCAACAACATTGCCTTTTTATGGAAAACCTCTGTAGGCTCACAGGCACTTCATCCTGTCAATAGCCATAAAATTTTAAACACTTTCGAACCGAAGAACCCGATGCGCCTGTCGTTTCCCCCAGCCCGCTCCTACTACCTCCTCGGCAATGCGGCGGCGCCCCGCCCCGCCCTGCAGGGCGAGATCAAGGCGGACGTCTGCGTGCTCGGCGGCGGCATCGCGGGGTGCTCGGCCGCGCTACACCTGGCACAAAGAGGCTACCGAGTCGCGCTGCTCGAGGCTCGGAGCGTGGGCTATGGAGCCTCGGGCCGCAGCGGCGGCCAAACCATTTTCGGATTGGCGGCGAGCCAGCAGAAGCTCAGCGTGGAGGTGGGAAGAGCCGATGCACATCGATTGTTCAACCTCTCGGTCGAGGCATTGGATCTCACGCAATCGCTGATTCGCGAACACGCCATCGATTGCGACTATCACCCCAACCATGTGCACGTCGCTCTGAAAGCCCGCCACGTGCAGGAACTTCGCCAATGGGCCGACGAGCTCCGCGATGAATATGCCTACGAGTCGGCAAGCATGCTGGATCGCGAGGAAACTCACGCCCATGTGCACAGCGACCGATATCTTGCAGGGCTGCTCGACCGCCGCAGCGGACACCTGCACCCCCTCAAGTACACCCAAGGTCTGGCGCGCGCCGCGGAAGCCGCCGGCGCCGCCATCTATGAGACTTCGGAAGTGCTGCACTACCAGGACGGACCCCAGGTATCCGTACACACGGCACAGGGCACCGTACGCTGCGCCCATCTGGTGTTATGCGGCAATGCCTACATCGGTGCCGTGGCCCCGGCGCTGGCGCGGCGGATCCTGGGCGTGGGCACGTACATCATCGCGACGGAACCGCTCGGCGAGGCGATGGCTCACGACCTGCTGCCCACCAACGCCGCCGTTGCCGACATCAACTGGATTCTGGATTACTTCAGGCGCTCACAGGATCATCGCCTGCTGTTCGGCGGACGAGTCAGTTACAGCTCGGTGCAACCACCGCGCCTCGCCGATTCCATGCGCAAGCGCATGGTGCGTGTCTTCCCGGCGCTGGCGCACGCCAAGATCGACTATGCCTGGGGCGGCTACTTGGACATCACCCTGAGCCGAGCGCCGAACTTTGGGCGCCTGTCGGCCAATGTGTACTACCTACAGGGCTTTTCCGGCCACGGCATCGCGCTGGCAGGGCTGGCAGGCAAACTGGCGGGTGAAGCGATTGCCGGTACCGCGGAGCGTTTCGACGTGTTCGCACGCATTCCGCACCGGGATTTCCCCGGCGGCCCCATTTTCCGGCGGCCGTCGCTGATGGCCGCCATGCTGTACTACCGGCTGCGGGATTTGCTTTAGGACGCGCTCCTCAGCTCGGTTTTTCGGAGGCGGCGAAGCTCGCGGACAATTTCTGACCGGTATCGAGCAGCGTGACGGAATTCAAACCCCCGCCGTGAGAGCCGTCGCGCAACGGATTGAATTCGACACTGACTCGATCGCCGGGCTTGATCGAATTGCGGGTCCAACCGCCGCGCGTCAGTACACCCGGGCTGGTGGTTTCGAAGCTCCACTCCTGCGGCTCGCCACCGCCCTCCGGCTGCACCACCACCCAAATCACGGAATGGGGGTTGGTCCATTGAAAGCTCTTCACGGTGCCCTTGAACGTCAGTACACGGGTCCGATCATAGACCGCGAAGGAGTGGTGCGCCGCGACCGGCCATGACGCCAGGGCCGCTGCCGCCAACAGGATTGTGCCGAGGGCGTGCTTCAACCGTGACATCTTCAATCGTGAAATCATCATTCCTGCCCGATTCATTACTTGATTCGCTGACGCTTTCATTGGTGCTGGATTGGTAGCCTGATTCATTTCCGCTTTCATTCGTCTCTGCTTTGACCTGTCATTTCGAGTCGGAACCCACCGGTACGCCTTGGTGGAACTTGATGGGCGCAAAAATCGAATTGCCATCCTTGTCGACGGCGTCGTTGTAGCTACCCTGCTCGCAAACGCCCTCGACGATGTCGTATTTCTGCGCCCGCTGCCGAATGTACTTGCGCGTGGTCTTCCATGGTTTGGACAGCAGCTTGTTCGCGGTAATTTCCAAATCGTCGGCCAATGTGTGGCCATCCAATATATGGATACGTTCGACGATATGCATGTCGCCGTTGTTCGGCACACCCACCGCTTCATTGACCGCGAGATAAGCCTGCGGCAGCAGTGCGACGGTGTCCACCACCAGCGTCTGTCCCTCCCAATGGCCTATCGAGTGGCCGTGGAAGCTGGGGTCGGGGTCCTGAGGATGCGGCCGGCCGTCGGTATAAATGCGGCGCAATCGATTGCCGTCGCCCTCGCCCAGCAGCGTGACCCGTCCCGGCGTCAGCAGTATCTCGAATGCATTGTGCGTGATGAGCATGTAGCTCGGCATCCCGGTCGGGAAACAGTGGTCAATGATCGGGAACGGCCGGCCGGCTTTCTCTTCGGCGTACATGTGCTCGACCTGCTTGGCGATCTCGGGCTTCCAAGGCGGCGGATTGCTGCGCTCTTGCGCGACTTGATCGCTGATCAGCGGCGTCCACACCCCGCCTAAGTCCGGCAGCTTCGCCATGGCCTGCCAATCGCTCAAGGTCGGCGGCGGATTGATCGGTTCATTCCCGGCGGCCGCGAACGCAGTGTGCGCCGCAATGCCAAAGCCTATCAGGGGCCAGAAGCGATGGATTTTCATGCGCGCAAAGATTACCCGAAGCCGGCCCCAGGTGGCCAGATTATTTGAATTTCACGCTGAAACAGCGGTGGATGCGCGCGTGGCGTTCAAAATCCTTCGGGATGGTCGCCGCGCTCAAGTCCTCGATGGCGAGGTCGGCGAGGGCCGCTTCGTCCAATTTGAAACGGGTGTAGTTGGTGGAAAATACCAGGCGGCCCGAAGCCCGCAGAAGCTTCAATGACCGACGAATCATCCCCACGTGATCGCGCTGCACATCGAGCACGCCTTCCATACGCTTGGAATTGGAAAAGGTAGGCGGGTCCAAGAATATGAGATCGAATCGCGGACCTCGCGACTCCTGCTCCTCGAGCCAGGCCAGGCAGTCCGCGCGGTACAATTCGTGGTTGGTGCCGGGAAAGCCGTTGAGCAGCAGATTCTCGTGAGCCCAATCCAGATAGGTGTTCGAGAGATCGACGCTCGTGGTGCTGCGTGCCCCACCCGCCGCGGCGTACACCGTCGCCGAACCGGTGTAGCAAAACAGATTCAGGAAATCCGTGTCCTTTGCCCACTCACGCAGCTTGGCGCGCATGATGCGATGATCGAGAAATAGCCCGGTGTCCAAGTAGTCGCGGAAATTGACCCAGAATTTCAGTCCGCCCTCCTGGACGGCATGCCGCTCGGCGGCATTGGCGCGCTTTTCATATTGTTCGGCACCCTTCTGCGGTTTGCGCACGCGCGAATGAATCTGCATCAGGGGAACGCCCAGCACTTCGGGCAATACCGCCAGCACTTCGCGCCGCCGCTCGCGCGCGCTCTCCTGATTGACCGTCTTCGGTGGTGCGTATTCCTGCACATACGCGTGTCGCGCCGCCCGGCCGTAAAGATCGATGGCAAAGGCGTACTCCGGCATGTCCGCGTCGTATACGCGAAAACAATCGATGCGTTCGCGTTCCGCCCAGGGGTCCAGGCGCTGCAGGTTCTTGCGCAGGCGGTTGGCGAACATTTGCGCGCCCGGGCGGCTCGACCAATCGGCGCGCACCTCTTCGGCCGGCCGTTCCGCGCTGGCTTCATTCACGTCGAAGCGCAGAAGGCGGCACTCGATGGTGCCGTTGAACACGCGATGCGTGCGCTTGGCAAAAATCCCTAAGTTGCGCGCCAGCGGCGGGTTGCCGGTGAGAATCGCTGCCTGCCAGCCCTGGAACCTGTCGCGCAGCGCCGCGCCAAGCTCGGAGTACAGTGCCGGCAGTCCCGACTCCGCGCCAATCCGCTCGCCATAGGGCGGGTTCGCGACCACCAGCCCCAGGTCAGCCTTGGGCCGCGTCACTTCGCTCAAGGGTCGCTTCTCGACATGCAACCACTCGCCGACGCCTGCTTGGCTTGCGTTGGCGATGGCCATGCGCACCGCCTCGGAATCGATGTCCGAACCGAGTATGCAGCGCCGCGGCGTACGGGCCGCCCGCCGAGCGCGGGCTTCCGCGCCCAATCGAGCCCATAGTTCTGCGTCGTGACCGCGCCAACCCAGGAATCCAAAGTACTCGCGCTCCAGCGCCGGAGCTGCATCCGCCGCGATCAGGGCACCCTCCGTCAGGAACGTACCGGAACCGCACATGGGATCCAGGAGCAGCCCGCCCTGCTCTGCGATGCCTGACCATCCGGCGCGCAGCAGTACGGCAGCCGCAACGTTCTCCTTCAGGGGTGCGCGGCCGCCTTCGCTGCGATAACCCCGCCGATGCAGACTTTCGCCGGAGAAATCCACCGACAGCAAGGCCGTGGGACCCTCGACATGCAAGTGCAGCAGCACATCGGGACGCTCGGGCTTTATGTTCGGCCTCTCGCCGGTCGCATCGCGTAAATTGTCGCAGACTGCGTCTTTGAGCAGCTGGGAGCCGTAGATCGTATGCCGGATGGACTCGTTCCCGCCGCTGCTGTCGCACGCCAGAGTCGCGCCCGGGGCGATGTGCTCGCGCCAGTCGATACGCTTTACCGCCTCGTAGACGCTCTTCGAGCTGCCCGCGTCGATGGATCCCAAACTCAAGAGCACGCGCGTGGCGGTTCGCGACCATAGGCAGGCCCGGTAGCCGACTTCGAGCGTGCCTTGAAACTTGACGTCATGGCTGCGTTCGCGAATGTCCTGCGCGCCGAACTGCGCCAGCTCTTCTGCCAAAACGGAGGCGGCACCCACCGGGGCGGTGGCGATCCAATAGCGAATGTTGTCGTCGGCGCTCAAGAAACGCAGGCTTCCTTGGCGGCGCGCAGATCATGCCAGACGAGATTGGGATGATTCGAGAAATAACGCAGCAGCATCTTGTAGACATCGACATCGAAGACACCGTATGCGTGCCGCGTACTCAAGGCCGCCAGTTCTTCCTCGGTTCGAGCAGAACCCAAGTACATCCAATGTTCGAGCACGTGGAACTCGCCTTCCAATGTACCGTCGGACGAGAACTCGCCCACCGCCCGTTCACGCAGCGCGATGCGTCCGGGGAAAGGCCAGCTCTTGATTTTCAATGCCGACAGGGCCAGTTGCACCCGCATGTTGTGCAGCATGAGCGGCTCCTTTCCGGTACACGCGCCGCGGCACTTGCCGATCTGCGAGGCGAAGCAGGAACCGGAACTCTCCTCCAGCCCCAGCACCTTGAGACACAGCTGTTGGGCACGGGCAATGTCGGCGAGCGCCTTGAGCGCATCCTTCTGCGAGTGAAACACGCCGAAGCTCTGCGCAAGATCTTCGGTTTCCAGGGTATCGATGCGGCGGATTTGCACACGACCGGAAGAGTCGGCCGCCGGCCGCAGTGTGACCGCTTCGGTGTGGCTCTTATGATGCCGGTTATGCAGCGGCTTTTGCGACCGGGTCCAGCTCGACTCGAGGAGCATGGCGCCGAGTTCGCCCGCGGTCTGCACCCAGTCGACACGCTGTACCAGGGCGCCCCATGTCCGCCCGCGCGGGCCCGCGCGCTCATCGGCGAGCTGCGCCAGAATCCTGCTGCGCAGCGAATTGCTCCTGCCGATGTACAAGAGGACATCGTTCTCGCCGAAGAATCGATACGCTCCCGGCGTGTCCGGCAGTTCATCCGCCAGACCCGGCGGCAAATGCGCGGGCAGCTTCGGCGTTGAAAGCGCGGCCTGCGCGGCTGCGGCGGCCAGCGCTTGCGCCGGTATTTCGCGCTTAAGCTTCAGCCACAGGTCCTTGAGCACCCGCGCATCGCCCAAGGCGCGGTGCCGGGCGCTGCAGGCCAGGCCATGACGCTCGATCAAGGCATCCAAGTTGTGCCGGGCATGTTCGGGAAACAGGCGACGTGAGAGCTTGACAGTGCACAGAACTTCGGCCGCGTAATCCACGCCGACTTTGCGAAATTCGCCGCGCAGAAAGGAGTAGTCGAAGCGCGCATTGTGGGCGATGAACACCGCACCGCGCAGCTTTTCGAGCACCGTTGCGGCGATGTCCGCGAAGCGTGGCGCTTCGGCCACCATCTCGCTACTGATGCCGGTGAACGCTTCGATGTAGGGGGAAATCGAGCACTCGGGATTCACCAGGGAACTCCATTCATCGACCAGCACGCCGTTTTGGACACGCACCACGCCGACTTCGGTGATGCGATGGCAGGCTGGGTTGGCACCTGTCGTTTCCAAATCAACGAATACTAGGTGGTCAGCCGCGTCCATCGAGCGACAACAAGGGGGAGTAAAGATCGGGCCGCCGATCGCGGAAAACACCCCAGGCCTGACGATAGCGGCGCACCTCATCCAGATCGAAGCTTGCTGTCAGCACCGATTCGGTCTCGCGATCCGCTTCGGCGAGCTTTTCACCCGTCGGGGAGGCGATGAACGATGAGCCGTAAAATGTCATGGTGTACTTTTCACCCTTCTCGGTGCCGATGCGATTCGACGCGACCACCGGCATGACATTGGCGGCGGCGTGCCCCTGCATGGTGCGCTGCCAATGGCCGCTGGAGTCGATACTGGCATCCTGGGGTTCCGAGCCGATCGCGGTGGGGTAGAGCAGGATCTCAGCGCCCATCAAGGCCATGGACCGCGCCGCCTCGGGAAACCATTGGTCCCAGCAAATCGCGACACCCAAATTCGCGTAGCGCGTCCGGAATACGCGAAATCCGGTATCGCCCGGCGAGAAATAGAATTTCTCGTGATAGCCGGGGCCTTCCGGAATATGCGACTTGCGATAGCTGCCGAGAACCGACCCGTCCGCGTCGAGAATGACCACCGAGTTGTAGAAGGCGTTGTTGGCGCGCTCGAACACGCTGATCGGAAGCACGACTTGCAGTTCATGCGCCACGCGGCGGAAATGTTCGACCGCGGGATGCCCCTCGAGCGGCAGCGCGAGTTCCAGATGCCGCGCAATGTGATCCTTGCAGAAATACGGCGTCTCGAACAATTCTTGCAACAGGATCACCTGGGCGCCCTGCTTCGCCGCCTCGCGAACGAGTTTCTCGGCGCACGCCATGTTGGCGTCCCGATCCCAACTGCAGGCCATTTGGGTGGCCGCTACCGTTACCGTGCTCATGGGGTTGTATGCTACCCTTAAAAACTGGGCGGCGAGCTAGCGCTGACGATCTCGCAATCTTCCCGCCCGACATTGCGGAATCGGTGCGGTAGGGAGCTCTTGAAGTAGTAGGCATCGCCCGTGTTCAAGACACGCGATTCGCCGCCTACAGTGAGTTCGATTTTCCCCTTGACGATCACCCCGCCCTCCTCGCCGGTATGCGTCAGCATTTCCTCGCCGGTGTCGGCGTTCGGCGTGTAGCGCTCGTGCAGAATCGACATGCCGCGTTTCGCCAGTCGTCCGCCGACCAGCCGCAGCTCCACGCTGGCGGTGCCGATGTTCGCCAGTTCTTCGCGCGGGAAGAACACCTGTGGCTTCCCGCCCAAGTCCAGGGTGAAAAAGTCCGCGAGCCCCATCGGGATGCCGTCGAGCACTTTTTTGAGCGAACCGACCGAAGGGCTGACGCGATTTTGCTCGATGAGCGAAATCAATCCATTGGTAACCCCTGCGCGCTTGGCAAGCTCCCGCTGCGACAGACCGTACATCTGCCGCACGGCCTTCAAATGGGTACCTACGTCCAAACTCATACTGTCTATTATAATAGACAGATCGCGTAAGAGAGAAGCTAAAATTGAGCTGAGTGTCGATTTTCCTTATCATCGAGTGACCTTCAATGCCCCTCAAAGTGCATGGCTTTTATTGCCCTCGAGGACCTTCAAGGCCACGACGCCAAGGACAACGCAAGGACTTATCGCCATGAATGCCCAGCTCACCCCCGCAAGTGCTGCCACGAATCCCGAACTCGACGCGTTTTGGATGCCCTTTACGGCGAATCGGCAGTTCAAGGCCGGACCTCGTCTCCTGGCGAAAGCGCAGGGCATGTTTTACTGGACCGCTGACGGCCGCGAAATCCTGGATGGCGTCGCGGGCCTGTGGTGTGTCAATGCCGGCCACGGCCGGCGCGAGATCACCGAGGCGGTCACCCGGCAGCTTACGACCATGGAATTTGCCCCCGCGTTTCAAATGGGTCATCCCGTCGCGTTCGAGCTGGCGAATCGCCTGGCCCAAGTCGCACCGCCCGGCCTTGATCGAATTTTCTTCACCAATTCCGGTTCGGAGTCGGTCGATACCGCGCTGAAGATCGCGCTCGCCTATCATCGGGCGCGCGGCGCGGGTGAGCGCACCCGCTTCATCGGACGTGAAAAGGGTTATCACGGTGTGGGATTCGGCGGAATGTCCGTCGGCGGCATGGTCAACAACCGCAAGGCTTTTGGCTCCTCGATGCTGCCGGGCGTGGACCATCTTCCGCATACGCTGAATACCGAACACAACGCATTCTCGCGCGGGCTGCCGCAATGGGGCGTGCACCTTGCGGACGAATTGGAGCGCCTGATTGCCTTGCACGACGCCTCGACCATCGCGGCAGTCATCGTTGAACCGGTTTCCGGCTCGGCCGGTGTCGTGCTGCCGCCCTTGGGGTATTTGAAGCGGCTGCGCGAGATCTGCGACAAACACGGCATCCTGTTGATATTCGACGAAGTGATCACAGGCTTCGGCCGGGTCGGAAAGCCGTTTGCGTCGCAGGCATTCGACGTCACGCCCGACCTCATCACCACGGCCAAGGGTTTGACGAACGGCGCAATCCCCATGGGCGCCGTGTTCTCGCAGCGCAAGATCTACGACGCGTTCATGCAGGGTCCGCAAAACTCGATCGAGCTGTTCCACGGTTACACCTACTCCGCGCATCCTGTCGCCTGCGCCGCGGCTCTGGCGACACTGGACATCTACGTGAAGGAGGGGCTGTTGACCCGTGCCGCGAGCTTGAGCGCGCATTGGGAAAACGCAGTCCACTCATTGAAAGGCCTGCCGCACATCACCGACCTGCGCAACTATGGCCTGATCGGCGCCGTCGAAATGGAGCCCCGCCCGGGAAAACCCGGCGCGCGCGCCTTCGATGTTTTCCTAAAGTGCTTTGAGCGGGGCATCATGGTGCGTCAAACAGGCGACACCATCGCAATGTCGCCGCCGCTGATCATCGAGCCTGCGCAAATCGAACGCCTGGTCGAAACCTTGGGAAAGGTGATACGCGAGACCGCCTAGGATTTTGGCTCGAAAATCGCGTACCATTTTTTGCACGGCTCGCTGACTTCCCAAACGCCCTGGAAGCCTGCGGGCACGACGAAGGCGTCCCCCGTCTTGAATTCATGCTTTTCTCCCGAAGCCGATTCGATGCGTACACGTCCTTCGATGATCACGCAGAACTCGTGCTCGGTATACCGAACCCGCCATTTACCGGCGGTACTGGTCCAAATACCGCAGAAAAACTCTCCCTTCGCATCGGAGTACTGATTCGACACGCGCGTGCGTGGAATGCCCGCGAGAATATTTTCATGGGAAGGGTTCGCGGACTCACCGGTCTGAAACCGATCCAAGGCCACTATCTTCGGCGGTGCGCTCATTCGCTATCGTAGGCTGAGGGCGCGCGCGGAAACAAGTGCGGCCCGGAGTTTCAGCTGCGGGCCGCACAACCTTGCCTAACGGTCGCTCGCGCTAGTCGTTCTTACCGACCCGGGCGACGGCGGCTTCGGATTCCATTTGCAGCGTCAACCGAACGCGGCGTTCCATCGCATAACCGTCGTTGTCCACGGCCTCGCTCTGACTCTTTCCGTACGCATTGACCTCCAGCACCTGCTCATTGACCCCGGAAGCCAGCAACAGATCGCGCACCGCGTTGGCCCGGTCCTGGGAGAGCTTCATGTTGGTGTCGATGGTGCCGCGCGGATCTGCGTATCCATCCACCCGGATCTTCAGTTCCGGCGACTTCGACACCGCCTGCGCGAGCACCTGAATCTGGTGCGCGACATCCGGCGTGATCTCGGCGCTGCCGGTACGGAACAGCACATCGCCCTGCAGCCCGTCGAGCGCCTCCGAGGCATCGGCTTTGGCGGTCTGGACCGTCTTGACCTGCTGCGACAGATCATCGAGCTTGCCGCTCAAGGACCGGTTGGACTCGGCCAACTGGTTCTTTTCGGTCAGAAGCAGCGATTTTTCCGTCTGCAGTTCGGATTTGTCGCCTTCCAGTGCGGCAACCCGCGCCTCCGCCTGCTTGGCCTCGCTCGCGCGGTGGACTCGATTGCCCAGCCAGGTGCCAAGACCTGCGCCGACTACGGCGCCGATCGGGCCTGCCGCAAACCCACCTATCACCGCGCCGCCGACGAATCCCGCCGGCTCCTGCGGTGGCCGCGGCTTCGATTCGCCCGCCAGGGCCGCAGCACTCACACCCATCAGTCCCATAGTCCAGATCAACTTGGAATATCCCTTGCTCATGACAGACTCCTCGCTCCTCACCATTCGAGACGGCGACCGCCGCCCCATGGAAGCCATTACGCACTCACATTCAGGCGGTCTGCGGCAGGAGTCGTGGCAAATCATGGCGAACCCGCGACCAATGCGGCAAGGCACTGCGGCCTTTAACCTTGGGTCTTGAGGGTTAAGCCTAGTGTCGAGAGAAGCTTAAGTCTTGAGAGAAAAGGGCGTGAAATTGGTGTTGATGTCGTAGTAGTCCTCATTTTCCGCCTTCTTGAGGAAGGCGACCACCCGATACGTCAGGGGGGTTGCCACGATTTCCCAGCCGCTCTTCAGGGCGTACTGCGTGAACAGGATGGCGACCAGATGCGGCAGCGCCATGCGCCCGTAGAAGGCAATGAAATAAAACAGGATCGAGTCCACCAGCTCGCCGCACAGGGTTGATCCCACGATGCGCGTCCACAGCCAACGGCCGCGGGTCCAGATCTTCATCTTCGCCAGCACATAGCTGTTGACGAAAGTACCGCACAGGAAGGCCGTGATCGAAGCCAGCACGATCCTCGGGGTGTTGCCGAATATCGCCTCCACCGCGGATTGGCCGGCGCGTGATGCGTCCGAAGGTGGCAGATGCACCACCACCGATGCCATCAGGGATGCAAATGCCAGTGCCGCAAATCCTGCCCAAACCACACGCCGGTCGCGGCCATAACCATACACTTCGGTCAGGATATCGCCGAAGATATATGAGATCGGGAAGAACAGTACCCCGGCGAGAAAAGTCACGCTGCCGCCGAAAGGCAGCAATATCGTGGTCTCTTTGGCAGGACCGATGAGATTGGAACATAGCAGCACGCAGACATAGGCTGCCATCACGAAATCGTAGTACTTGAATTGGCGGTTCTGGGACGGCGTGTTCATGGCGCGGCAGTTTAGCCTGCTGCCACCCCAATTTGCCGACGATATGTAATACCGGCGGCGCTGCGGACGCCCAATTGTCGTGTTTTGGCGAAGACATCACATCAAAGCGGCCACCGGTACGGTAGATATACGGGCACACACCTCAAGCAGCGGATATGGAGCAGGGAAAACCCTTGATGCAGTCGGACAGTCCGCTGGTTGATTTCGATGCCATTTGCGTGAAGGTGCGCGCGGCACTCGAACCGAATCGCACACACGCCATATCGTTGCATGACCAGGCCGGCGATGTGCTGTGGCTGAGCGAAAGCTCCATGGGCCCGGATGAGCACAACGCCGTCCGCGAAGCTGCCGAAGCATTCTCCAATCCTACCGCCGCGCCGATATTGTCTTTCGACCTGGGTGACTCGCGCTCGGCCGTGATGATCCGCGTCGTGAACGCGAAACGAGCCATCGTCGGGCTGGCCATGATCGTCATGGACACCCGCATCGTCGCACAGGGAGCGCCGAAGCTGATGACGCCGAAGTTGCAGCGGGCGCTGGTCCAGTTCGCCGCCATGCGGCCCGAGCCTGCGCCCACCGCGGCAACTCTGACATTGGAACCGGCTCCGAAGGCAGCTCCGAGCGCTGCGCCGAGCCCCACCCCGAGCGTAGCGCCCAGCGCCACCTCGAATGCAGCCCCGGGCGCCGCGGCCTCACGTGCCGTTCCGCCCGTGGCGGCTACCGCCCCCGTACACGCGGCACCGCTCGCCGTAGGACCCAAAACCATTGCCGCACAACTCGAGCAGATCGTGGCGCGCGGAGCCGTGCGGCCCGCCAACAGGGCCAACCCTCTGACCGTCTCACGTCCTGCAACGTATGTCAGCCACGTAAGTCCGCCCCGGCAGACCGCGTCGTCGCAGCGAGCCCAGACTCCGCAACCTGCGCCTCCACCGCAAGCTGCTCCGTCACAGCAGTCTGTGCCGTCATTTCAGGGCACGCCGTCGCATCATGGCGCACCACATCCTGGCGCACAGTCGCAGCCGCCCTCCCCGCCGCGACCGGCCGCGCCCACACAGCGCGCGACTCCTACCTCCGCGCCACCACCCGAATCAGCGGAAAGGTCTCAGGCCCCTAAAGGGATCCCGCCGGAAATCGATCGGCTCAACGCCGCGATGCGCAAGAGTCCCATCGCGCTGCATGTTCAACGCCTGGTTCCGTTGAGCAAGGGCAGCCAGATGCGGCGCTACGAGGTACTGCTGCGATCCGGAGCCGATGACGCGCCAAATGCAGCGCCGCAGGCCATGCTCAAGGCTGCGGTCGAGAATGGCCTGGGCTCCATGATCGACCGCCGTGTAATCACCGAACTCGTCGCTTGGCTGATTCGGCATCCCGACACCTGGCAGACCAACCCGGTCATGTTCTCGGTGAACCTGACGACCACGGCGCTGCACGATGAGCATTTCATCAAGTTCGTCGAACTTTGTTTGGCCAAGTCTTCCGTGCCGAAGGGAACGATTGCATTTGAACTCGATGCGCCGACGGCGCTCACGATGGCCGACAAGATCAGCGAAGTGGCCACGGCGCTGCATCGACTGGGCTGCCCGTTGGCGCTCGATGATTTTGCACTGCGTACCGAATGCTTCGAGCTGCTCAGACTGCCTGGCGTCCGCTATGTGAAGCTGGCTCCCGAAATCACCTCGAAAATGCGCACCGACAAGGTATCTCAGGCAGCGATCACCGGGGTGGTGCAGATGGCACGTGTCCTTGGCATGCACACCGTCGCCAAGCACACCGACACCACGGCCGAACAGGAATGGTTGACCGCTCTCGGCGTGGACTTCGTCCAGTCGAACGCCATATCGCCGGCTGTCGCCATCGACACCGTGAGCAACCAAGACTTCGAGGCATAGGGAGCGCGCGGAATACCCGAACAAGCTCCTACTTGCGCTGCGGATCCTTAGGCGTCGGCGGGTTCCAGCCGCCGCCCAGCGCTTTGATCAGGAACACGGCGGTGGTGAACTGCTGCCCCTGGATCTGCACCGCCTGACGCTGATTCGTGAGCAAGGTTTGTTGGGCGGTGATCACATCCAAATAGGTATCCACGCCCCCCTTGTAGCGCTCGGTAGCGATATCACAGGCCCGTTGGGCACTGCGCACGCTGGCGTTCGCTTGAAGTTCCGCGCGCTCGAGCGAGCTCAAGCCGGTGATGCCGTTTTCGACCTCCTCCATCGCCGTCAGCACGATCTGCCGATACGCCGCCACCGCCGCCGTGTAATCCTCATCGGCAAAGTGCACATTTGCCCGCGTCTTGCCCGCATCGAACAAAGTCTGCGCGGCGGATAGGCCGAGCGACCAGAGCTGGCTCGGGGCGGCGAACAAATTCGCCAGCGCGCTGCTCTCCCATCCGACGCTCTGCACGCCCAAGCCGGGCTCGAGGGTGATGCTGGGGAAGTAACCGGCCCGCGCCACGCCGATGCGGGCATTCGCCGCCGCCATGGCGCGCTCAGCGGAAGCCACGTCAGGCCGCCGCTGCAAGAGATCGGCGGGCAGCCCCAGGGGCAACGCGGGCAATGGCGGCACGGCGGCGGCCGGTGCCAGCGAGAAAGTCGGTGCGGGCGTACCGATCAGAGTTGCGATGGCATGCTCGAACTGCGCACGCTGATTCTGCAACAGCTCGAGCTGCGTCGCGCTGGCATCGAGCAGCGCCTGCTGCTGCGCAAGATCCAAGCCTGTCGCGAATCCCAAATCGTGCCTCGATGCGACCAAGGTCAGTGCGTCACGCTGCAGATCCAAGCTTCGGCGCACGACATCGATCTCGGCATCGCTCTCGCGCAATGAAAAATAATTGGTCACCAGTGCCGCCATCAGGACGAGTCGCGTGTTTTGAAAATCCGCTTCCGCCTGCTGCGCGCCGGCCTTGGCGCCCTCTACCTCCCGCCGCACGCGACCAAACAGATCGAGCTCGTAGCTCACCGAGGGACCCAATAAAAAATCGTTCTGGACCACGGACTGATTGAACGCGGTGTAGGTCCCGAGCGGTCGATTTGCAGAGTCCTTGGTGCGCACCGCCGAGGCATCAAGCTCGACGGTGGGGAATAGAGTCGATCTTGCGATGCTCAGCTGATCGCGTGCCTGGGCGAGGCGCGCAGCCGCCACGCGCAGGTTCTGATTGCCCGCCAGGGCTTGTTCGACCAGCGGATTCAAGGCGGGGTCTTCGAACAGCTCCCACCAGCGCCCCTTGAGCGCGGTATCGCCGGGCGTCGCCTCGTGCCAGGGCTCTGCCGGCCGCCACGCCGGCGGCGTATCGGCCGAGGGCCTGTGGTAGTCAGGTCCCACTGCGCAGCCGGCGAGCAGCATCGTCACGCCCACTGACCCGAGAATGGCTCGACAGCGCATCGCTACCGCAAGGTCACGACGTCGCCATCGGCAAGCGAGTCGGCCGGGTTCAAGACGACGCGATCGTCGGACTTCAACCCCTTGAGCACCGCCACGGTGCTGCCGAAATCGGTGCCGAGCTTCACGGTACTCAAGGTTACCCGCCCGGCTGCATCCACCGTCGCGACTCGCGGCCCATCGGGGCGAAACAAAAGCACATTGGTGGGAACGAGCAGCGCTTCCCCATCTTGCTTGATAGGCAAATTTACCTGCACGTAAGCCCCCGCGATCAAGGCGTCTTTGGGATTGGGCACCCTGATCTCGACTTGCATGGTGCGAGTGCCGGTGTCGATTGCCCGGGCGGTGCGGGCGATGCTGCCCTGATATTCCTGTCCTTCATGCTCCGGCAAGCTGACCGTCACTGTGTCGCCCACCTTGACTTGCTGCGCGTACACCTGCGGCACGTACACATACAGCCGCAGCGGATCGACCTGCGCGATCGTGAACAAGGCCTTACCCACGCCGCCATTTCCGGCATCGACCAAGTCGCCCACATCGATATTGCGGCTGGTCACGACACCGTCGAACGGGGCCACGACCTTATTGAAGCTCTGCAGGTTTCGCAGCCTCAGGGTATTGGCCTCCGCCGAAGCGAGATTGGCCTGCGCCTGGAGGAAAGTGCTCTGCCGCTCATCGAGGTCCTGCTGCGTCACCGCATCTTTTTCGCGCAGGCTTTGCCAGCGCAGCGCCGTGCTCCTCGCCAGACTCTCGCTGGAAGCGGCCTGCTGCTGCGCGGCCACTGCCTGCGACAGCTCTTGATCGACTTCCGGGGCGGCGATTTCCGCCAACAGTTCGCCCTTCTTGACCGAGCTGCCGATATCCTTGCTCCAGCGAACGATATAGCCGTTGCTGCGCGCGTATACCGTGGCTTCGTTGATACCCTGCAGAGTGCCCGGCAGCGTCAATGGCAACCCGCCGCCGCTCGGCTTGGGATTGACGGTGGTGACGTACTGCTTTGCATGAAGCTCCGTGGATGCCGCGAGGGCGGATGCCTGGAAGCTCCGCGTCACGAAAATGACGACACCCCCCACCAGCATGGCGCCCACGACGGCTGCGACGATGAACTTTGCGCGCTTGACGGCCGGCACCGGCGGCAGCGTTGACATACTAGATGATCCCACGCGCATGCTTGCGCTGTTCGAGACGCCGATGCAAACCGGCGTAGACGACCGGTACGAAAAACAATGTGGATACCGTGGCGAACAACAGGCCCCCGATGACCGCGCGGCCCAAGGGGGCGTTTTGCTCGGCACCCTCGCCCAACCCTAAGGCCATGGGAATCATGCCGATGATCATGGCCAGTGCCGTCATCAATACCGGTCTGATGCGCGTGGCACCCGCATCGCGGGCGGCGCTGACGGGATCCAAACCTTCGTTCATCCGTTGACGGGCAAACGAGACGACCAGAATACTGTTGGCGGTGGCCACGCCCATGGTCATGATGGCCCCGGTGAATGCCGGCACACTTAAGGTCGTCGCAGTGAGGAACAGCATCCAACAGATGCCCGCCAGCGCCGCCGGCAATGCGGTGACGATGATGAAGGCATCGATCCACGACTGGAAATTCACCACAATCAGCAAATACACCATGACGATCGCCATCACCAGACCCACACCCAGCTCGACAAAAGAGGAGCGCATGGTCTGCGCCTGCCCTCTTACGGCGACCGCCGACCCGCGCGGCAATTGCGGTCGCAATTCATCGACCAGCGCATTGATCTTCGCGGCAACGCTGCCCAAATCCTTGCCCTGCACGCTCGAGTAGACATCGACTGCGGGGGTCAGGTTATACCTCGACACCACCGCAAGCTGCGCGGCGGGCGCGACGCTGACCAAATTGCTCAGCAATTGCGGGGCGCCTCCGGCCGCCGTGCGCACCGGGGTACGCAGCAGCGCGTCCACACTGTCGATCTGATATTGCGGCGACTGCGCCGCTAAATTGTAAACCACCCCATTGGATGGATCCAACCAGAAACCGGGCGATGTTTGAGTCGTGCCGGCGGTGGTCGCCAGCAGATTCTGCGCCACATCGTTCGCGGTCAAGCCCAACGTTTGCAGCTGCGTACGGTCCATTTGCAAAGACAAGGTCGGCAAATCCAGTCTTTGGTGGATATGGGTATCCACGGCGCCAGGGATCTGCCTGATCTGCTTCATGATTTTCGCGGCGAACACGTAGTTGGTCCGCACATCGGCGCCGGTAAACAGTACATCGATGGCCGCGGGAAGTCCGAAATTCAAAATCTGCGTCACCATGTCGGCGGGTTGGAAGAAGAACTCCACGCCCGGAAAGCGCGCCGGCAGTTGCCGCCGCATTTCCTCGATATAACGCTGGCTCGGCGCATGGCCCTCGTTCAGCGATATCTGGATCTCCCCATCCAACGTGCCGAAGGTACCGGCGTTGCTGTAGGTATTGTTGATGCTGCTGATGGGCACCCCCAGATTGTCGAGCAACGTACCGAGTTGGCTCGCAGGGATCAGGGTGCGAATGACTCCTTCGATCTGGTCGGCCGTCCGGGCCGTCTCTTCGATGCGCGTTCCGGAAGGCATGCGCATGTGAAGGCGAATCTGGCCGGCATCCACGCTTGGGAAGAAATCCCGTCCCAGCAGGAACACCAACCCGCAGGAGAGTACGCAAAACGCGAGGAAGCCGCCGGCAAAGGGGCGCCGCCGCTCCAGCACCGCCGCGAGGATCCCGTTGTATCCGGCGCGAATCTTTTCAAAGCGCGCGTCGAATGCCCGGTACACCCGCTGCAGCATGCTCAAGGGTGCATCGGCGTGCGGCGTGTGATCCATCAACAGCATGACGAGGGTCGGCACCAGCGTACGCGACAGCACATAGGAAGCGAGCATGGCGAATACCACCGCCTCGGCCAACGGCGCGAATAAATAACGCGCAACGCCCGTGAGGAAAAACATCGGTACGAACGCGATGCAAATGCACAGTGTGGATACCAGCGCCGGGACGGCGATTTCACCGGCACCGTCCAGAATGGCCTTGTGCAGATCCGAGCCCTGATGAATGTGCCGCTCGATATTTTCGATCGTGACCGTGGCATCGTCGACCAAGATGCCGACCGCCAGCGCAAGGCCGCCCAAGGTCATGATGTTCAACGTCTGCCCGACGATGTACAGGGTGATGATCGAGCATAGGATGGACAGCGGGATGGACACCGCAATGATGCAGGTGCTGCGCCAGTTGCCCAAGAACACCAGGATCAGCATCGCGGTCAGGCAAGCCGCAATGACCGCCTCACGCACCACCCCGCTGATGGCCGCTTTGACGAAGCCGGATTGATCGAAAAGAGGCGTGATGACGATATCTTTCGGCAGTATCTGCGCGGCAACCGGCAATACCGCCCGCAAGTTGCTGATGATATCCAGGGTCGAGGAGCCGCCATTCTTGATGACCGGCATGAGCACGCCCCGCTCGCCGTTCTGGCGCACGATATTGGTCTGCGGGGAAAATCCGTCCCGGACATGCGCCACTTCGGACAAATAGGTCGTGGCACCGTTCTTGGTCATCACGGGGATGCGGTTGAGCCCAGCGATCGTGTCGGGCGAGCCGTTCAGCGCGATGGCGAATTCGGTCGATGCGATTTTGACGGTCCCCGAAGGCAGGATGAGATTTTGTGCGTTCACCGCGTTGACGATGTCGTTCGGCGTCAGGCCTTTCGCCAACAGTGCCGAGGTGTCGAGATCCACCGAGATCAGCCGCGACTTGCCGCCGAATGGGAACGGTACGGCGACGCCGGGAATGGTTACCAGCCGTGGGCGCAGGAAATTGAAAGCGGCGTCGAACAGGGCCGGCTCGGTCATCGTCGGGCTGGAGATTCCCAGCTGAATGACCGGAATCGCCGAGGCGGAGTACTTAATGATCAGCGGCGGCAAGGCTCCGGGCGGAAGCTGTTTCAGCTGCTGCTGTTCCGTGGCCACGATTTGGGCAATGGCCGTCGGGATATTCGCATTGGGCTGAAAGAAGACCTTGGTGACCGACAGACCGGCAAAGGATTGGGACTCGACGTGTTCGATATCGGTGACGGTGGTGGTCAGGGTGCGCTCGGTCACCGCCGTGATGCGCTGGCCCATCTCCTGCGCCGATAGCCCGGCATAGGTCCACACGATGCTGATGACGGGAATGTCTATTTCCGGAAAGATGTCGGTCGACATCTTGCGCAAAACCAATGGCGTTGCGAGCAAAATCACGAGCGCCATCACCAAGAACGTGTATGGGCGCCGCAGCGCAACTTGAACGATCCACATTAACTGAATAACCCCTTTTCATCATACTTGCCGATACCGACCTCGAAATCAACAAGCGCTGCTGCCTTGCCGCTACCGGCCTCGACTCGACAAGAGCAGCAGCGCTCGAGAGCGAAAACCCTTGCAAATCATTGGCCCCCTTTGCAAATCATTGGAAACAAAGCAAACTACACACGTCTGCAACGAGACACCGGGACCGGGCTAAGTGTTTTGTTAGTCCCATGAGGTTCGGTTCCGGTTCCCGTTAGGTATGCCGCCCATGACATTCACCGCCCTAATCCTCGTCTGCGCGCTCTTGGGCCTCCTGTTCTTAGTGGCAGCGGCCCGCCGCTTCCGGCGCCGGCGAATCATGGGCGGCATGGCACATGGGTCCGCCGCGCTCATTTTATTCCTGGCAGCGGCCTGCGCGGCGCTCATTGCCATGAATCTGCGCACCTACGAACGCTTGACCCATGAGCAGCTCGCTGCCGAGCTGCAGTTCTCGCGCACCGGCGAGCGCCGCTTCGACGCGGTGATGAGCTATCCGGACGGCGAACGCGCGAGTTTTGCTTTGCGGGGCGACGAGTGGGAGGTCTACGCCAGGGTGCTCAAATGGCATGCCTTCGCGAACCTCCTCGGATTCGATGCGGCTTATCGGTTGGAGCGCATCAGCGGGCGATACGCGAAAGTCGAGGACGAACTCACTGAGCCTCGTACGGCCTATGACTTGCACGGGCCGGGCCCCACCATCGATCTGTGGGAGCTGATCCGACGTAACCGTTCATGGATCCCCTGGATGGATGCGCTATATGGAAGCGCGACCGTTCTACCGATGGCGGACGGCGCCCTGTACGAGATCAAAGTATCGCAAAGCGGCTTGGTCGCGCGGCCGCTGAATCAAGCGGCACGGGAAGCCGTCGGTAGCTGGCATTGAACATAAAAGCAACCACCATGAAACGACTTACCCTCGCGGAAAGAATTGCGGGTGTCGCGCTCGCGGTACTGCTGATTCTGGCCGGCGTCGCATGGTGGAAAACATCACCGCCCACACTGCGTGCCAAAAAGCCGTCCGCGGCAGCGATCACGGCCACGAATCTGGTCGACCAAGGCACTTACTCGACAGCCCAACGGCTGGCTCAAATCGCCGTCACGCCCGAGGAGCAGACCGACGCCCAATCTGCATTACGCGTGGCGGACCACGAGCTGGATCTGGCATTCACCGAAGCATTGCGCGATGCCGAAGCACATCCGCCGACGCTCAATTCCGCCGCCGCGGCCATTCAGGCACGCATCGCAAAGTCGCAGAGCCTGTTGGCCGCCGATCAACAGCATGTGAATGACCTCACCGCCTCCCTGGCGCAGGCCAAGACCGACCAGAAGGACAAGATTCAGGACCAACTGGACCTTGCCCAGTCGCAATTGGAATTGGACAAAGATGAGCTCGATCAGGCCAACCAAGACCTGGTCGATGCCGGCGGCAACCCCCGACTGCAGATCGAAGCCATGATCCAGGAGCATGCGGCGCAGACGAAGACGCGCCCGACAGCCCCGGACGTCAAGGCAGCCATGCCCGACAATCAGCGCGGCGCGATCGGCAAGTTTCGCGAGTGGCGCTTGTTGAGCCAGAAAGAGGCGGCCCTGGAAGCAGCGCAGGTCGGTGCACAGTCGATGGCCCAGGCCCTGAATACTCGCCGAACGGCTCTGGAAAGCGGTCTCGAAACGACAAAAAGCGCCATCCCGGAACTCGCGGGCCATGCGGCTTCCGCCAAAGATGCGCCGGCTCCCGCGGCCGCGGCACACGCGGCCCCCACGCAGCCCCAGCGTAGTCACGAAGATGCCGCCGCGTTGATCGGACGCACCAAGGCGATCGCCGCCGATCAAACGATATTGACGCTGCTCAACCGGCGTATTGCGGATCAGAACCAGCTTTCCACCATTTACGGCCAATGGGCATCTGTGGCGGAGCTGCAGGCGCGCGTGCTCGTGCATGCATTGCTGCTGGATGTCTTGACCGTCATCGGAATATCGATCGTTTTGCTGTTGCTCGACGGGTGGCTGCAACACCTGCTCGATCGCCCGAAATTGGATCGACGGCAAGTCGAAACCCTGCGCAGCATCACCCGCGTCGGCTTGCGCATCATTGCCGTAGTCGTCGTATTGCTCATTGTCACAGGTATACCGAGTCAATTCGCGACCACGATCGGCATCGTCGGCGCGGGCCTGACGGTGGCTCTCAAGGACTTCATTGTCGCCTTCTTCGGCTGGCTGGTCCTGATGGGCCGCAACGGCATCCGTCTCGGCGACTGGGTGGAAATCAACGGCGTCAGCGGCGAAGTCACCGAACTCGGCATGTTCCACACCGTGCTTCTGGAGACCGGCAACTGGAGCGACTCCGGACACCCGACCGGCAGAAGGGTGACCTTCACCAACAGCTTTGCCATCGAAAGGCATTACTTCAATTTCTCCACGTCGGGGCAGTGGCTTTGGGACGAGCTACAGCTGATCGTTCCCCTGGGACGAGACCCTTACCCGATTGTCGAGGCCATCACCAAGCAGGTGACGCAAGCGACCGCAGACAGCGTTCGGCAAGCCGAGCAAGAGTGGCAGCGAGCCGTCCCCGCACAGCGCGCCAAGGTGTTCTCCGGGACGCCTGGCGTCAACGTAAAACCCGTTGTCGGCGGCGTGGAAATCGCCGTCCGCTATATCACCCGCGCCAATGAGCGATTCTTGGTTCGCGCCAAACTCTATCAGGCCGCGGTGGACCTGCTGGGCGCGAGGCAGGTGGCGCAGTCCACGCCCAGCGCGTAAGTAGCGAGTTAGTCAGGCCGCCTTGTCCTCGCCGGGTCGTCCGGTCAGGTCCTCGCCCCGAAGACCGGACAGGTGCCTGCAAGCCAGGTCCGCTATAATGGCAACCTGCTCTCCGCCGGCTTAGCACAGTGGTAGTGCAACGGTTTTGTAAACCGTAGGTCGGGGGTTCGAATCCCTCAGCCGGCACCAATTTACAAAAAATTTATCGGCAGCAATCGAGCACCGATAGATTACTCGGTCGAACCCCCGACATAAAACAAGAAGGGTTCGACAACTTGGGCGCAGCCCAAGTTGAACGACGGAGGTCTGCCGACCGCGGCCCGCAGGGCGAGGCACGTAGCGCCGAGTAATCCCTCAGCCGGCACCATTTTTACAGTTACCTCTAATTATTAAGGACACGTGATTTTTGTGTGTCAGGCAGCTCAGTTGGTTTGCCTGGGAAGAACCCGCAATCTAGCTCTCCGCAAACGGATCAAAAACCTTGATTCCCGGCCTCTGAAAATCCTTCACGTTCCCAGTCGCAATCGTCAAGTTGTGGCGGCGTGCGATCGCCGCGATATAGCTGTCTTCAATCGGCATAGGTTTGCCTGCCGCTTGTAGCTGGTATTGCTGATCCGCCCACACGTGAGCGACCGACACGTTGAATCCAAGAATCCTACCGTGCATCGCCTCGACCAATTCCGTCAACCACTTCTGCAGGGCCACGCGCTGCCTTCCGCGCTTGGTTCTCACCCAAAACGCCAATTGAGCAATGACAATTGAACTGGTGTAGCACTGGCTTTGATGCTTTTCGATCCACTTGATGACACGAGGATCGCCGACTTTCTTTGCAGGTTGGCTTAGGACGTCCGAATCGAGCAGCCAGCTCACAGCTTGAGGCGCTTGGGAAACTCACGGCGCCGGGATGGAAGATCGTCCATTCTCACCGGGCAGGCCTTGAGCACGTTCACCCAATCCGCATTCCGGGCTATTCGGCGGAAAACCACGGCGTCTTCATCGGGGTCGAACTCCGCTTGGAAATGATCGCCCGGCTGAGCGGGCACGAGGCTCGCTGGGAGCGTCAGTCGGCGCTTGGCATCGAGGGTAAGTATCATGAGTGGGATTATCCCACCCCGGTCAATATTGTCAACCAACTGGGATCGTGTGGGTGCTCCAAGTGGCCAATATGGCGCGGCGGGGAACTGCTTAGGATCACCCGCCAGCGTCAGCCCCGTGACCACGGCAAAGACCAGAAGTCGAATATGTAGCTAAAAAGAGGCTAAAAAGAGCCTAGTTCGCTCCGGCGTGTGATCATATTCGACCGGGCTATCGCCGCCGCAACGTCGAGCGGCAATCGCGATTATTCGCATCCTTTGTGAACGGATGGATGCGCCGCATCACTTATAGTGCCTGTAGCTGGGTGGCCGGCGGTAGTCGTTATTTCAATTCGATCAGTGTTCAGTGGTCGTCTATAGTGGTGCATTTCGCGCCCTCGCTGCGATAGCGACAGTCGCAGTCCTTCTTCCAATTGTTCTTTTTTGGATGCGTTTTCTACAACGCATCGTGAGCTACCGCAACGCCAACAATGTTACTGATGATTCTGACTAGTCGCGCTATCCGTTAGCCGCTCGTCGTGAGAGGCTCGAATGGGTCGACCCCAGTCTTTCCCACCCACCGCCCCGCAGCTTCCGTCCCAATTCCGCAAGGACCTGCGCTTGGAATGCGAATGTTATGCCACGATAATCACGATCTACGCATAAACATAGGCCAATTATGTATGGGCAAACCAGATACACCCGACCGCCTCGCGCAGATCCTGATCGTGCTCCCGGCATTGTTTTCACTCGTCAATGGTTTCATTATGGTGTGGGAGCCCCAGGGTTGGTACCAGATGCTGCCGACAGTTCAAGCTACCGGCGCATTTAACCCGCATTTCATTCGCGATATTGGCCTTGCTTACTTGACCTGCGGAATCGTACTTGGCTATGCGTGGCATTTCCCGTCCGGCCGCTGGCTCGCCGCGCTTGCCGGCGCACTGTGGCTGACCCTGCACGGCGCTTTTCATGTTTGGGAACTTCTGACTGGCATCGGTGCGCAGCATGTCTTCTGGATGGATGCACCGGGGGTGCTCGGTCCGCCACTGCTGATATGGATTGCGCTCGGCATACTGGTCGCACGACAGCGAATCGCTCCGGCTGGAATTCCCAAAAGCATGTTCCTGCGCGTTATCGACAGAATGTCACCGGGGGAGTCAGCCTATATTCATGAACTCGCCCACGCCCCAGGCCACGCCTTGGAGAAGTTTCAACGTTTCATGCCGCTCACGATGCATCGCTATGCCGCGCCCGCCGATTTGTTTCATATGACGCGGATTGGCGCAACGTTGATCGAGGATTGTGGCCCGTGCGCATTGACCGCGGCCCGTGGCGCTTTGAGCGATGGCGTTCCTAAGGATCTCATCAACGCGGCACTCGCCTCGAAACCACTCGATGGCGATCGGCAAACCGCGTTTGAGTTTGGCCAAGCGATTGCCCGACAGTCAGCCCATGCGTTGACTCTTGGCGAGGCCATCGAAGCGAAATACGGCCGCACAGTCCGTCTTGAGCTTGCAATGACGGCTGCGACGGTTCGCGCCTATCCCGGAATGAAGCGGGGTCTGGGCCTCACCACAGCCTGTTCTCTCACTAAGCTTGAAGTCTAATTCTTACTTGGGCGCGCTACGGGTTAAGGTAGTACATATGTTCTGCAGGACCTGCGGTATTGAGGGCTTCGCACTCGGATCAATTGCCGCGCAGCGGCGGCGATCGCCCTCTAGGGCGACTCGAAGGGTGAGCGCGCAGCGCCGAATACAACGTCGCGCAGCGACATCGAACGCCGGAGGTCTGCCGACGGTGGCCCGCCGGGCGAGGTGAGTCTCAATGGAAACCTGGATACCGAGTGATCAAACAACAGGTCGTCAATCTCCTGCTCGGAAATTGATGGGGCTGCTAGGCGTATTCTCAGCGCTTTCTGCAATATTTATGCTAGCGGTGTCCGTCGCAGACTGGGCCCGAGAGTATGCGCAGAAGAGCTGGCCGGAAGCCATTGCGACTGTCGAACGGTGCAGCGTCGACTCGTATATTCCTCTCAGGCGGCATACCCCCGTCTGGTACATCGAATGCCGAATTCGCTACCAGGCAAATTCTGGTGAAATCGAGACCAAGATTCAGTCGCGTAGCACAAGCTTGGGTTGGGGAGGAGATACCGAAGCAATGCATCGTTGGGTGGCGGGCCATCGACCTGGCAGCCAAATAGATATCCACTACGACCCCGGCGACCCTAAGACCGCAGTGCTTACGGCGACTGACATGCCCGATGCAGGGCCACGAACACCTGGCAACCTTCGCCTTCTCTCGATTTTCGCACTTGTATTCCTTGGAGTCCGGGTGATTTCAAAGCGGGAAAAAATTACGAGTGGTTCGACTCTCCGGCGATGACCACACCAGAGCAACCTTCTACTGGTCGCCTTCAGCGGACCTGGTAAATCGACATCGGGAGATTGGATACAACCTCAGCGGTCAACACCCGGTCGCGTCCCTCGCGCTTTGCCCGGAGCAACGCGCCGTCCGCCGCTGCGAGCAAATCGGCGGGTGTCGTTCCGTGATCGGGCAATGCGGCGACCCCCAAGGACAGGGTTACCTTGCCCAATACGATATCTCTGTGCTTTATGGAGAGCCGTTGAAATGACGCGCGCAGCTCTTCCGCGCGGTCTCGCGTCTCCTCCAGGGAACATTCCGGTAAGATCAACGTGAATTCTTCTCCGCCGTAACGACAGGCAAGGTCCCCGCCACGGATGAATTTCGCCAAATAATCTCCCAGTTCGCGGAGCACCGTATCCCCCGCATCATGACCGAACAAGTCGTTGAACTGCTTGAACCGGTCCACGTCGAACATGATGACGCCCAAGCTGCGATTTCTACGCAGCGCACTGGGTACTTCGCGCTCCAGCGATTCATCCAGATAGCGCCGGTTGAAAAGGCCCGTAAGCGGGTCGCGGACGGACTGATGACGCAACTTTTCGCGCAGCCGCAGGTTGGCGAAAGAAAGCGCGGCCTGCTCTGCCACGGCAACCGTGAGTTGCTCGTTCAACTTGGATATGGAATGCGGCGCCGCGGGGTGAGCGTCCGCCTCCGTGACGAGGCAGAGTACACCGAGTGTTTCGCCGTGCGCCATCAGAGGTATGCACAGGCTGGGCAAACGCGAGTTCGCCCCGAAATGTGAACAACGCACGGCGCCGTCGTCGCCGGCGGAATGATGCAGTCGGCCCCGCCGCAATGCCCAGCATTCGCTGGGACTAAAAACCCGTTGTGCGGGTGAACTTGGGCCCCAGGTGGTGATGACCTCCAGCACATTGCGCGAAGGGCTGAACACCAGCACGGCACCCGAAAAGCCGTGAAACAGTTTGCGTGCCGAAGAGGCAATGACATTCGAAGCTTCCTCGAGCGTGAAACAGGAATGCAGCAGATCCGCCATTTCGCTCAGCGTGCCGGCCTCCAAGTTCCGCAATTCCAACTCTCCCATGGAGTTCTTGAGACTCTCGTGAGCTTGGGACAATTGCTCTTGCGACTGACCGCGCTCCACCATGAGCTTGGCCAGACTATCGGCCATTTCGTTGAATGAACCGGCAAGCTCCCCGAGTTCGTCTGTCGAGCGGATAGGAATTCTCGTATCCATTTTGCCGCGGCCAAGCTGCAGCGCAGCGTCGCGAAGTTTTCGGATCGGGCCGACGACCGCGCCGGAGACCACCGCCGCCAGACCCATGCTGACAGCCAGCCCCAGAAGGACGATCAGAATGGTTTGCTTATAGGTGCCCTTGAGCGCCTTCTCGATGTTGAGCCGATATTCTCCGGCTCCCTGATCAGTAACGCCGGTCAGCTCCCGCACGGGCCTAGTCAGTTCATCCCGCACCTGCGGCTCGAGGATCTGATGGGAAAAATCGCCTTCGGCGGGGGAAAACCCATCCGAAAGCTGGATGAATTTTTCCGCGTTGGCTTTCAGGCTCGGAATCAACCCATCCAACTCTTTCAGCAGTTGTGATTCCCGCTGGTCGATGGCGTCGGGAGCCGTTGCTCCTGCCGCCAAGCTCTCCTGCACCTGCTGAGCTTCGGACCGGGCGATGGCGTCCAGATGCGTTTCAAAGGCGGTTATCCCTGAGCGAAGTGCGTCGTTGACAAGTCTGCGCCGACGCTCGGCGCTTTCGCGTTCGGGTGGCTGAACACGAATTCGATAGGTTTCATTGAGAGACTCCTCCACCGCCCACCCGATCGCATTCAGATCGGCCTGCAGTCTCAGCGCATTCACGCCCTGTTGCGCTTCGTATTCGTTCATACGCAGAGCGAAGGAAATCCCGGGATTGCCAATGAGAGCAAAGTACGCCGCGATCGGCGGCAGGAGCGAGATGATCCCGAGCGATACCAGTAGTTTCGTCTTGATCTTCAAAATCTGGTTTCCGAGCGAGCACTAAGATACACGCCGGAATTTTCCAGGTTTATGACCGGACTTTCGCGGGATGGGTCTCATTTGAGCCGGCGTCCAAGCCGCGCGCATCGACAATCAACTGCGGCGACCATACAGTGGAGCATGCATGGGCCAATCGCAAGAATGATTACATCGTCTCATGGCGATCGTACCCAGGTTCAACTGCACATTCGTCAACCAGCGCAGCGCCGGCACTGGGTACCTTAAGCAAGCCCGTCGTCAATCTGCGCCTGCCGGCAATACGCGGAATAAAAAAGGTTACTGCAGCTGCCTGTGAAATGTGACCGGCGTCGCATCCCCGACGCGATCTCCCGCCAGCGGGAAGTCGGGGGAATCCATCTTCATGGCGGTGGCACGATCATTCTGCAGGACAAATGAAACCCGAGACCTCGGGGATGAGCGCAGCGAAAAGCTGCCATCCTCCTGCTTGAGCAACCGCTCCGGACCCTCGCCCAGGGGCTGGATCATAAGACGGCCATCCTCATCGAATATGCGGTACGTGCGCCGATATTGGGCGAAGGAATCGTGCAAATTGGCGGAAACCCGGGCCAGCTTCAGTACAAAAGTTCCGGCGAGCTGGCTGCGCTCCGCAGCGGATACCGGCTTATCGGCAAGTTTCGGCTCCACACGGGGCGCAGGAGATACGAGCGCAGGCAGCCCCAGAATGGCGCGGGACAGCGCGCGCGTGATGGCATAGGCATTCTGTCCCTCGGTATTGGTGAGCACGACAATGGTCAGCTGGTCCGCCGGGAAATCATACAGACTGCCGCTGTAGCCCAGCAGTGAGCCATGCTGGCCAATGCGCCGATGGTCTTCTTCGTGGTTCAGAATCATGGCAAAGCCGTACTGAGCTTTCGGATCCTGGGCGCTCATCTGTGCCGCAGCCCCTTCGGCGGTCGACATCATGTGGAAGGTTCCCGGCCGGACCAGGTGTTTATCTTCGATGGACTGCCACAATTGCAAGAGATCGCCCACCGTGCTGCAGAAGCGCAGGTCGGAGTTGTACGCCATGCCGTTTTCATTTGCCGGCACATAGCCCTCCTCGAACCGGCGATACGCATGGGAAAGACCGTGGACGAGGGTAAAGTCGTCACAATAAGTGGTGGACTTCACGCCGGCCGGCTGGAAAATGTTTTGCCGCACGTAGTCCGGATAACTTTGGCCGGTGACGCGCTCCACGATCGTAACCAGCAACTGGAAACCGGAGATCGACCAGTCCCATTTTGCTCCGGGCTCATTCACCCACTTCTTGCCGGCGTAAAGGGCCATCACTTCGTCCAGCGCTTTGGGCTGGCGGCTGGTCGCTTCGATGGGATCGCCCAGATAGTGATAGTCGACGATGCCCGAGGTGTGATTGAGCAACTGGCGGATCGTGACGTGATGACCCTGGAGAGGAAACTCCGGGACAAATTTCGAAATGTCATCATCCAATGACAACTTGCCCCGCTCCACCTGCTGCATCACCGCAACTCCCGTGAAGGGCAACAGGGGACCGACTACGTGATAGACGGTTTCCGCCTTGGCGGGTGAATCCAAACCAAGGTCGGCGAATCCATATCCCTTGTGCAGAAGTACCTGGCGGCCGCGCGCCACCAGCACCGAGGCACCCACCACATGTTCCTGTGTCATGACCTGCTGCACAATGGCGTCAAGGTCGGCACCTGAGACCGCGGCTGGCAATGAACTCGCTGCGGCGAAACAGAGAGCGGAAGAGAGGGTGGAAGAGAGAAGGAGTGCGGCACCCAAGACATACTTTGTAGTTGGCATTGGGTAATTATAGCGGGCGCACCTTATTCCCGCTCCTCGGCCGTACTGGTACAGTAGCGATTCAACCAGCCAGGGGAGAGCCTCGATGAGAATGGCGAACGGCTATCGAATCATGGCCGCCATGGTGGCGAGCTTGGCCTTGTCGGGATGCGATATTTCGGTCGACGGCGAGGGCTCGACCAAGGTCAACGGCTCAGTACACATACCCGCCGGCAAAACCGCCGATGAGGCGAGGACGGTCAACGGCTCGATCCATGTCGACGACAATGCCGCGGTCACGTCGGCTGCCACCGTCAACGGCAGCATCCGTTTGGGCGAACATGCCACCGCGATATCCGCGAAGACCGTCAACGGTACCATCAGTCTGGGTGCCGGCGCGCATATTTCCGACAGCGCCGGGTCGGTCAACGGCGATCTTACGCTGGCGAGCGGCGCAGAAATTGCGGGGCACTTGACGAACGTCAACGGCAGGATCCAAATGACCGGAGCGCATATCGCGGGCGGGATCAAAACCGTCAACGGCAGCATCAGCATCATGGGCGCTTCCCACGTGGAAGGCGGAATCATGGTCGACAAGCCTTCCGGAATCAGTTTCATGAGCGAGGATCCGGTGATCGTCATCGGGCCCGGCTCGGTCGTACAGGGCGAACTGCGTTTCGAGCGCAAGGTCAAACTGTACGTCAGCGACAAGGCCACCATCGGCACCGTCATCGGCGCGACCCCGGTGCCGTTCAGCGGCGAAAATCCCCCCAATTGAATCGAGAAGGGTTATCCATGTTCATTCCATCCGTCAAATCATCCTTCATGGCAGGGTTGATCGTTGTCATGGGCCATACAGCGGCGTCGGCCGCTGCCGCAGATCCTGCGCTGCTGGCGGCCGTTGCCAGTCCCGAGCGCCCCGCCAGTGCCACGGCGCGCGACCCGGCCCGCCACCCCGTCGAAGAGCTGACTTTTTTTGGCATCACGCCGAAAATGACCGTGATAGAACTGTGGCCGGGCGGCGGCTACTGGACCGACATTCTTGGACCCTACCTTGCACCCAGCGGTCACTACTCCATCGCGTTGCCGCCGGCCGACGGCCAAGAAAACGCGGGGGTGCAGCGCTTCCGTGCGCGTATTGCCGCGGAGAAGGATCGGCTCGGCACCCTTCATGAGACGACCTTGGGTGCGGGACACTTCGATATCGCTCCGCCGGGTTCGGCCGATCTGATACTCACCTTTCGCAACCTTCACAATTGGATGGGTGAAGGGTATGCCGATCAAGCGTTGGCAGCTTGCTTTACCGCGCTCAAGCCGGGCGGCATCCTCGGCATCGAGGAGCATCGTGGGCGCAACGATGTGCCGCAGGACCCGAAGGGCGAAAACGGCTATGTGCGTCAGGATTATGCGATTGCTCTGGCGAAGAAAGCTGGATTCGTGCTCGTGGGGTCGTCGGAAATCAATGCCAATCCCCGCGATACGAAGAACTGGCCCAAGGGCGTGTGGACATTGCCGCCCAGCCTGGCGGAGGGAGAGAAAGACCGGGCGAAGTACGTGGCCATCGGCGAGGCCGACAACTTCGTGCTGAAATTCCAAAAGCCGCGCTGAGGCATGCGCACCTAAGACCGCGGGATAGCCGCCGGCATCACGCGGTCTTTTGTTCCGAAAGGCCCAGCTCCTTCACCATGTGTTCGCGCATGGCGAATTTCTGGACCTTTCCCGTGACGGTCATGGGAAATTCGGAGACGAAGCGGATGTAGCGCGGAATCTTGTAGTGCGCGATCTGCTCCTTGCAGAACTCGCGGACCTCTTCTTCGGTGCTGCTCAGCCCCGGCTTCAGCTGAATCCAAGCGCATACCGCCTCGCCGTATTTCGCGTCAGGGACACCGCACACCTGTACCGCCTGAACCTTGTGATGCCGGTACAAGAATTCCTCGATTTCGCGCGGGTACACATTCTCTCCGCCCCGGATGATCATGTCCTTCAAGCGCCCGGTGACGTTGCCATAGCCGTGTTCGTCGATCACGCCGAGGTCTCCGGTGTGCATCCAGCCGGCTTCATCGAGAACTTCACGGGTCTTCACCGGGTCATCCCAGTAGCCTTTCATCACGGAGTAACCTCGCGTGTGAATCTCACCTTGAACTCCGCGCGGCACGCACCGGCCCTGCGCATCGACCACTTTGACCTGGACATGCGGATGCACGCGTCCGACGGTCGACACGCGCCGCTCGAATTCATCGTCGGTGCCGGTCTGAAAACTTACCGGACTCGTTTCAGTCATGCCGTAGCAGTTGGTGATTTCCTTCAGGTTCATCCGGTCGATCACGCGCTTCATCACTTCCACCGGACAGGGCGAACCGGCCATGATCCCGGTGCGCAAACTCGACAGGTCGTAGCGTGAAAACTCAGGGGTTTCCATTTCAGCGATGAACATGGTCGGCACGCCATAGAGCGCCGTCGCTCGCTCCCTATCGACGGCCTCCAATGTCTTCACCGGATCGAAGCTTTCGGCAGGATAAATCATGGCCGCCCCGTGCGATATGGCCGCGAGGTTGCCCATCACCATGCCGAAACAATGATACAGCGGTACGGGGATGCAGATTCGATCGCGTTCCGTAAGCCTCAATCCGCGGCCGACGAAATAGCCATTGTTCAGAATATTGCAATGACTCAAGGTCGCTCCCTTGGGGAGCCCTGTCGTACCGCTGGTGAACTGGATGTTGATGGCCTGATCCGGCTTAAGCTGCGGGCGAATCTCATCGAGACGTCCTCGGCCGGCGTCCATCCCGCGCTGCAAGACTTCGCCGAAGTTCATGCATCCCGGGGTAATCGCGTTGCCCAATCGGATGACCAATCGCAGCTGCGGCAGCCTCGCGCTGACCAGCTCGTTGGGGGCACAGTGATCGAGCTCCGGCACGAGGGCGCGGAGCATCCCGAGATAGTCGCTGTTCTTCAGCCGCTCTGCCGCAATCAGCGCACGACATCCCACTTTCTTCAGGCAGAACTCCAGCTCGGAAAGTCGATACGCCGGATTGACGTTCACCAGGATCAATCCCGCTTGCGCGCAGGCGAATTGCGCCACCGTCCACTCGGCGCGATTTGGCGCCCAAATACCGATCCGATCGCCGGGATTCATGGCCAATGAAAGCAGGCCGGCGGCGAAATCGTCGACATGGCGTTTGAGCTCCGCGTAGCTCCAGCGCACTTGCTGCTCGGGGACGATGAGCGAGTCACACTCAGCGAATCGCCGAACGGTTTGATCGAACGCCTGTCCGATGGTTTCGTATTTCAGGGGCACCTCAGAGGTGCCTTGGACGAAGCTTAGAGTCACAGTACCCCCTGGCCTTGAAGTTCCATTGTACCGCCACCATCCATTCGTCCAATGAACCTCCTGCGAACCCTGGGTCGCCTGCTCTTCCATCCGCTTTGGCTGTTCTGCGCGCTTCCGAGCTATGTCGGCTGGCGGCTGCTGTCGGCGCTCCCCGGGCCTCCGGGGGTGGGTGCCGGCATGGTGTTGCTGACGGCCTGCTGCCTGTTGATTCCGTTCTCGATGCGCGTCCACACCCTGCGCCATAGGAAACTTGCCGAGCGCCTAGCCTGGGTGGGCTCCACGGCCATGGGATTCTTCTCCTCGCTCTTGGTGCTGACGCTGCTGCGCGACTTGGTCCTGGTAAGCGCGCGCTTGAGTATGCCGGCCATGCCTGCGCGGCTGGCAGCCGTCAGCGCAGAGCTCGCCTTAGGTCTTGCCGCTTTGATGACGGTGGCGGGGTTCATCATTGCCCGGCGCAGACCGGGCATCGTCGAGGTGCGGATTCCATTGCCGGGCCTTCCACAAGCTCTGCACGGATTTTCTATCGCACAGATCAGCGATGTACACGTAGGGCCCACGATCAAGCGAGGCTTCGTCGAGAGAATCGTGCGCCGAGTCAATGCATTGGACGCCGATCTAATTGCGGTTACCGGGGATCTGGTCGACGGGTCGGTGCAGCACCTGTCGGCTCATACGGCGCCATTGGCCGGGCTGACCGCGCGCCATGGTGCTTACTTCGTCACTGGCAATCACGAGTATTACTCCGGAGAACGCGCGTGGACCGAAGAGATTCGCCGTCTCGGCATGCGCGTCCTCAAGAACGAACACGTCGTCCTCATGCATGACGGTACGGCGCTGGTACTCGCCGGCGTCACGGATTACGGCGCCCATCACTTCGATCCCGCCCAGCGCAGCGACCCGGCGGCGGCGCTGCGCGGAGCGCCCAGCGATGCCGGAGCGAGGATACTGCTGGCGCATCAGCCCAGCTCGGCAGACGCCGCTGCCCGGGCGGGTTTCGACGTACAACTCTCAGGCCACACGCATGGCGGCCAATTCTGGCCATGGAATCTTTTCGTGCAATTTTTCCAACCCTTCACTGCCGGCCTGCACCGACTGAAAAACCTATGGATCTACGTGAACCGCGGCACCGGCTACTGGGGGCCGCCGAATCGCTTCGGTGTCCCCTCGGAAATTACGCGGATCCGCTTGGTACCGGCGGTGCCGTAAACGTCACAAAGGACGCGACGCCAAACACTGGGCCAACGCCTCCCGCAGTTCGCGAAGCTTGGGCGGCTTACCGAGGACGCGATCGACATGGTTCGGAATATCACCGTCCGCAAGCAGGCGCCGACCCCAGCCGGTCAACATCAAGAGAATCGTCTCGGGAGCAACCGTCTTGACGGCACTGGAAACTTTTCGTCCGTCCACGTACGGCATGCCGAGATCCGTGATCACGACCTGGAAAGGCTTGCCCTCTGTCCGTGCCCTGAGGAAGGCATCGATGCCCGCCTGCCCCCCGTCCGCCGCCGTCACGCTATGACCTTCCAGTTCCAAGGCATCGCGCAATGCTTTGAGTACCAACGGGTCATCATCCACCAATAGAATACGCAGCGGCGGCACGACGGGCACCACGGCCGATGCCGCCTCGCCCTCGGCTGGTGTAGCCGGGACGGCAAAGAGCAAACGTACGGTTGTGCCCTTGCCGACTTCACTGTCAAGCTCGATCGAGGCGCCATGCCGCTGCATGGCGCCATAGACCATTGCCAGGCCAAGGCCGGTGCCACGCTCGCCTTTGGTGGTGAAAAACGGCTCCAAACAGCGGCGACGGGTGTCATCGTCCATGCCGACGCCGGTATCGACGACACCGACCTCAACGAACTCTGCGCTGACGGCCATCCCCTGTGGCCCTTCTTGCCGCCGCACCACTCGCGTTCGCAGTGTCAGGGGGCCGCCATTGGGCATGGCATCGACCGCGTTGAAGATGAGATTGGTCAGCGCATCGCGGATTTCGTGCTCGGCGCCCAAGATCATCGGCAGCTGCGGAGCCAATTCCATGCGCATTTCAATGACCACTCCGCGCTGTTGTGCCATGTCGCTCCAGTGGGCGCGGGTCAGATCCACGACCTGCGGAGTCAGTCGATTGAGATCCACCGGAACGAACGTCGCCTGCGACTCCCGTGGGCGGTAAAACTCACGCATCCGCGCAACGGTTTGCGCGACGTCATCGATGGCCCGCTGAATGGTTTCGAGAGAGCTGCGAGCGCGGGGACTTAGGTCAGGCTCATTCTGCAATAAGGAGTCGGTATACAGAGCGACGGGAGAGATCGCATTGTTGATATCGTGCGCGATACCGCTCGCCATCTGACCCAAGGCCAACAGTCGCTCTTGTTGCATCACGGCGTTTTGTGTTTGACGCAGATCGTCGTACGCCCGCTGCAGAGCTTCGTACAGTTGGATCTGATGGGCGGCCAATGCCACATGTTCGCTGGCCTGTCTCAGGAACTCGCATTCGCCACTGCTGAAACTGCGCGGTCGCCGGCGGGCTGCAATCAGTACGCCGAATACGCGGCTTTCCACCAGGAGCGGCGCCGCAACCATCGCGCTCAACGCTCCGCGCGCCAACCGCTGGGGAAACGGAAACTTGACTTCCGTGATATCCGGCTCATAGACCAGGCGGCCTTGAACGCATTGCGATAGTCCGTTTTCGTCGATGGCGATGCGCGCCTGCTCGCCCATGGCCAGTTCCATCGCAAGCGCTGCGCTGTTTGCGCCCACGCTCGTAACCGTCAGACAGTTTTCAGCCGGTTCGTATAGACAAATGCAGCAGAAATCCACCGGCAGATGCTCTTCGAGTGTTCGGATCACGACTTGAAAGATGCTGCGCAGATCCTGGCGCTCACCGATGGCGCGGGTAATTTGCTGGAGCAGGTTCAACCGCCCGAGTTGAGCCTGTACCTTGCCTTGTGCCTGCTTGCGCTCGGTGATGTCCCTCGCGATGTTCGATGCACCGATGATTTTTCCCTGGGAATCCCGGATGGGGGAGATAGTGACGGATACGTCGATTCTCCGCCCCTCCTTGTCGATCCGCTCCGTCTCCAAGTGGTCGGTGGTGTCGCCTCTGGCAATTCGACCCAGGATCAACGACTCCTCATCTGCACGTTCCGGCGGCATCAGCATGGCCATCGGTTTTCCGAGAACCTCAGCCGCCGTATAGCCGAACAGGCGCTCCGCACCCGGGTTCCAACTCGCGATGATGCCGTCCAGATTTTTGCTGACGATGGCATCGTCCGAGGATTCGACGATGGATGCCATCTGCGCAAGCTGCGCGGTCCGGTCCGCGACGCGCACTTCGAGCTCATCCTTTGCCGCGCGCAGTGCTGCGTCGGCCCACGCCCTTCCGGCAAAGTCCCGCCGAATGGCAAACAGCGCCAGACCCACGATCCCGCAGGCGAGCAAGGCACCCGCTATGATCACCGCACGGGCGATGCTCGAACTGGCGCGGGCCCGTCGTTCGCGCTCGTCGAGCAAGGATCTCTCCGTGGCCTTCATCTCGTCGAGGAGGCCGCGAATCCGGTCGTGAAACTGCTTGCCCTTCCCGGTGAGGACTTCTCGTTGCGCCGCCACGAAGCCCTGGTCTTTTCGCAGATCGATGACGAGGCGCAAATTATCGAGCCGCTCGCGCACCAGCGGCTCGACGGCATCGAGACGTTGCTGTTGAATGGGGTTATCGGCCGTCAATTCCCGCAGCTGCCGGGTTTCAAGGTCGACGACCTTGGCACCTCGCCGATAGGGATCGAGGTAGCCGTCATCGCCCGTGATGACGTAGCCGCGCTCCGCGGTCTCAGAATCAGTGACGGCGGCGAGGACCAGTTCGAGGTGATTGAGAACCTGGTAGGTATGCTCGACACTGCCCGCATGCGCGTTCAGGCGCACAACGCTGAAATACGAGACCACCCCCACCACCCCCAGGCAGGCAAGCGCGAGAGCGAAGCCCAGCCGCACCTTGCGCTCCGTCGAGGCCAACCTGACCTCGGGGATGCTCATCACGGACGGCGCTAGGCCGGTTTCGGCTGCGTTGGTTTTGGCGTTGCTGGTTTTGGCTGCGTTGGTTTCGGCTTCGTTGCTCATGTGCTTCTGCGTCCTTTCAGAGGTCAAAAAGGCAACTTTTACGGGAACCGTTACAACGTGCTTAAGTGAGGAGTTCGTGCGCTGAACTCAGCGAGGTTCGGGCCGGAGGCGTGAGGTTTGGGCAGAGAACAATCCCTTCTTGCAGCGCTGACGCCTGTATGCACAACCTTCAATCCGAGTATAGATCTTTTGCCGAAGCGATTCAAAAATTCAAGTCCCCCTACCCTCGGGTATGCCTGCCGAATTGGCCATGGCCAGGATGTCGCGGTTCTCCAGAACCACATTTGCGCGTTCCCCGGTTTCCCGAACAGAGGCGTCTACCATGGCGCGGGCCAAGTCATCGCACCGTACCACCAGGTTTGGGAACACCAATCGAAACGCGGGGTAAACCGCGCGCAACAGGCGATACGTGAAGTTGGGCTCCTTCCGCGGCTCCACCGGATAGATGTAGGCGGGCCGGAAGATGTAAACGCGGGGGAATCCTGCCGCGAGCAGTGCTTTCTCCGCCGCCCCCTTGTAGCGAGCGAAGGCCATTCGGCTTCGCCCGGTGGGATCCGCGCCATTCCCGCTCAAGAACGTGAACGTCGCGTCCGGGCTCGAGCCGTGCAGAACGCGCGCAAACTCGACCGTGTAGTCCAGAGTTATCTTGCGTAGTTCCTCATCCGGCACCGCACCGGTGTATGTTCCCAGGCAAAAGACCGCTGCGTCCTGATCCGCGAGCGTCGACTCGAGCGCCGAACAGTCCGCGAAATCCGCGTGAAGGACCTCCGTCAGTTTAGGGTGTGAGATACCGAGGTTCCTGCGTCCGACGGACGTCACACGCTCGACGTTCGGAAGCTCGAGCGCATGACGAAGGGCGTAGCCCCCGACCATGCCGGATGCGCCTACGATGACCAATCGCTTCATGAGAGTGTGCTCCATTTGTCAAGGCCGCCGCAGCGGCGCAGCGAGGTAACAGCCGAACTCCTTGACGAAATCGACCGAGACGCGGGCGTGGACGCGGCCTTGGCGATCGAGGAATCGCGCCTCGTCATCCAAGGGTACGACCGCCCCGTGCCACACATTGGGATGCAGGTACAGGCCGCGTCCGCCGTCACACCAGAAGGTGACGAACTTTTCCGGCGTCACGTCATCTCCCGGCAGAGCGAGGGGTATGACGAAACTCTGCCCGTCGAGGGGATAGAACAGCTGTCCGCCATCCGGGTGGTAGTTGGCACGCCAGATCAGCGCGCGCTCGCGCAGCGGATCAAAGGTACCGGCGGCGACTTCCTCGGGCCAGTTGCTCCAGCCGAATAGATAGCTGTCGCCCACCGCATTATTGCGTGCGTACAGAGTCCCGTCCTTCCAGCAAAACTCGAACAAGCCCTCAGCAACTCCGCCTTGATCGCCGGTGTTGAGGTCAATCGGACGCCATCCCTGCGCCGGCCAGCGGACGATCTCGATCGAAAAGGTCCTCGGATCATCGACCAGTGAACCATAGCCTCCTAGACTGGCTTCGCTGGCAAGGACGAGTGAGGTCTCATGCACCTCACGTACTCCGGTGGTGGGCGCATGAGCGAATTCCCATTGACGCGTGTCCATGATGCCCTTCGATCCCGCCGCAAGGACCGTCATTGTAACGTCAATCAGGAAGGCGGGCTTAAGTGCTTGCTAGGGCAGCGCGCAGTGCTGTTATCTGGGCAGCCGCCGACGCCAACAGACGCTTGCAGTCCTCAGCGCTGAGGCGAAGGCGCTCGAAGGCAGGATTTGCGGTCACGATATCGTCCAGCGGCTCATGGTGGAGCACACTCGACCCGAGTGCCACCGCCGCGACCAGCACGTCGGTTAATCCACTGGTGCTGCCGGTCTCAGGGTTTTCGGTATTTTGATCGGCAACGGCCGCGATGATCGCCCGTGGAAACTTCCAGTGCGTGAGAATGGAACCCGCAATCTGCGGATGCCACTCCCGTATCAATTGCTTCCACGCCTCGCTCTCGCCGTCGAAGTCGGCGCGGCCCGGCGCTCCCACGGTGATATACAGTTCCCCGATGTTGTGCATGAGGCCCGTCATCAGCGCCTCGTCAGGTTTTGCGGCGCGAGTCTCGCGTGCCAGCACGTAGGCGATGGCGGCGACCAGCGCGCCTACGCGCCACAGCTGCCGAATGTGCGGCCGCAGGCTCGCATCGCCGTTGTCCAACTCCATCTGTTGCACCGAAAACGCCATCGCCGTACAGCGCACCAGCTGGGTGCCGAGGCGCGTCACTGCCTGCTGCAGGTCGGGAATCTGTTGTGTCGATGGATTCAGGAACGCCGAGTTCGCCAACCGTAGGATGCGGGCGGCAAGCGCCGCATCGGCCCCGATCACTTGTGCGACTCGGGTCCGTGCCGCCCGCGGGTCTTCGAGAACTTGCTGCACACGGGCCGCAATATCCGGAAGCGATGGCAAGCGGACTTCCCCGGCTGCGACTTCGAGCGACAGTTTGCGGATAACGGCCTTGCGATCCGATTCACCGGCTCGTATATCTGATGTCGGCGATACGTTGGTTGCCACGGCAATACTCTCGTTCGGAGTTCAATCCTTGCGTTATCGGCCGAGATAGCCCCAGCTTTAGGGCACGATCTCGCCAATGGAAATACGTCACACCGGCGGGTCGTCATGGAGCGCAACTTGGCCGCGGCGCCTAATACGTCGGCATTCCTCCGCGGGGCTTACTCCTCGTGCGACAGAACTGACATAACCCTTGCGCGGGCAAGCCCGTGGGCATGTCTCACCGGCATGGGTTTAACAAAAGACCCGACTCCTCATCGCAAAGACGGTATGATTTGAAAGCGTGTGTCGTTCATGCGAGACCACGCGCACTAAATAACGAATTGAACAGGGACCGGCATGTCTGACTCCTACCTTTGCTTTAAGACTCACGGCTATCGTCAATTGGGCCGCGTTCGCCTTGCACTACTGACTGTTGGCATCCTGGTGTTGGCAGCTTGCGGAGGAGGCGGGGGCGCGGCGCCACCGCCACCCTTAACCTTGAGCTCACCATCGTCGTCGCTGGGCGCGGGTACAACCCTCGCTCTGACCGCCGCGGGTGGCCAGACGCCGTACACATTCTCAATCGCCTCCGGCGCCGGAACCATCGGCAGTACCGGAATTTTTACCGCACCCGCCACCGCCGGCACGACCGTGGTCGAGGTAACCGACAAGAACGGCGCGACCGCCAAGACCTCGCTGCAAATCACCGTGGTGGCGTTCGCTAACGCGACGGCGAGCGTGGATTCCGGCACGACAACGGCGCAGACCGCCGCGGGTGGCGCGCCTCCTTACATGTATTCAATCGCAGCGGGCGGCGGCAGTATCGATGCGTCGGGGCAGTTCACCTCGCCCATCGGCCCGGCGACGGTGACGATCATGGCCACTGACTCCAAAGGCGGCACCGCCCAAGCGACGATTACGGTGAATGCGCCGCTGGTTGCCAATCAAGCCACAGCCACCATCGGCGGCGGCACCTCGCTGCTGGTCGGTGCCGCAGGCGGCCAAGGACCGTTCACCTATAAAGTCACCTCGGGCGGCGGATCTGTCGATGCCTCCGGCCGCTTTACGGCAGCGGGGACCGCAGGCACGAGCATTGTGAGCATCACCGACTCGCTTGGATCATCGACCCTTGTCACGATCACCATCAATCCGCCGCTGTCCATCAATCCGGCGTCGGCGACGCTGACGGCGAGCAGCGGTCAAACCACGCCGTTCACCGGCATGAATGGCATCCCGCCATATCAGTACTCGGTGGTCTCAGGTTCAGGCACCGTGAGCCCGCAGGGTATCTACACCGTCGGCACGGTCAGCGGCGTAACTACCGTGCAGGTCACCGACGGCCAGGGAACTACCGCCACGGCACAGGTCCGCGCCTTGCGGATTCGCGTCAATGCCTCGGTATTCACTACTGCGACGGATGGCACCAATCTCTATGTCGGCGGGCGCTTCAGCGCCGTCAACCCCTACTCCGCGCCGCGTCTCGCCATCGTCGATCAGACTTCCGGAAATCCGGCCACCACTTGCGATCTCGGTAGCGGATTCCTTGGCGGTACAGTCACAGCGATCGTAACGGTTGGCAATTCGATCTTTGTCGCAGGCAATTTCAATCAATATAAAGGCGCGGTTGTCGGCAAGCTCGCCAAAATCGATGCAGTGACCTGCGCCATCGACCCCGTCTTTATCAGCGGTGGCGGATTCGGCAAAAATCCTGGCGAATCGGTGTACGCGATTGCAGCCTCCGGATCGTCGCTCTATGTGGTCGGCAATATCAGCACCTATCGCGGTGCTCCCATCCCGCGCATGGCAAAGCTGGACCTCACCACGGGCGCCGCGGATCCCGCTTTTGGCCCGAGCCCCCAACCCGACTCCTACGCCGGCGCAATCGTGCTCTCAGGTACGTCGGTGTATGTCGGCGGGGCGTTCACGCATATTGGCGGCGTCGCGGCCCCGTACCTCGCGAAACTCGATGCGGCGACCGGTGCGGTCGACACAACCTTTGCCGCCGCGCCCGGCGCCGACGGCGGAATTTCTGCACTGGCGATCGCAGCGAACCAACTTTATGTTGGCGGCGCCTTTATGCATTTTGCGGGCGTGCAGACGGCGCTTGCGCGTGTGGATGCAACCACCGGTGCGCCCGATACCGCGTTTACACAGAGTGTCGCAAATACGTCGCAAGTGCAGAGCCTGTTGGTGGCCGGCAATTTTCTCTACGTCGGCAGAACGTTCCCCGGTTCCACGCCAGTGCTTTCGAAAATTGATACCACCACCGGCGCCACGGATGCGGCCTTTGGAGCCGGTGCCGGGTTCGACTTCGGTGTGAATTCGCTCCTGTGGTCGAATTCGAGTCTCTATGTCGGCGGCGCCTTCACCTCCTACCGAGGTGTAAGCGCGAACAATCTCGCCAAGCTCGATCCGACGAGCGGTGCGCTCGACACGGCCTTCACTCAACCGACTGGCGGCAATGACGCCGTATACGCGCTCGCCGCCGTAGGCTCGCAAGTAATCGCGGGCGGCCGTTTCAGTACGTACCGCGGGGCTCCCGCGAGCAACATCGCCAAATTTTCACTGGCGACGGATGAACCCGACTTGGCGTTCAGCGCAGCGGCGGGGACCAATGGCAACGTGATCAAGATGACGTTGAACAGCAGCGCCCTCTACCTTGGCGGGGTGTTCACGTCTTGCGGTGGCCTCGCCAGCACTAATATCGCAAAGGTCGATACCGCAACGGGCACCTGTGATGCCGCATTCGCGGCCGGCGGCGGCGCCCCATTCTTCGTTGAGGCCATGCTGATCCATGGAACCTCTTTGTATATCGGCGGAGGCCAATCATCCCTGACACATCTCGCCAAGATGGATTTGATCACTGGGCAGACCGACTCCGCGTTCTCGGTTAACGGCGGCCCGGATGGCTCAGTGATGTCGCTCACGGATTCGCCGACCGCGATCTATGTGGGCGGCCAATTCCAGAACTACGGTGCTCTACCCGCGCACAATCTTGCGAAAGTCGATCCCGCCACGGGCGCGCTCGATCAAACATTCACCCAGGCGACCGGGGCTGGCGGTGCTTCGGAGTACATCCAATCGCTGCTTTTCGCGGGAAATTCACTGTATGCAGGCGGCGTTGTCAATTCATATCGCGGCGGCATTGCTCAAGGCCTGCTCAAGCTGGATCCCGTGACGGGCGCGTTGGATTCGACGTTTTCCCAATCCACAGGATTTATCGATGCGGAAGCGCTGTTGAATTCCGGTACTTCGATCTTGGTGGCCGGTGGTTTCCAGAGCTATCGCGGAAACCCGTCATTCAACCTTGCCAAAATCGATGCGGCCAGCGGGAATCCTGACCCAACGTTCACGAGCAACTTGCCCTGCGATTCGTGCACCGTAAATTTCGACTCGCTGACTCTCGTTGGAACAAAACTCTATGTCGGCGAGGACGCCTCCACGCTCTACCGCGGAGCGCCCACCTATGGAGTTTTCCCCGTTGACCTTTCCACCGGAAACCCAACCGACCCTTGAGTTGATATGGGAGCGGAAGCAGCGTCGAAGTCAATCGGCTGTCTCACGACAGCGCGCGTTCGTCCATCCAGTCCACGTAGAGCAGGCGCTCCGAAAACAACCACGCGCCGTCCTGCTTCACGAAGGTGTCCTGGTAGCGCAACGAGGCCACCATCAAGCGTCGATTCCCGTTTTTGACCGTGACGTGGTGCGCCAGGCAGTAGGCTTCCCCGGTGCCTCGGTCATTCGTCAACGTGAAAATCGTGCTCTGTCCGACGAAGTAGGTAGTGGCGTCGTACTGATTCAGCGCGGCAAATACCGGGGCGAGCGCCTCGCGCGAGTGCAGTTCCTGGGTGGGCTTTGGATCCTTGGCGTTCATGTACACCACGAAGCGGGTGTCCTCGGTAAAAAGCGCCATCTGGCCCTTCGCATCGCGGCGATCGGCGCAATGCGCGTAGGCCTCGGTGAGTTCCCGGATTGCGAGACGATCCGCGGCTTCGGCCGGGGAAACGGTAGCATGCTTACTCATAGGATGACCTTATGATCGGAAGTGACCTCATGACTCGAGGATAGCCCGGGTTTCGAGGTACGCCTCGATTCCGTAGATACCAAATTCACGGCCCACGCCGGAGTGCTTAAACCCGCCGAAGGGTGCTTGTTGATCGTCCAGCAGGCCGTTGATCGCCACACGGCCGGCTTGGATCTGAGAAGCGACGCGGCGGGCGCGTCCGATGTCCGTGCCGCTCACATAGGCGTGCAGACCGTACTCCGTATCGTTGGCGATCATGATCGCATCCTCGTCGTCTTCATAGGCGATGACCGAAAGAACAGGTCCGAAAATCTCTTCCCGGGCAATGGTCATATCATTGCTCACATTGACGAATACCGTGGGTTTCGCGAAGTAGCCCGACTCGAGACCGGGCGGAGGCCCTTCGCCTCCGACGAGCACCTCTGCCCCTTCTTCGATGCCCTTGCGAATATAGGATTGTACACGCTCATACTGCTTCTGGTTCACCATGGGTCCGACAACGGTTTTTGGATCGGTTGGATCGCCGACCGGAAAGGCCGGGATGGTGTCCACGATCGCCCGCTTGACTTCATCGAGGCGACTTCTCGGCACGAGCAGCCGCGTCCCCGCGACGCACGCTTGCCCGTTGTTCAGAAACCCGATGATGAACGCATTCGGAATGGCCTTCCTGAGGTCGGCGTCATCGAGCAGAATATTGGGCGATTTTCCACCCAGCTCGAGCGTCACACGCTTCATGGTCGCAGCACCGTCGCGCATGATCGATCTTCCCACGGCAGCCGAGCCCGTAAAGGAAATCTTGGCCACATCCGGATTTCGCACGAGCTCCGCTCCGACGACCTCGCCCCGGCCGGAGATGACGTTGCACAGGCCCTTCGGAAGTTTCGCCGCGTGGACGCATTCCAGCCACACGCTGGTTTGCAATGCGCTCAACTCGCTCGGCTTCATGACCACCGTGCAACCGGCGGCCACCGCCGAGGCAAGTTTCATGCACAGGAAAAATGCGTTCGCGTTCCACGGGGAAATCAGGCCGGCAACGCCGACCGGCTCCATGGTGACCGTCGTCTTTCCCCAACTCCGAGTCAGCGGCAGCTCATGGAGCGCTTTTTCGGCCGAGAGGAATACCTCGGCACCTGCCTGCACGATAGGCCCTGCGAACTGCACAACGCCACCATACTCATCGACCATCACTCTCGTGAGATCGGCGCTGCGCGCCGAGACGGCATGGTGCAACTTGCGCAGGATTTCCATGCGCTCCTCTTTAGACGTTCGTCCGAATGTCGCAAACGCGCGCTTGGCTGCGGCGATGGCGCGCCGCGTGTCCTCCTCATCGCCCAGCGTGACACGGCCGATGATCTGGCGGTCGGTTGGCCTGATGAGATCCATGACCTCGCGGCCATGGGACTCGACGAACGCCCCATCGATGTAGTGCTTGGTGATGGTTTTCATTGCTTCTCTCCTGCTAACAGGGGCGACGGACGGTATGACAGCGCGCGCGTGAGCAAGCCATGGACTTGCGAGGCGACCGCGTTCGACGATTCCTGGTATAGGAAAACAAGTGCTCGGCGGAAAAGCTATTACCCCTGCGTAGGGAACCGGTGCCCACCCGCCACATCGGCTAGTTCAAGATGTCAGGGATCCTAACCGTTGGTGCCGCTTGCCTACGACTTTAGCTGGAGCGAGGAGCCGGCAGGTCGTTGACCTGCCGGCCCCAATGCGATCGATTTTTAGGGGGTGACCTCCGTCACGAATGTCCCCCAATTCGCGTTCACGGTGCGAGGTGAGTTGGGGATATATTCCGTGGCCAGCCAGATGTTGCCGCTCTCATCCGCAACCGCTGCGGAGTAATCGCCCCAGCGCCCGACACGGCCTCCGCCATATCCCGAAAAACCATCGTCCGGTGCGGCTCCCGACGCCGCAATCTGGATAGCTCCGGCGCCGTGCACGGCATCAAGGGTCGCAAATGCGGAACTCGGGAAGAAGTCCGGGCCCACCAGGGTGAAGCCGATCACGCCCTTGCCGGCGGCATTTACACCAATCGAAGGATAGAGGACGTTCGCCTGGTCCGCCACCACATACCCCTGGTTCACGACCGTCGCCGAAACCGATCCCGGAGTCGATGACGGCGCGAGAATGAACCATGCCGTTCCGGTGCGAACCGGTCCATTGGGCGGCTGCACGACCGAGTTCAAGCCCGCCCACAATTTGCCGTTGGCGTACACGACTTGCTCCAAGCGGTCATCGTTGGACGCCAGCAGTTCTTCGTGGCTCTTCGACGCGTCCCCGAGCGGAGTGGGACCCGGCTTCTGTTGAGCGGAAGGCGGGGCGCCGTAGACTTCGGTGTCCACCACCGCGTTGGAGAGCTTAAGTGCTGGCGTCGCAGTATTGAGCGAAGCCGTGTTGGTCAGCGCCCAAATCACCAAGCGATTATCGAGAGAATTGCTGAAATCCAGGGCACTCACGAAATATTCCGTGCCATTGTTTTCGGTGGCAAAGGCGCCGCCCGGTGGCGCGCTGGACGGTTCGACGCTGAACGCGAAAGAAGCGTCCGCTTCGGTGAGCTGATTGATATGCACCACGGTGGTGGCGGTTCCTGCCGCGAGAGCCTGTTTGGATATCGCGTAGAGCTGTGCTCCGTGAAAGTTCCCGGCGCCGAGATCGAAGGAATTCGTGGCAACGTAAAAACCGTTGGCATCGGCGCCGATCAGCGGCTGGTCGCCAAAACATGGACAAGGTCCGAATTGGCCGCCGTCATTGGTCGTATCGTTGGAAAACACGGTCCAAGAACCGGTGGGATCTTGCGTCACGGCGATGACAAAGTGCGTGTGGGCGGCCGTTCCCGTCAGAAAGGCTCCGGTGGCGGGGTTCGTGTCGATTTCCAGCTCGGTCGCGAAGAAGGTGTTCGTGTCCTTGTCGAAGTAAACCCGCGGATCACTCAGGAAGGGTCCGAAGACCGGCGGGCTACTGCGCACGATTTCCGAGGGGAATCCAAAGAAGCGATTCAACGCCGTTGGGCCCGCGAGACGATTTCCAGCTTGGTCGTACACGGTAATGGCATTGTTGACGGCCTCGACCACAAATCCGTTGCCGACCGCCAGCCCCTGATCGGGCGGTTCCAGACTGAACTGATTCCCATTGTCGGCCAGGCGCTGATCGCGATGCGTGATCCCGTTGAACCCCACTGCCGCATTGCCGGCAATGATGGCGTTCGACGCCGGCTTGGGGACATGGTCGGCCGGAACTCTGGCCGGCTTCACCGACCCCGTGTCTTTCGGCTTCGTCGTATTGGCATCCAGACTCGGCCCGAACTCGAGCGAACCCGCGTCGGCGTTTTGGCCGGTGCCGCCGGCCGTACCGGCTATCGACGTCCTTCCCTCGAAGCGCAATTGCGCGGTCGTGACCTGTGGACCGCTTGCGGTCTGGCCCAACACGATCGGAACCGACCACAGACCCAGTGCCGCAGCACCGGCCAAAATTCCGATTCCCCCGGCAATGACTCTTTTCTTCGTTCGAATGAACATGATGATCTCCTACTTAAATAACCAAAGGTCGCAACAGCGAACATTGAAATTCGCGCAGATCGCATGAACAATTTTGAGCCCAAGCCCTTCCGACGTTTGGGCTAACAAAGACTACGCCTCCCCTGGTGCTCAGTTCAATTCGCCGCACACGTTTGAACCCCGGTCAGGGATTGAATTTATTACACTGACGATCATCAGATGGTGCGAGAATCCCGAAGGCCCTACGCCACGGCAATTGCCTCTGCCTCTGCCCTTGCCGCAGCCGCGGGGAAACCTTTGGTGTATAAGGGAAATCGTTTTTTCCAGGACGAACTGGGTATCCGCGCTAGAACTACAAAATCAAGACCAAATCAGAAACCATATGAAGCCTCCCATGAATACATACTCGATTTTCTCGTCCAGCGGCGCTTTAGCTTTGCTTCTCCTTTTATCTCCCGCCGGACCGGCTGCAGCGCAACCGCCATCCATACCGCAAGTGCTGCAGGCGCTGAATTCCGTGCATCCGGCAAGCGAAGTCGCCATATCGCCCGATGGCAAACACCTGGCATACGGCAATGTCGTGGCCGCCAAGCAAGGCGATGCCGAACTGGAAGCGTCGGCGCTGTGGATCGCCAACGCGAAAGACGGCACCGGGGCCGTTCGAATGACGGCCTGCCCGGGTGCCGTCTGCGACGAGCATGGTGCTGACTGGTCTCCCGACGGCAAGCAGATCGCGTTCGTCACCACCGATGCCCAGGGACAAGCCCAGGTGGCGGTCGCATCGGCCGATGGGCGCAACGCGAAAGTCATCACTCATGCACATGGGCCTCTCGACACCGCGCGTTGGTCGCCCGATGGCACACGGATCGCGTTCTTGTACTCCGAGGGTGCTCCAAAAACCCCAGGGCCCCTCAACCCGCTCACCCGCGATGCAGGCGTGCTGTCATCGACGGTGTACGAGCAGCGCCTGGCGGTGATTTCGGCCCGTGGCGGTGAACCGGTGCTGCTGGGACCGGCAGATTTGAATGTCTACGAATTCGACTGGTCGCCGGACGGCGCACGCTTCGCCGTAACCGCGGCGCATGGCTCGGGCGACGACAATTGGTGGATTGCCGAGCTCGACGTGATAGACGCCCGAACCGGCACCGTCAGCACGCTATTGAAGCCGCGTTTGCAGATCGCCTCGCCTCGGTGGTCGGGAGATGGCTCACACATTGCATACATCAGCGGCCTGATGAGTGACGAAGCCATTACGGGCGGAGACGTCTATCTGATTTCGGTCCACGGCGGGGCACCGGTCAATGTGACTCCGGGCCTGCCTGCCTCGGTGCAAACGATTACCTGGAACGGCTCGAACAAGCAATTGATCGTGACCGAATTTGCCGCCGGTGAGGAAGTGCTCGCGGCCATCGACGTCGATTCGAAGTCGCAGTACGAAATTTGGCGCGCGGCGCAGATGATCTGGGCGAACAACCTGCTCGGTTTGACACCGGGAGATGCCGGAATCTCGCTGTCGAAGAACGGCACTATGTCGGCCGTCATTCGACAATCCTATACCTCGCCACCGGAAATCGAGACCGGGGCACCCGGACTGTGGAAACCCATCACGCACGACAACGTCGCGGTGCGTCCGATCACGGGAAGGGCGAAAATACTGAGATGGAAGAGTGAAAATTACAGTGTGCAGGGCATGTTGATCGAGCCTCCGTCGATCGAACCGGGGAAAACGTATCCGCTCGTCGTCCTGGCGCACGGCGGACCCGCGTTTGCGCACTACCCGCTCTTTCCGGCGAGCGCGGAATCGTTCGACGCGGCGCTTTCGAGTCAGGGCTACTTCGTGTTCAAGCCCAATCCGCGCGGCAGCTACGGCCAGGGAGCGGCGTTCACCGAAGCCAACGTCAAGGACTTCGGCTACGGCGACCTGCGCGATATCCTGAACGGCCTCGATGCGGTACTGAAGATCGCGCCGATCGACCCGCAGCGAGTTGGCATCACGGGCTGGAGCTACGGCGGCTACATGACGATGTGGGCTCTTACCCAGACCGACCGCTTCAAGGCCGCAGTCGCGGGCGCGGGATTGTCGGACTGGTTGAGCTATTACGGCACGAACAACATCGACACTTGGATGATTCCCTATTTCGGCAAGTCGGTATACGAGGATCCGAAAGTCTACGAACGCAGCTCACCCATGACATTCATCAAGCACGTGACGGCACCGACCTTGATCGTGGGCGGCGATCGGGACGCGGAGGTGCCGATAACGCAGTCCTATGAATATTGGAACGCGCTACGCCGCCTCGGAGTGAAGACCGAGTTTGTCGTTTATCCCGACGAGGGCCACTTCTTCTTCAAGCGAGCTGACCAGGCCGATGTAATGTCCAGACTGGTCAGCTGGTTCAACACCTACTTGCAATCGGGCTCCTGAGACAGAAGGAATCTACCAACCGAGGATGTGCCAGGCAATGCACAGCTGCGCGAGAAAACCGGCCACGAAAGCCAGCGTCCTGACCCAGGGAATTGCAAAGGTATACGCCAGCACGTGCACGACGCGAGCCCAAAAGTACACCACGCACGATACCTCGATGGCGTGATTACTCAAGTGCAACGCATTGGCCACGAGCACCAGAGTCGCAAAGATGGCTAGATTTTCGATGGCGTTGTAATGAGCCGCCTTCATACGCACGGCCCACGGCGCCATGGGCTTGGGATTTGCCGGATAACCGACGGCGTCAACCACGCCTCGCACCACGATCATATGCAGGATGTAGGGAACCCAGATCACCGCGGTGAATAAAGTCACATAGGTCAAATATTGAAGTTGTATGTTCACAATCTCTCCGTTTTTGTTGTTCCGCCCGGCTACATCGTAGCTCAAGGTGCCGCTACACCAAAATCTTAGGTCCGGGGACGGAAAATCCACCGCCCGGTTGACCAGCAAAGGCTACCCGGCTGCCCCCGCCCGACAGAGAACTGCCGGCCGCTCTCCTATAGCACTACCTAGTGCTCGGCCGTGACGCTGAATCGAGTTATGGCGCGCGCACCGACAGCTTCCGGATCAGCGACACCAAGCGATGCGCCGCTGAGCGAGCGGATCGAGACGCCTGGCGCGGTATCCAATACCACCTGATATTGACCTGGCGGCAGGGCCGACGCGGGCGCCAACATGAGCGCGCGCGCATTGCCCCCAGGTATGAATGCTCTGGAAGGAATCGCGGAGGTCGTCACGGCCTCCGCACCCTCATCGATGCGCTCCAAGCGCACCGACGCTGCATTCACGCTACTGGCATCTAGTTCCTGCGTGAACCCGATGATGATTCGCGGAGGTGAGGCCCGCAACGCGTCGCCCGTGTCAGGCTCGACAGCAGCGACTCGGAATTGCGCGGCCATGGACATTGCCGTGCTCCCGGGCAATGCTCCATCGACGATCCATTGGACGACAAATGGAACGTCGCTGGCAGGGGCGCCATCGCCTTCCTTCTCGAGATGGATTACCAGGTAACTGTTCGTCGGATCGCCGGGTTTGACACGCACGAGCGTGGGCTGCTCGGTGCTCGGGACATTGACCAGGGCATTGTAGCTATGCGCAGCATCGAGACTGAGGTTCGCGGCAGGATTGGGACCGCTGTGACAGTCGGCACACAGCGGGGTGAAAATGTTGGCCTGAATCGAATCAAAATTGGCCATCAGCGTCGTCGACGGGGGCGTAGACGACATCGAGCCTGTACCCAAGCCAGAGTTGCCGCCTGAGCAGCCCACTGCGAGGAGAAATGTACTGCACGGCAAGAACAGATGCCGCATCGCTGAGTGCCGGACGAGCATGATTCCTATTCCCCGTGGCCAGATCTGATGCTGTTCTTATCATATGCCTGGAGTGTGCGGGCAGCCGCACAAACCCCCAACATATTAGTGCCGCCAACTGCCTCTAAGGATGCAAGTGGTGAACAATAATGGACGCCTCTCACGCACAACTGTACCGCGCAGGATCAATCATCCATGCGGCGGTCAGTAAGCGGAGTACTGCAGCCTCAATAGGTCACCCTGAACCGATTTCATCGATTCAAGGATTGCTCAGTATTTGAACAAGGTACCGTTGCCGCTAGAGCCGCCAGTCTGTGTGGTGCCATAGAAGTGGCCGTCGCTGCCTTGAATCACCCCAGCGACAGGACTAGAGCCATCACTACCCCCGGCGAATGAGTACAGCACTGCCTCGACACCCGCCGGTGTGCACCTGAACAGTGTACCGTTGCCGCTCGATCCTCCAGATTGTGTTGTACCGAAAAAGTTCCCGTCGCTGCCTTGAATGAGTCCGGCAGCATTCTGCCCATCGCTGCCGGCGCCGAACGAGTAAAGCACCGTCTCAACGCCTGCCGGTGTGACTTTGAACACCGTGCCGCACCCGCTCAATTGGTTCCCGGAGAAGACGACGGAACATGCGGCTGCTTTGCCACTGCTGGAGCCACCACGGAACGTCGTGCCATAGAAGTTGCCATCGGTAGCTTGGATCAGCCCGCCCTGGGGCTGCGCGCCATCACTACCGGCGGGCCCGGCGAAGGAGTACAGCACCGTTTCCACACCCGCGGGGGTGATCTTGAAAACGGTCCCGCACCCGAATGGGGCTCCACAGTTACCGCCGCCCGATGTCGTGCCATAAAAATTGCCGTCGCTGCCTTGAATCAATGCGGCGGTGGGCTCGAAACCATCATTGCCGCCGGCGAAGGAGTACAGCACCGTTTCGACACCCGCGAGGGTTACTCTGAACACGGTGCCGGCGTCGCTCGGTCCACCGTTTCGTGTCGTACCATAGAAATTGCCATCGCTACCTTGAATCAGCCCCGCGTAAGGGTTCGAGCCATCACTGCCGCCGGCGAAGGAGTAAATCACGCTCTCCACACCTGCCGGCGTGACTTTGAAAACCGTACCGAGGTTGTTTGCGCCGCCAAAACTCGACGTACCGTAAAAGTTACCGTCGCTGCCTTGAATCACCCCACCGTTGATTTGAAGGCCATCGCTACCCCCTGCGAAGACATGCAAAACCGTCTCGACACCCAATGGCGTGACTTTGAATACAGTGCCCTCGTCTCCGGCTCCACCACCGCTCTGTGTTGTGCCATAGAAATTACCATCGCTGCCTTGGATCGGCGCGGCCCCTGGGGCTGCGCCATCATTAACGGTTCCACCGGCAAACGGATAGATCACTGTCTCAAGTTCACCCGTGGAGACAACCGCAGTCACGGAAGTACCGCTGGCTACAGCGCTGTTGGCCGCGGGGCTTTGGCTGATGATTTCGCCACTGGGGGAAGTCACACTTCTCGCAGTAGTCTGAGTACCGAGGGTCAGGCCAACGCCTTGAAGTGCGCTTGTAGCTTGAGCGACAGTATCCCCGACCACATTGGGAACGCTGACGGTTCCTGGTCCACTGGAGACCACCAAAGCGACCGCCGTGCCGGCGGCCACACTGGTCCCGGCAGCCGGATTCTGACCAATGACATTGCCTGCAGCCACGGTAGCACTCGACTGCATGGTCACGGCGCCGGCGGTGAGCCCGGCTCCGGTAA
>JAJPKM010000010.1 GCA_021323735.1 Gammaproteobacteria bacterium
GACCTACAACAGCGATGGTTCCTACATCATGACGGACGTGCACACACCCAGCGGAGGCGGGACGAGCACGACCACGACTCAGGACTTTAATGCGCAAGGTCAGATTGCGGGCCGGCAAAGCACCGAGGCAGACGGTTCGACGGACTCCCAGACCTGGACCTACAGCAGCGATGGTTCCTACACCACAACCGATGTGCATACGCCTCAAGGCGGTGGTGCGAGCACGACGACGGTGGATAGCTACGATCAGAACAATCAGCTGCTCAGTCAGAATTCTTACACGCCGCAGGTCGACGGTTCCTATAGCGATTCCTGGTCTAAGGCAGATGGTAGCCAGGGGACCTATTGGTGGAATTCGTCGATTGGCGAGTATCTGGATTCGTGGGTCAACAGCAATGGGAGTTCGTTCACGGATGAATATCAGTACTCTTCTGGCGGGTCTCCTGGAGTTATCGGTGTGTCGTTTACTGAGACTTACAGTGGAAGCGACGGAAGCTCGGGTACGCGACAATACGATGCGGCCACGAACGTTACCACGATCAACTGGGTGTCTAGTCAAGTCGGCGCCATCAGCAGCGCGAGTTCAGGCGACGCGGGCTTCATTGGGCTCTCTCAGGACGGTGAATTGACCAATACACAGCCTGATTTGAGCTTCTTTAATCCCAACGTGAGCCCTGTGTTTAACACGTTGCTCAGTGAGCACCACTAAGCGCACGCCAGTACACCATAAGATGGGTGGTCTTCGAACGCCGCATCGACGCCCATGAGTCGTATAGTCCTTACCTGGGAATTGGGCAGCAATCTCGGACATCTGGCGAGATTGCTGCCATTGGCCATTCGCCTCAAGAGCCGTGGACATAGCCCGCTTCTCGTAACGCGGAATTTGGGCTTAGCAGCCAAGGTATTCGCCGAAGCCGGCATTCCTTACATTCAGGCGCCCGTAGCGACGACAGTCGCGCACCCGACGCAACAAGCTGGGAGTTACGCTGAAATCCTGTGGAACCAGGGGTGGGCCGACCGCTCCCAGCTTTGGGGCATGGTGCAGGGGTGGGCCAACCTGTTTCGAATGTTCGGACCGGTGGTTACCGTACTGGATCATTCGCCGACGGCTATTTTGGCCGCACGCGTCACCGCGACACCTACCGTGCTGATTGGAACCGGCTTCGAGCTACCGCCATCCGAAAATCCAATACCGGGGTTTCCCCAGAGCAAAGTCAGTGAGGCGGCAATTCTGGAGGCGGAACATCGAGTGCTTGCGAATGCCAATTGGATCCTCAACGCGATGATGCTTCCGCCCATGCTCACCCTGCGCGAGTTGTTCGATACAGACCGGCGCTATCTGACGACGTTTCCCGAACTAGATCACTATGGACCGCGGCCGAACGAAAAGTATGTGGGACCGATTGGCGAGCTAAGTGGCGGCGAGCATATGATATGGCCGTCGAAGTCGGATTGCCGAATATTCGCCTATCTGAGACCGGGCATAGCCAGCAACGCCGTGATCCTGCGCGCATTGAGGTCAACGAAGGCTGCTGTTATTTGCTTCCTCCCGGGTGCGCCTGCGGATCTCGTCGAATCCTTTAGTACCGACCAGTTCAAAATCGCCTCTCGACCGGTTCGATTGGCTGGACTTTTCAATAATACCAATCTATGTGTCTCGTATGCTCCCTCGGGTACCGTGACCTCAGCGCTGCTAAAAGGCGTTCCACAACTGATGATCCCGCAACACCCGGAGGCCCAGCTGACGGCCCTGCGCGTAACCGCGATGGGCGCCGGTCTGACAATGAGCGAATCGCATAGTGAAATTGAGGTCGTTCATCTTATGCGCCGCCTCTTGGGAGAGTCGACCTTTAAGGTGCACGCCAGCGATTTTGCTCAGAAATATCGCGGTTTCGACGCGGCGCAAGCCGCGGATTTCATCGTTGAGCAAATCGAGCAATTCGGTCCGCCCTCGTCGAAACCGGGGGCTCGCAAAGCCAATGCCGCCTAATCAATCTGCTCATTCATCCAAAGATCCGACCCACGCTTCAAACGTGCGAGGTGCATTTGTCCAGATCGAAATTGGCACGCGCTGCAACTATCAATGCTTTTATTGCGCGGGCCGCGACATGCCACAACGATATATGGCGTGGGGGCTGTTCACCAGCATTCTAGAGCGCGAATCCAAACAGCACATCGAACGCGTCTCGCTGCAAGGCGAGGGCGAACCGATGATGCATCCTAGGTTTTGGGACATGGTGGATGCCATTAGGGCTCACGGACTCGTGCCGTATACCATCACGAACGGCAGTCTCATGGATGCTCTCCGGGTGGCAGCAGCATTCCCAGCGATTGGGATTTCCATAGACACCATCGACCCCGAGTATGCCCAGAGAATTGGGCGATTCAAGCTTCATCGCGTGTTGCGCAATCTCGATGCCCTGTTGGGCGTGTTGTCCCCGAACAGAATCATCATTCACACGGTTGACATGGGTCAACCGTTGGAGCCTTTAAAGCTTTTTCTCCGTCGGCGCGGTATCAATCAACACATGATTCAACCGTTGCAGCCAAAGGCCGACTATGCAAAACGCTACTCTCCGGGTGAGTCCCCAACTTGGGGCGCGTGCACCTACCGATGTCGGTTTCTGGCCGCGCCGCTGATGCGTTACTACGACATCACTGGTCTCGAGCTACCCTGTTGCTTCATCAAGAACACCGCAGATTTTGTATCGAGCGAGCAATTGCGACAACAATTGAATCAACGCATCGTACCCACCTGTTGTCAGGGCTGCGGCGCGATCTTCCCGCACGCCAAAGTGGAACTCCCTGCCCCGTCCGACATGGTGACATCTCGATGAGCATGACCGGCCGGCTCAATGGGAGATGCCAGGTGAATATTTCTCTGACGTTTTTGCTAGGGAGCTTTACCTCTGTATACGCTGGGACGACCGAGATTTCGGCCGGCCCGCCCCTCTGCATGACCGAGCAAGCAGTCATCGCAGTGACGTTGGCCGACGCGATCGCCAAATCGCTGAGCGATCAGCCGAAACTCAATCTCGCCAAGGAGACTCTCGCCGAGTCGCTTGCCGACCTATCCGCCTCGGCAACCGCATTCCTCCCCGCTGGACAGTTGCTGGTGGAGGAATCGCGCTACGCGCCAAGTAATGGCGGTGCGCCGGTCCAAGTGGTCGGGAATAACGTCCTCGGAGGTCCACGATCTGATTCCGCCTATGGATCGCTCAATGTGACGTGGAACCTATTCAGCAGCGGCAAGGATGTGGCGGGGTATCGAGGCGCTAAGGCGGCGGTGCGTTCAAGTTCGGCCGGACTTGACAGCCAGCTTAACGAAACCTTGAGCGACGTGATGCAGGCATATGCCGACTTGCACGAGGCGCAGGTGACGGTCGACTATCAGGCCAGAACGGTCGCAATTCTCAAAGGCATTGCGGCGCGAGCCGAAGAGCGTCTAAAGGGAGGACAGGGCACTACCGTCGCAGTCGGCCAAGCACGGGCTGCGGAACTCGATGCCGAACGCACCTTCAATCAAAATTGCCGGACCGTTTACGATAAATCATTGGCGTTGGCTCAGTCATTCGGACACCAGCTCATGCCGGGTCATGTGGTCAAATCGATGGGGCCTCTTCCAGCCGCCGATCGATCCAGTCTCGCAGAGTCCGATTTGGACGTGATTATCGACAGCGATTCTGCCGTGGTGGCCGCCAAGGAACAAATCACCGCGATGGAGGCCAAACTCAAACAGGCGCAGGCTCAGTTTGGACCAACGCTATCGCTCACCGCCAGTCGCGACTATTTAGGGCAGAGTCCGGTCGGCTTTGGGGAGGCGAATCGTAGCATTGGCCCCGATTCTTACCGCATCGGAATTACCTTCACGCAGCCGCTATTTCCTTTTGTGACGGAAACCGCGGCGGTGAGAAAAGGCCAATCTGAATTGCGCAAAGCGCAGGCTAACTACCTGCAGGCGCGGCTCGATTCAGGAACCCGAATGCAGGGCGCCTTCAACGCGGCGCGGGAGGCGTTGGCTTCCTACGCGGCAGCGAAATCGAGTCTCAGCGAGTCCCAGGAGGTATTGACCCTGACCCGTTCGCAGTACGCTGCGGGTCGTACTGGCTTGGATAGCGTTCAACGGGCGCAGATGGACATCGATAAAGCACAAACCGCGGTGGACACGCTTGCATCGCAAAACCTCTTGGCGGGATGGGAGCTTCAACGAGCGTTGAAACCGCACCAGTTCGCCCATGCCTTATTGTCCGCGCTGCGCATTCCGTTCGCGGCGGAGCAAGGTCTAAGCGGAAACTCTGAACCGCCACCGTCGAGCGAGCAGTAATGTACAGTTGAACTCTGCGATGAATTCAAGCTTTCACTTTATTTCAGGTCTACCCCGCTCGGGCTCCACGCTGCTTGGTGCCATTTTGCGGCAGAACCCTGCCTTCACAGCGTCGATCACCAGCCCCGTTGCGCTCCTTTGCTCGGCACTGCTGCAAAAAATGTCCGGTAATACCGAATTCACTACTTTTTTTGACGACGCGAGGCGCGCCAACTTGCTTCGCGGGGTGTTCGATTCGTACTACGCAAATCTTGGCAACGGCCGCGTGGTGTTCGATACGAATCGAACCTGGACCGGCAAGGTCCCATTGCTCACGAGTCTCTTTCCCTCCGCGCGAATCATCTGCTGCGTTCGGGATATCGGCTGGATCATCGATAGCATTGAACGTATGCTCGTCCAGAACCCTTTGCAGCTGTCGCGCATTTTCAACTACGCGCCCGGGACGTCCGTCTACTCCCGAGCCGACATGCTAATGAACGCTGATACCGGCCTCATCGGCCAGGCGTGGAGCACCTTGCGGGAAGCGTGGTTCGGCGACTCCGCGCAACGCTTGATTGTAATCCCATACGACAACTTGGTGCTGGAGCCGGATCGGGTATTGGCGCAACTTTACGAAGAATTAAACCAAACGCCGTTTCAGCATAACTTCAATCATGTTGTGTATGATGAACCCGAGTTCGACGTTCAGCTGGGTATGCCAGGGCTGCATCGTGTGGAAGGCAAAGTGGCTGCGCGGCCCCGAATGCCCGCTATTCCTCCGGATCTCTTCGCCAAATACGCGGAGGCCAGCTTCTGGCGCAGAAGCGAACTGAATGCGCGCGGAGTAAAGATCCTATAGCCCACGAACTGGCGTGGCCATCAGCGCACCTTCAGCCCCTCGTCAAGATACTTGACGATCGGGGAGAGGAAGAAATCGATGACTCGGCGTTTATCGGTAGTAATGTCCGCTTGCACGGTCATACCGGCCTGAAGCGGCCGGGTTTCGCCGTTTACCCTGAATTGGGATTGCTCAGTTCGCACGCGAATTTTGTAAACGTATCCTGCGTTGTTTGCGGGCATTGCATCCTTGTTCTTTTCTGATTTCGTATCCACCGTACCGCTTCGAGTGTCGGAATCGGTCGACGCGCCGTCTCGGTCTTCCGCATCGGGGCTGATCCATTCCAGAGTTCCTTTCAAGGTTCCATACTTCTGAAACGGAAACGTGTCGACCTTCACCTCCACCGGTTGGCCCACCATCAGGTAGCCGATGTCTTGGTTCGTCGCGGTGGCCTCGACGATCAGCGGTGTGCCGTCAGGTACGATGGTCACGAGTGATTGCGCGGCACTTACAACCTGCCCGATGGTCGTGACATCGACTTTTTGAACATAACCGCTCACAGGAGCCCGTAGCCACTTCAATGCATAAAGTTCACGCGACTTTTGTGCGCCGCTGTTGAGTTCCGGTTCGCTCGTTACGCGATCATCCAAATCCTTGTAAATGTCGGCTACCCGATCGCGTCGCACTTGCTCTAAAGCGCGGTCCGCCTCGACGACGGCCGCACGAGCTTGCTGCACCGTCTTTTGCTGAGAAGCAAAATCATTGCGGTTCTTGGCAAGATCTTCTTTTAGCTGCAAATAATCAACGCGGGCGATGGCTCCTGTCTCGACCAGCGGCCGGGCGCCCGCTTCACGTTCCTCGGCTATGCCGGTGAGTTCCTGATATTTTTGTAGAGTCGCCTCGGCGGCGGCGAGCGCCGCCGTTTTCTCCTCGACCGCAGCCTGCGCCCCGGCGAGTTTGGTCGTGTGCGCTTGTTCGCGGGCTTGTCGAATGCTCTCCTCCAGCGCCAATCTTCCGGCTGGCTGACCGGTTGGCACGTAGGGCGGAGCTTTGTGAGTCAATTCCGCGACGAGCCGCGCCTGCTCCAGCTGGTTGAATGCCAATTTGTCTGCGCTGGCATTCATGTCCGCCGCACTCAACGTGGGATCGAGCTCAAGCAACAGGTCGCCGCTATCGACATGCTGGCCCTCTCTGACGTGGATCGATTTGACGATGGAAGCTTCCAGCGGTTGGAGGGTTTTGACGCGCCCTTCCGGAACAAACTTTCCCGCTGCTGTCGCCACAATGGACATTTTGCCGATGCTTGCCCAGACGATGAGAGCGATAACCAGTGCAACAATCGTCAGCAGCACCAGTCGCTTGAGGGGGGAAGGCGGGCTTTCCTGAATTTCCAGTAGAGGAGGTAGGAATTCTCGCTCCATCGCCGTAAGTTCGCGCGAGCGACCCGCAGACTTCACCGACGGCAACTTGGGCGAATCCTGCCTCGGGGAGCCGCCTGATGTCTCCGTGGCTGGAGCGGTTGGCTCAGGCAACGGCATGGGGACCGCCACCTAACTGTTGGGAGAACAAGTGGTGGTAGACGCCGGGTCTCGCCATAAGCTCATGATGGCTACCCTGTTCAACGAGTTGGCCGCGATCGAGAACCAAGATCGTATCCGCGTGACGGATGGTCGAGAGGCGATGAGCGATGATGAAGACGGTGCGGCCCTTACAGATGCGGCCTAAGTTGTCCTGGATGATCCGCTCGGATTCGTAGTCCAAGGCGCTTGTGGCTTCGTCGAAGATAAGTATCCGCGGATTCGCCATCAGGGCGCGCGCAATCGCAATCCGCTGGCGTTGTCCGCCGGAGAGGGCCGTGCCGCGCTCCCCGACCGGCGTGTCATACGCCTCGGGCATCTCCAAGATGAAATCGTGAGCTCCAGCAAGCTTGGCCATGTCTACGATCTGAGCGATAGACGCTCCCGGCATGTGAATCGCAATGTTGTCACGTATTGTGCCGTTGAATAGAAAGTTCTCCTGCAGTACTACTCCGATTTGCCGCCGCAGCCACATGGGATCCGCCTGCTGCAAATCGATGCCGTCAATCAAGATGCGACCTGATTCCGGAACGTATAGCCGCTGTAGCAGCTTCGTCAGCGTACTCTTGCCTGAGCCGCTGCGCCCCACGACACCCACTGTCGTGCCCGGGGCGATACCGCAGGACACATTTCGAAGAATTTCCGGACCATCGAATTGATAACGGAACCGTACGCTTTCCAGGCGCACGGCACCTTGAATCGCCGGCAGACTCATCTTATTGGGATTCAGTGCCGGCTCAGCCTTAGTATTGATGAGATCGCCGAGGCGCTCGACCGATATTCCGACCTGCTGGAAGTCCTGCCACAGCTGCACCACGCGCAAGATCGGGGAAATAACGCGCCCCGACAGCATCTGGAAGGCAATCAATTGTCCTACCGTCAGGTTGCCTTGCATGACGAGATAAGCGCCAACCCACAGGATGGAGAGCGTGGAGAGCTTCTGGATTATTTGCCCGAGAGCACCCGCGATGCCCGACAGATGGGAGGTCCGGAACGAGGCCGTCACGTAACGGGCCAGCTGCTCCTCCCAGCGACGATAGAAAATCGGCTCCAGTGCCATCGCCTTGACCGTTTGCACCCCGGTCACGGCTTCGACCAGATAGGACTGATTTTCGGCGCCGCGGTCAAACTTCTCCTCCAGCCGCATGCGCATCAGCGGCCGTATCATCACGGATAAAGCAATAAACAGAGGGATGCATGCCAGCGTTACGAAGGTCAAGGTGGTGCTGTAGACAAACATGACGGCGACGAACAGCACCGTGAACAGCAGGTCGAGGATCACGTTGATCGATGAACCGGTTATGAATTGCCGTATATTTTCCAGTTCGCGGACCCTGGCAACCGTATCACCGACGCGACGCAACTCGAAGTAGCGCAAAGGAATATGCAAGAGGTGCCGGAATAGGCGGGCGCCAAGCGCAACGTCAATTCGGTTGGAGGTATGCGCCATCAAATGAGCTTTAAGCACTGTCAGGATGGCCTCGAACACGATCATGATGAGCATGCCGACAGCCAAAACATGCAGCGTCGAGATGCTTCTGTGCATCAACACTTTGTCGATGATGACTTGTGTAAACAGTGGGGTTGCGAGTCCGAACAGTTGAATTACAAAGGATGCCGCTAGAATCTCGCTCAAGGTTCTTCGGTATTTCCAGATGGCCGGCACAAACCAATCAAGGCCGAACGGGCGATTCGGATTGTCAAGGCGCAGCCGCGTCTTGATCAGTACCAATCTGCCCGACCAGATCTCTTCGAATTGTTCTCGCGCAAGGCGCTGCGGGCGTGCGCTATGGGGGTCGCCCACTAAAACGTGCTCGCCAGCATCTAGGCGAAGCAGCACCACGTATTCCCCCGTCTTTAACTGCGCAATAGCAGGCAACACAATATTCCCCAGCCTCGCCCAATCGGACCGAGCCATTTTGGCTTTTAGACCGAGTTCCTTGGCGGCGAGGATGAGTTGGTTTTCGGTGATCGGCGCACCAGGCTCAAGGCCCAGTGCCCGCGCCAACTGAAGCGGATCCGCCGAACGTTGGTGTTGTCCCGCAACAACGCACAGGCAAACGATGCCCGATGAAATTGGCGGCAAGTGCCGTTCCGGCTCTTCTAAGGACTGCCTGCCAATACCGCTTGGTGGGCGCGAGGTTGACCGATCCTGGTGATTGAGGGGACGCGCGTCAATATCGGCACTCATTCCAGCGTGTATCCCTACGTTTAGTCGCTACCCGTTGAGTTGAAACTTACGCGAATTCGCGATCCCCGACAATACTCGAAGGCGAGAATTGATCGCGCCCGGAACTACCCGGGCGGCTTGCTGTGCAGCTCGTCGCGCAGCGCGCGGCGAAGGATCTTTCCGACGTTGGTCTTGGGTAGCTCGGTGCGGAAGTACACGTGCTTAGGAATCTTGTAGCCGGTCAACTCCTTGCGGCAAAACGCGATCAGTGCTTCCGCGGTGAGGTTGGGATCCTTCTTGACCACGAACAGCGCGACGACCTCGCCGGAGTTCTCGTCGGGCTGCGCAACCGCGGCGACCTCCAGTACGCCGGGATGGGCGGCGACGACGCTCTCGATTTCATTCGGGTAGACATTGAACCCCGAGACCAAAATCATGTCCTTCTTGCGGTCCTCGATGTAGACGAAGCCCTTTGCGTCCATGCGGCCGATGTCGCCGGTGCGTAGCCAGTCGCCGAACATCACCTTTTCGGTTTCGTCGGGGCGGTTCCAGTAACCGCGCATGACCTGGGGTCCGAATACGCAGATTTCGCCGACGCCGTCGACGGGCAGTTCCTGGCCGGCGTCGTCTCGAATGGAGACATCGGTGGAGGACACGGGCAGTCCGACCGAGCCGTTGAACGGCATGCCGATGGGATTGGCGGTGACCATGGGCGAGGTCTCGGTGAGTCCCCAGCCTTGCGCAATGGTGCCGCCGGTGATCTCCTTCCAGCGCGCGGCCACCACGGGCTGTAGGGCCATGCCGCCCGCGAAGGTGGCGCGCAACGCGCTGAAGTCGACGCCCGTGAACCCCGGCGTGTGCAGCAGAGCATTGAAAAGTGTATTGACGCCGCTGATGAAATTGAACTTGTACTTCTTCAGCTCCACGAATCCGGGGAAGTCCCTGGGGTTCGTGATGAGCACGTTGCGGGCGCCCAGGGGGAGGAATGCCAGGCAATTGCTGGTGAGCGCAAAGATGTGATACAGCGGCAGCGCAGTGATCACCACACGGCCGCCGCCGGCCTGTAGCGCGGGCCTAATCCAGGCCAGGGATTGCAGCAGGTTGGCCACCATGTTCCGGTGCGTGAGGACGGCTGCCTTGGCGACGCCCGTGGTGCCGCCGGTGTACTGCAGAAAGGCGATGTCCGCGGGTCCCAGGTTCACCGGTTCCATTTTCAGTCCGAGACCCATTCCCAGAACGTTCTTGAAGGACACCGTGCCCGGCATTTTCCAAGGCGGTACCTGCTTGCGCACATGCCGCAGAACGAAATTGACGATCAAGCCTTTTGGAATCCCGAGTAAATCGCCAACGCCGGTGACGAGTACGTTTTTCAAGGCCGTTCGCGGCAGGACTTGCTGCAGTACATGCGCGAAGTTCTCCACGATGACGATGGCCTTGGCCCCGGAATCCTTCAGCTGATGTTCGAGTTCCCGCGGCGTGTACAAGGGGTTGGTGTTGACCACCACCATGCCGGCGCGCAGCGCGCCGAACAGCGCGATGGGATACTGCAAGATATTGGGCATCATGAGGGCCACGCGGTCACCGCGGACCAGTCCGGACTTGTGCTGCAGCCATGCGGCAAAGGCTCGGCTGAGTTCGTCCAACTGTGCGTAAGTCAGGGTGGCACCCATGTTGGTGAATGCCGGCAGCTGACGGTAGGTGGTGAAGGCTTGTTCTATAGCCTCCTTGAGCGACGGATACGCATCGGGGTCGATGTCCGCGGGCACGCCGGGCGGGTACTGATTCAACCAGTTTCGATCCAAGGGGCAGGCCTCTTAAAATGGTAACGCGTGTATAGCATCGGATCGGCAAGCCAGCAATGTGGGACAACCCCGTACACCTAATTCCTGCAGGTCCATCGATCGGACACCCATTCCGCAGGTACGTCGACTCCGCAGGTACACTGGGGCCATGGAATCTTCCCAGGACCCGCGCGAACTCGACATCGTCCATTCCTGGCATGTCAATGCAGGAGCTTGGAGCAATGCCATCCGCACCTCGAGCATTGCCAGCCGGACGCTCGTGACCAATCAGGCCATCATCGACGCGGTATCCAGCGTTGCCCCTCGACGCCTGCTCGACCTAGGCTGCGGCGAGGGTTGGCTGGTACGGGCGTTGAGCACGCGCGGCATGAGCGTGGTCGGCGTGGACATTGTGCCGGAGCTCATCGCACGCGCCGTAGCCTTAGGGGGCGGTGAATTTCAGGTGCAGGACTATGCGTCCATCGCGAATCGGCGGGCGCGCCTCGGTGCCTTCGATGCGGTGGTGTGCAACTTTTCTCTCTTGGGCGAGCAATCCGTGGAATCCTTGATCGCGGCGCTGCCCTTCTATCTCAACCATCCTGGGTACTTGATCGTTCAAACGCTGCACCCGGTATCAGCCTGCGGAGAGTATCCCTACCGGGACGGCTGGCGCGAGGGCAGCTGGCTGGGATTCGGCAGGGATTTCAGCAATCCTGCCCCGTGGTACTTTCGCACCGTCGAGAGTTGGTCGGCGATGCTGGAGCGTTGCGCCTTCGACATTCTCGAATGCCGCGAACCACGCGCGGACGCGGCTGCGTCACCCGCGTCGCAAATTTGGATAGGCAGGGCGCGGCGATCGGCGCAAACTTCGGGGCCACGGAGCATGGAATGATCAGAAAATTGCGGCTTGTCCTAGGCGCCGGCATATGCGCCGCGCTTTGCGGCTGTGTCATCGGCAGCGGGCCCTGCCTGTGGCTGCAGGTCAGGCACGACTTCACCGGACGTATTCATTTCCGCGAGTTCCCTCGAGCGGATGGCGTCGACACGGTGCCGATTCTGATTCTGGACAAGACTGAATATGTCTACGCGCCGCCGCAGAGCTTTTTGTGCCTGCCGGCCAACGACGTGCAGCTGGTGGGCGTGACCGAGTTTCCGGACAGCATCGGCGAGAATACCCATGTCGTCGTCGACGGCAAATTTCTCGAAGGCGTAGCGCAGGGTCACTACACCCGCTTTGTGATCCAAGTGAACGGCGTACTTCCTTTGCGGACGCCTGAGCGGGCATCGGAGCACACGCCGGAGCGAGCGCTGGAGCCGGTGCACTGAGCGTTATTTGGCCAGCATCGGTCGCAACGTTGGCCAGACATTCTCGACCAGTATGGGCTGGCCGGCCGCGTTCGGGTGAATGTCATCGCCCTGCAGAAGCGTCGGGGACAGGGCGATGTCGGTGAGTAGGAAAGGCACCAGGGGCAGCTTTTTTTCGCGAGCCAAATCGCTGAAAACCATGGCAAATTGCTCGGTGTATTGGGGTCCATAGTTGGGCGGCATGCGCATCCCGAGCAGCAGCACTTTCGCCCCCGAAGCCGTGGCCAGATCCACCATCTGGGTGAGGTTGCTGCGCATTTGCGCGATGGGCAATGCGCGCAGCCCGTCGTTGCCGCCCAATTCCAAGACCACGATCTTGGGGTGATGAAGTTCGAGTGCACGCGGCAGGCGCGCCAGTCCGCCGGCGGTGGTTTCGCCGCTGACACTGGCATTGACGACCTGGTAACCGTACCCTTGAGTCTTGAGCCTCGTCTTGAGCAATTCCACCCAGCCCTGTTCTACGTGCGCCAGCCCGTAGCCGGCGCTGATGCTATCGCCGAATACGAGAATCACCGGTGCTTCGGCCTGAGCCGAAGCGGATGCAATCATCATTACTGCCAAGGCAAACAGCCGTTTCACGAGCTCTCCCGATGCAAGATCAAGCCAAACACATCGTCCTCGAGGCGAGGAACGTATCGAAGACCGTTGCAAGCCCCGACGGTTCCCTGACCATTCTCGCCGATGTGAGCCTCGACGTGCGAACCGGAGAGACCTTGGCCATTGTCGGGGCCTCCGGTGCGGGTAAGTCCACGCTGCTCGCATTGCTGGCGGGACTTGATACGCCGAGCACCGGTCGGGTGTCGATCGCCGGCGTCGACCTGACATCGCTCGACGAGGACGGACGCGCGGCGATCCGTGGCAAGCATGTCGGATTCGTGTTCCAGTCGTTTCATCTCATCCCCTCGCTCACCGCCATCGAAAACGTCATGCTGCCGCTGGAATTGGCGGCGAGACGCGATGCGCGTCAAACGGCGGCGGCGGCCCTGGCGCAGGTGGGATTGACGCCGCGGATGGCGCACTACCCGAAGCAGTTGTCCGGCGGGGAGCAGCAGCGTGTGGCCATCGCACGCGCCTTCGTCACACACCCGGCAGTGCTCTTTGCGGACGAGCCCACCGGCAATCTGGATACGGCCACCGGCCAGCGCATTACCGACCTGCTGTTCGAGCTCAATCGCAGCACCGGGAGCACGCTGGTGTTGGTCACGCATGATCGCCACCTTGCGCAGCGCTGCCATCGGGTGCTCGAGCTCGATGCCGGGCACACGGTGAATTGATGCAAGCCGTGCGTTTCGCCTTGCGCAATCTGTGGCGTGATCTCAAGTCGGGGGAACTCTCCGTACTGCTGCTGGCGCTGTTGGTGGCGGTGCTGTCCTTGACCGCGGTGGGTTTCTTCACCGGCCGCGTTTCTCAAGGGGTACGCGCGCAGGAATCCGAAGTGCTGGCGGCCGATTTGCGCCTGGAGGCGCCGACTGCCATTCCGGTGCGTTATTTCGACGAGGCGCGCAAGCGCGGCCTGCGCAGCGCACAGGTGCTGTCTTTTCCCACGGCGATATTCAGCGGGGACTCGAGCCAGCTGGTGGCGATCGAGGCCGTGACGCCGAATTATCCCTTGCGTGGGCATCTGCGCATCGCCGACGCGCCCTTCGGCGTGGCGCGCACCACCGCGGAAATTCCGGGCCGCGGTGAAGCCTGGATCGATGCGCGCATCATCGCGCAACTCAAACTGGAACTTGGAGCGATGCTGCGCATCGGCGAGGCCAGCTTCCGTGTCACTCAGGTGCTGGATTACCGGCCCGATCAAGGCACGGGCTTCGTCAATCTTGCACCTGCCGCCGTGCTCAATTATGACGACATCCCCGGGACGAAGCTGGTTCAGGCCGGCAGCCGCGCCACGTACGCGGCGCTGTTTGCCGGCGCGCCGGCCGCAGTCGACGATTTCCGCGAGTATTTGAACCGGTCCAAGGAGGCCGGGGAGCGCCTGCGGGATGTCGAGCAGTCGAGCCGCCAGCTCAATGCCGCCATCGATCGCGCCAGGCGTTTCCTCAATCTGGCCAGCCTTGCCGCGGTGTTGCTGGCCGCCGTGGCAGTTGCCATGGGCGCGCGGCGTTATGCGGCGCGCCACATCGATGCCGTGGCCTTGATGAAATGCATGGGCGCGGCGCAGGGTTTCGTGCTCGCCATCTCGATCATCGAGTTGGCGCTGCTGGCGCTGTTTGCCGCCGCCATCGGCACGATGCTCGGCTACCTGGCGCAGGCTGGATTGGTGTGGCTGCTCAAAAGCCTGATTCCCAGCGAACTTCCCGCTGCCTCGTTAGCGCCGCTGCCTATCGCGCTGGTCACGGTGCTTGCCGTGCTGGTCGGCTTCGCCTTGCCGCCGCTGCTGCAGCTGAAGGGCACGCCGCCGGCGCGGGTGCTGCGCAAGACCGTCGCGGCCCCGCCGCTGCGCTATGGGGTGAGCTACCTGTTGGCGCTGGCCGCCCTGTTCGCCATTCTTTGGAGCATGGTGCGTGACACCGAGTTGGTGTTGAGCGTCCTGGCCGGTGTGCTGGGGGGCGGCGTGGTGTTGACCCTGGCGGGGTATGGGCTGGTGCGCCTGACCAGCCGCCTGCGCGGCGGAGTGGGCGTGGCCTGGCGCTACGGCCTTGCCAATGTGTCGCGCCGGGGCACGGGCAGTGTGGTGCAAATCGTCGCCTTCGGCCTAGGCTTGATGGTACTGCTGCTGCTGGCTGTGGTGCGCGGTGACTTGTTGGCCGACTGGCGCCGCAGCCTCCCGAGCGATGCGCCCAACAACTTTCTCGTGAACATCCGCCCCGAGCAGCGTGAGGAACTGCAGGAATTCCTCACCTCGCACAGCCTGGGCTCGCCGCCGATGTATCCCATGGTGCGGGCGCGCATCACCGCCATCAATGGGGAGTCCGCGCAGTCGCTGCCGCTGCGCGGCGAAGCGGCGCGCGGCTACGTGGAACGCGAACAGAACCTATCCTGGTCGGCGCGTATGATGGACGACAATCAGTTGACGGCCGGCCGGTGGTGGACGGCCGCGGATGCCGGCAAGCCGCTGGTTTCCGTCTCGTCCGAATACGCGGATGCGTTGCATCTGAAGCTGGGCGATCACCTGAGCTTCGACGTGGCCGGTGAGCCGCTGACCGTGGAAGTGGCGAGCATCCGGAAAATACGCTGGGACAGCTTCCGGCCGAACTTCTTCCTGGTGTTTCCGCCGGGCCTGCTGGACGGGGCCGCGGGTACCTACATGACCAGCCTGTTTCTCACCCCGGTGCAGCGCGCGTCGCTGGCCGATCTGGTGCGCCAATTCCCGACCATCTCGGTGCTCGATGTGGATGCCATCTTGAAGCAAGTCCGCGACATCATCGATCGGGCGTCGCTGGCGATGCAGTATGTGTTTTTATTTACTCTGGCGGCAGGCGTCGTGGTGCTGTTGGCGGCGGTGCAATCGACTCGCGATGAACGGCGTTACGAAAGCGCCATGCTGCGCACGCTGGGTGCCAGCCGCGGCACCGTACTGCAGGGTGTGGCCGCGGAATTTTCGGCACTGGGATTTCTCTCCGGCACCTTGGCGGCCTTTGGTGCCACGGGTGTGGGCTGGTATCTGGCGCGGCATTTATTTGCCTTGGAGTTCACCCTCGATCCTTGGGTGTGGGTCACCGGCCTGGTGTGCGGCACGGTGCTGGTGGGATTGAGCGGAACTCTGGCGACGCGCAGTGTGATCAACACACCGCCCATCGTGACGTTGCGGGACGATTGAGCTGAAGGCGCGCTTGGTCTGACCGTGTATTCATACATGAAAGGTCAGGGCAGCGAGATCGCGTTGCGTACGAATCGTTCGGGTTAGGTGCCTACTGCACCTCGAGCAGCAGCCAACCGATGGGAATAGGGACTTCGCGCGGCTGCAGAGCCTCGATTCTCACCCGGTAGATGCCGGCGGACAACCCGGTGGAATTGAGCGTAACTCGCAGTTCGCCATTGGAGTCCTTGAGCAGATTGTTGAGCACCAGCGCCCGGCCCTGGTCCTGCTTGTCGACGAACAGGCGAAACTGCATGAGCTTGTCGGTATAGCCAAGATCGATGTGCACGTCGAGCAACAGCGGCGCGGCGCGGCTGAGCTTGATCCGCGCGCGATCGATGCCCGGCGCATGATCCGGTGCGATCACAACGGACCTCTCGGTGGCCGGCTGAACCAGCGGCCCCTGGCTGATCGCGCGCTGCGTGCTCTCGAGTTTTGCCTGCAGAGAGACATACCTGCCCGCCAGCGTCCAGAATGCCATCAGGCAAATGAACGTGGTGACACCCAAGCCGATGGGAAAATAAATGCTCTTCCACCACGGGGGCTTCGGTTCTCCCAAATCCTGCGGACTGCCGCTGGCCTCCAGCAGCTTCAGGCTGGCGTGGGCGCGCTCGGACAGTTTCAGTTCATTCAGGTAATCAGGATGCTCCCGGCACCACTGCTCCAGATCACGCGCACCCTTGAAGGGGAGCTTATTCTCCAGGTAACGCTCGACGAGCTTGTGATCCTCGATGAATTGACGATCGAAGCGCGGTGAAACGGGCGGGGCTTTTCCCGGTGCGATGGTGGGGGCTGTCATGGTAAAAATTTCCTTCCTGCCATTTTGCCGGCTCGCGAGCGCGCAATATGTGAAAAGATCGGCATCTGGCGGCCTCGGTTTGTCGGGCCTGAGACGGCCGTCACGAAAACTTCAGGCCGTTTTCACCATGACGCCGACCATCACGTCGCAGACCGCCGCGATCGCCGCCTCGCGAGTACTGGACTTGCGCCAGACCGCGCCCACGGTGCGCGACGGCGTGGGTTTGCCGAATTGCCGGATGGTCAGGCCGCGCTGGGATCCGAAGGGGGATTCCACCGCCAACTCCGGCAGCAGGGTGATCCCTAGGCCGGCAACCACCATCTGGCGCAGCGTCTCGAGACTGGTGGCGCGGAAATCCTCAGCCTCGCGCACATCGACCCGGCTACAGACTTCCAAGGCCTGATCGCGCAGGCAATGGCCGTCCTCGAGCAACAGCAATGTCTGGCCCTTCAAATCCTGGACCTTGATGGCCGCCTTGGCGGCCAGCGGATGATGGTTGGGGAGCGCCACCGTGAAGGCCTCATCGTACAGGGCGCGCGACTCCAGGCCGTCCTGGGGCACCGGCAGCGCCATGACACCTAAGTCGATCTCGCCGTCGCGCAGGCGCTTGAGCAGCGCTTCGGTTTGGTATTCATACAGCATGAGGCCAAGGTGCGGCACCGCTTTGCGGATCTTCTGCATGACGCGCGGCAACAAGTAAGGTCCGATGGTGGGGATGAGCCCCACTTTGAGCTTGCCTGCGAATGGGTCGGTATTGCTGCGTGCCAGCGCGATGATTTCGTCGCCCTCATCGAGCATGCGCCGCGCGCGTACCACGATTTGTCTGCCGACCTCGGTGAGCTGCACGTTCTTCGGCTGCCGCTCCACCAGCTTGACGCCCAGGTACTCTTCGAGCTTCTTGAGCTGCGCCGACAGGGTGGGCTGGCTCACGAAGGTGCGCTCCGCCGCCTTGCCGAAATGCCCGGTATCCGCGAGAGCCACCAGATATTTGAGGTCCTTTAGATTCATCGGTTTACACCCATAGACACAGTCTATCAATACCATCGCTACAATCAATATGATAAATGGATGTTCCGCTGCTATCATGGCCTCCAGTTTCAAAACCTGCCCGAGGAGTTCTCCATGTCTTTGATCAATACCGAAATCAAGCCCTTCAAGGCGACCGCCTACCACAACGGGAAATTCGTTCCCGTGACAAACGAAACCCTCAAGGGCAAGTGGTCGGTGTTCGTGTTCTACCCGGCCGATTTCACCTTCGTATGCCCGACCGAACTGGGCGATCTTGCCGACAACTACGACGAGTTCAAGAAATTGGGCGTCGAGGTCTACGGCGTGTCCACCGATACGCATTTCGCGCACAAGGCATGGCACGACACGTCCGACACCATCAAGAAGGTGCAGTATCCGCTGGTCGGCGATCCGACCGCGACGCTCGCGCGCAACTTTGAAGTGCTCATCGAAGCGGACGGCCTGGCCTATCGCGGCACTTTCGTCATCAATCCCGAAGGCAAGATCAAGGTGATGGAAGTGCACGACAACGGCATCGGCCGCGACGCGAAGGAATTGCTGCGCAAGGTGAAGGCAGCGCAATACGTGGCCTCGCATCCGGGTGAAGTATGCCCCGCGAAGTGGACGCCCGGCTCCAACACCCTGAAGCCCTCGCTCGACCTGGTCGGCAAGATCTAAGGGATCGGAAAGGTCCGGCGAACGCCGGACCTTTCTAAGTTCAACCTTCGAGTTTCAACGCAAACCAACGCCAATCCTTCTACAAGGGAAAGCCGGAGCGCACCATGCTCGACACCAATACCAAGGCTCAGTTGCAGGGTTACCTGGAGCGGATCACGCAGCCCGTGGAAATCGTCGCGTCGCTCGATGACGGCGATGCGTCGCGGGAAATGCTCGACCTGCTCGAGGACATCGAGTCGGTGTCCAGCCTGGTGACGATCGACGCCCAGCGCGAAGAGGGCCAGCTCAAACCCTCCTTCGCCCTACGCCGTCCCGGCGCCGCGGCGCAAGTGCGCTTCGCGGGAGTGCCGATGGGCCATGAGTTCACCTCACTGGTGCTCGCGCTGCTGCAGACGGGCGGCTATCCGCCGAAGATCGACGCGGCCACCGCCGATCAGATCCGCAAACTTGACGGCGAGCTGAATTTCGAAACCTTCGTCTCGCTCACCTGCCAGAGCTGCCCTGACGTGGTGCAGGCGCTGAATGCCATGGCGGCCCTGAATCCGAAGATCCGCCACACCATGATCGATGGCGCGGTGTATCAGGACGAAGTCGCGCGCCGCGAGGTGATGGCGGTGCCCGCGGTATTCTTGAACGGCCAGCCTTTCGGGCAAGGCCGCATGGAGCTCGATGAAATCATTCTGAAGCTGGACTCGGGCGCGGCTGCCGCCCAAGCCGAGAAGTTGAATGCCAAAGCAACCTACGACGTGCTGGTGGTGGGCGGCGGTCCCGCCGGGGCCGCGGCGGCCATCTATGCGGCGCGCAAGGGCATCCGCACCGGCATCGCCGCGGAGCGCCTAGGCGGACAGCTGTTGGACACCGTCGGCATCGAGAATTTTATTTCGGTGAAGGAGACGGAGGGACACAAATTAGCCTCGGGACTCGAGCAGCATGTGACTACCTACGATGTCGATGTAATGAGCCTGCAGCGAGCCGAGGCTCTGATTCCGGGCGAGCTGCACGAAGTGAAGCTCGCGGGCGGCGCGTCGCTCAAAGCGCGCTCGGTCATCATTGCCACCGGTGCGCGCTGGCGCGAGATCAACGTGCCCGGCGAACGCGAATATCGCAATCGCGGCGTGGCCTATTGTCCGCACTGCGATGGGCCCTTGTTCAAGGGCAAGCGCGTCGCCGTGATCGGCGGCGGAAACTCCGGCGTCGAAGCCGCGATCGATCTTGCCGGGCTGGTGAGCCACGTCACCCTCATCGAATTCGATCCGCAGTTGCGGGCCGACGCGGTGCTGACGCGCAAGCTGATGAGTCTGCCGAACGTGACGGTGATCACCGGCGCGCAAACCACCGAGGTGATCGGTGATGGACAGCGCGTGGTCGGACTCAAGTACAAAGAGCGTGCCGGCGGCGCGATGCGCGACTTGGAGCTCGCCGGCGTGTTCGTGCAAATCGGGTTGATCCCGAATACCGATTGGCTGAAAGGCATCGTGAAGCTGTCGCCGCGCGGTGAAGTGGAAGTCGATGCCCGCGGCCAGACCTCGGTGCCGGGGGTATTCGCCGCCGGGGATTGCACGGTGGTGCCGTACAAGCAGATTGTGATTGCGGTGGGTGAGGGCGCCAAGGCTTCGCTAAGCGCCTTCGATCACTTGATTCGCTCGCCCTTGTCGGCGGCCGCGTAGGAGCCCCTACGACTACTGCGCATCCCCGCAGACTCTCGGCAGGCGTCGTCGTGGTCAATCTGGGGCCGGCCGTGCAATATCTATTGTTGCGCGCCTACCGGAATTGGGACTTCCCCAAGGGACTAGTTGAGCCCGGGGAGCAGCCCCTGGATGCTGCGGTGCGTGAGGTGCGCGAGGAAACGACCCTAGGAAATCTCGCCTTCGATTGGGGTACCGGCTTCATGGACACAGGACCCTACAACAAGGGCAAGGTCTCGCGGTACTACATCGCGCGCAGCGATGACATGCGGGTCCATCTGCCGATCAATCCGGAGCTGGGGTTTCCGGAGCACCAGGAGGCCAGGTGGGTGCCATTCGATACGGCGCTCGCCATGGTTTCCCCGCGCCTGGTGCCGGTGTTGCATTGGGCGAGCGCCACTCTCAAAGAGTAACGGTGCCGGTGCCGAGTTCGAGCACGTCGCCGCCGACGAAGATTTGGCTTTCGGGGTTCACCTCGAGAAACAGCGCAGAAGGGCGCTTCACGAACTCGCCCTGAGAGATGCGCACCCGGACGGGCAGCGGACGCTGCATGGCTACACACCAGGCGCCAAAATTGGCGGTGGCCGATCCGGTGGCCGGATCCTCGAGAATTGCCCCACCGACCGGAAAGAAAAACCGCGCCAAGGATCGGTCCTCGCCGCTCGAGCAAAAAATGTACGCCATGCTATGGCCGTCTTCGCTGCGAATGGCGTTGAGGGCAGAGGGTACCGGTGCCGCGCGGCGCACCGCCGCGGTGGAAGTGAGCGGTACCACCAGCTGTTCCTTGCCGGCCTTGACCCACAATGGCCGCTCGCCGATGTCGCTGACTTCAAGTCCCAGTGCCGCCGCCAACGCATCGCGAGACACATCCAGTTCACGCGAGGTTGCACCCAATGCGGTCAAGGTCCAGCGATTGCCGACCGCGCGCACCGGGATGAGGCCGGCCTGCATTTCCAAGAGCAGCGAGTCGCCGCCCATTTTAAGCGAACGACAAACCTGAGCGGTGCCGAGCGTCGGATGGCCGGCGAAGGCCATTTCGTAGCTCGGCGTAAAGATTCGCACCCGCGCATCGGCCCTAGGTTTCGATGGCGGGAGAATGAATGTGGTTTCGGAGAGATTGAACTGCCGGGCAAGGGCCTGCATCTGCTCGCCGGTCAGACCCTCGCCGTTCTCGAACACGCAGAGTGGGTTGCCGGTAAAGGACTGTGAGCCTTCGGTGAAGACATTGACGATGCGGAACGGGTGAGTTGCCATGGGCGCATTATCTCACCCGCCCGCCCTGAAACTGCAATTGACGGCCCGCTTCAGCGGTAATAAGGCCGCACGACCACCACGGGCGCCGGCGCCACCACCGCCACGGGGGCGTAGTAGCCGCGATGATAGCCGTAGGGCGCCACCACGCAGCCGCTCATGGCCACAATGCTTATCGGAATCAACAACTTGAACAGCGTGCGCATAACGTCCTCCAAAAGTTTGCTCTTCAGGAGGGTCAACGCAGCAGGCAGAGGGACGATGACAGGATGAACAAACCTTAAGCCTGAGCCTGAGGCTGTCTGAAGGTTAGGCCAGGGTGTGAAACACCTTCTGGACGTCGTCGTCCTGCTCCAGTTTATCGATCAATTCCAATACCTCTTTCGCGGATTCCTCCGGCAGCTCGATGGGCATGGAGCAGATGTATTCGTGCTCGGCGGAGAGCGGTGTGATGCCGCGGCGTTCCAGGGCCTCCTGCAACCTGCCGAAATCGTTGAACGCGCCGCGAATCACCAATTGCGGCTCGCCCTTGTCCCCGGTGCTGTCGCCCATTTCTTCGAGGCCATGGTCGATGAGATCCAGTTCGAGCTCGTCGTGGTCCTTGACATGCGCCGGATCGACACGGAATACGCCCATTTTCTTGAACAGAAAACTGACGCTGCCGGTGGTGCCCATGTTGCCCCCGCCTTTCGTGAAGATGTTGCGCAGACTTGCGACCGTGCGAGTCGGGTTGTCGGTAGCGGTTTCGACCAGCAGCGCCACGCCATGGGGCGCATAGCCCTCGTAGAGGATTTCGGTGTAATTGGCCGCATCCTTGCCGGACGCGCGGCGAATCGCCGCGTCGGTCTTGTCCTTGGGCATGTTGACGGCGCGGGCATTTTGCAGCACCCGGCGTAAGGTAGGGTTCGACGCCGGATCGGCACCCCCGGCATGCACGGCGATCGCGATGTCCTTCGCGACCCGGGTGAACTGCTTGGCCATGCGGTTCCAGCGAGCGAACATCGCGTGTTTTCTGACTTCGAATATGCGTCCCATGACGACTATGGTAGCAATACCCGGCTAAACCGCTAGACTTGCGCATTACCTTCCAAGGCATTCCCTATGAGCGCAATCCCGGTGGACTCGATTGAAAGTACCGCGAGCTTCCGCGATCTCGCGCTATCGGAGGCGGTGCTGCGCGCGCTTGCCGACGTCGGTTACGAGTCGCCTTCGCCGATCCAAGCGCAGACCATTCCGGTGCTTCTGTCCGGCAAGGATATGCTGGGTCAGGCGCAGACCGGGACCGGCAAGACCGCCGCATTCGCGCTTCCCGCGCTGACCCAGATCGATCTTACCCGGCACGAGCCCCAGGTGCTGGTGCTGGTCCCCACGCGCGAACTGGCCTTGCAGGTGTCGGAGGCATTTCTGCGGTACGCGGCGCATTTGAAGGGGTTCCATGTGCTGCCCATCTATGGTGGCCAGAGCTACCAGCCCCAGCTCAACGCTTTGAGGCGCGGCGTGCACGTCGTGGTTGGTACGCCGGGGCGCGTCATCGACCACATGAATCGAGGAACGTTGAAGCTGTCGGGCTTGACTCTGCTGGTGCTCGACGAGGCGGATGAGATGCTGCGCATGGGCTTTCTCGATGCCGTCGAAAGCATCCTCGAACAGACGCCGCCGCAGCGACAGGTCGCGCTGTTCTCCGCGACGCTGCCGGCGCCCATCCGCCGTATCGCCGCGAAGCATCTGCGCACGCCGGTCGAAGTGACCATCAAGAGCAAGACCAGCACCGCGACCAATATCAGGCAGCGCTACTGGATGGTGAGCGGCATGCACAAGCTGGATGCGTTGACGCGCATTCTGGAGGCCGAGACATTTGATGGCATGCTGGTGTTCACCCGCACGAAGCAAGCGACCGTGGAACTGGCGGAAAAACTCGAGGCCCGCGGCTTCGCCGCCGCGGCATTGAACGGCGACATTGCACAGCCGCTGCGGGAACGCACCGTGGCGCGCCTGAAAGCGGGTCAGATCGATATCCTGGTCGCCACCGACGTGGCCGCGCGCGGTCTCGACGTCGAACGCATCGGGCATGTGGTGAACTACGACGTCCCGTACGACACCGAGTCCTATGTGCATCGCATCGGTCGGACGGGCAGAGCCGGGCGCAAGGGCGAGGCCATCCTATTCATTGCTCCGCGGGAGCGAAATATGCTGCGCGCCATCGAGCGAGCCACCCGGCAAGTGATCGAGCCGATGAATCTGCCCAGCGTCGACGCCGTCAACTCCCTGCGAATTGCCAAGTTCAAACAACGCATTGTCGATGCCGCCGCCAAGGGCGAAGCCGATCCCTACCGGCCCCTGCTGGAACAGCTGGAAGCCGAGTCGGGGCTGCCGCTGCTCGACATCGCCGCTGCCCTTGCCGCCCTATCGCAGGGGACCACCCCGCTGTTGCTCGCGGGAAAGCCTGAGCGGGCGCCGGTGGCGCCGGGGCCCAGCGCGCGATCCTTCGACCGGGACGATCACGCGCGGCCCAGTGAGCGCATTCGGCCCTCGGATCGCGAGCGACCTGCCGTCCGCGAGGAACGACCCACGCGGCATGAACGGCCGGCCCAGCATGAACGGCCGGCGCGGGATGAACGACTCGTGGAGCATGAACGGCCCGCGGAGCATGTACCGCTGACTCCGCGTGAACGACCTGCGCCACGCGGAAAGTCCGTGGAGCGTCAACGGCCATCCGCTAGCGAGCGGCCCCGACGATCCGGCCCTTCATTGATGGAAACTTTTCGCATCGAAGTAGGGTCGGTACATGGGATCAAGCCCGGCAACGTGGTGGGTGCCATTGCCAATGAAGCGGGCATAGAGGGTGTGCACATCGGGCGGGTGGACATTCGCGAAGACCATAGTTATGTGGACTTGCCGGAGGGCATGCCGAAACAGATATTCAGTGAATTGCAGAAGGTGAGGGTGGCCGGCCGGGAGCTGCGCATGAGCCGGGTCAGCGAGAAGCCGCCCAAGCCGCCGCGGGCCACGCTTGGCCGCCATCGCGGCGCCGCGCCCCGGGAGGACTCGCGAGCCGGCGGCGGGACTGAAGTTAGGCGCGTGAAGCCGAAGATAATGGCCCGACGCCGGGCGAAAGATTAGTCGTTGATCAACCTAGAGGAGTGAATCATGGCCAAAGGTATGGATCGAAAGAAAGAAGACAAGAAGAAACCGGCGAAGACATTGGAAGAAAAGCGCGCCGCGAAGCGGGAGAAAAAAGCCAACCGAGGGTAAGCGCCTGTTGAGCATTCCGGGCTTCTAAGCGACCGGGCGCCTTAGCCGAACATTCCATGACCAGGGGAAGGCCCCGATCGTTCAGGCTAGACGACCCGTCCGCGCCGGCCCCCGTTGCGGAAGTCCTGGATATTCGCCGCCATCTCATCGAGACAGCGCTGCCGAGCTTCGCGTGCAGCCCAGGCGATGTGCGGCGTCACCAGGAGATTCGGGATTTTCCCGAGCAACGGGTCGCCGTTCACCGGCGGTTCCTGCGGCAGCACATCGATTCCTGCTCCCGCGAGCCGGCCGGACTTGAGTGCCTCGGCAAGTGCCGCGCTGTCGACCAATGCACCGCGCGCCGTATTGATCAGCAGTGCATCCGGCTTCATCAGCGCCAATTCGCGCGCGCCGATGAGGCCGCGCGTCGAGTCCGTGAGCGGGCAGTGCAAGGACAGAACGTCCGCCGTGGCGAGCAGCTCATCGAGATCCAGCCGATCCGCGACGGGTGCCGCGCCGCGGCGGTTGGCAATCGCCACACGCATGCCGAAAGTCTCGGCCACGCGCGCGGCTCCCTTCCCCAGTTCGCCCCAACCCACGACGCCGAAGACACGGCCTTGCAGTTCGCGGATGGGATGGGAGAGCGCGACATCTTCCCTATCCGCCGTCCAAGCGCTATTCCTGGTGAGGCGCGAAAATTCCTGCGTATGCTGCGTGAGGCTCAGAATCAGCCCCCATACATGCTGCACCACCGATGCGGTGCAATAGGCGCGTACATTGCAAACCGCGATGCCGCGCGTCGAAGCGGCGTTCAGGTCGACGTTGTTGGTTCCGGTGGCGGCAAGCGCGATCAATTTCAGGCGCGAGGCACCCAGCAGCAGCTCCCGGCTCAAGCGAAGCTTGTTCACCAAAACAATGTCCGCATCCTGAATGCGTTCGGCCATCTTCGCTTCGTCCGATTCGTACAGGGCCAGCACGCCGGCCGCCGCGCTGAGACGCGCGGTATCGAGATCGCCGTTGGAGACGGTGTCATAGTCCAGAAAGACGGTTTTCGGGGGTTGTGTGTTCATGAGGGGTTAGAATATGCGACTTAAATGAAATTTACCGCTGTCAAAGTTCTCGTCGCCGCAAACATCCTGGTGTTCCTGTTGCAGGGTTTGGCGAATGATTGGATGGAAATGGTCTTCGCCTTGTGGCCCCTGCAGCCCATCGAAGGCCATGTGTATTTTCAGCCGTGGCAAATCGTCACTTATGCATTCCTGCACGACACCGGCAACATCTTTCATATTGCGTTCAACATGCTGCAGTTGTGGATGTTCGGCGCGGAAATCGAGCGCTATGTGGGTCCACGGCGTCTGCTCGTCTGCTACTTTGCGTCGGTGATTACCGCAGCCATCACCCAACTGATGGCGCCGGCGCTGTTCGGTGCGCCGGCCGGAGCTACCCTCGGCGCTTCGGGCGGCGTATTTGGTTTGCTGCTGGCGTACGCGATGATGTTCCCGACCCGCAAGGTCGTGCCGTTGATACCGCCGATCCCCATGCCTGCCTGGTTGTTCGCTACCATTTTCACCTGCCTCGAGCTGTTCTTTGGCGTTACCGGAACGCTGTCAGGTATCGCCCACTTCGCCCACCTGGGCGGCATGGTGGGCAGCGCCTTGGTGGTCATGCAATGGCGGGCAAGCGCCAGGAAAATTCGTTAGCCTGTCCGCGCATTCCCCCGTTGCCGTGAGCGGATCGGTGTCGGAGGCTACCGACGTTTGGGTATTGCCAATGAGGAAGTGACCATGAGTCTCAAAGTGTTGATGGGTTATGTGAGTGTCGCGGTTCTGGCCGCCATTCCCGCGCACGCGGAATGGGTAAGCCGCGTTACCGACGGCATCATGGGCACCCGCATTACCGTGGAGTTGTGGTCGGAGGACAGGCCGAAGGCCGAAGCGGCAATCGATGCGCTGCTCGACGAGATGCGCCACATCGACGAATCGATGAGCACGTACAAGCCGACCAGCGAGGTGTCCTTAGTCAACGCCAAAGCCGCCGACGGTCCGCTGCACATCAGCAAGGAATTGTTCGACCTGTTGGTCAAAGCGAAGGAGTATTCGGTCATTACCGATGGGGCCTTCGACATCACCTATGCCAGCGTCGGCTATTTGTACAACTTCCCCAAGCATGTCCGGCCCGACGAGGCGCAGATCGCCAAGGCCTTGCCCGCCGTGGACTATAGGCACGTGATCCTCGATGCGAAGAGCCAAACCGTGCAGTTCTCGCAAAAAGGCGTGCGCATCGACTTGGGCGGCATTGCCAAGGGATACTCCGTGGATTGCGGCATCGAGGTGCTCAAGGCACGAGGCTTTACGCGCGCCTATGTGTCCGCCGGCGGCGACAGCCGGATCATCGGCGATCGTTTCGGCAAGCCGTGGATGGTGGGCATCCGCGATCCGCGCAAGGGCGAGGGTGAGGTGATTGCGAGCATTCCCTTGGTGGACGCCGCGATCTCGACCTCCGGCGACTATGAAAGGTTCTTCGATGAGGGCGGCGTTCGCTACCACCACATCATAGATCCGCACACCGGCCATTCCGCCAGCAAGGTGCGCAGCGCCACGGTGATCGGTCCGTACGCGACCCGCACCGACGGACTGTCGAAGACGGCGTTCGTGCTGGGGCCGGAAAAGGCCATGGAGATCTACAATCGCATCGACGACATCGACGCCATCATCGTCAAGCTCGACGGCACCGTGATCTATTCAAAAGGCATGCAGCGCGGCAAGGCGACCCCACCGCCGCCCAAGTGACGTCCGCGGTTCATTAACATGCGACAGAGAATGCCGTTTATCGACTGCGAGTCATCGAATTGCCGGCCCGCGAACGCCGGTCGGCAAATTGCCGGTCAGCGAAATGCGATGATCTTCGCCTCTTCGCATGCCTGTAGATAGTCGCTGACCAGATCGAGGGAAACGGGACCCAGCTCGCCGGAGACCGCGTCTCTGATCTCCGCCACCGACCGTTTGCCGTCGACGAAGTTGACGATTTCGTAGGCATAAATCGCGCCGCTCTCCTGTGCATTGACCAGGCGGCTCGAATCGCCACTGAGCAGCTTGATCTTGCCGACGCGTTCCGGCCCTAGGCGATCGAGCAGCACATCGTCGTTTTGAAAGGTCAGCGGGCCGAATTCGGCAATGCGCCGCGGAATGCGCATGCCCGCGTGCCCGGCCGCCGCCGATCGTTGCGCGAACCCCCGCGCTGATCCTTGCGCGGCCGCGGCCGATGCGTCGTGTGCCCCAGACGATGCGTCGGCGGATGAAGCCAGGTGCACGCCGCGCTTCGCGATGGCGTCCAGCCAGCCATTGAAAGTCGCCGCCTGCGTCGCCAACGCGGCCAGGGCAGGAGCGAGTTCGGGCGGATCGCTTTGAGTAAATGCAGCGAAGGACCGAAGAGCCGCCTGTTCGCGGCGCAATGTCTGCCTCATGAGATTGTGAGCCTCGGACGACGCCTGTTCCTGCGTCCGGTCGGCGTCCAGCGCCAGCAGTTGTGCGCGTTGAAATCCCTTGGCCAGGCGTTGTTCGGCGCGGGCCGTCAGGAAGGGGAGGATCACACTGGATTGCGAGCCGTCGAGGCCGGCGAACGTATAGCCCGAAGCCGCACCCAGCAGCGCAACGCGCCGTAGTTTCGTCGCATCGATCTGCTCGAGGGTGTCGTGATCGGTGTGAATATAAATGTCCGGCCAGTCGCGCAAATACAGCGAGGGCACCGCGATGGTCGATGAGTCGTAGTCATCGTGATCGCTGCCTTCGGCGTACGGTGTCACATCGACGATGAAGGCATTGCGTGTTCCGGGTGCACCGCCCCGGCTTTCGACCACGGCCGCTTCCTCATGACTGCCGTCCTCGGTATAAACGGTCGCAGCGTCGCGGATCGTCTCGGCAAAGGAGGCGCCGATGTCGGTAATGAAAGTCGGCAGGGACCAGGGGGTTTCCGTCACATGCAGCACCGACTTGTTCTTGAAAGGATCGCCGCCGACCATGTCCATGTGCACATCTGCACGCATGACGCGGCGGATATCGGGGTGGGCACTCAGATAAGCCATGGTGCCTTCCACCTCCGGTCCCCAGATGAATCTCAAGCCGCGCCGCGGGCGCGCCAGGCTGCCGTTGCCGATCAAGCGGCTGAGCATTCGGGCCGATTCGAGAATGGTGACGCAGCCGCTGCCGTTGTCATTGGCCCCCGGCCGTTGATGATCCAAATGACAGCTGTAGACGATTTCCCCCGCGCCGGCATCGGTACCGGGAATCGTGGCCGTCACCACCGTCCAGTGGCCAGGCCCTACCTCGGCTTTGACGTGGGCTCCCAGCACCACCGGTGTTCCGGACCGCAGTTGCGCGCGCAGACCGGCCGCCGTGGCGCGCGATACCATGAAGGCAAAGCCCTTCGGCAGCGAGCCGTCCAGATGCCCCCATCGGACGATGGACGTGTCGAGACCGGACCAAGCGGTCGTCTGATTGGGCATGTCGCTGATAATGCCCGCGGCGCCGTACTTCATCACCGCCAGACGCTGGACGGTGGATAGCACCCCGTCGGCGAGAACCATCCTGCCGCGCACCTCCTTGCCGGCATAGTCGTTCGCCGATGTTCCGGCGCCCACATCCACCAGCGGCGCTTCGACATCGGCACTGTGGCTGTAGTCGGCAAGCCGAATGGGATCGCTCGACCAATCGGCAAGCAAGGTATGTTGCGGTTCGATCTGCCACAGACGCGCGCCTTCGACGGTCCACGCCACATGCGAACGCATCAGCCCATAGTGGATACTGCCGTCGATGGGGTATTGCTCGGCATGAGCATCCTGCAATCCATATTCCCGTGCCCTATCTAGAATGAGGGCGGCCGCCTGATCGAACTCCGCGGTGGCGGGAACGCGGTGCAAACGCGTCAAGGCACGCAGATTTTCGTACGCGGCGGTGCCGCTGGCTTCGCTCCGCAAGGCGATCCACTGCGCCTCGGGCAGGAAAGCGTGTTGCGCCCCAGCGGGACCCGGTATGGTGAATAGCATGGCCGACAGCACGGTAAGGGCCGCCGGCGGGAGAGGGAATCGAATCAAGATACACACCCCTTTGCCTGCATGATTCCTCGCCGGCGGCAGCCGAATGAAGGGTATTTTTGTTTAGGCCTCCCTGGCCGGCACCCCGCGGGCCGACCCGTGAATCCGCCCCACCCCTCCAACCCGGCTTTGAAACGAGACAGGCTCTTTAGATTCAGGTTTTAGGCTACGCGTTCGCAGCGCTATACTGCCTGAAAGGAACGAGGAGTTGCGCTCATGGAACCCGTGGCGAGCTTCGTCGATGTTCGGAGCTTATATTTAACATATTCTTATTTCCTCGCCGATGGAGCTGTCGCGCCGCGCGGAGGGACGCCGATCGACCTCCTGGTGGACAGTGCGGGGAACGGAGGGTACCCATCGAAGTCTACGGATAGCCGATTTGAAGGCCGGATGCTTGATTTGGGCCGCCGGCAGGCCCACCCGTCAAAGAACCCCAGCGCTTGGGAATAAAGTAGGCCAGCCGTGAGTCTTAATCACCATGGATGACAAGCGCGCTCGATTTGAGGAGCAGGTTTTGCCTCATCTCGACGCTGCGTACCGGTTCGCGCGATGGCTGTGCTATACGCCCGGCGACGCCGACGATGTCGTGCAGGACGCTGTCCTACGAGCTTTTCGCGGCTTCGATGCGCTGCGAGGGTCCGATGCCAAGTCTTGGCTGCTGACCATCGTGCGCAATTGCCATCTGACCGCTGCGAAGCAGCAGCAACGGCGCGCGTTCGTGCCGTTGCCGGAGGAGAACGATGAGGTTGACGGCCACGCGATGATAGCGACGACACCGGATCCGGAGAGTGATTCGATACTTGCGGATCAGAAACAGGCGCTCGAGCGCCTCATGGCGTCACTGCCGGAGGAGCATCGCACTGTGTTGATGTTGAGGGAAATTGAGGAGATGGACTACGCGCAGATTGCGGCGGTCACTCATGTTCCTATCGGCACCGTGATGTCGCGTCTGGCGCGTTCGCGTGCCGCCCTCAAGGCAAAATGGTTACAGGAAATGGAAGGAGAACCTCGTGCAGTGCGCTGAATCGCTTCGGGTGCAAGCTTACTTCGATCGGGAGGTGGACGCCGTCTCCGCCACCGAGATCGAGCGGCACACGCAGCATTGCAGCGAATGCCGGGCGCTGCTGGAAGATATCGGCAGCACGCGGACTACGCTGCGCCGGAAAATTCCCTATGTGGCCGCCCCGCCGGCACTGCGCGCGCAGATCCTGCGCGCTCTCGATCTGGAAAGCGCGGCCGATCAGGGGGCGCAGACGGTAACGCCGGTCGCCACGGCGCCGGTAGCGCCGAAGCCGCGGCCCGCTGCCCGACCTGTGCATGCGCCGCGCTGGGGCGGGCGGGCGTTTTGGACGGGGGCGTTCAGCGGCATGGGCGGTGCGGCTCTGGCCGCCGCTCTGGCTTTTTTCCTGGTCGTACCTGTCGTGATGAACCCGTTGCCGGATGACTTGGTCAGCGCTCATGTGCGTTCGCTGATGCCGGATCATTTGATCGATGTCGTTTCCACCGACAAACACACTGTGAAGCCCTGGTTCGCAGGCCATACCGATGTTTCGCCGGTGGTGGCGGATTTCGAAGCGCAGGGCTACAAACTGATCGGCGGCCGCGCCGACTATATCGACCATTATCGTTCAGCGGTGGTGGTCTATCAGCACGGCTCGCATTTCATCAATGTCTTTACCTGGGGCGGCGCGGAGCGGCGCTTACCCGCCAATACCACGCGCAGCGGTTACCATATGGCGTTCTGGCAAGAAGGCGACATTCAGTACTGCGCGGTGTCGGACACCAGCTGGGACGAAATGCTGGGGCTGGTGCGCCTGATGCGGGAGCAAGCTTAAAGGGCGGGCCTGAGCGAGCTTAGGCCCAAGCAAGCTTAAGGGGCTACGGGGCCTACTCGCGGAAGTTGTTGAACTGCAGCGGAACGCCGACATCCGCCTTGCGTAGAACAGCGATGGCCTCCTGCAGGTCATCGCGTTTCTTCCCGGTGACCCTCACCTTGTCGCCTTGGACCTGTGCCTGGACCTTGAGCTTCGAGTCCTTGATCAGGCGCGAGACCTTTCTGCCCGCGTCGGCATCGATGCCGTGCTTCAGTATCACCAACTGCTTGGCCCTGGCCAGATTGACCTCCGGATCTTTCACCTCGAGGCATGCGACATCGATGCCTCGCTTGGCGATGCGCAGCTTGAGGATATCCAGCATTTGCTTGAGCTGGAAATCGGCCGGTGCCGTCATGGTCACCGTGGTTTCCTCGAGTTCGAACCTGGCGTCAGTTCCCTTGAAATCGAATCGCTGGGTCAGCTCGCGCACCGCTTGGTCGACCGCGTTGGTCAATTCATGCGTATCGATTTCCGATACCACGTCGAACGAGGGCATTTACGACTCCGCCAGCAACTGATCGAGGGTGGCTTTCACTTCATTCACGAACTGTACGTAGTGCTCACCGGTGGCCGGCCCGGAATAGCCGGTGTAGATCTTGCGCACGTTGCCCTTGCGATCGATGAAAATGGTCGTCGGAAAGGCAACGATGCTCTGAAGCATAGGCAGCTTCTTGGCCGCCTCATCCTTATCCGAGACGCCGGCAATCAGGGTGGTGTATTCGATTCCGTAGTGCTGCCGGAAGCGCATGGTGGCCTGCGCCGCCCGCGGAAAGTCGCCGAAGTGCTCGAACATCAGCGAGACTATTTCCAATCCCTTGCCCCGATAGTCTTTATAGAGAGGCGCGAGGAATGCCGCTTCGTCATGGCAATTCGGGCACCAGCTGCCCGCCAGGGCCACGATGAGCACCTTGCCGCGAAACGGCGGATCTTGGAATGAAACGGTCGTGCCCGACAGGTCCGGGAAAGCAAAATCGAAGTGCCGGATTCCCGGGCGCATGGCAGTAAGCCCATAGGCGTCGGGGAGCACCGCCTTGGTATCACGCTTCGCGGTCCATTTTTCGTGGTAGGCGAGGCCTGACCAAAAATCACCGGCGAGAGTGCCGTCCGGCATGAGCCGCGCCCTGTACAAAAATACATGCGCCCCATCGAAGGTCGAGAGATACAGCTCATCGCCCTTTACCTGGCCGGCCAGAAAACGATGATCGCCGGTGGTGGTCAGGAAGGTGCCGCTGACGGCGTCATGGGTCTGGCTGAACTCACCGACGGCGGGCTCCGCCTTGCCGTCATCCTCGGTGAAGGTGACCGCCCACCGTCCCGACAAGTCGGCATTGTCGGTCGCCGAACTTGCGAAGAAACGGTAGCTTTCGCCCAGAGCGGCTTTGAGCGGCACATGCTGATTCTTGTCTTGGTTCTTGTCGCCGAGCTTGACCAGGTAGATTTCGCCCCGCAATCGATCGCCCGCGGCATCGGCGGTGAGTAGGTTCTCGTATCCCGGCATGCGGATTTCCAGATGCGTACCGTCGATCTTGACCTCGCGAAGCGGCAGCCGCTCCCGGCCATTCACGAGGTAACCGGCAACGCCGGCACCTTCCTGCACGAGATCGAGACCAAAGGGCAGCTCGCCCCCCGGCGTGTCCAGAACGACGCGGTAGCTACCCAGCATAACCTTGCCCCCCGAAGCGGCCGGCACCACCGGAGCGTCTGATGCGGCCGGTAAGGCATTGGCGCCCGCGCTGCCGTTCGGCGACGGGCCGCGATGGCATCCGGCCAGCATCAGGAGGGAAAGGGCCATACTTAGGCCCAAGGACGTGGATTTCATGGGCTAACGATACCCGCGTGCCTGCAAAGTGAATAGTTTGGCATACCGGCCATCGGCCGCCATCAGCGCTTCGTGGCTGCCGCGCTCGACGATGCGGCCTCCTCCAACACCAATATTTGATCGGTCATGCGCACCGTCGAAAAACGATGCGAAATGACGATGGCGATGCGATTGCGCGTCAGTTCGCGGAAGTGCTCGAAAACCTCTGCTTCCGCGCCGGCATCGATGGCGGCGGTGGGCTCGTCCAGCACCAGGATATCGGCCTCGCTGCGCATGAAGGCGCGCGCCAGCGCGATTTTCTGCCATTGGCCGCCCGACAGCTCACGCCCATCCTTGAACCACTTGCCGAGCTGCGTTCGGTAGCCCTCGGGAAGTTGTTCGACGAATTCGGCCGCCAGCCCCTTGGCGGCCGCACTGCGCCAGCGAGATTCATCGTCAAAGGCGCGGACGTCGCCGGCACCGATGTTCTCGCCCACCAACATTTGATAGCGCGCGAAGTCCTGAAAAATGACGCCGATGCGCCGGCGCAGGGTGTCCTCGTCCCAGTCGTTGAGGTCGAGGCCGTCCAGCAGGATTCGGCCCCGCGTGGGCTGGTAAAGCCGCGTGAGCAATTTGATCAACGTGGTTTTGCCTGAGCCGTTCTGTCCCACCAGCGCGAGGCTCTGCCCGGGACGAACATGCAAATCGACTCCGGACAACGCCGGGGCGGACGCGCCAGGGTAGACGAATTCCACGCCCTCGAAACGAACGCCGTCACCCGGATTAGGTCCTGCCCCCTTGAGTCCGGCCGCCGAGCCGCGGCCGACCGGCTGCTCCAGATATTCGAACAAATTGGACAGGTACAGATTGTCTTCGTACAGGCCGCTCACCGCCGACAGCGCGGCGCTCACGGCAGACTGCCCCTGGCGAAACAGCATCAGGTACATGGTCATTTGACCCACCGTCATGGCGCCGAGTACGGTCTCCGCCGCGATCCATACGTACCCGCCGTACAACGCTGCGATGCCGACCACGCCGAGACCGAAGCCCCAGACGTCACGGCGCAGGGTCAAGTCGCGATCCTCGCGATACAGGCGTCGGAAGATGTCCCGGTAACGATCGAGGAATCGGGGTCCGAGATCGAAGAGCTTGACCTCCTTTGCGTAGTCCTCCCGGGCAAGCACCGATTCCAAGTAGATCTGCATGCGCGACTCGGGCGCGCGCCAGCGAAAGAGCCGGAAGGCCTCGCCTGAGAATTTCGCCTCTGCGAGGAATGCCGGCAAGCCCGCCACGATCAGCAGCACCACCGCCCAGGGCGAGAAATGAAACAGCAGTCCGCCGAAGGACATCAGCGACACTGCGTTCTGGCCCAGGGCAAAGGTGCGCATCACCAAACTCAAGGGGCGGCTGGAGGCCTCGCGGCGCGCTCGCGTCAACTTGTCATAAAACTCGGAGTCCTCGAATTGGGTCAGTTCCAGCGTCAGCGCCTTCTCCAGAATCATGACGTTGACGCGCTGGCCCAGTTGCGCGCGAAGCAGCGATTGGGCGAGGGAAATTCCCCGTTGCGCCATGGAGGTGGCGGCGACCAGCAAAGCCTCCAGGGCGACGTAATGCACCACGCTCGTGAGCCGTGTCGTTCCGGTGAGCCGATGTAGATCCGCGGCGTGAATCACGGCATCGACGATTTGGGCACCCACGTAGGCGACGCCTGCCGGAAGCACGCCGGCCGCCAGCGTGAGCAGACCGAGGCTGATGCTCAAGGTCTTGTTGGTGCTCCATACCAACGCCAAAGCGCGGATGGTGTAGGCAAACACTCTGGAGCTGGATTGGGCGCTGATGAAATGTCCCCGGGGCTATAATCTTAAGGGTCGCAAGTCCGGTATGGCGGAGTCCTCGTGAAATTCAAGCCCTTGCTCGATCGATGGAAGAAGCCGGCGGCGCCCGTGAGGACCGTCAAGGAGTATTCGATCCGCTTGCCGCTCGACGATGCGGCGAGGCTTCATGCCTTGGCCGAGCTGTTCCCCGGCCAGCCGATCGAAGAACTCCTCACCGATCTACTCCAAGCGAGCCTCGACGAAATCGCCGGCGCCATGCCCTATGAAAAAGGCCCGAAGGTGATTTCGCATGACGATCAGGGCGACCCGGTGTACGAAGACATCGGCCTTACGCCCCGATTCGTCGAACTGACCCGCAAATACAGGAAAAACCTCGAGCCGGCGGGCGGGAAATGACCACCGGCGACAGATTTTGCAGTTGACGCTGCCGCTGCGGAGCGGCGATACTTGCCCCATGTCGACCGCACGCATCCTCAGCAAGACCTGGTGGTGGCGCCTCTCTTAAGGAGTGGGCTGGTCGCTTAAGTTTTCGGTGTTTTGAATCCAGAACCCATCTCCGCTCAAAAGTGGGGATGGGTTTTTTATTGCCCGTGCATTTTGCCTGGAATTTTATCGCCCGTGGAATGTGCCATTGAATGAAATCGCCTTTTGACATTGCCGCCGATCTCGATACGCCGGTCTCGGCGTATTTGAAACTGGCACCGTTTCGGCCCCGGTTCCTGCTGGAGAGCGTCGAGGGGGGCGAGCGGCTGGCACGCTATTCCTTCATCGGCTTCGGCGACTGCCTGGAAGTGAAAATCGAGGCCAAGGGCGCAAGCATCGGCGCCGAGCGCTTGCCTCGGCCCAGCACGAAGCAGGAGTTCTTGAATGTGCTGCGTACGGCGCTGGCACGCGCACCCAGTCCCGGTCCGCAAATTCCCGGCGTTCCGCTGTTGGGCGGCCTGGTGGGATACACCGCCTACGATGCGGTGCGTTACTTCGAACGGGTGGCCGGCCGAAGTCTCGATGCCGGCGAAACTCCGCACGCCCACTACGTGGCGCCGCGATCGCTGCTGGTATTCGATCATCTCACGCGCGGTGTCGCGCTGCTGCATGACGGCAGCGATGCGGAGCGGCAAAGCCTGCGCCGCGAGGTCATTCGCGCACTGCGTGGCGCAGTACCCACCATCTTGGCGCCCGGAAAATTCTCGCTGGCGACACCATCCTTGACCGAAGAAGCGCACGCCGTTCGGGTGCGGCGCGCACAGGAGCACATTGCCTCGGGCGATGTTTATCAGCTGGTCCTGGCGTCGCGCTTCGAGGGAAGCCACGCGCTCGCCCCTTTCGAGGCCTATCGGGCACTCCGACTTCTGAATCCTTCACCCTATATGTTCTTTTGCGAACTTGGCGATATCACCGTCGTGGGATCGTCGCCCGAAGCGCTGGTGAAATGCCATGGCGGCCATGCGCAACTGCGGCCCATCGCCGGATCTCGTCCGCGCGGTGCGGATGAGGCGCAGGACGCCGCACTACAGGCGGAATTGCTGGCCGATCCGAAGGAAAACGCCGAGCACGTGATGCTGGTGGATCTGGCGCGCAATGATCTGGGGCGAGTCGCCGTGGCAGGATCGGTGTCCGTCGATCCCTATCGCGTGATCGAACGCTACAGCCACATCATGCACATCGTCAGCGGCGTGAAGGGCCGGTTGGCCGCGGGGCAAGATGCTCTCGACCTGTTCGCGGCGACCTTTCCCGCCGGCACGCTGGTGGGTGCTCCCAAGGTTCGCGCCATGGAACTCATCGATGAGCTCGAGCCGGTGGGCCGCCAGCTCTACGGAGGCACGGTGGGTTACTTCGGCCGGCAGGGCGACATGGATCAGGCGATCACGATCCGCACCCTGGTGTTTCGCGGCGATACCTATAGTTACCAAGCGGGGGGCGGCATCGTCGCCGACAGCTCCGCCAAGCTCGAGTACGCCGAGTTGATGGCAAAGAGCGCGGTGCTGCGCCGCGCCCTCGAGCTAGCGGCGGAGGGTCTTTAAATGGCGGTCAAAGTATTGCTCATCGATAACTACGATTCCTTCACCTACAACTTGGTCCAGGCGTTCCTGGTGCTGGGAGCCGAAGTGGATGTCCATCGCAACGATGCCATCAGCGTGACGCGGGCTCTCGAGCGAAACCCCACGCATCTGGTCATTTCGCCGGGACCGGGCACGCCGCGCGACGCTGGCGTCTCGATGCGCATGATCGAAGCCTTCGCCGGCCGCATCCCGATTTTCGGGGTATGCCTCGGCCACCAATCGTTGGTCGAAGTGTTCGGCGGCAAGGTGGTTCGCGCGGCGCGATTGATGCACGGCAAGGTCTCTGCGGTTGCGCACGACGGCAAGGGCCTCTACGCCGGCATACGCCAGGACTTCGAGGCCGGCCGCTATCACTCGCTGATCGCAGAGGCCGACAGCATCCCTGCCGTTCTCGAAGTGACCTCGCGCACCGCCGAAGGCGAAATCATGGGCGTGCGTCACCGATCGTTGCCGATCGAAGGTGTTCAATTCCATCCCGAGAGCGTGCTCACGCCCGATGGTCCGCAGCTGATCGGCAACTTCCTCAAATGAGCGTGCCTCGAGCGGGCGCTCCGCCTCAATTGAGCACTCCGCGCCAGATACTGGAACATCTGCTGGAGCGGCGCTCGTTGAGCGAGGTACAGGCGGCGGCTCTGCTCCACACCCTGACGGCGCCGGATCTGGCGCCCGCCGTGGCGGGTGCGTTGTTGGCAGCGCTGCGCGCCAAAAGTGTTACGGCCGACGAAGTCCGCGGTTTCGCCGGCGCGATGCGCGCACTGGCGGTCAAGCCTGCGCTGCCCGCGGCGATCGACGCCATCGATATCGTGGGCACGGGAGGTGATGGCTCCGGAAGCCTGAACTTGTCCACGGGCGCGGCGCTGTTGGCCGCGGCCTGTGGGCTACCGGTGGTCAAGCATGGCAATCGCTCGATCTCCAGCCGCAGCGGCAGCGCGGACTTGATGGAAGCCCTGGGGTTCACGCTGCCCTTGGACGAGTACCGGGCGGCGGAGTGTTTCGTGGCCACCGGATTCACCTTTCTCTTCGCGCCCTACTTTCATCCTGCCATGAAGGCGCTCGCCCCTATTCGAACCGCGCTGGGGATTCGCACCGTCTTCAACCTGCTGGGTCCATTGACCAATCCCGCCGCGCCGCGCTTTTTGCTGGTCGGCGCCTACGACGCACCGACCGCAGAGCTGATGGCCGGAACGCTGGCGGGCATGGAGATCGAGCGCGGCTGGGTGGTGCATGGCGCCGGCGGGTGGGACGAAGCGACACCGATCGGTGCCTTCGTGGCCTACGACATTCAGGGCCGGCAGATCACCCGTCAGGAGATCGATCCCGAGCGGTTGGGTATTGCGCGCTGTAGCGCCCAAGATCTGGCGGGCGGCGATGCGCGGGCCAACCTCAAGGCTTTGATGGACGTATTCGAGGGTCGCGATCAAGGTCCGCATCACGACACCTTGGTATTGCAATGTGGACTGGCTTTGATGATCGCCGGCCGGGCGCAATCCATCGGGGGCGGCATCGCCCTGGCACGCGCTGTCGTGGCCAGCGGCAAGGCGCTGGCCTGGCTGCAGCGGCTGCGCGCCTTTGCGGTGCACTCGGTGAATTCAAAGGCCATTCCATGAGCGGATTTCTCGACGAGATGGCGCGCTCCAGCGCGCTGCGGGTCAAGCAGGCAACGGCTCATGAATCGTTCGCCGCGCTCGAGCAACGCGCCAAGGCGGCGCCGCGCAGTCCGCCGCTGCGCCTGTCGGCGGCAGGATTCGATGTGATCGCCGAGTTGAAACTGCGATCGCCGGCGGCAGGCTCCTTGAGCGAGCGGGGCGATGACTGGCTGGCGAGAGTGGCCGCGTATGCACGCGGCGGCGCGGCCGCCGTTTCCGTGCTCACCGAACCCTCGCGATTCGACGGATCTCTCGAGCACCTGCGGCAGGCTGCGGCGGCGCTTCAGGGGTTGGGCGTACCGGCGATGCGCAAAGACTTCCTGGTCGACCCCTACCAGGTGCTGGAGGCGCGGGCAGCGGGCGCGGGCGGCGTCTTGGCAATCGTGCGCATGCTGTCGCGCTCGCAGCTGTCGCAGCTGCTGGACGCGGCGGCGGAGCAGAAAATGTTCGTACTGCTGGAGGCCTTCGATACCGATGACTTGGCGGCGGCCGAAGAACTCATGAGGCCGCGCCATACCGCACGCGCCGGTGAAGCGGCGGGGGAACAAATCCTCATCGGCATCAATTGCCGCGATCTCAACACCCTGGAGGTGGTGCCGGCACGATTCGAGGCGCTGGCGCCGCGGCTGCCCCGCGGGTGGCCCGCGGTGGCTGAAAGCGGCGTGGCAACGGGCGCCGATGCGGGGCGCATGAAGCGGCTCGGCTATCGCTTGGCGCTGATCGGCACCGCGCTCATGAGTTCCGGCGAGCCCGCGCAATTACTGCGCGAAATATTGGAGGCGGCGCGGACAGTGGAAAGCTAAATGGCTACACTTCTCAGCATGTGGATCAAAATATGCGGCATCACCGATGCCGATGCAGTCGGCGCGGCAGCGGATGCCAACGTCGATGCCATCGGTTTCGTCTTTGCGCCGAGCCCGCGGCAGGTTACACCCGGGCAGGCGGCTCAACTGGCGGCGCTTGCGCCGCCGGGTATTCTGCGCATCGCGGTGGCGCAGCATCCCTTGCAAATGAAAGTCGACGAGATCTGCCGCATCCTGAAGCCGGACTATTTCCAAACCGATATCGAAGATCTGCGGGAGCTGAAGATTCCCGCGCACGTCAAGGTGCTGCCCGTGGTGCGTTTCGGGCGCAAAACACCCAGTCCTTTGCCGATGCGCATGCTGTTCGAAGGCCCGTCCAGCGGTATCGGCGAACTTGCCGATTGGGGCCGCGCGTCCGAGCTCGCGCGGCAGACCGAAGTCATTCTGGCCGGCGGTTTGTCGGCGCAAAATGTGGCCGAGGCCATTCAAGCGGTGCGTCCCTTCGGTGTGGACGTGAGCAGCGGCGTGGAATCGGAGCCCGGCGTCAAGGATCCGGCTAAAATTCACGAATTCGTGCGAGCGGCACGCGCCGCCGCCGCGCACCTGGAGAGCGAGTCATGAGTTCACCGCGCCGCGCCGCCGCCGAGCCGGTCACCTTGCCCGACGGCAAGGGCCGCTTCGGCGCATTCGGCGGCCGTTATGTCCCTGAAACCCTGGTGCCTGCGCTCGATCGGCTGCAAGCCGGCATCGAGACTCACCTGCACCATCCAGACTTCCAGGCCGAGTTCCTGCACGAGCTCAAGACCTGGGTGGGCCGCCCCACGGCGCTGTCGCACGCGCCCGCGCTGGCCAAGCGCTGGGGCGCGCAGGTGTGGCTGAAGCGCGAGGACCTGGCACACACCGGCGCGCACAAGATCAACAACGCAGTCGGCCAAACGCTGCTGGCCAAACGGCTGGGCGCCAAACGCATCATTGCGGAAACCGGCGCGGGCCAACATGGTGTCGCCAGTGCGGCGGCAGCGGCGCGGCTGGGGATGCCCTGCACCGTGTACATGGGTGCGGTCGATGTGCAACGGCAGGCGCCCAATGTGGATCGCATGAAGTTGCTGGGTGCCACCGTGGTCGCGGTCACCGGCGGAGATCAAACCTTGCGCGCGGCGATCGACGAGGCGCTGCGCGACTGGGTATCCGACCCGGACGGCACCTATTATTCCTTGGGCTCTGCGGTGGGGCCGCACCCCTATCCCTACCTGGTGCGCGAGCTGCAGTCGGTGATAGGCCGCGAGGCGCGCGCGCAAATGCTGGAGGCCGCCGGACGCCTGCCGGATGTTGCGGTGGCCTGCGTGGGCGGCGGCTCGAATGCCATCGGACTGTTCCATCCCTTTTTGGCCGACGCCGGCGTGCAACTGCTCGGGGTGGAAGCCGGCGGCCGCGGTGCCGGTCTCGGCGACAACGCCGCGTCGCTCACCTACGGCACCCCCGGTGTTCTGCAAGGCAGCTACACCCTCATCCTGCAGGATGCCTTCGGCCAGGTGCGCGAGACTCACTCCGTATCCGCAGGGCTGGATTACTCAGGTGTCGGCCCGGAGCATGCGTACCTCATGCACAGCGGGCGCGTCAGCTACGAATCGGCGACCGATTCGGAATCGCTGGATGCGCTGGCCGAGTGCGCCAAGTACGAAGGCATTCTGCCGGCCATCGAAAGCGCGCACGCATTTGCCGGAGCGCGGCGTTTCGCGGAGAAGAATCCCGGGGCGCACATTCTCATCGGCTGCTCGGGCCGAGGCGACAAGGACATGCCGATTTTGCAAAACACCTTGCTGAAAGCACTGCACCGATGAAACAGCCGCGCGATTCCGGGCCGATGACTTCCCCCAGCGAGCGAATTTCCGCGGCCATTCAGGCCGCCGTGGCGAAGGGCCGTCCGGCCTTGGTGGGTTACTTGACCGCCGGATTTCCAACGCGCCGGCATTTCAAGGACAGCCTCGCCGCCGTCGCCGCGGTTTGCGACGTGGTCGAAATCGGCGTTCCCTTCAGCGATCCCATGGCGGACGGTACCACCATTCAGCGGGCGAGCTTCGCCGCGCTGGCCGACGGAGTGACGTTGCCGTGGATACTCGATGAACTGAAATCCATCGAACCGCGCCACAGCGCGCCGGTTCTGCTGATGAGTTACTTAAATCCGTTGCTGGCGTTCGGCATCATCGAGTTGCCGCGCGCCGCGCGCGACGCCGGGGTTGCGGGGTTTATCGTGCCGGATCTGCCGTTCGAGGAGAGCGGCGACTTGCACCACGCGTTGGCAGGCGAAGGCTTGGCTCTGGTGCAAATGGTGACGCCGGTGACCCCGCCCGAGCGGCTGAGCATGCTGTGCCGCGAGGCCAAGGGATTCGTGTACGCGGTGACCATGACGGGCACGACCGGTAAGTCTGCGGATGGGAAATTCGGTGACGTACCGGCCGATGTGCTCGAGTACATGGACCGGGTCAAGGCGCTTTCCCGCGTGCCGGTGTGTGCGGGATTCGGTATTCGATCGGCCCGGCAAGTCGCCCGACTGGCGCCGCATGTCGACGGCGTGGTCGTGGGTTCGGCCTTGGTGGAGGCGCTGGAGCGGGGCGAGGACGTAGGCGCTTTTTTGAAATCGCTGCGCTAGGAGAGCCGTGAAACGAGTGTTTCGTGCCGCATCCCTAATTCAAGTGGCCCATGCGCGCAACGTGCTGACGGCCGCGGGGATCGACAGCGAACTGCGCAATCAATACCTGGCCGGTGCCTTGGGGGACTTGCCGCTGTGGGAAACTTGGCCGCAGCTGTGGGTAGAAGATCCGTTGGAGCCGGCTGCGCTGCGGGCGCTGGAAAGAGCCGCCACCGCCCCGGTGGGCACTCCTTGGACCTGCAGCCAGTGCGGCGAATTGCTCGAGCCGCAGTTCACCACCTGCTGGCGCTGCGGCGCGGCCGATTGAGTGCATAGGATGTGCCATCCCTAGGTCTTGGGCGCGCGGGGGCGCCATCGCCGTTCTGTCGAGCTTGATGCAGCCTTAGGTTTCAAGTCCTTGCATGCGCTTGTCAGACAAACACCGACATCCGAGGGCATGAATTCCGAGCCGAGGATCAGCCCGGAGCCCTGGTTAGCACAGACGGCACAGGTTACAAATTGTCGGGTGTCGCGTGTAACGATTACACGACGCGATTATCGCGATTACAGCGCGCTCAGCAGGAGATTTGTAATGAACAGCGTCAGCTATGAATTTTCCCCGCAGCAGATACACGCTCCTTTGCAGTCCAGGGAATCCTCGGAATCCATGGGTCCGCTACTGGGCTCCTCCGCTGCGATGCAGGAGGTATTTCGTCTGATCGAGCGGGTGGGTCCAACCGAAGCCAGCATCCTATTGACCGGCGAAAGCGGATCAGGCAAGGAGCTGGCCGCGCGCATGATTCACGAACACAGTGCGCGCCGGCACCAGCCCTTCCTCGCGATCAATTGCGGTGCGATTCCGGCGGGACTGATCGAAGCCGAATTGTTCGGATACGAAAAGGGCAGCTTCACCGGTGCCGTGCGTGGGCACGCCGGCGTGTTCGAGCGGGCCCACGGCGGAACGCTGCTGCTCGATGAGATTACGGAGATGCCCTTGGAGATGCAGACAAGGCTGCTGCGCGTGCTCGAGTCGCGCAAATTCTACCGCGTCGGAGCCAGTACCGAATACAGCTGCGACGTGCGGGTCATCGCCGCCACCAATCGTTGTCCGCTGACCGCCGCGCAAGCCGGACAACTGCGCGAAGATCTGTTGTATCGGCTGGCGGTCTTTCCCATCGAAATGCCGCCGTTGCGCAATCGCGGGGACGACGTCGAACTGCTGGCGAATCATTTTCTATCCGAACTCAACGCGCAAGCGGCGACACAGAAGCGCTTGTCGCCGCAGGCGCACATGACGTTGCAGCAGCATTCCTGGCCGGGCAATGTTCGAGAACTCAAGAATTGCATCGAGCGCGCGTTCATTCTCAGCGACAGTGTTCTGGAACTGGCGCCGCTGCTCCAGAACGGCAATCGGGGCGCCGATCACGCCGCGGATGTCGAGCAGTCCGCGGTCGGGTACGATCACGAGCACCTGGACATTCGCGTCGGATCGCGCATCTACGATGTGGAGCGATCCCTGATCGAAGCGACGCTGGATCATTTCAAGGGCAACAAGCGGCGCGCCGCCGATGCGCTGGGCTGCAGCCTCAAGACGCTGTATAACAAGCTCAACGGATATTCACAAAGTCAGGAATGCGCGAACTCCTGAAGTTGCGCGGGGCGATGGAGATTTTAACGTGTCAAGAGTACTGATCGCAGACGATCATGCGGTAGTCCGGGCGGGATTCAAGCAATTCCTCGAAGCTGATCCGAGCATCAACGCCGTGGGGGAAGCCGCCAGCGGGAACGAAACGCTCGATGCGCTGCGCGAATCGGAGTGGGATCTCGTGCTCCTCGATATTCACATGCCGGACCGCAGCGGGCTCGACATTCTGCGCCACATACAGACCGGACATCCCAGCGTGCGGGTGCTCGTGATGAGCGGATTGCCCGAGCAACAGTATGCCGTGAACGTGTTGCGCGCGGGTGCCAGCGGTTATCTGTCGAAAGACAGCGCGCCCGACGAACTGATGAAGGCGGTGCGCACGGTGTTGTCCGGGCGGCGCTATGTCAGCGCCGCTCTCGCCGAAATCCTGGTGGCCGATCTGGACGGCGACCCCGATAAACCGCTGCATGCCCGGCTCTCCACGCGCGAATTCCAGATTTTTTGCAAACTGGCGGCGGGCCGCGGCGTCTCGGACATCGCCAACGAACTCAGCCTGAGCGTGAAAACCGTCAGCACTTATCGGAGCCGCATTCTCGAAAAGATGAGCTTTACGGCCAATGCCGACATCACGTCCTATGCCCTGCGCAACGGACTCATCCAGTAGTACCGACGTGAGCACACCTAACCATGCAAGACCGACGCGGGCGACATGTTGATGGTTCGCTCATTGCGGGTATTGCTGGTCGAAGACTCCAAAGTCCTGACCGAACGGCTTACCGAGGCCATCCGACAAATTTCCGACGTAGAATTGATCGGGACTGCCGACACCGAGGCGGCGGCACTGGCGGCCGTCAAGCGCGATGCCATCGACGTCATCATCCTGGACCTGCATCTGAAGCAGGGTACGGGATTCGGGGTGATGCGCGCGCTCGCGACCGCGCAGCAGAAGCCGCGGATCATCGTGCTGACCAACTATGATCTGCCGGAGTACAAGAATGCGGCGATTGCGCTCGGCGCAACCCACTTTTTGGACAAGGCCCGCGACTACGGACGCCTGCCGGAAGTGCTGCACGAAATCTGTGAGGCGCATCTTTCGAAACATTGATCTCGGGACGAGGAATTGATCGCGACAGGCGACAGGGATTGAATTCCGGACAGGGGATTTCCATATAAAGTTGCCGCGTATCCGCGTTGGGTCTAATGTGAGGCTAATCCTACAGCCGGGCCCGAGGCGAACCGATGCCCCCAAGGCTGCGCTGCGCCGCATAGTGCGCGCGATAGGTAAGGGCGGCCGCCTGGCCGACGCACACAGGAGAACGCGATGGAAGCAAACTTTGACAATACGGCTGACCAAATTCGCGCCACCGGTCGCCGCGTGAAGAACGATCTGAGCGACGGCGTGCAGGATATCAAGGCCGCCGCCTCCAGCGAGATCAAGAATCTGATCGCGGATGTTGAAGACCTCATGGCACGTATCGCGGACCTCAAGGACGCCGACGTGGTTCGCGTGCGCAGCAAAGTTCAGCGCGCCGTGGATGCCACGAAGCAAAGTCTTTCCGAGAGCGCGGATACCCTCCGTCGCCAGGCACAGGACGTGGCCGCCACGGCGGACGACTATGTTCGCGAAAGTCCTTGGCAGGCGATCGGCATCGCAGCGCTGGTCGGGGCCGTGGTGGGTATTTTGGCGACGCGCCGATCCAAGGGTTTCTAAGGATTCTAGGCGCGCGTGCGAGGGCTATGGTCACTGCCGAGAGCCGCCCCTGCGCTGATGCGCCATATCGGTGCCTATGTCGAGCTGGCCGGACTGGACCTGGCGAAGGCGCAGCGCGAGCTTGCCGCCCGAGTGGTGGTATCGGCCATTGGCGCGGTGTGCGTGCTGTTTGCGTTGTTCATGGCGTGTCTCGGCGTCATTGCCTATACCTGGGATACGGCTTATCGCGTTGCCGCCATCGCCTGGATGTGCGGCGGCTTCGTATGCATCGCCATCGGCGCGCTCATCTATGGCTCCCGGCTGGCGCGCAAGCGCTCTGCGCTGTTCACCGACGTGCGGCGCGAATGGCAGGAAGACCGCGTCATTCTCGAGCGTGTACTATCCTCGGACGAGGATTGATTCATGGACGACCGCGACGCCTCTGCCAGAAGCCTGATACACGCAAGGCTGGCGCAATCCCGCGAGGAACTGCGCTCCATCCTCGACCCGCCGCCGGGCGATAAGGGCCGCGGTGGCATGCCGGGCGAAGGCACGGGCGGATTTCCGCGCAGCCGCATCATGCGGACACTGTTGAGCGGGCGGGGCTTAGGCACCCTGGGAGCATTGGCAAGCGGGCTTTTATTGGCACGCCCCGCGCTGGCGTTGAGATTGCTGAAGTTGGTACCGGCGAGTGCCGTGGCGAAAATCCTGATGGCCAAAGCGATGGGTGCGCTCAAATCGAAATCCGCCGCCGAATAGAAATTCCGCGTCAACCCAGCGTGATCTCGCCGTCATGGTGTCGGCCATCATCGATGAGATCGATGGCACATGGCGTGCGGCCGACGTCCTTGCCGTCGAGAGAGGCTTGGACCACTCCGCGACTGACGCCGCGGGGATTCTTGACCGTGATGCGATAGCGCGAAGACCCGAACTTGTAGGTAAATTCAAATCCCGCCCAGGCGCGCGGTATGCAAGGGTCGACGTGAAGGGTGCCCGCCCGCAGATGAATACCCAAGATGCCTTCCACGGCGGTGCGGTACATCCAGGCTGCCGAACCGGTATACCAAGTCCAGCCGCCGCGGCCGATGTGCGCCGGGGCGGAATAAACATCGGCGCAAACCACGTAGGGCTCCACTTTGTAGCGGTCGATGTCGGCGCAGGTACTGGAGTGATTGATCGGATTCAACAGCGAGAACAGTTCACCCGCACGGTCGCCGTCCCCGAGAAGCGCAAACGCCAGCGTCGTCCACAGGGATGCGTGCGTGTACTGGCCGCCGTTTTCGCGCAGACCGGGTGGGTACGCCTTGATATAGCCGGGGTCGTGGGAAGTGTGGTCGAACGGCGGCGCGAACAACTTCACCAGCCCATCGCTGCGGCTGACCAGTTGGGTGTCGACGGCGGACATGGCGCGAAGCGCGCGGCCGCGTTCGGCCGCACCGGAGATTACCGCCCAGGATTGCGCGATGGAGTCGATCCGGCATTCATCGCTCGACACCGATCCTAAGACCGCGCCGTCGTCGTAATAGCCGCGCCGATACCAGTCCCCGTCCCATGCCTCGCGCTCGATGGCCTGTCGCAGCGCGGATGCGTGCTGGCGCCAGCCGATGGCTTTGTCGGCCGCGCCGCGGGCCTCCGCGATGGGTGCAAAGCGCATCAAGGCGGCGTGCAGGAACCACCCCAGCCACACACTCTCGCCCTTTCCCAGAATACCCACCCGGTTCATGCCGTCGTTCCAATCACCGGTCCCGAACAGCGGCAGCCCGTGGGCGCCAACTCGCAGGCTCGAATCCAGCGCGCGAACGCAGTGCTCGAACAGCGCCGCCGGAGCGGCCGCGGGCGGAGCCGAGAAACTCTCGAGTTCCTGAGGTGCCAAGGGGTTGCCCCCCAGGAAGGGCACCTGCTCGTCGAGAACGCCGGCATCGCCGGTGACCTCAAGATAATGTGCCACGACGAAGGGAAGCCAGATCCGGCTATCCGAAACCCGGTTCCTGATTCCCTGGCCCGAGGTGGGCAGCCACCAATGCTGAACGTCCCCTTCGATGAACTGCCGCGCGGCCGCCCGCAAGATGTGTTCCCGGGTAATCGCGGGCGCGGATACGCACAACGCCATCACGTCTTGGAGCTGATCGCGATAGCCATAGGCGCCGCTCGATTGATAAAACGCGGTGCGCCCCCAAACGCGGCATGCCAGCGCCTGATACTGCAGCCAGCCATTCGCCATGATGTCGAAGGGTCGATCGGGCGTCTTGACCTGAATGACATCCAGAGTGCGATCCCAGAAATCCCTCACCGCTTTGAGGGTGTCCTCCAGATCCACGCCGCGATAGCGTTCGATCAGCGCCTGGGCTTTTTCGTTCGAACTTTCCTCGCCGACGAACAGCCCGAGCTCGAGGATTTCTCCCGGTTTCAGCTCGAGTTTGGTCTGCATCGCGCCGCAGGGGTCAAGACCTCCGCCGACTCGACCGGCCAAGGCTTGGGGCGCGAGGAGGGCGGCCGGCTCGGCGAGCGAACCATGGCGCCCGATGAACTCGGTGCGATCGGCGGTGAAGCTTTGCTGCCGGCCTGCCATGTCCATGAATGCGACCTGCGACTGAAAATCCGCCGTCCAGGGGTTGCGGGCGAGCAGGGCGCCAGTCTTCGGGTCGTGCGCGGTGATGACGAAAGGCGCCGCGCGGTTGTTCTGATTGCCGAGCACCCAGTCCACGTAGTGTGTGACCGACAGCTGCCTCGGGCGATCCGAGGTATTGAGGATACGCAGCCGGGAAACCTTGATCGGGTCCTCGAGCGGTACGAATTGGGTCAGGGTCAATGAAATGCCGCGGGAAGTGTGCTCGGTGCTCGAGTAACCGAAGCCATGGCGAACGACATACACCGACGAGGACTGGCGAATGGGCAAGGGTGTCGCGCTCCAAAGCTCTCCCGAGTCCTCGTCGCGAAGGTAAATCGCCTCCGCGGGCGTATTGCTCACCGGATCATTGGACCAGGGCGTGATCTGGTTCTGTTGCGCGTTCAGCGCCCAGGTGCTGCCCGCACCGTCCGCGGACACGAGACAGCCGAACTGCGGGTTGGCAATGACATTGACCCAGGGTGCAGGTGTCCATTGTCCGTCATCCAGCAGCACCACATACTCGCGCGTGCCGGCATCGAAGCCGCCAAGTCCGTTGAAGTATTCGAGCGCCGGGCCGATTTGCGGTCGCTGGGTGCGCGGCTCCTCGGCGCCGTGCTCACGGCGCAGGCGCGCGACCGGTTCCCGCTCGGGAGGCCGGGTGAGCTGCCGGCGGAGCGGCCCACGGGCGGCATGAATTACCGCACGCGCCGCGATCTCTAGAAAATTGCGATGCTCCTTGGTCAAGGCATCGGCGCGCAAGGCGATCACGGCCCCGCGGCCCGGAGCTCCCGCACTCTGCGTCTCGCCGGAGGGTTTGAGCACAGCGTCCAGGGCGGCTTGAACGGCCGCCACCGCGCCTTCGCTCGCGGCGTTCAGAATCAGCAGATCGACCGCCAGGTACTTCGATCGCCAATAGGCATGTGCGCGCAGCAGCTGGCTGACGATTGCGATGTCGGCTTCGGTAGTGACCACCGCCAGCACGATGGGCAGGTCGCCCGAAACGCCGTGTCCCCACAGGGCCGGCTGGCCCAAGCGGTTACCGTCGAGCAATTCCCTCGGCGCGCGCAACCAGGGATCGGCATACAGGACCCGCCCGGCGAGCTCTTGAAACAGCTGCCAGTCCTCGGCGTCGACGCCCAGCTCGCGAAGCTGCCGCGAAGCCCAGTCATGCGACTGCGTCTTGGTCTGCCGAAACGCCGCCTCATTGCCCAACTTGCCGACCAGGCGGAGTGCCTGTGCACGGCTTGCGGCGATGCCGGTCCAAAACGCGATGTGGACGGTCTCGCCGGGATCGATGCGCACCCGGCGCCGCAGCGACATCACCGGATCGAGCACGGTGCCTGCCGTGTTGGACAGGTGCTTCGCCTCGACGGCGACGGCGGTGCGCACGTCATGTCCTCTGCCGATGAAACGCGCCCGGTCCGACTCGAACTCCAGGCTTCCGACCGCTTCGCCTTCCAGGGAGCTGAAGTGCACCATCCACGGTTGCTCTTGACCGGCATCCCGCGGCCGTCGCGTCGCCAGCAGCGCTTCGCTCGCCGCCACGAACTCCGTCTGGACGAACATTTTCGAAAACGCCGGATGCGCCGAATCCGCGGCCGGCGGACTCAATACCACCTCGGCATAGGAGGTCAGTTCGATCTCTCTCGCGTCTGGGCCTTCGTTGGTCAGCGACAGGTGCCGTACTTCGGCGTCCTCTTCGCTCGACACCAGGACTTCCATGATGGTGCGGATCGGTCCATCTTTCCGGCGGATCTGCGCGCGATCCTCGAAGAACTCCACCTCATACTGTTCCGATTCCCGCCCGATGGGCTGGTAGCCCGCGGACCAGACCTGGCCGTTGAAGACGTCGCGCAAGAATATGTAGTAGCCCCAAGGATCGCAGGTAGGGTCTTCACGCCAACGGGTCAGCGCCACGTCGCGCCAGCGGCTGTATCCGGAGCCGGCCGCGGTCAGCATCACTGAATAGCGGCCGTTCGACAGCAGATGCGTGCGCGGCGCCGTGTGGTGCGGCGAGTGGAAGCGGCGGACTGATTCTATCGGCATGATGTGGCTACTCCCATGACGATGGCGGCAAGACGGCTACCCGCACGTAACCTTATTCTTAAGGACATTCAAGGATTCAACTTCCAAATGGCGAGATTCACCGCGGCGGTGAAACTCACCCAGAGAAAATACGGTACCAGAACGACCGCGGCGGCGCTCCGTACGCGCGCGAATTCACGCACTGTCCAACCGACGGCCAACCACAGGGCAACGATGTCGAACAGGCCCGCGTCGACGTTCTTCAAGCCAAAGAACACCGGGGGCCACGAAGCATTGAGCAGCAGCTGGACCGCATAGGCGGTGATCGCCGTGCTGCGGCCTCGATGATAGCGCTCGCGCCAGATCAGCCACGCGCCCATGCCCATCAGTACATAGAGAGCCGCCCATATCGGCGCAAACCATTGTTGCGGGGGCAGCCACGTCGGCTTTGCCAAGCCGGCATACCAATGAGCGGCCGGCACCGACACGCCCGGCGAAAACACCGCGCCCAGTGCGCCGACGCAGAGCGCCAGCACCACGAACAGGGCGAGCACCGGCAGATTTGGCCGGGAGTTTCGGCCGCGATAGGAGGTGGAACCCTCGATGGGAATTCTCATTCGATTCGTGGCCTCGAGGACCTCAATCTCACGAACAGCAAGATGGCCGCGATCATCTGCAAGCCCCCAAACCATGGGTATTGCGTGGTTTGGGCCAGCCAAATCAACCCGGACAGCCACAGCGCTCCCGCGGCTATCGCCGTGTCGCGCCGCGCGGCCGCGAAGCGGATCTCGGTGCGCAATTCCGCCATCCTGACATCGACGGCGGGTGCGCTGCCCTGCGCAGCCGCGTGTACGGCGGCCTGCAAGATCTGCGGTATCTGGCGCAGAGTCATGAGCGCATCGGGCAAATGGGTGCGAACTTCCTTCAGGATGGTGCGTGGATGGGTGCGCCGGCGCATCCACTCGCGCAACACCGGCTGTGCGGTCTTCCAGAGGTCGAGCTCGGGATACAACTGTCTGCCCAAGCCTTCGATGTTGAACAGGGTTTTTTGCAGCAGAATGAGCTGCGGCTGGACGCGCATGTCGAAACGCCGAGCGGTTTCGAACAGCCGCAGCAACACCTGCGCGAAGGAGATCTCCTTCAACGGTTTGTTGTAGATGGGCTCGCACACGGTGCGCACCGCCGACTCCAGTTCATCGACCCGTGTGCCCTTGGGCACCCAGCCGCTCTCGATATGCAGCCGGGCAATCCGGCCGTAATCGCGGTTGAAGAAAGCCATGAAGTTTTCGGCAAGATAGTGCTGGTCCCGGGGCTGCAAGGTGCCGACGATGCCGAAATCGATCGCCGCGTAGCGCGGATTTTTCGGGTCGTCGATCTGAACGAAGATATTGCCGGGATGCATATCGGCATGGAAGAAATTGTCGCGGAACACCTGCGTGAAGAATATCTCGACGCCGTTCTCGGCGAGTTTGGCAATGTCGGTGCCGCGGGCCTTGAGCTCCTCGATCTGGCTGACGATGACCCCGTGGATGCGCTCCATGACCATGACATTCTGGCGGCAATAGTCCCAATGGATTTGCGGGACGTAGAGCAGCGATGAGCCGGCAAAATTGCGTTTCAGCTGGGCGGCGTTGCCCGCTTCGCGCATCAAGTCCAGCTCATCGGTCACCGTCTTGCGGTATTCGCGTACCACCTCGATCGGCCTGACCCGCCGCGCTTCGACCCAATACTCGTCGGCAAGTTCGGCGAGCGCATCCAGCACATCGAGGTCCAGGTCGATGATCTCGCGCATCCCCGGACGCAGCACTTTGACGACGACCTCGGCGCCGTTCTTCAATGTCGCCGCATGCACCTGCGCGATGGAGGCGGCGGCCAGAGGGTTGGGGTCGAAGTCGGCAAATAACTCGAGAAGGGGCTTGCCGAATGTTCCTTCGATCATCGCGATGGCGATGTCGCCGGAAAACGGCGGCACGTTGTCCTGCAGCTTCGCCAATTCATCGGCAATGTCCACCGGCAGCAGATCGCGGCGTGTCGAGAGGGCCTGACCAAACTTCACGAAGATCGGGCCCAGTTCCTCGAAGGCCAGACGCAGCCGCTGCCCCCGCGTACCTCCGATACGCCGCTGGAACCAAGTCCAAGGCGAGAACAAATACAAATAGCGCAGCGGGCGGTACATATGCGTCGCGCGCACGAACTCATCGAGCCGATGCCGCACCAGTGCGCGCTGTATCCGAAGCAGCCGCAAAAGCACCCGCGGGCGCATCAGGGCGTGTCCTTCAGGCGCTGCTCGATGTTCCTGAAACGTGCCTCGAGGCGATCGACGCCTTCGCGCAGACCCTCGACGCCGCGCAGGAACTCCTCGACCTCGGTCTTCGTGGCCAGATCGCGGCCTTCCTCTTGCAGGTATTCGGCAATGTTCTCGCCGGCGGTGCGCCTTGCGCGCCGCGCCCAAGCCCTCACGCTCTTGGCCAATTGGGACAGATGGCGCGCCGGCAGATCGCCCACCCAGCGCGACAGTTCTTCCTCCAAATCCGGACGCGCGGCCGTGAACAGTTCGCGATACAAGTTGGCGATTTCGGCGTCGCCTCGAATCCCCACCGCGGCTCGCGCTTGGACGGAAGATGCTCCACCCTTGAGCATTTGCAGCAGCGCCGGCGCCGATCCCGAGATGTGAGCATCCGCCGGCGTGTCATCGCCACCGGTCAATGCAAGACGGCCGGCGAAGCACGAGGCCCGCACGCGGGTGATACCGTCGACGTCGACCTGCAGGCTGGTGCCCTCGAGGCGCCGGGTGAGCGACGCCGCTTGGGTCGATGAGGCGATGTTTCGATTGAAGGCGGCTTCGGCCGAAGCCAACCAGGCAGAGGTGGCGGGCATCAGATTTTGTAGCCGCGATGTACGGCGACGATGCCGCCGCTCAAGTTGTGGTAACGCACTTGCGCGAAGCCTGCTTGCCGCAGCATATCGAGCAGGGTCTCTTGATCGGGATGCATGCGGATGGATTCCGCCAGGTAGCGGTAGGCGTCGGCGTCGCGCGCGACCAGCCTTCCCAGGAGCGGCAGCACTTTGAACGAGTACGCGTCGTAAAGCGGTTTCAGGCCCGGAGCCACCGGCGTGGAGAACTCCAAGACCAACAGCTGGCCGCCCGGCTTGAGCACGCGATACATGGATTTGAGCGCAGCGGCCTTGTCGGTGACATTGCGCAGACCGAAGCCGATGGTCACGCAATCGAAGGCGTTATCCTCGAAGGGCAGCCGCTCGGCATCGGCGACGATGCACTCCACGTTGCCCACATGGCCCGCATCGAGCAGGCGATCACGGCCGATGTCCAGCATGGCCGGATTCACATCGGACAGCACCACCCGCCCTCCCTTGCCGACTTGCTCGAGCAATCCGGCAGCGAGGTCTCCGGTGCCCCCGGCCACGTCCAAGGCGCCCTGGCCGGGACGCAATCCGGTCAAGGACAGGGTGAAGTGCTTCCAGAGGCGATGCGCGCCGAACGACATCAAATCGTTCATGACGTCGTAATGGCCGGCCACGGAAGCGAAGACCGAGCGCACGCGAGCTGCCTTGTCGGCCACCGCCACCTTTTCGAAGCCAAAATCTACGGTGCGATCGGGGTCAGCCATGGGGTTCCCTAAAATCCTAAGGGGACATTGTAGCCGACTGGCGCACCCACCTAGCGGCGCCACGGCGCAGGCTAGGGTTTGGATTCGCGGTGTTCCGCGCAACGCTCAAGGTAGCGGGCCCAATTCGCCTTCAGGTCCCGGCCCAGCTGGTACAGGACGCTCCAGGAGTAGAGGCCGGTGTTGTGGCCGTCGTCGAAGAACAGGCGCAGGGCATAATTTCCGACAGGCTCTACGCGGCTGACGGCCACATTCTCCTTGCCGAGCTGCAGCGTGCCCTCGCCGCCGCCATGGCCTCGGACCTCCGCGGAGGGGGAAAAAACCCGCAAGTACTCGAAGGGTAGTTCGAAATGAGACCCGTCGTCGAAGTGCACTTCGAGCAGCCTTGAACCGGTGCGCAGCTTGATGTCCGTGGGTTGCGGCGCATGGGCGGTGTTCACAGGATGTACCGCGACAAATCCTGATCCTTGGCCAATTCTCCCAAATTGCCCTCGACGTACTCGCGATTGATGAGCACGCTCGAGCCGTTGCGATCGGCGGCATCGAAGGACACGTTCTCGAGCAGGCGCTCCATCACCGTATGCAACCGCCGCGCGCCGATATTTTCCGTGCGCTCGTTGACTTCGAAAGCCACTTCGGCGAGCCGCTGCACGCCGGAATCCGCGAACTCCAGGGTCACCCCTTCGGTGGCCATCAGCGCGCAGTACTGCCGGCACAACGATGCGTCCGGCTCGGTCAGGATGCGGACGAAATCCCCCACCACCAGGGGTTCGAGTTCCACTCGAATGGGCAGCCGGCCCTGCAATTCAGGGATCAGGTCCGACGGCTTCGACATATGAAATGCGCCGGACGCGATGAACAGCACATGATCCGTCTTGACGGTGCCGTACTTGGTGTTCACGGTGCAGCCTTCCACCAAGGGCAGCAGGTCGCGCTGCACACCCTCGCGCGACACGTCCGCACCCATGGTTTCCTGGCGGCGCGCGATCTTGTCGATTTCGTCGATGAACACGATGCCGTTCTGCTCGGCATTCTCGACCGCACGCAGCTTCAACTCTTCCTCGTTGATCATCTTGGCCGCTTCCTCGTCCACCAAGAGCTTCAATGCCTCCTTGATCTTGAGTTTGCGCGGCCGCGTGCGCCCGCCCCCCAGATTCTGGAACATGCCCTGCAATTGCTGGGTCATTTCCTCCATGCCCGGAGGGGCCATGATTTCCACGCCGACCGGCAGGGAGCGGACTTCGATTTCGATCTCCCGATCGTCCAGCTGGCCTTCGCGCAGCATTTTTCGAAAGCGCTGCCGCGTGTCGTTGTCCTTCGCGCCGGTGTCGGCGGTAAATCCCGCCTGGGCGCGGGGCAACAGGATGTCCAGCACCCGGTCCTCGGCGCTGTCGGCAGCCCGATGGCGCACCTTCGCCATTTCCTCTTCCCGGGTCATTTTCACGGAGATCTCGACAAGATCGCGGACGATCGAGTCGACTTCACGGCCGACGTAGCCCACTTCGGTGAATTTCGTGGCCTCGACCTTGATGAACGGCGCCTTGGCGAGCCTTGCCAGTCTGCGGGCGATCTCGGTCTTGCCCACGCCGGTGGGGCCGATCATCAGGATGTTTTTCGGGGTGATTTCCGGGCGCAGGGTTTCTGCGACCTGCTGCCGCCGCCAGCGATTGCGCAGCGCAATCGCCACCGCACGTTTCGCAGCCTTTTGGCCGACGATGTGCTTGTCGAGTTCCTCGACGATTTCCCGCGGCGTCATCTGCGACATCAGGAGCTTCTTCTCACTAGAGTTCTTCGATCGTCAGATTGCGATTCGTGTAAATGCAGATGTCCGCCGCGATATTCAGCGATCGTTCAACGATGTCGCGCGCGCCCAAGTCGCCTTGCATGAAGGCCAGCGCGGCGGCTTGCGCAAAGCCACCGCCGGAACCGATGGCGATCAAATCATACTCCGGCTCGATCACATCGCCGGTGCCCGAAATGACGTAGGTGCTTTCGGTGTCCGCCACGCACAGCAGGGCTTCCAGCCGCCGCAGATTGCGGTCACTGCGCCAATCCTTGGCCAGCTCAATGGCCGCGCGGGTCAGATTGCCGAATTTCTCCAGCTTGCCCTCAAAGCGCTCGAATAGGGTGAAGGCATCCGCCGTGCCGCCGGCAAAGCCGGCCAGCACTTTGCCGCCATACAGGCGGCGGACCTTGCGGGCGTTGGATTTCATCACGCTTTGTCCCAGCGTCACTTGTCCATCGCCGCCGACCGCAACGCGGCCGTTCCGGCGCACCGCCAAGATGGTGGTGCCATAGATGCGATCGGGATCGTGATTCATGGGTTCCTGGTACGGTGGGGTCGTTCGCGGCGGTTTCAAGCCGGGCGGGGTCGACGCCGGGCGCGCGGGTGAGCCTCATCGTAGACGCTTGCGAGATGCTGAAAATCCAGGTGCGTGTACACCTGTGTGGTGCTGATGGCGGCGTGACCCAGCAGTTCCTGCACGCCGCGCAAGTCGCCGCTGGATTCCAGCAGGTGAGTGGCAAAGGAATGGCGGAACATGTGCGGGTGCACGTGCATCGAGAGGCCCTGGCGGCGTGCCCAGGTGCTCACCCGCAGCTGTACCGCTCTGACCGACAGAGGCCGACCCGTTTTTCCGACAAATAGGGGACCTTCCGGCCGAGCGGCGACACCCGGCTTGTTCGGCGCCCATGCCGTGCGCTGGGCCAGCCATTTTTCCAAGGCATCGATGGCGTGGCGGCCGATGGGGACGATCCGCGTCTTATGTCCTTTGCCGAGCACGCGCACCGTCCGATCGGCAAGATCGACGGCCGCTATGTCGAGTCCGACCAGCTCGCTCAGCCTCAAGCCTGAGGAATAGAACAGCTCCATCATCGCTTTGTCGCGCGCCGAGACAGAATCATCCACGCGAAAGTCCAGCAGTCGGCCCATTTGGTCCGTATCCAACGTGGCCGGCAAACGCTTCTTGGGTTTAGGCGCGCGCACCTCGAGCGCGGGATTGTTCTTGGTTTGTCCTTCGCGCATGAGATATTCGTAGAAGGACCGCGCGGCCGAGAGGCGCCGCTGAATGCTGCGCGGAGCGATGCCGGCGGTGTGTTCGCCGGCGGCAAAGGCGCGGACTTGAAAATTATTCAATGCACTCCAGCGCCGCACATCCCGACGAGCGCAGAATGCCGCCAGCCTGGAAAGATCATGGCGATAGGCCGCGAGCGTGTGATCGCTCATGCGCCGCTCGAACTTCAAGTGCGCCAGAAATCGCTCGATCCACTCGCGTTCGGGGCCGCGCACTGACTGCCTTCAGCGAGTCAGGGCGTAGGTCACTAATTCGCCGATGCGCAGCAGGAATTCGGTGCTCATGCCGGGATGGAAGCGCTCCGCATCGCTGGCGCCGATCGCCAAAATGCCGAGCGCGCCGCCTCGGCCCAGCGGGGCGAGCGCCACCGAGCCGATCGCAACCGACTCGCCTCCGAACAAATAGTCGCGCTGGGCATCGCGGACCTGGCCGCAACGAGGTTTGCCCGAGGTCAACAGGGATTCGAAGGGCTTCATCTGCTCGTCGGCCGCGGTGGCGACGCGTAAAAACCGGCCCATATCCGGTTCCAGGGCACGCGCTTCCTCGATGAACAACACGAGGACCGAATGCATCGCGTCGAAATCCTCGCGCAGCGAAGTCTCGATGGCGGCGATGGATTCCGGCAAGGTCCGCGTGCGAATCAGTCTTTGGCTCAGGCGGTGTATGCGGTCTGCCAGCGTGTCATTGGCGCGCGCCACATCGACCAACTCCTTCAGCTTGCGCTCGAGCGACTGATTGCGCTCGCGCAGCACCTCCACCTGGCGCTCGACCAGGCTCACCGTGGCGGCGGCGTCGCGCATATGCGGCAAGCGCAGCTTGGTCAGCAGCTGCGAATTGCGTTCGAAGAAATCCGGAAAGTTTTGCAGATAGTCCGCGACACTGCTGTCATTGAGGACATCCTGTTTGATCCCGCGCGCGTGACTCGTTGTCATTGTATGGCTCCCGTGAATCGCGTTAAATCGATAGAACCTATGAAGACCGTGGTCGCAGGTCCGGTAAGCCAGATGTGCTGGCCCGGTCCCTCCCAAGAAACCAGGGCGGAGCCGCCCGGCAAGTCCACCCGCACCTGGCCGTCGAGAGCTCCCTGCCGCCGGCCGAGGGCGGCCGCCGCGCACGCGCCGGTGCCGCAGGCCAGGGTTTCGCCCGCTCCGCGTTCGAACACACGCAGCCGGATATGCGTGCGGCTGACGATTTGCATGAAGCCCACATTGGTGCGGTTCGGAAAGTGCGGGTGCCGCTCGATGTCGGGCCCCAGCTGCGCGACCGGGGCGCTGTCGATCTCGGGCACCTGCAGCACCACGTGGGGGTTGCCCAGCGATAACCCGCACATCGCGACTTCCTGACCCGCGACGTCCAGCGAAAAACGCAGCGGCTCGGCGAACGCCGGAATGCCCATGTCCACCGACACCAGTCCATCGTCGCGGACGCGTGCGCGCACCGCGCCTCCGCGGCTGCCCATGAGGAGATCGCGGCCCAACTCCGGCGCGCGCGCATACATCAGTGCGGCGACACAGCGAGCGCCATTGCCGCATTGCTCGACCTCGATGCCGTCGGAGTTGAATACACGGTAGAAGACGCAGGCAGCGGCATCGCGGGGCGATTCCAGCATCAGCGCCTGATCGAAGCCCACGCCGGTGTGGCGATCTGCCAGGGCGCGAAGCGTCCGTTCATCGAGGTGAGCGTCGGCGGCGAGGGCGGCGGCGTCGAATACCAGGAAATCGTTGCCGAGACCATGCATCTTGAGGAACTCGATGCGCATGCCGGGAAGCATAGCCGATGCGGCAATTTTCCGCTCGGGGGTTGCGTAATGCGCATCGAAAGCTCTACCTTACCGGCCCAACAAGGATGGGGGATTATGCGTCACGTAATGGTCTTGAATGCGAAGGGCGGGTGCGGCAAGAGCACGCTCAGCACGAACATCGCCGTGTTCTTCGCCCGCGACGGGCACAACGTCTGCATCGCGGACTATGATCCACAACGCTCCAGTCTCGATTGGCTCGCCATGCGGCCCGCGGATTTGCCCGCCATCAGCGGAGCCGCCGCTTTTGATGATGGGTTGCGGAGCGTTCCACGCAATACCGATGTATTGGTGATCGATGCCCCGGCTCGGGTGCACGGCACCGAACTCAATGAGCTGGTGCGCCGCGCCGAGACCATCATCGTACCGGTGCTGCCCTCGAGCATCGACATGAAGGCGTGCGGCCACTTCATGGCTGAATTGCTCGAAATCGGCAAGGTGTCGCGCAAGCAGGCGCGTTTGGCGGTGGTCGCCAATCGGGTGCGCGAGCATACGCTGGTGTTCGAAGAACTCGATCAGTATCTCTCCAAGCTCAAGGTCCCGTACCTCGGGGCGTTGCGCGAGGCGCAAAACTATGTGCGTGCTTATTCGAGGGGCATGGGTGTGTTGGAACTGCCCGAATATCTGGCGTGGTCCGATTGGAAGCAATGGGAAGCCATCGCCGAATGGCTCGACAGCAAGCGCAGCCGGCCGCCCACCTAGAAGGCATCTGCGACAGATTTCCGGAGGGTTGGCTCCTGCCGCCGTGAGACGTCGTGCGCATCAGGTTTGGCTCCTGCCACCGCGTGAAATGCCGTGCACATTCGTCTAGCCAATTCCGGCAGCAGCTTCGGTGCCTCGGCCGATCAGCCGCTGCTCGATGCGGCACGCGATGCTGCGTTCAACTTGCCGCACAGCTGCCAAAGCGGCAATTGCGGTGCCTGCAAGGCGCGGCTCGTACGCGGTGAAATCCACTATCCCCGTGGGACGCCGCTCGGCCTCTCCGCAGCCGAAGTCGCCGAGGGCCTGATCCTGTTGTGCCAAGCCTGCGCACGCAGCGACCTAGTGCTCGAGACTTTCGAGATTCGCGCCGCCGACTCCGGTGCACCAAGGCGCTTGCCCTGCCGCATCGAGCGCAGGGCGCGCCTGTCGGCCGATGTCATGGGTTTGTACTTGCGCCTGCCGATTGCCGAGGATTTTCGCTTCGCGCCCGGGCAATACATCGACATCCTGCTGCCCGGCGACCGGCGCCGCAGCTTCTCCATCGCATCGCCGCCGCATGACTCGCGGCCGCTGGAGCTGCATGTGCGGCACGTGCCCGGCGGAGAGTTCACGGACCCGCTGTTCCACGACCTGCTTGGCTCGCTGCTGCTGATCGAAGGTCCGTTGGGAACGTTCGCATACCGCCCGCATGCCGGCCGGGCACCGCCCATGCTGCTCATCGGCGGGGGTACGGGAATCGCCCCGTTGCTCTGCATTCTGCGGCATGTCATCGACCAGGGCATCGAACGGGACATGCGGCTCTACTGGGGAGTGCGCGCCGAAACCGACCTGTATGCGCAGACCACCATCGACGCGTTGAGCCGCCGCGCGGCTGGCTTGAAGTACGCACCGGTCCTATCAGAGGCGAGTGCAGGCTGGCGCGGACTCACCGGCTGGGTGCATGAGGCAGCTCTGGAGGGCATCGACGATCTCGCATCCTACGAGGTGTATGCCGCGGGGCCGCCGGCGATGATCGAGGCGCTGCAGGGCGCCTATGCGGTGCGCGGGGTTTCGATGGAACGGCTGTACTGCGATTCATTCGACTATGCGGAGGATACGCTGGTGCGCCAGCGGATGAGCGCCGCCACCAAATCTTGATCTTCGGCCGACCGCGCCTGCAGCAGCGGCGCCTGCAGACCCAGTTCGCGCAATCCTAAGGCGATGCGCTCGCCGGGAACCACCCAGTGCACCCTTTCGAACTCGCTGCGCAACTCAAGGGTCGCCAGCTGCAACAAATTGCGTCCGACCTCGAGGCTGGTCGCCGTGATGATATTAATCTCGCCGGCCGCAAGTCGATTCTGCACCACCGCCAGGACGGCTGCGTCAGGAACGGCCGGGGCACGCTCGTACACGTCGGCGCACACCACCGTCGCGCCGCGGCGTGCGAGTTCCTGCACGAGCATCTGCCGCCCGTCGCCTCCCCTGACCAACAGGACACGGTGTCCCGCGACATGCGCCAACCTGGGGTGTTCGAGCAGACCCTCGGTATCGAAGGATTCCGGGGGCTGTATGGCCACCCGATAGCCTGCTTGATTCAGAGCACGCGCGGTGGCCGGGCCGATGGCAGCCAGTGTGAGGTCGCGCTTCTGATCGAGAAACGAAGCGCCGAACCGCACGGCATTCGCGCTGGTGAAGATAATGACGTCAAAGCTCTCGAGAGCCCCGAGCCGCATCGCCAGCGCGCGCCTGTCTCCCAGCGCTTTGATTTCCACCGCCGGCAGGCGCAGGGTGCTGGCGCCTTGGGCTTCCAGCAGGCGGCACAGCGGCATCGCCTGCAACTCGGGCCTGGTCACCAGCACGCCAACTCCTGCGAGGGGCGCCGTCATGGGGAACGCGTCCGCTCAGTTTCGTCGGCTCCGCTTCGACGATCCGCAAATCCGTCTCGCCCGGGGCCACGGGGAATACTCAAGCAGGCTCCTAGCTCGCGCGCAATCGCTCTAGTAGAGGTCCCGCACCCGCGGCCAGCATGCGATCGGCCAATTCACGGCCTATCGCCGCCGCGTTGCAGATGGCGCCGGTCGCAGCGTCCCTCCAGAGATATGAACCGTCCGGCTCAGCGACCAAGCCTTCAAGCATGATTCGATCCGCGTGAAGTTCTGCATAAGCGGCGATGGGCGATTGGCAGCTTCCTCCCAAGCGCCCGGCGAAAGCGCGCTCGGCCTCCATGATCTTGCGGGTGGGCTCGTGGTCGAGACTGTGCAGCAACTCCATGGTGCGCGTGTCGCTGCGCCGGCACTCGATGCCGATCACCCCCTGGGTCACGGCCGGCAGACAGATCTTGGTATCCAGCCGCGCCGTGATGCGCGACTCCAGGCCCAGACGAACCAGCCCGGCGCACGCCAGAACGATGGCGTCCATGCCGCCTGCCTCGAGCTTGCGCAATCGCGTATCCACGTTGCCGCGCAATGACTCGATGCGCAGATCCGGGCGCAGGGCACGCAGCTGGGCTTGCCGCCGCAGGCTCGATGTGCCCACGACGGCGTTTTGCGGCAAGTCCTCGAAGCGCGCGATACCCGAGGCCGTCACCAAGGCATCCCGCGGATCCGCACGGGGCAAAACCGCTCCGATGACCAGCCGTTCGGGAAGATCGGCAGGCACGTCCTTCATCGAGTGCACGGCGACGTCGGCGCGCAGCTCCTCGATCGCCACTTCGAGTTCCTTGATGAATAAACCCTTGCCGCCGATGGCGGCCAACGTCCTATCCTGGATGCGGTCGCCCTGCGTCACCAGCGGCACCAACTCGACGGCAAGACCGGGGTGAGCCGCGCGCAGCAGGGATGACACATGCTCCGCCTGCCACAGCGCCAGCTGGCTCTTGCGAGTGGCGATGCGTAGGGTCGGCGTCACATCGACTCGGGCTTGGGAGGGAATAGCTTGGATTTCAGGCGATAGATTGCCGAAATGTCTTCATCGCCGTGTCCTTCCGCGATCAATTTTCCATACTGATCGATGGTCGACTCGACCACCGGCAGCACGCCCCCGTGCTTGGCTGCCATCTCGCGGCAGATGCGCAAATCCTTGTCATGCAGCCGCACGCGAAAGCCCGCGGGAAAACTGTTGTTCGCCATGAAAGGCGCGCGATTGACGAAGTACCAGCTCGAGCCCGCGCCCTTGCCCAAAACTTCGATCACTTTTTTCAGGTCAACGCCTTCTTCGTGGGCAAACGCCATGGCTTCGCCCACCGCCTGGATGATTCCGGCGCACATGATCTGATTGGTGGCTTTGGTCGCCTGTCCCGAACCGCTACCGCCCATGAGAGCCACGGCCTTGCCGAGCTTCTCCAGAATCGGTTGGGCGCGGTTGAACACCGCCTCGTCCCCGCCGCACATGATGGCCAGCGACGCCGTTCTCGCCCCTTCCACACCGCCGCTGACCGGACAGTCCAGGAAGCCGACGCCGAGCGCCGCCAGCTGCGCGTAGATGTCGCGAACGGTGTCCTTGCCCACCGTGGAACAGTCCATGACGATCATGTTCGGACTCAATCCGGGCTCCAGGCCCGCAACCACCTCGCGCAAATCCTTGTCGGCCGATACGCAGATCACCACTGCCTCGCAATTGCCCGCGAGCTCCGCCAAATTGGCAAAGGAGTGAACCTTGAGTTCCTCAGCCAGTGCTTTGGCTTTCTCCCGAGTGCGGTTCCAAACGCCGGTCAGTAGTCCTGCGCGATGAAGGTTGCGTGCCATATGTGCACCCATGGCACCCAATCCCACGAAGCCCGTTTGCATGTGCATGTCCTCAGATCAAAATTTAAAGAACGTTGGTCAAATCCGTCGCGCTTGCGGCCACGGGAATACTCAAGAAGGCTCCTAGCCTAAGGCTTTGCGCGTTCCCCGGCAAAGCGAGCGCACGGGAGGCGACGGCCCGACGGGAACCGTCGGCGCCTGTCCGGCGCGGTGCGTATCCTAAAGGCTAAAGGTGGGGAAAGTCCGAATATTCCCCAAGAGCCGCGATGGCTCGCAAGGGAGAGGATGCAAGAAGCGTGGTGCCGGTCAGCTTGTGCAGGAATCACAACTTGCGGTGACAGGTCGTGCTTGCAGGCGCAGGTTGAGCAAAGTCAGGTCGCGCTATTGCAAATCGTGTCCACGTCACGCTTGGCGTTGAGCCGCTCGGTATCGATTTCCTCGGAGGTCATGAACTGGCGCTCGCCGTTGGGACCGGGTTTGTAGAGCCGCCGGCCTTCAATGAGTTTCTTGTAGCGCTCCTGCGCATCGGTACACTGCTTGTCTTTCACCTGCGCCACGTCCTGAGCGATGGCTTTTCGGTCCTCTGCGTCCTTGGGCGCAGGCTTGGCTGCGGCCTGAGCCGAGGCCGGCGCAGGCGTGGATGTATTGCGAGCGACGGGTGCGTGGGTGCCCAACAGTTCGACCACTTCCGCGTGCACACCATCCGGCGGCCGGTCGCCATACTGCAGCTTGCCCTGCGCATCGGTCCACTTGTAAACCACTGCGGATGCCAGGCTTGACCAAGCAATCAGTGCGGCACAAACCAAAAGGCGTTTCATCGTCCAATCCTCGCTTGATGACTACAGCGCGCGCGAGCCAGCTTCGCCGGTGCGAATTCTCACCGTCTGGCCAAGATCGGAAACAAAAATCTTACCGTCACCGATCTTACCCGTTCGCGCCGTTTCAATAATGGCTTCTACAACCCGGTCGACTTGCTCGTCATCCACGGCCAGTTCGAGCTTCACTTTGGGCAGAAAATCAACGACGTATTCTGCCCCTCGATAGAGCTCAGTGTGGCCCTTTTGGCGCCCAAAGCCTTTGACCTCTGTCACGGTAATGCCCTGAATTCCTACTTCCGCCAGGGCGGCACGCACATCGTCAAGTTTGAAGGGTTTGATGATGGCGATGACCATTTTCATGCAAGCGAAGCTCCGGTTCGTGAATACGCAGTTTAGCAGCGGAAACCCCCCAGGATAGTTGCTGCGATTGCTTGCTGCGACACAGCAATGGCCCGTTGATACCCTTCTGATGTATTAAGCCCCCAGGCATCTCGCGTCGGGACCATACAAAAAAACGGCACGGGCCCCTGTTAAAGACCCGCGCCGCCGGAATATCGCACCGACGGGGGAGTTGGCTGGTCTTGCCGGCGCGTTGCTCCTAAATCGACACATCAGGCCTCGTGTGACGCACGGCCTAGATCAAATGGCGTCCGGTCCGGTTTCACCGGTTCGCACCCGCAACGCCTGCTCCAATTCGAATATCCACACTTTTCCATCCCCGGCAGTGCCCGTCCTCGCCACATTGCACACCGCCTCCATCACCTGCTCTGCGATCGAATCATCTACCGCCAACTCCACTTTGGCCTTGGGCAGGAAATCCACGCGATACTCAGCGCCCCGATAGATTTCCGTGCGCCCGGCATTGCCGCCGTAGCCGTGCACTTCGGTTACCGTCACACCTTGAATCCCGATGTCCGCAACCGCTTGACGGACATCATCCAGCTTGAACGGCTTGATGATGGCGGTGATCAGTTTCATGCACCCATTCCCGCTTTTCCGTTCACCCGTAGACCCAATCGTCTCCCGGCAACGCGTCCCATTGATCCCTAGCAGTAGCAGAATTCATGCCAGCGCTAGATTATTGATGAATCAATGGGTTACGGTGTGCCGGCCGCAGCGACGCACCTATGTGGCGCAGCGAGGGGTGGCCGGTGCCATAAGCAAGTGCGATCCTGCGCCCCTGGATCCCAACGGAGGCAATATGAGCTTTATCAATACAAACGGCCTAGACGAGCTAGCGAAACGCCTGGCCGACTCCGTGCCTGAGTCCCTGCGTGCCGTGGGGCGCGACCTGGAGAGCAATTTCAAGGCCGTGCTGCAGGCGCAGCTCGCCAAACTCGATCTTGTCACCCGGCAGGACTTCGACGTGCAGGCCGCGATTTTGGAGCGCACCCAAGGCAAGCTCACCGCGCTGGAAGCTCGGCTGAAGGACCTCGAAGCCAAGCTGACGCCGGGCGCGGGCTGATGCCGCACATGGGCTGATGCCGCACATGGGCTGATGCCGCTATTTGTTCTGCGACACCATGTAGTCGACGGCCATGCGAATGGCCGCATCCGGCCAGGTCGTTCCACCCTTGGGCGGCATATTGCCCTTGCCCGCGATCGCATCTTTGTAAAGGGCGTCTTTGCCTTGAGCGATACGAGGACCCCAAGCCGCGTGATCACCCATTTTCGGCGCACCATTGACCCCGGTCGAGTGACAGGCTGAGCAGACTTGAGTAAACGCCTGCTCGCCGGTGGCCGGCACGTTGACGGCGGGCGCCGCACCGGCCGGAGAACTCAAGGCCGCCAAAGCCGAATTGTCCTTCCCCGCGATCGCAACTTGCGCAAACGGCGCGATGTTTTTCTGCACGCTGGCCAGATGCAGCGGCTCCGCGAGGACTGCCGTCCCCTGACGGTCGGCGCCGATGGAGCGCGCCACCGCGAACAGCACGATGGCAAACGCGATAAGGATACCGAGCACCATGCTGAAGGAATTGAAGAACTGCGTATCTGACGATGCTGACTTGGACACGGTAACTCGCTGGTATCAATGGGGAAAAGATGCGCGACAGTATAGCGGCAGAGGGTGAATCCCGAAATAGCCGCAGGTCGCGGAATGGGCCGCGGGAAGGCAATATAGCGACCGCGTGGGAATTCATGGGCAAATCAAAGCGAATGCTGCTAAGGCTGCCGGTCCAGGGGACTTTTCACGCCCATCGCACCCTTTCCCAGGACGTGGGTGTAAATCATCGTCGTACGCACATCGGCATGGCCAAGCAATTCTTGCACCGTGCGGATGTCATAGCCCGCCTCCAGCAAGTGCGTTGCAAAGCAATGCCGGAATGTATGACAACCCGCGGGCTGAGCAATGCCTGCCTTGCGGACCGCCGCTTGCACGGCACGCTGCATGGCTCGCTCGTGAATGTGGTGTCGAGTAGGGTTTCCCGTATAGACATCCCGGCACAGAGAGGCGGACGGGAATATGTACTGCCAGCCCCACTGGGTCGCGAAGGCCGGAAATTTGCGCTCCAGCGCCTCCGGCAGCGACGCACCCGGCTCACCCGCCCGGCGTTGCTGTTCGAAGCGAATGTGCAATTTCGCGAGATGCACGCGCAGCGGATCCACGACCGAAGCAGGTAAGACCGTCACGCGATCCTTGCCGCCTTTAGCGTCACGGACAATGAGCGCTGCGCGATCGATCAGCAGATCCTTAACACGCAGTCGCAGCGCCTCCATCAATCGCAAGCCGCTGCCATACAGCAAATTCGCGAACAACCATGCCGGCCCATCAAGTTCGGCCAGCACAGAACGGACTTCCGCAGGAGTAAGGACCACCGGCAACCGCTTCGGCCGGCGAGCCCGCGTGACATTCTCGAGCCACGGAAGGTCAATCTCCAATACCTGCCGATACAGGAATAGCAGCGCTTGCAGAGACTGATTCTGAGTCGACGCACTTACGTGCTCATCCACGGCCAGGTGAGTAAGGAAAGCCTCAACGTCCGAAGACCCCATTTCTCGTGGGTGCTTCCGATGGTGAAAGTTGACGTAACGCCGAATCCAATACAGATACGCCTGCTCGGTGCGGTACGCGAAGTGTCGAGTGCGCATCTTCTCCCGCGACACCGCGTACAACCCGCGCTCCCCAGGCATGTATAATTCCCCTTCAAAGTGCTACGCGACAGAAACGCCGCAGGCCTCCAAGGAAATCAGGACCATGCCACCACGTCGAGCGCGATATACAACGTCTTTGACGCGATTCGCTTGCCGAATTTGTCGGACATATAGTTGTTCTTCGAACAGCCTGCGGTCCGCATTGGCAAGTGGAATTTCATGCGTCAAGGACTAAAAACGCGAATCGGAATGCAGAGGATTTCGTGCTAAATAAGCGAAGCAA
>JAJPKM010000051.1 GCA_021323735.1 Gammaproteobacteria bacterium
ACCTTGAAACTGTATCCCAAGCTCTCGCACGCCGACACCGTGGCGGCACTGACGACCCTGCTGCGCGGGCGCGCCCCGACGTTGGCCGACACCGAGGCGTTCATCGGTCGGAGCTAGCGGGTTTGAGGTCGGTGCGCGAATCAGACGTGAGATTTCCGCGCGATCTTGCGCAATGTCCATAGCATCACAAGTCTGCCGAGCAACCATGCAATCGTCACCATGATGGCCGCGACTGGATAGATCCAACCGCCGAGCAGTTCCCGATGGTCGGTAGGGTTGCTGATTGAGCCGACCAAAAGGCTGCCATGCGAGGAAAGCCAAAGGCCGATGTGCTCAGGATCGAAAGGCTTGAGACCCGCCGTCACAACGAAGGCAAGAGCGCACACGGATAGTGCGAGCACGGAGGCGACGGCAGCCACGGCGGTCAGGCTTCGGTGCGCGCGCCTCAATATCGCGAACAATACGGCGACGGGTTTCTCACTTCCCAACGCGCCGGTAATTTCCATCTCGTCATTGAATCGGGAGGCATAGACTTCGGCCGGTCCAAGGCTCGCAAGCACGGCCTGAAGCGTTTGCCCCTGTTCGATGCGAGCGAGGATGTGCAAACGCGTTTCTTCCACAATATCGTCGCGGTCACCAGCGGACTGTGGGGCCAGCCCCCAACGCAGTTGGCGCAAATAGGTTTTCAGAACGGCGTCGGGTTTCTCGTCCATAGCTTATTCCCTCAAGAAGGCGTTCATGGCAGCGCTTATCCGGTGCCATTCGGCAACCAGAGCCTGCCGTTCGTCGGTACCGAGCTTGGTCAATGCGTAGTATCGGCGTGGCCGGCCGCCGGCGGGGTCGACTCGCCATTCGGACTTGATCGATCCCCCTTTTTCGAGACGGTGCAGTAGAGGATAGATCGTTCCTTCGGCCACGTTCAGGCCCGCATCGCGACGCATGCGCTCGAGAATCTCGAGCCCATACTCGGGACCGTCGCCGAGGAGATGCAACAGCGCAATCTCCATCAGGCCCCGTAAGAGTTGAGCTTTACGGGCTTCCACGGATGAAGCACCCGTCGGTTGGGACTGAACTTTAGAGCGACCAAATTTCAAGACCACCCCTCATGAAAACGAGAATCGCCAAAGTGGAAAAGGCCGCGGTGACCATCGAATAGCGCAATTTGCGCCAATGGCTCCATCCGTCGGTACGCCATAGTGGGGGAAGCAGCGCCAAGCAGGTGCCGCTGAGAATCGCGGCCAGCACGCTGCCCCAAGCGAATAGCGTTATGAACGGCCCTGGCCAACCCGCGATGAGCGCATAATTGTTGGAAGCATTTGCGGCCCATATCCCGAAGCCACTCAATGAAACGAGCCATGCAACGGCTGCTAGCCGCTGCACTGCTAGGGAGGCGGCTTGAATTGCGGTACTGATCGGTGCTCGACGGCGCATGAAGATCCCGGCGAGGCTCGCGAGCGCACAGATGACCGCGAGGCCCGCAGCGAGCGCAAAAAGGTCCGGCCTTTGCCACCAACTTGCCCTCTCATATTGAGTGGTATTGAAACTGTTGCACCAGCGCACGGGCTTGCCATCTTCGAAGTCGAAACTGATGACATGCACCCCGTCCTTCTCGCGGAAGCGGCCGGCCGCACCCTCCGGAATCCACGTCACGGGATCTGATCCAGTGACAAGCCCACCGGCGCCGGCGGAAATTGCCGATGTTTGGAGCAGGTCCACGAAACCCTCGACGCCGTGAAAGGCGCGACGGGAAGGTATGAAAACACCGGTGTAGGGAGCCAGCATTTTTTGATCTACCGACATGGCGGCGCTAGTCGCCGACTCGGCGCCGCCGTAGAAGTGCGCTACGAGGAGTTCTGGCAACCGCCGCGCCAGCTTGTAGCCCGTGTCGGTATTGGCCACGACGAAGATGCCGAGACTGAGGCGCGGAACCGTTATCAGGTTCGAGTGAAACAGAATGGTGTCACCGTTGTGGCCGTATCCTGTAAAGCCGCCGGGCATCGGCAAGATCTGAAATCCGTGCGCCCAGCCGTTGATGCCAGGGTCTGTTTTCAGGATCGCTGTCTGAAATGCTTGGGCCGTCGCCTTATCGTATATCGCAGTGCTCCCGACCGTGCCGTCACCGAGGATGAGCATCATGTACCGCGCCATGTCGGCGGCGCTCGACCACGCACCCCCGGCGGGAGTAATTTGGCCGGTCAACTCGACCGGGAGGCGCTTGTAGTCCCCATCTTCCCAGGCGAACCCGTCCGATGCGACCGCCGCCAGGCTCGGCGGCATCGGTGCCGGCATCCCGGTCCACGCGGGCCGAGGATCGCGCAGGCTGGTTGACGTCATGCCGAGCGGTCCCGTGATGTCACGCTCGATCACCGTCTCGTAGTCGACGCCTTCGATACGCGCCACGATGTAGCCCGCAAGCACAGCACAATAGTTGCAGTAACTTGCGAACTGACCGGGCGGTGCCACGCGCCGGGGCTGCTCCTCAGACACGTAGCGGGCGAGAGTGCGCATGTCAGAGGGCACTTTCGGCACAAGGTGGCCCAGCGCCAGATCTTCGAGCCCGGTTGCATGACTCATCAGGTCGCGCACCAAGAGGGGTCGTTGAAATCCGGCATTGGGAAATCGTGCGTTCGGCGGGAGATAGTCGTTGACGGGCGCATCGAGCCGAATCTGACCCCGCTCCACTTCTCGCATGAGGGCGATCCAGGTGAGAGTTTTCGTGGTCGAACCGATGCGAAAGGGCGTATCTGGCGTGACTCTCCTCCAAGGTGAGCGTGACGCCGCGCCATATCCTTTTACCAGGACCGCCCGACCGTTCTGAACCACGGCGACCGCGGCGCCAGAAACGTGATCGACGCGCATCGCGTCTTCCACGACGCCGTCGACAAAACTCTCGGTCTCGACAGACGAGATCGGGCGCGGGCCAGCCACCTCGCCGTCGGGCTGATCGGCTGCGTACGCCATTGGAAGCATACCTATGCACGTAATCGTGCCTACCATGAAACATGTAGCCAAATGCCCGATCTTTGACAGCATAACCTTATACCTTGTGACGCAAGGATTGTGTCACAAGACATCATGCGATGCAATCGAATAGGGCGAGCCATATGGCTCGGAGTCAATACTTCGGAAAAGCAGGCGGCTCGATGATTATGGCGAGCCCAAGGTTGCGGCGCAGCTCGGATCCGCGCTTATCCGGCTGCGTGTTTTCCGCGACCTGATCGGTACGCGCCGCTAGTCTGGCCTCAAGCCGCGTTTGCCGCGGCCGGCACCGCCATCGCGTAGACGCGGCCGAAGCGATTCGCCAGAAAGGGCTTCAGCCCGATTTCTTCTTGGCGGATGAGGCCGGCCTGCGGCAACTCGCCGGCACTCAGCATGTCGAGCACGGCGCAGATGCCGCCGGCGGTGGTGAGCTGAATGGCGCTGCGTACCCGGCCGCCGATGGATGCTGCGTAGATCTTGTGGGCATAGGTCTCTTGCATGAGCTGCCCGGCACGCATGCCGCTCACGGTGACGAAGACGATGACCACGTCCTGCAGCGTGATCGGCACGGCGTTCTCGAGAATGTCCTTGAGCAGTTCGCGCCGGTCGCGCAGCCGCAGATCGTTCAACAGCGCCTTCATGATGGCGGCGTGGCCGGGATAACGGATGGTGCGGTAGTTGAGATTGCGCACCTTGCCGGCCAGGGTTTCGCACAGGGTGCCGAGACCGCCGGAGGTATTGAAGGCTTCGTACAGGATGCCGTCGAGCGAGAACTCCTCCAACTCTTCCAGTGGCTGGGTCTCTTTGAGCTGGCCGTTGACGATGGCCTCACAGGGTTCGCAATATTCATTGATGACGCCGTCGGTGCTCCAGGTCAGGTTGTAGTTGAGCGCGTTAGACGGGAATTTCGGCAGCGCGCCGACTCGCATGCGCACATCGTGAAGCTCGTCGAATCGCGAGGCTAAGTCGCTGGCGACAATGGTGATGAAGCCCGGCGCCAGTCCGCATTGCGGGATGAATGCCGTGCGCGCGCCCGAGCTCAACTGCTTGACCGCGCGGGTGCTGGCCACGTCTTCGGTCAAGTCCAGGTAGTGGGCCCCGGCGGCCTTGGCCGCCTCGGCAATGCGGCGCGTGGCGTAGTAGGGTGCCGCGGAGAGCACGGCAAACTTGCCCGCGAGCAATTTGTGTAAACCGTCCCCTTGCGTGATGTCCAGCGCGGCTTTTTTGAGCGGCGCGGAAGTTTCGAGCCGGTCCAGTTGATGCTGCGATCGATCCACCACGGTGACGGCGTAGTCGCCCGAACCGCCCAGAAACTCGGCAATCATCGAGCCGATTTTGCCCGCGCCGACGATAACGATGTCTTTCATGCTGCCTCCACGGTGAGAGTGCATTTTTGCCCAGGGTAACTTGCGATTGGTAGGGTCATTTCAGACGTTATTGCGGTATAGTCATGCGTTTCGAAGTACTAGATAGGCAAAATGCCATGGATGCCATTGACGAAAAGCTCATCTCGGCATTGCGGGAAAATGGCCGCGCCTCCACCGCCATGCTGGCGCGCCTGGTCGGTCGGTCGCGCACCAGCGTGCAAAGCCGTATCGAGCGGCTCGAGAAGCAAGGGATCATCACCGGCTATGCGGTTCGCCTGGCGCCCGAGCATGGACTGGGTGCGGTGCGCGCGCATGTCATGATCAAGGTGGGTCCGAAAGAGGCACGTGCCGTGACTGCCGCGTTGCGCGGCATCTCCCAGGTGCGGCTGCTGCACTCGGTCAGCGGTGAGGTCGATCTCATCGCCATCGCGGCCGCGGCGTCCGTCGCCGAAATGGATCAAGTCATCGACCGCATCGGTGCGCTGGATGGCGTGGAGCGCACGAACTCATCGATCATTCTATCGACCAAGTTCGAACGGTGATCGAGCGAACTCAGGCGGGGAGCGCGCGCAGCGGTGATCGCATACCCCCGTTGCACGTGTTGTTGCCGACCCTGGGAAGTGCGGGCGACGTACATCCATTCATTGCACTGGGCGTGGCGCTCAAGGCTCGCGGCCACCGAGCTACGATTCTCACGAACCCTATCTTTCAAACGCTCATCGAGGCGCAGGGGATTGGATTTCTGCCCGTGGGCACCGCGGCGGAAGCGAATGCCGCCATCGCCAATCCGGAAGTTTGGCACTTGCGCAAGGGCTTCAAGGTGATAGCGCAGGTGATCGTGCCGGCGATCGCCGAGATCTATCGATTGATCGAGAAGCATGCGGACGCCAATACCGTCGTGGCATTTTCCAGCCTGGCCTTCGGCGCCCGCGTGGCACAGGAGAAACTGGGCGTGCCCAGCGCTTCCGTGCACCTGCAGCCCAGTGTCATCCGTACTTTCGCCGATCAGGGAATGGTGGGCAACGTCAGGCTATCCGCGTCCCACCCGACCTGGTTCAAGCAGGGACTGTTTCGGCTGATCGACGCCGTGGTCCTGGATCGCAGGCTCAAGACACCGTTGAATGAGCTTCGCGCCCGGCTTGGGTTGACACCCGTCGACCGCGTGATGCATCGCTGGATGCATTCGCCGCAATTGGTGATTGCCTTTTTCCCGGAGTGGTTTGCCGCGCCACAGCCTGACTGGCCCCCCAATACCCATGCCGTGGGATTTCCCCTATGGGATGCCGGTGGTGAAACGGCGCCGCTGGCCGAAGCGGAAGCGTTTCTACAAGCGGGTGCGCCGCCTCTCATCTTCACGCCGGGATCCGCAGGATCGACCATGCAGCGTTTCTTCAGGGAGTCGGTCGATGCTGCACGGGAAATGGATCTGCGCGCCATGCTGGTGACCAATTATCCGGAGCAAGTGCCGAAGCAGCTTCCGCCTAACATCCGCGTCTTCGGGTATTTGCCCTTCAGTCTCATGCTGCCGCGCGCCGCGCTGCTCGTCTACCACGGCGGCGTGGGCACGTTGGCCCAAGGCATCAAAGCGGGGGTTCCGCATCTCGTGGTGCCCCACGGCTACGATCAGTTCGACAGCGGCTGGCGCATCGAAAAGCTCGGGTTGGGCCGCAGCATTGCGCAGAGCCGCTATCGGGCGAGGCCGGTAGTACGCGCCATCCAGAGCATCCTCGAGGACGATGCGGCAGCGCAGCGGCGCGCTGATTATGCAGCGCGAATCGACTCCATGGACTCGGTGGCCCGCGCCTGCGCATTAATCGAGGGGTTGGCGCTCCGTCCATAGAAAACGTGGTTAATTCGTGGTCGGATCATGGTATTATTGTGTTCATGAATTCGCCTGCTGAATCACTTCGAACCCCAAGGCCTCCGATCGTCAGTCATATCGCGAATGAGGACCTCCTCCACTTGTACCGCGATGGTCGTCCTGACTACAAGCGTATCGCAGAACTCACAAAACTGAGCAAGACGGATTTAGGAAAGATCGCGCAAGTCGCCAAATCCTCTGTACGTTTCGACGCGCACATTCCCGAGCCTGTCGCAGAGAGGCTGCGCGAGATCGCCAACATTGCAAACCTCGTAGCTGAATTCTTCGCTGGCGATGCTCAAAAGGTTGCCCTTTGGTTTGAAATAGCCAATCCCATGTTGGGCAACATTTCGCCGAGAACGATGATTCGACTTGGGAAATATAAGCGCCTACTTAGTTTCGTACTGCAAGCACGGGAGGCCGAAGCCAAAAGTTCGTAAATCCAACGATCCCGAACAGGCCTTCTAAGATTGCGCACAGCGCTAGAAAGTTGCTCATGAGAAAGAACAAGCAACGCCCTCCATCTGTCCCGAGACCGTCGAGCGGTAGAGTTCTCGACTCCTTCACGGAAGCTCAGCTCGACGACTGGACTCGTGGCGGTGATCTCCTCCAACGGCTCGCCGACAAGGTCTACTTTGAACTCGAAGCACTACGTGCGGCAAAATACGACGCGCTGTGCGATGCGTTGCGATCCAGTCCCGGCGTTTCACTCGAAATAAATGGCTGGTCTCGAGTTACCGACTACCAGTGGTCCTTGAGTCCCCTGTCTCCTGCCGGCAGCATTAAGGGGGTCGGCGGGCGTTTTAACATAGGAGAAACGCTCGATAGAGCCCGCGGCCAAGCTTTTCCTTGCCTGTATGTCGCGCAATCGGTCGAAACTGCCTACGCAGAATATTTTGGCAATTTTCTCTCAGCCCAGGTAGGCCCGCTAACACTTGGTGAGCTTGCGTTGCGTCACGACTCGTCGTTCACAACATTCTTGCTCAATGGACGAATTGAGCGTGTACTGGATCTAAGGGAGGAAAGTTCTCTAAAGGCGTTTGCCGATATCATCCGGCAATTCAATGTTTCTTCGCCGACAAAGGCAGCCTTTCGCAGCGCAGGACTACCTCAACGCGAGATTATAAGATCCGCCAATCAGCTGCGTCGGCGCTTGCTCTTGGAGCCCAAATCCTGGCGCCAAGAACCGACAATTTTTGGCATACCAGCCGCAAGTCAAATCTTCGGCCGATTCGCGCGTGACGCCGACTGGGAAGCGGTCCTGTACCCGTCTGTGCGCGGAGACGGCTTATGTCTGGGAATTTTTACTGAGAACTTTCAAGCGAGCGACTCGCGAATAGAGGTCATCGGAGCCACACCAAACGGTGCGACTCATGTGCTTTTGGATAAAGATCATCTGAAGTAGCCGACGTTCACGGCGCCGAATTTTTCGCGTTGGGCGTTTGTGTCGGCACGTCGTGCAGATGCTCGAACAAATCGCCGCGCACGGGAATTTTTCCGATACCGCACCCTGCGAAAGGAAATGGAAACAACACGAAGACGCAGTGATCGTTGATATGGACGAGGATGCCGCCGCCGTCGATGCCCTCGACCCGGTGTAGTTGGTTTTGATCCCAGCCGAATTCCGGCTTGGCCGGGCGGTCGGGACCTAAGCCACCATTTAGGTCCGCGCCGGCGCCATGCCGGTCAAGCGCTCGAGGTGGGGCCGCCAGGGCCAATTCGGCGTACTGCTTGAGAGCCAGCTCGGCCTCGGCGCTCCAATCGATTGGGGCCGGCGCGATGGCCGCGGGCGCCACCGGCGTGGACGGTTCATTGACGCTCGCCGGCTGACTTGGGGTGGGCGCCGCGATCAGCTGAGTGTTCGGCTGAGCGTCAGGCGACGCTGCATGATTCTTACGCGGGCGAGGGGAGGGACCTGGAGGAAGGAGTTGCGATGACGGGTCCTGGCGCGATGTTGGGAGCGTCAGAAAGGCCAACGATTCCTCGCGGCGAAGATCTACGCGAGTCACCCAGCGCATCGCGATGAGTAACAACACCGCATGGGTGGCCACTACCAGGGAGAGAATGGCAAGCCGCTGTCGCTGCGAGGGGACTCCCTATGCCCCGACTTGCGAGGTAATCATGGGAAACTTCAACGCGTGATTAGTTCCTCACCGACGCATTGAGTCGAGGGGCGGGCTTGAATGAAGACGAGGCCCCAAGGTGCAGAGGTTCCAGACGAAAGGTGCAGGACGCAAGGTGCAGGTGCAGCGTGCGGCGGTGGAAGGGCGCTGGGCGCAGCGCAGAGTGCCGGCGTAGAAGGTATTCGAAAGAAAAAACGGCGTGGATTTTGAGGTCCACGCCGCTGGGATATCGCACCAGCGGGGGAGTTGGCTGGCTTGCCGGCGCGAGATTCTCCTAAACTTCGAGCTCCATCGTGCCAAAAACGTGCGGGAGCGACAGGTACTCTTTGTACGGTACGATTTGATTATTATCGTTTGTCAAAACGTACTTTTCTATGATAAAGGCGCTCAACCGGCTGAATCGACTGGAGAAATTTCTACGAATTCCCCAACGGGGCGCCGGATCCGCAGGTTATCGCCGCGCATCAGCAGCTTAGTTGCATAAGTTCTAACCGCCGCTCAAAACGCGGCGGCTAAGGAGAGGCGGCGGAGGGGGCCGTGCGTGGTTGGCGCAGGCGGCGCACGATCCGATAGGCCAGGACCGTGATCACGAGGGTGATGCAGCTGAACTTGAAATCTTGTTGCTGCCCTGGAGTGAATGCCATGGCGATAAGCACTGCTGCCATGCAGCCGATCGCGACGTAGCTCAAATAGGGGAACAGCCACATGCGTACCGGGGGCGGGGCCTCGCCCAGGCGTTCACGTTGCCGGCGCAGGACGATTTGCGCGGCTGCGGTGGTCATGTAAATGAACACGATGAGGGCGCCGGACGAACTCACCAGGAAATCGAATACTTTCTGCGGCGCTTCGGTGGCTGCGAAGATGCCTAAGAATCCCGCGGTGGCGCCGAGCAGCACGGAGACCACGGGAACGCGGCGCTTGTTCAATCTGATGAAAGACTGCGGTGCATCGCCCCGCTCGGCGAGGATGAACAGCACCCGCGAACTGACATAGAACGCCGAATTCAGGCAGGACAGCACCGCGGTCAGAATGATGAAGCTCATGATCGTGCCTGCCCACGGCACATGCATGGTATTGAGCGCCAAGGTGAACGGCGACTCGCCGGAGCGGACGGTGTTCCACGGTATGACCGACACGATCAGGAAAGCCGACACCACGTAGAAAATCAAAATTCGCCAGATCACGGTAGTGGTCATCTTGGCGATGGCGCGCCCCGGCTGTGCCGATTCTGCCGCTGCCACGGTGGTGATTTCCGCACCCGTCATGGCAAAGAACACCGTGGGCGCGGCGGCGAGGACGGCGATCCAGCCGCGCGGCGTGAAGCCGCCGTGGTTCACGAGGTTAGCAAAGGTCGCCCCGCCGGGCGCCGTCCAGCCGAGGGCAAAGGAAGCGGCGATTACGATGAACACCAGTATCGCCGCCACTTTGATGGACGCGAACCAGAATTCGAACTCGGCGTACGAGCGCGCGGACATCAGGTTGACGCCGGTCATGACGGCCATCAAGCCCAGGCCGATCTGCAGCTGCGAGAAGGGCATCCAATGCTGCAGAATCTTCGCGCCGGCGATGGCTTCCACCGGCACGACGATGACCCAGAAATACCAATACAGCCATCCCACGACGAAGCCGGCGCCATCGCCCAGCCCGCAGCGTGCGAACTCGGTGAAGGATCGTACATGGGGCAGCGCCGTGGCCATTTCGCCCAGCATGCGCATCACCAGAAGGATGAGCAGGCCCGTGACGGCGTAGCTGATGAAAACCGCGGGCCCGGCAGCGGCGATGGACGTGCTGCTGCCCACGAACAGGCCCGCGCCGATGATGCCGCCGATGGAAATCATGGCCAGATGACGGCCTTTCAACGAACGGCTGAGCCGATGCTGCTCGGGCTGTTCCGCAATGCTCGGCTGGATCATGAATCAACCTCGGGGGGGACTGGCCGCATATTCGAGTGTGACAGAGCGCACCTGATGCATAACTCGTTACGATTCCCTAATTCCGGTCTACAAGCTCTGCAGGAAATCGATCATGGCTTTATTCACCTCAGCCGGGCGTTCCTGCTGCGTCCAGTGCCCGCAACCCGGCAGCATGATGGTGGTGCGCAGCTGGGGCACGAAGCGTGCGAGATCTGCGATGACCTCTTTCATGCGCGGGAAGGCAACGACCAGATCGAGCTCTCCGGCCATGTACAGTGCGGGCACCGTGACCGCCGCGCCGGCGTAAGGCGCCATCAATTCCCAATTGCGGTCGATGTTGCGGTACCAATTCAGTCCGCCGCTAAATCCTGAGTGCCGGAATTGCTCCACGTAGAAATCGATGTCCGCTGTCGTAAGCCAAGCCGGCAGCGTCTGCGGATCCGGCATTCGAGTCAAAAATCCGCCGGCGCGCGGCACCATGCCGACGCCGGAGCCAGAGCCCTCGGGGTTGCGCCGGGGGACATCGCCCGACCCGGAATACAAAATCTTGCGCAACGAGAGCCGCGCATCGGCCTCGAGTTCCGTGTCGGCCACGCCCGGTGCCTGGAAATACAACTGATAAAAGCTGGCATCGGCATTTTGGGGCATCACGCTGGTGGGCGCGACGCTGCCGCGAGGCCGGTAGGGGACGCTCAGTCCGATGACCGCGCGGAAGCGATCGGGGCGCATGAGCGCGGCATGCCAGGCAACGGGAGCGCCCCAGTCATGCCCGGCGATGACGGCTTGTTTTTCGCCCAGCGCATCGAGTACGCCGACCATGTCGCCCACCAGATGCAGCAGCGTGTAGCGTCCGATGTCCGCCGGGCGATCGGTGTTGCCGTAGCCGCGCATGTCGGGAGCGACGGCATGGAATCCGGCCTGCGCCAACGCCTCCAATTGATGACGCCACGAGTACCAGGACTCGGGAAATCCATGGCAGAGCAGCACCAGGGGTCCGCTGCCCTGTTCGGCGATGTGAATGCGGATGCCGTTGGCTTCAACCGTGCGGTGAGTAGGCTTGTTCATCCCCCTAGCCTATCAGGGCAGTGCATGAGCGGTAAGGGCTAGACTATGGCGCGCGTGCGTCCATCGAGGCGAGTTTTGCCTCCAGTTCCGTGCCGAAATAGGCCTGCGGCCTCGACGGATCGACGTGTTCGCGGCGTTCACGTGCCGTGATCGCGGATCTGGCCTTGTCGAAGGCCTCGCGCAGAGAGTGGGCTTCGGGCAGGGCGTCGCGGTAGAACGCCTCGCCGAAGTAGGTCAGATCGCGGTCGTTGGAGCAGCCGAAGGAGGTGCGATCGGCGGCTGCCGCGGCAATGATGATGGTCCGAGGGTCCTTCAACGCATCGATGAAGGCTCCTGCGTAGCAAGCCGAAATGATGATCACGCGCCACTTGATACCCGAGTCGCTCAGGGCTCGAGCCAGGTCCTCATCGGTCAAGTCATCGAGCGGAAGCTGCGCATTGGATACGGCAAGAGCCGCATCCTGGCCGCCATGCGAGGAGATGGATAGGAACAGCACGTCGCGATCGGTGTTCATTCGCCCCGCCAATCCACGGAGCGCGTATCGCAAACCGGACACCGAAGCCAGCGGTGCATGTTCCAAGTCGCGCGCATCGTTGATCAATGAAAAACCCCTGCCCTCCATCCCATAGCGCTCGGACAGCACACGTGATGCCAGGCCGATTTCCTGGGCGAACACCTGTTGTTCGCCGACGCCGGCGAATCCGAGAAAGAATGCCTGGGGGCCGGACGATGCGCCGCCGTGGACTGCCGCGAGGGCGCGATCGATGCGCTCGGGCTGCTCGAACAATAAAGTTTCCGCGTCTGCCTGGGCGTCGTGATTGTCTTCGGCGGCCTCGACCTCCGCGGGCGCCCAGACATCCGGGATCACGTCCAGCGCGTCGGTGAGCCAGACGAATCCCACGAGGAAGGCCAAGCCGGCCCACGCGGCCGCGCGCTGCGGCTCACCCGTCAATGTCGCCAAGCCGCGCGAGAAGTACAGCAGCGCGTAAATCCCCGCGGCCACCGTCAGCAGCAAGAGCCCAAGGGGCGGTAGGTAGTCCGCCGCGACCGCCTCGAGACACAGCGGCACCGGCACCAACCCGATGGACAGCAACAGCGTCATTCCAAAAGTGGGCTTCGGTGTGGATCGCCAGCGCAGCAGCGCGGCCAATGCCAGAATGGCCAGCGCATACCAGGCTAACAAGGGGACACCGGCGATCAGAATCTGCGGGTCCGGAAGCGCATCCCACCAATCGATCGCCACCCACAGCAGCAGCCACAGCGCGCTCAAGCCCGCGAGCAGGGGTACCGAATGACGCCATTGAACCGGTGCGCCGCCCTTCAAAGCCCATGCGCGTAGCAGGAAGCCTACGCTGGAGGGCGGCGGACCCGCCGGTACTTGCAAAGCTTCGATCGATGAATTCTGCGTTTCGTTCTCGTCCATGGCCGCGGATGATAGGCTAATCATTCTTCAGGTGGGAGCGCGTATGACCGTCTATCGATTGGGCGATGATTCACCGGTGATCGCCGCCAGTGCCTACGTCGCGCCGACTGCGACGGTGCTCGGCAAAGTCATTCTCGCCGACAATGCCACCGTGTGGTTCGGGGCGACCCTGCGAGGGGATAACGAGCTCATTCACATAGGTGCCGGCAGCAACATTCAGGATTCGGCGGTGCTGCATACCGACCCGGGTTTCCCGCTGTCGATCGGCACCCAGGTTTCGATCGGCCATCAGGCCATGTTGCATGGCTGCTCGGTGGGCGATGGGTCGCTCATCGGAATACAGTCCGTGGTGCTGAACGGCGCCGTCATCGGCAAGGGCTGTCTGGTCGGCGCCGGCGCGCTCATCACCGAGCGCAAGACCTTCCCCGACGGCTGCCTCATCCTCGGAGCGCCGGCCAAGGCGATTCGGGAGCTCACCGCGGAGGAGCGTGAAAATCTGCTCAAAGTGGCGGCCAATTATGCCGAGCGCGGCGCGCACTACCGCACACACCTGCGCCCGTTGTAAGACCTGAACCCGTTGTAGGACCTGAACCCGTTGTAGGACCTGAATAGGTACTGATTCCGGCCGTCACGGGCAGTGCAGAGTCGTGCATAGTTCAGGTCTCGAATGGTTCAGGTTATTGAGAAATGCGTAAGTGAGTGACACTTTTTCCTGCTCTTGCGGTCCAAGTACTTCGGATGGTTACATTCGAGGTACGGATGAGGCACTCACAGAAATTGAAGG